>DASVSX010000067.1:0-112972 GCA_036387875.1 Allosphingosinicella sp. | reverse complement strand
GGGGAGGGGTTGGGGTGGGGGTTGTCTGCTCGCCTCACCGGCGTCAGCGAACATTCTCCCCACATTCCCCACCCCAACCCCTCCCTTGAAGGGGAGGGGGGCTTTGTCTCCGAGCGCTTCGCAGGGGTTATGCAAAGATCCCGCAAATGCAGGGGAGGGGACCAGGCGAAGCCTGGTGGAGGGGCCTGCTGCCGAGGAGCCGCTCCACCGTGCTTCGCACGGCCCCCCTCCCCGGCGAAATCGCGGGGAGGAATAGGAGTCCGTCGCAAACCCGGAACGCTCTGCCGAAACCAACCGTTTTTAAGCTGGCGGAAAGCCTCGTCCCCGTACGATGATTCTATTGGGGAATAAGGGTTTAGGAGGGGCCAGTGACCGTATCGCGCCGCCAGTTCATCGACGGATCCAGCCGGTTCGCTCGATCTGCCGCCCTTGTCGGGATCGCCGTCATCGGGGTCGCCAGCGCCGCGCTCGCGCAGCCGTCCGGACGCAGGGCGCCGGCGCCCTCCTTCCCCGCCGCCGTCAGGGGCTATAGCGCCCCGGCGCCCTACGCCCCGGCGCCGACGGCGCAGGAGGCGGCCGCGCGGCGCATCCTCGAGGGCCAGGTGCGGGCGCTGGGCCAGGCGTTCAGCGGCGACATCGGAATCGCGGTCCGCGACGTCCGGAGCGGCTGGACGACCAGCTATGACGGCGACACCTTCTTCCCCCAGCAGAGCGTCAGCAAATTCTGGGTGGCGTTGACCGCCCTCGACAAGGCGGACCGCGGCGAATTGAGCCTGTCGCGGCCGGTGACCCTGACCAAGGCGGACATCACGCTCTTCCACCAGCCGATCGCCGCCCAGATCGGCGCCAACGGCTACACGACCACCCTCGACAGCCTGATGACCCGGGCGCTCCAGCAGAGCGACAATACCTGCAACGACGCGGTGCTGTGGAGGGCCGGCGGGCCGGAGGCGGTCAGGGCTTTCCTCCGCGACAAGGGGATCAGCGGAATACGCTTCGGGCCGGGCGAGCGGCTTCTTCAAAGCCGGATCGCGGGCATGGAGTGGAAGCAGTCCTACGCTTATGGCGGCGGCTTCTACGCGGCGCGCAACGCAGTTCCGGCGACCGTGCGCCGGACGGCCTTCGAACGCTACATCAAGGACCCGATGGACGGGGCGACCCCGAACGGGATCGTCGACGCGCTTGCCCGGCTGAAGCGCGGCGAGCTGCTCTCGCCGGCTTCGACCCAGAAGCTGCTCTCGATCATGTCGGACACCAAGACCGGCCCGCAGCGGCTCAAGGGCGGCCTCGCTCCAGGCTGGCGGCTCGCCCACAAGACCGGCACCGGCCAGGTGCTGGGCGGGGTCCAGGCGGGATATAACGACATCGGGGTGGTTACCGGCCCCGACGGCCGCTCCTACGCGGTGGCGGTAATGATCCGCCGCACCTCCGCTCCGCTCGGCCAGCGAATGGCGGCGATGCAGAGCACGGTTCGGGCGGTGATCAGCTTCGACCAGAATCTGAGCGGCTATGGAATGGCCCGCTACGGAGTGGCTCAGGACCGCGGCAGCCGCTGACTCTCAGCCGGCGGGGAATTCCAGCCGAAAAAGCGACCCGCCGCCCGTTTCGACCAGGCGCACCTCGCCTCCGTGCGCACGCATGATCTCGCGCACGAGGTGAAGGCCGAGGCCGCAGCCGTCGCGGTCCCAGCGCTCGCGGTGGAAGGGTTCGAAGATCCGCTCCCGCGCCTCGCTCGGGATTCCGGGCCCTTCGTCCGACACGTCGATCCGGTCGTCGCGGCCGACCCGCACCTCGATCGTTCCAGAACCCCCGCCATGGGCGATGGCGTTTCCGAGCAGGTTCGAGAGCGCTCTCGAAATCGCGTAGGAATCGCCCTGAACGACCAGGCGGTCGAAGGCGGAGGCGAGACCGAGCTCGTAGCCGCTGGCGACCGCGAGAGGGGCGATGTCCGCCACCGCCGCTCGGGCCGTGGCGACCAGGTCCACCGGCTCGCGCCGCCGGGCGGAAAGCGCGAGCCGCTCGGAGTCGAGCATCTGACCCACCATCTGCCCCAGGCGGTAGACGATGCGCTGGAGATCGCCCTTGCCGCCGCCGGCGGGGAGAGCGTCGATGTGCATGTTGAGCACCGCAAGCGGAGTCCTGAGTTCGTGAGCGACATCGGCGATGAACCGCCGCCGGCGCTCGAAGCCGGCAGCCAGGCGGCCCAGCGCGCCGTTGAACGCCCGGACGATCGGGAGCAGCTCCTTGATCACCCGTTCCTCGGGGAGACGCTTGTCGAGCTCGGACGGGTCTATGCCCGCCGCGGCCCGTGCGGTCGGCCGCAACGACCGAAGGACGATCGGAATGGCCAGCGGCCCGCCAGAGGCGCAAATCACGATCATCAAGGCTACCGCCATGTGAAGCTCGGCGTCGAGATAGGCATATAACAGCCAGTCCGCCGTCGAGATCGCCGAAGGCTCGATCCCCCCCGCATAGAGAGTGACCCAGCCTGCGGCGGTCTCGACCTGGCTGATCGACACGTCGCCGGCCCGGCTGGAGGACAGGACGTCGCCGAGATGCGCCTCCTTGATCCCCTGCGGCAGGCGCCGGATCAATTCGCGTATCCGACCGGGAACCGTCCCGTAAGACAGCTCCGCTGCTCCCTGCCGCGCAAGGAACCAGGCCTTCGGGCTGCGCCTCGCAAATTCCAGCGAGCGCGCGCCGGGCTTTAGGCGGAGCGCCCCGCCCGGAGCCTTCCGAAGGTCTTCTTCGAGGAGGACGATCGCGATTTCGGGCCCGACGTTCACTTCCGCGAAGTTGGCGACGACCGGGCGGATCGCCAGGATGAAGGCGAAGAGCGCAACCAGGGGCCCGAGCACGAAAGCCAGGAGAAGTCGCCGGACCAGCGACGGGCGGGGCCACTTCATGAAGCCCTCAACATGTAGCCGACACCCCTCACTCCGTGAAGCACCACCCGGGCGCCGGCCTCCGCGAGCCGCTTGCGGAGGCGGGAGATATGAGCCTCGAGCGCGTTGGAGCTGATCTCGTCGTCATAACCGTAGACCTGCGATTCGAGATGCTCGCGCATCACCACCCGGCCGGCGCGGCGCATCAGAGTGTCCAGGATCGCAAGCTCCCGCCGGGGCAAGGCGAGAGCGGTGCCGCCGATCCTGGGCTCGCGCGCGGCGAGATCATATTCGAGTGCGCCGACGGTGACCCGGGGCGGCGCCGCCGCTTCGGGGGAGCGCCTCAGGAGCACGCGTATCCGGGCGAGCAGCTCCTCGAAGGCGAAGGGCTTGATCAGATAATCCTCGGCGCCGGCGTCGAGACCGGCGACCCGGTCCGGAACATCGTCGAGCGCCGTGAGCACGATCGCCGGCGGGGGCGTCGGCCTCGTGCGCAGGACCGGAAGCAGCGACAGGCCGTCTCCGTCGGGAAGCCGCCGATCGAGCAGGAGCAGTCGGTATTCGGCGCCCATCACCGCTTCGACGGCATCGCCGAGGCTCGCGGCCAGATCCACGACAAAGCCTTCCGACTTCAGCCGGGCCGCCAGCGTGGCGCCGAGCTCGGGTTCGTCCTCGACCAGCAGGATGCGCACGTTCACCACTCCTCCCGGCTTTCATTTTGCTGAACCGACATTGCAGCAAGCTTACGCAGGCGCTTGCGGCCGCGTAATATTCCCACAAGCGAGCGGCCCCACCTTCCCGCTGCACCGCCGCCACCTTCGGGCAGCGGCCAAGGGAGGGATAGATGAAAAAGACGGGCACCATGATCGCGGCTTTGATCGCCGGCGCGGGAATCCTCCCGGGAACGGCTCAGGCCCGCACCCCCGGCGGATTCGAAGCAGGCGTCGAGGTCTTCGACTACGCCTACCGGGAGCGGCTGGAAGGGGAGACATTGGTCTATGACGACGGTCTCTTCGGCGGCTTCCACGTCAATTATGTCGAGACGCTCGGCGGCGGATTCTTCCTCCGGGGCAAGCTCTCGGTCGCCGTGGGGTCGGTCGATTATCGCTCGCCGGACCCGGCCGGCGACGATCGGATCGAGAATGTCGACCAAAGCCTCGGTCAGCTCGAGCTGCATGTCGGGCTCGACGTGCCGGTCGGCGGTGGCGTGACCTTGAGCCCGTTCACCGGCCTCGCCGGACGGTCGCTGATCGACGAGAGCGGCGGGGAGACGTCGTCGGGCGGCCTCAGCGGCTACGACCGGGAGGTGGGCTACGCCTACCTCCCGGTCGGCGTCGGCGCCCGGATTGCGATGGGCAAAGGCGCGATCCTGGTCAACGCCCAGTATAATTTCGTACTGAACGGGACCGCGGAGTCCAAGCTGTCCGATCTCGATCCGGAGATTCCGGACCTGAAGCTCGACCTCGACGGGGGCCACGGCTTCGAAGCGAGCATCGCCTACGAAACCGCGGTCGGCAAGCATGCGCTGAGCTTCGGACCCTTCCTCCGGCACTGGAAGGTCGACCGTTCGGAAACCTTCACTATCACCAACCCGGACGATCCGAGCGAGGCCATCGAGTTCTTCGAACCGCGAAACAGGACGACGGAGCTCGGGCTCAGGCTCTCGTTCGCCTTCTAGGCGTCGTAATCGACTTCCAGGCCTTCGCCTTTGGGCACGGACTGGCAGGTCAGGATATAGCCGTTCGCAACTTCCTCGTCGGTCAACCCGTAGCGCGCCGCCATCTCGACCTCGCCCGCAACCACTCGGGCGCGGCATGTCGCGCACACCCCCGCCTTGCAGGCGAAGGGGGCGGGGAGGCCGGCGAGTCGGGCGCTGTCGAGGATGTTGCCGGCCTCGGCGCTGAACGAGACCCGGCGCTTGCGGCCGTCGAGGGTGACCAGCATGGTCGCGCCCTGCGCCTCCTTTGACAGAGCATCGAGCTGGGCCTGGAGCGCCTCGGGCGGCCGACCGGCGGTGAAGCGCTCGAGATGGATCCGATCGGAGGCGACCCCGCGGTCGAGCAGGGCCTCTTCGGCGGCGTCCATCATCGGGCCGGGTCCGCAGATGAAGAAGGCGGCGATCCCGTCCGGTTCGATGAGATGCTCGAGCACCTCGCCGCATTTGGAGCGGTCGAGCATTCCGTTAAACAAGTCGATGTCCTCGGCTTCCTCGGCGAGGAAATGGTGGATTTCGAGCCGGTCCATGAAGCGGTTCTTCAATCGGGCGAGTTCCTCGAGGAAGATGACGGACTGGCTGTCGCGGTTGCCGTAGAAGAGCGTGAAGCGGCTCGCGGGCTCCTCGATCAGGGCGGTCTTGAGCAGCGACATGACCGGGGTGATCCCGGAGCCTCCGGCGAAGGCGGCGTAACGGTTGGCCAGGCGGGGCTCGAAATCCCAGGTGAAGCTTCCGTGCGGCTCCATCACGTCGATCCGGTCGCCCGCCCGGAGAGCGTCGTTCGCCCAGTTGGAGAAAAGGCCGCCCGCGATCCGCTTCACGGTCACCTTGAGCTCGCCCTCCTGAGGAGCGACGCACAGCGAGTAGTTGCGGCGCACTTCCTCGCCGCCGATCTCGGCCCTCAACGTGAGATGCTGGCCCGGCCTGAAGCGGAAGGCCTCGCGAAGCTCGGGCGGCACCTCGAAGCGGATCGACCTGGCCTCGGCGGTCTCCTCGACGATCCCGGCGATCGCCAGGCTGTGGAAATTGACGCTCATCCTCGGCGGCTCAATGGCATTTGAACAGGTCGAAGGGCTCGGCGCAGGACCGACAGCGCCAGAGCGATTTGCAGGGGGTGGAGCCGAAGCGGCTGATCTCCTCCGTTTCGGCGGAGCCGCATTGCGGGCATTCCACGACTCCCTGGGTCGGAGGCGCGATCCCGTAGGCGTTTAGCTTGCGACGTCCTTCGGGACTGATCCAGTCGGTGGTCCAGGCCGGGGAGAGGATGGTCTCGATCCGGACGTAGCGGTAGCCGGCGGAGTCGAGCGCGCCGCGAATGTCGCGCTCGATCACCTGCGCGGCCGGGCAGCCGGTATAGGTCGGCGTGATGACGACCCGGTCCGACTCGATCGAGCGGACGATGCCGAGCTCGACGACGGAGATGATCGGGATTTCCGGATCGGGGACTTCGCTCAGCACCGCCTGGATCCCCTCCACGTCATCCCGGCGGAAGCCGGGACCTCGGGGCGGATAAGGCGCCTTCTCGACCTTAGGTCCCGGCTTTCGCCGGGATGACGGGTTAACGGCCGCTACCATTTCGCGTCCGGATAGGTGCGCGGGAGGAATTGCATCACGGCGAGCAGGTGTCCGAGATGCTCGCTGTGATGGCCTCGGCGGCCGCCGAGGATCGGGCGCTGGTCGGGCGGCGGCTGCAACGTAGCTTCGGCGAGGACGGAGGCGATATGCGCATCGTAATCGGCCCGCAGAGCCGCAAGATCCGCGCCGATGCCGCGCTCAGCCATAAAGGCTGCGAGGGGGTCCATCTCGAACAGCTCCGGCACGAAGCGCCAGTTCCAGGCGAGGCCGTCCTCAATCCGGCGCCGGCTCTCCTCAGTCCCGTCGCCGAGGCGGATCACCCATTCGCCGGCAAGCTCCTGGTGGTAGGTGACCTCCTTGACGGCCTTCTCCGCGACCCCGGCGATGAGCCCGTCCTTCGAACCGAGAAGCGCCCGGAACAGCAGCTTCTGCCAGGTCGAGAAGAGGAATTGCCGCGCCATCGTCCGGGCGAAGTCGCCGTTCGGCTGCTCGACCAGCCAGCAATTGCGATAGTCGAGGACGTCTCGGCGGAAGGCGAGGGCGTCGCCGTCCCGGCCCTTGCCCTCCACAGTCCCGGCATATTCGAGAAAATGGGTCGCCTGGCCGATCAGGTCGAGGGCGATGTTCGCGAGGCTGAGATCGACCTCGACCGACGGCGCATGGCCGCACCATTCGCCGAGCCTCTGGCCGAGAATCAGGCTGTCGTCGCCGAGGCGGAGGAGATATCCGAACAGCGCGCCGCCTTCGGGCTCGCCCTGCGGGTCGAACGCGCCGTGGGGCTCATCCCCGGCGGCACGGCGCTCGTCCTCGGGGCGGATGGGGGGGAGGGCCGGCATGCTTAAATCCTCCCCAGCATTGGCTGGGGAGGGGGACCACCCGAAGGGTGGTGGAGGGGTCGCCGACACAGGCCTATGCCATCTACCCCTCCACCAGGCTTCGCCCGGTCCCCCTCCCCAAGCAAGGCTTGGGGAGGATAAGATGCGGCCCCCCTCATATGTGCGTGATGCCTTCGGGGATGTCGTAGAAGGTCGGGTGGCGGTAGACCTTGTCGGCCGCGGGATCGAACATTGCCGCGTCCTGGCCCGGGTCCGAAGCGACGATCGAGGCGGAAGGGACGACCCAGAGGCTGATTCCCTCCATTCGGCGGGTATAGGTGTCGCGGGCGTGGCGGAGCGCGATCTCCGGGTCGGGGGCGTGGACCGAGCCGACGTGGCGGTGAGCCATTCCGCCTTTGGAGCGGACGAAGACTTCCCAGAGCGGCCAATCGTTCATTTCTCGTCACCCCGGCGAAAGCCGGGGCCTCGGGGAGACCCGTGGAGCCTTGGCGACCCGGGGTCCCGGCTTTCGCCGGGATGACGGGAGGGTATCATGCCGCCTCCCGCTTGCGGCTGTGCTTCTCCGCATAAGCCGCCGCCGCCTCGCGGACCCAGGCGCCGTCTTCCCAGGCTTGGCGTCTTGCCGTCATCCGCTCCTTCGCGACCGGCCCTTCGCCCCGGACGACCGCGTAGAATTCCTCCCAGTCGACCTCGCCGAAATCGTAACGGCCCGCCGCCTCGTTCCACTTCAGCGCAGGGTCCGGCACTTCGAGGCCGATCGCCTCCGCCTGCGGTACGGTGATGTCGACGAACTTCTGGCGAAGCTCGTCATTGGTGTCGCGCTTGATCCGCCAGCGCATCGACTGGGCGGTGTTGGGGCTGTCCGCGTCGGGCGGCCCGAACATCATCAGCGACGGCCACCACCAGCGGTTGAAAGCGTCCTGCATCATCCGCTGCTGCTCCGGGGTGCCGGCCATCATCGCCATGCAGATCTCATAGCCCTGGCGCTGGTGGAAGCTCTCCTCCTTGCAGACCCGGACCATGGCCCGGGCATAGGGGCCGTAGGAGGTGCGCTGGAGGGGCACCTGGTTCATGATCGCGGCGCCGTCGACCAGCCAGCCGATCGCTCCGATATCGGCCCATGTAAGGGTCGGATAATTGAAGATGGTGCTGTACTTGGCCTTGCCGGAGTGGAGCGCCTCGATCATCTCTCGGCGGCTGGTGCCCAAAGTCTCGGCGGCGGAATAGAGATAGAGGCCGTGGCCCGCCTCGTCCTGCACCTTGGCGAGAAGGATCGCCTTGCGCCTGAGCGACGGAGCGCGGCCGATCCAGTTGCCCTCGGGGAGCATTCCGACGATCTCGCTATGGGCGTGCTGCGAGATCTGGCGGGTGAGGGTGCGCCGGTAGGCCTCGGGCATCCAGTCCTTGGGCTCGATGAACTCGTCCGCGGCGACCCGCGCCTCGAAGGCGGCGAGCTTCTCCGCATCCTCGGTGGAGGCGACGCTCCGGGTCTTGCCGAGCTCGGTGGTGTACATGGCTGATCTCCTGGCGCGGGCCCTAGCAGGAGGCGCCTTTTGCCGCAATGAACGCTCGAAGGGGCGAGAGGCTTCCCCGTCATCCCGGCGAAAGCCGGGACCTCGGGTCGAGTAGTCTCGGCGGGTCTCCCCGAGATCCCGGCCTTCGCCGGAATGACGATTAGACCCGCTCGATCACCATCGCGATGCCTTGCCCGACGCCGATGCACATGGCGCACAAGGCATAGCGCCCGCCGCGGCGGTGGAGCTCCTCCGTGGCGGTCATGGCAAGCCGGGCTCCCGACATTCCGAGCGGGTGACCGAGCGCAATGGCGCCGCCGTTCGGATTGACGTGGGGCGCGTCATCGGGGAGGCCGAGCTCGCGAAGTACTGGAAGAGCCTGGGCGGCGAAGGCCTCGTTGATCTCTATAACGTCCATGTCGCCGATACTTAGCCCGAGACGCTTCAACAGTTTCTGAGAAGCCGGAGCCGGGCCGATTCCCATGATCCGGGGCGGAACGCCGGCCACCGCACCGCCGACGATCCGGGCCCGGGGGGTAAGGCCGTTGCGCTTCGCCGAGTCTTCGGACGCGACCACCATGGCGGCGGCGCCGTCATTGACTCCCGAGGCGTTGCCGGCGGTGACGGTGCCATCGGAGCGGACGATCGGCTTCAATTTCGAAAGCGCCTCGACGCTGGTCTTGCGCGGATGCTCGTCGCGGTCGACGACGAGCGGGTCGCCCCTGCGCTGCGGGATGGAGACCGGAACGATCTCGGCGGCGAAGCGGCCATTCTCCTGCGCAGTGGCCGCTTTGTCCTGGCTCCGGACGGCGAAAGCGTCCTGATCCTCGCGGCTTACCTGCCACTCCTGAGCCACGTTCTCAGCGGTCGACGGCATCGTGTCGTCGCCATAGGCCTGTTTCATCTTCGGGTTGACGAAGCGCCAGCCGATCGTGGTGTCGTACATCTCGGCGTTGCGGTCGAAGGCGCTTTGCGCCTTGGCCATGACGAAGGGCGCCCGGCTCATGCTTTCCGAGCCGCCGGCGAGGACCATGTCGGCGTCGCTTCCCCGGATGATCCGGGCGGCCATGGTGACCGCGTCCATTCCGGAGCCGCAAAGGCGGTTGAGGGTCACCCCGCCCGATTTGTCCGGAAGCCCGGCGAGGAGCGCCGCCATCCGGGCGAGATTGCGATTGTCCTCGCCGGCCTGGTTGGCGCAGCCGAGGATGACATCGTCCAATTCGTCCCAGTCGACGTTGGGGTTGCGCTCGATGAGCGCGCGGATCGGGATTGCGGCGAGATCGTCGGCGCGGACGTGGGCCAGGCTTCCGCCGTAGCGGCCGATCGGAGTTCGAACCGCGTCGCAGATGAAGGCTTCGATCATGACTTCCGTTCCGTTGCAAATAGGGCTGCTTCGGCCCTAGCCGTTCGGCCTGAGCTTGTCGAAGGCCCTTCCTTGCTGTGCGTTCGCAGTGAGGAAAAGGGCTTGGGCAGGCTCAGCCCGAATCGCCCCGCGCTTCAGCCGAAGAGGCGAGATACGGCGCAAGCTTCATCCATTCGGCCAGTTTCTCCTCGAACGGCCGGGTGTAAGCGGGGCTGCTCGACGGCAGCGGGATCAGAGCGAGGTCACGCCTCCCGGCCAGGTGCGCCAGGCCGAGCGAGGCGGATTTGCCGCCGTTGAAGCCGACCGCCCTGAGCTCGCCGAGCCGGCCGGCGAGCTCGGCGAGATCGTTGGCCCGGTGGCCTCGAATGGCCCCGTCGAGGCTGCCGCGACGGGTCGCGGCTCCGACCGTGTCCCAAAGGCCGACCCGAGCCCCGATCAGGGCCCGAAGCCGGGCCTCGTAAGGAAGCCCGACCAGTTCGAGCCCCGTCACTTCCCCGATCAGGCGCCAGAAATGGTTGCGCGGATTGGCGTAATATTGGCTTCGAGCGAGCGACTCCTCGCCGGGGAGGCTGCCGAGCACGAGCACCCGGGTCCGGGTGTCGACGATCGGCGGGAAGGAGCGCTTGACCTCGTCCATGGGCCGCTTCTCGGGGATCGGGCGCGACGCCGCAACCTCGCGAGGCCTCCAACGATCATTCCGGCGGCAAAGGCCATTCCGGGGTCCGGACCGGCGAAGGAAGGTCGCCGTCGCCAAGGCCCACCCGGCGCAGCCACCGCGCCTCGATGAGCTTGACGACGTCGTAGCCGCCGATCGAAAGCATCGCGGCGGTGAAGGCCGCGCCGCTTTTGCTGAGGCCGAAAAGCTCGGTCGCGGCAGTCGCCGCGATGACCAGCAGGGGCGTGATGAGCAGCCGCCGGATCCACCATTCGCCCATCGGACGGCGGCCGGCCTCGAGCTCGCGGCCGTAGGACGCGGCGATCCCGGCTGCCAGAGCGGCGGCGATGACCAGATAGTTACCGCCTTCGGCCAGGAGCTCGGTCCAGGTCATTGGATTCGCGCCTCCTCGCGCTCGATGAAGGCGAGGACCCGATCGAGCGTGGCTTGGCGCGGCCGCCTTCCGTCGCGCAGGTTCATCACGAAATTGGGATCGCCCACGGCGTCCCTTCCGAGCCGCGACGGAGATGATTTCGAGCTTCGAAGGTAACGGTCGATGCGGTCGAGGATCATTGGGGGCTCCGAATCTGTCGATTTCCTATTCTCCCATGAAAGTTCCTACTTGTCTAGGACAATTCCTGCCACTACAAGGCGGCTATGGATCGCATCGACCCCCGCGAAAACCTCGAGCGCCTCCTCAAGGAACGGGGGGAGGATTTTGCCGGCCTGTCTCGCCTGATCGGCAAGAACCCCGCCTACATCCAGCAGTTCATCAAGCGCGGGACGCCGCGCAAGCTCGACGAGGACGATCGCCGAACCATCGCCCGCTATCTGGGAGTGAGCGAGGCTCTTCTGGGCGGGCCTTCGGGCCGTCAGAGCGAGGATTCGACCGAGGGGATGATCAAGGTTCCCCGCCTCGACGTCGGCGCCTCGGCCGGCCATGGCGCGATCACCGGCGGCGAGGCCGCCGTCTCGCACATCGCCTTCGACCCCAAGTGGCTGCGCCAGCTCTGCAATGGCGGAACCAACAAGCTTTCCTTCATTCGGGTGCAGGGCGATTCGATGAGCCCGACCCTGGCCGACGGCGACGATATACTGGTCGACGGAGCGGACGGCGCCGACCGGCTCCGCGACGGCATCTACGTCCTTCGCCGCGAGGATACGCTGATGGTCAAGCGCCTCGCCATCAATCCCTTCGCGGCCCGGGCGACGATCACGAGCGACAATCCGGCCTATCCGGAATGGAAGGATATCGAGCTGGCCACCCTCGCCATCATCGGTCGGGTGGTCTGGGCCGGGCGAAAGCTGACCTAGGCTCCGGCGGCCGCGCCTCCGCAAATAGGAAAACGACTGGTGGCTGCCTGTTGCGGGCGCCCTCGCCTTGGACGCTTCAATCTCATACATCGCGAAAGACGAGACCTGGCCCGGACCCCCTTCGGCATGACGACCTATAGCTACGATCCTGCCCCGGATCGCCATCACCGGCTGCTGCAGGCGCATCGAATGGCGATGGACCTGCTGCGCTCGGCGGAGCAGGCGCGGCTCTTCCGGGCAGGGGTGACGGAGCTTCAGCTGAGCCGGGAGCTGCAATCGCTCGGCCAGGAGATGTTCGGAACCTTCAAGCACTGGCACAAGCGGATCGTGAGGGCCGGACCGAACACCCTTTCGACCTTCGGAGACACCCCGCCCGACCTTCGAATCGAGCCCGACGACATGGTCTTCGTCGACCTTGGGCCGATGTTCGAATCCTGGGAGGCGGATATCGGCCGGACCTATGTGATCGGGGACGATCCCGGCAGGGTCCGGCTTCGGGACGCGATCGAAACCGCCTGGTATGAAGGCCGCGATTTTTTCGAGAAGAACCGCGGGACCGTCACCGGCGCCGACATGTACGAGCTCGCCGTCGAAGCGGCCCGGGCGCACGGCTACAGCTATGCGAACTGGCATGCCGGACACCTGATCGGGAGCTTTCCCCACGAGATCGTCCAGGGCGAGCTCAGCGAGAATTATCTTCATCCCGGCAACCGGCTGCCTTTGTCCGGGCCCGATCGGGACGGGAATCCGCGAACCTGGATTTACGAGATCCATTTCATCGATCCCGAGCGCGGCTACGGCGGCTTCTTCGAGCAATGGCTGGAGCTGGACGACGCAGGCCCCGCCCGGTGAGTCCGGCCAGGTCTCGCGTCCCGGTCGAGCGGCACGGGCGCAGGGTCGGACCTGAAACAAGTTCAGGGTGACGCCGCAACCCGACTGTGCCACTGTCCCGGCAGTTGTAATCGACCGTCGCCGCGCGGAGTGGGAACGATCGCTATCGTTTTCGCGCGGGGGCCTTCCGGGGCTGGGGATCGACGTGGCAGGGCATTCGAGATCGGGGACTTCCCGGAAGGACGACGATCCGGTCGTCGTACGCCTCAAGGCCCTGAGCGAGGAAGCCGCGCACATTGCTTCCACGCTGGCCTTGCGTCCGCCCGGCGAGGACGGGAACGAGGTGCCGCCGCGCGCCCGGCATTCGAAATCTCCGGAAGAGGTGCTCAAACTGCTGATCGAGATAAGGCGAATCCGATTCCGGCATTTCGCCGACTCCTCGTTCACCGATCCCGGCTGGGCTATGCTCCTCGATCTGATGTCCGCGCGTCTCGCCAAGCGGCCGGTCCCGGTCACGAGCGCCTGCGTGGCCGCCGGCGTTCCGGCGACGACCGCGCTGCGGTGGGTGGATCAGCTCGCCCAGGCCGGCCTCGTCCAGCGACTCCCCGATCCGACCGACCGTCGGCGGATTCTGCTCGAGCTGACCGAAGAAGGCAGCCGGCGGATGGAGGTCTATCTGCGCGCCATCGGCCGGATCCTGCGCTAGAATATCCGCCGATCTGGTGTGAATATTCCGGGATCCCGTATGCTGTCCGAAAATGCCCGGACTTTTGGACCAAATGTCACTGGGCCTCACACTTTTTGCATATATAACAGGCACTTAATCACAACGCACTGCTCCTGATTCGCGCGGCCATCGTCGGCGCCCGAAGCGTGCGTCTTGCAAAGAGCGGGGAATATGGATCGAAACAGTGAACGGCGCCCCTCGGGCGAGGAGCAGCCGCGTGCCGGGAGCGACCCGGCGCTCGCCTGCTTCATCCTGCTCGCACGCTTCCTGGGCGTTCCGGCCGATCCGCGGCAAATCGGGCACGATCGCGGCAAGGGCGAGGATCCCTACACGCTCGAGGATCTGTCGCGCATCGCCAAGAAGCTCGCCCTGATCGGCCGGATTCGGCGGTGCGAAGCCGACCAGGTCCACAAGCTGCCGCTTCCGGCGATCGCCGAGCTCGGCGACGGGGATGCCGCCATCCTCCTCAAGGTCGAGGACGACAGCGAGTCGCCGCGAGTTCTCGTGCAGCTCGGCGACAGCGATCGGCCCGAAGTCTGGAGCATGGCGGAGTTCCGCGAGCGCTTCGGCGGCCGCCTGCTCTTGATGACCGCCCGCGAGCGGATGGCCGGAGCGGCGCGCCCGTTCGACATCAGCTGGTTCATCCCGGCTCTGGTCAAATATCGAAAGCCGCTGAGGGACGTCCTGATCGCGTCGTTCTTCCTCCAGCTGATGGGCCTGGTCTCCCCGATCTTCTTCCAGCTGATCATCGACAAGGTGCTCGTCCACCAGTCGATGACGACCCTCGACGTGCTCGCCATCGGTCTCGCGGTGATCCTGATCTGGGAGACCGGGCTTTCGGGACTCCGCAACTGGCTGTTCGCGCACAGCACCAATCGGGTCGATGCCGAGCTCAGCGCCCGAATGTTCCGGCATCTGCTCAACCTGCCGCTCTCCTATTTCGAGGCGCGCCGGGTCGGCGACAGCATCGCGAGGGTCCGCGAGCTCGAAAGCATCCGCGAGTTCCTGACGTCGAACGCGGTTACGGTGGTTATCGATCTGTTCTTCACCATCGTCTTCTTCGCAGTGATGTACATGTACAGCCCGATGCTGACACTGGTCGTACTGCTCTCGATTCCCCTCTACGTCGCGGTTTCGGTCTTCATCACTCCGCCGCTGCGCGAGCGGCTCGACGAGAAGTTCCGCCGCGGGGCCGAGAACCAGTCCTTCCTGGTCGAAACCGTGACCGGCATCGGAACCCTGAAGGCGATGGCGGTCGAGCCTCAAATGCGCGACCGCTGGGAGAAGCAGTTCGCCGGCTATACCCAGACAGGGTTCCAGGTGACCAAGCTCGCCAATTGGGGCAACCACCTCATCCAGGGCATCTCGAAGCTGACCACCGTCGCAATCCTCTATTTCGGAGCGAAGGCGGTGATCGCGGGCGATCTCAGCGTCGGAGCGCTCGTCGCTTTCAACATGCTCTCCGGCCGGGTCTCCCAGCCGATCCTGCGCCTGTCGCAGCTCTGGCAGGATTTCCAGCAGGTGCGGATCTCGGTCGACCGGCTGGGCGACGTCCTCAACGCTCCGGCGGAGCCAGAGCACAACCCCAACCGGGCGAGCCTGCCCGCGATCCGCGGCGAGATCGAGTTCGACAAGGTCCGCTTCCGCTACCGGCCCGACGCGCCCGAGGCCCTGCGCGGGATCAGCCTCGCCATCGCGGGGGGCGAGATGCTCGGGATCGTCGGCCCGTCCGGCTCCGGCAAGTCGACCCTCACCAAGCTCGTCCAGCGGCTCTACGTGCCCGAGCAGGGCCGGGTGATGGTCGACGGAGTGGACCTCTCGCTCGTCGATCCGGCCTGGCTTCGCCGGCAGGTCGGAGTGGTCCTCCAGGAGAACATCCTGTTCAACCGGAGCGTCCGCGAGAACATCTCGCTCGTCGACCCGACCCGGCCGATGGAGGCGGTGATGGCGGCGGCGGAGCTCGCCGGAGCGCACGAGTTCATCGTCGGCCTCTCGCACGGCTACGACACGATCATCGACGAGCGCGGGGCCAATCTGTCGGGCGGCCAGCGCCAGCGGATCGCGATCGCCCGGGCGCTCATCAACGACCCGCGGATCCTGATCCTCGACGAGGCGACGTCCGCGCTCGACGCCGAGAGCGAGGAGATCATCCAGAGGAACCTCAGGATGATCAGCCACGGCCGGACGGTGATCATCATCGCCCACCGCCTGTCCGCCGTCCGCCAGTGCCACCGGATCATCACCGTGGAAGCGGGCGAGATCACCGAAGAAGGCGACCACGAGACGCTGCTCAGGAAGGGCGGCCGCTACTGCGCCTTGTACAGCAAGCAGATGGGAGTGGCGGCATGACCGCGATCGCCGATCGATTTCCGACTTTGTCGCGCCACCTCGCGGTGCTCCGCGAAGCGTGGCGCCGGCAGAACGAGGCCGAGCGGACCCGGAAACCGACCCTCGACCACGAATTCCTGCCCGCAGCGCTGGAGATCATGGAGAAGCCGCCCAGCCCCGGCCTCCGGCTCCTGATGCTGAGCCTGTGCACGCTCTTCGCCCTGGGGCTGATCTGGTCGTTCGTCGGGAAGGTCGACGTGGTGGCCGTGGCCAGCGGCAAGACCTTGCCCGCGGCCAACGTCAAGGTGATCCAGCCGATCGAGATCGGCGCCGTGCGCGCCATCCACGTCCGCAACGGCCAGAGGGTCCGCAAGGGCCAGCTCCTGATCGAGCTCGACCCGACCGTCGCCGGCGCCGAGGAAGCCCAGGCCAGCCGGGGCCTGCTCACCGCGCAGATCGCCGAAGCCCGCAACGACGCCTTCCTCGCCCATCTCGGCGGGCGCGCGCCCGCCTTCCACGCCCCGGAGGGCACGCCTCCCGAAATCGTCCAGACCCAGAACCAGCTGATCCGGAGCGCCATCGCCGAATATGAGGCCCAGCGCGCTTCGCTCGCCGAAAGCCGGGCCGAGCGCTCGGCCGAGCTCGCCGCCACCGCCGCCGAGATCGCCAAGCTCCGCCAGACCCTTCCGCTCGTCGACCAGCAGCTCGAGGCTCGCCGCGACCTCACAGCGCGTGGCCATTTCTCGAAGCTCAAGCTGCTCGAATATGAGCAGATGCGGGTCGAGCACCTGCGAAACATCGACGTCCAGGAAAGCAACGCCGCAAAGTCGCGGGCGGCGATCGCCAACATCGACGCCCAGCTTCGCCAGCTCCGCGAGGAATTCTCGAAGAAGGCCGCGACCGACCTTTCCGCTGCGGAGGACGAATCCGGGATGCGGAGCGAGGAAGTGCGCAAGTCCGAGCGCCGCCGACTCTACCAGCAGATAAGCTCGCCGGTCGACGGCATCGTCCAGCAGCTCGCCGTCCACACGATCGGAGGGATCGTCCAGCCCGCCCAGCCGCTGATGATCATCGTCCCCGACGACGGAAGCCAGGTCGAGGTCGAGGCTCAGATCATCAACCGGGACATCGGCTTCGTCCGCGAAGGCCAGAAGGTGCGGGTGAAGCTCGAAGCCTATCCGTTCACCGACTATGGGCTGGTCGAGGGCATCGTCGAGACGATCAGCCGCGACGCCGTCCAGCAGGAGGCCCAGCCCGGCGGCGAGGGCAGCAAGGCTCAGCCGGGCGGCCTGATGTACACCGCCCGGATCAGGCTGTCGCGAAGCTGGATCCAGGTCGGCGGCCGCCGCCAGCCGATCGGCCCCGGCCTCGCCGTCCAGGCCGAGATCAAGACCGGCGAGCGCCGGATCATCCAATATCTCGTCTCCCCGATCTCCCAGGCGATGGACGAGGCCGGCCGTGAGCGGTGAGTCGGCCCGGCGGCGTTCGGCGGCGGGGCGCTGGACGGTCGCTCCGCGCCATGTCCCGCGCAATCCGCACTCGGCCGCCGCGGCCGGGGGGCCGGTCGCGTCCCGGCGGCTGGTCGAGCTGACAGAGGAGCTCGGCCGGCTGGCCGGAGAGATCGCCGAGACCGAGGCCTCGGCCCCGGCTCAGGCGCTAGACTCGGAATTCGTCCGAACGCTCATCCGGAAGAGGCGGAAGCGCTCCGCCGCCTTCGGCGCCGACCTGTTCGCCGATCCCGTCTGGGACATGATGCTCGACCTTCTCGCCGCCCGGCTCGACGGCCGGGCGGTGCGCACCTCGAGCCTGTGCATCGCCGCCGGAGTTCCGACGACTACCGCCCTGCGCTGGATCCGCGAGCTCACCGAGCGCGGCCTGTTCGTCCGCGTTCCCGATCCCCAGGACGGCCGGGGTGTTCTGATCGAGCTTTCCGAAGACGCGGCCGAGCGCCTGATGGAGTATCTGGCGGCCGGGATCTAGCCGCGCCGCCCCGATCGGAAATCGTCAAACCGGATGCGGGCGCCGGGCTGGCAACGGGTCGCTCGGGCGGCACGTTGAAGTGATTCGCGAGCGCCGGCGGCGAACCTCGGACCGGACCGATAGCGGTCGATTTGGCGCTAAATGGAGGACGTTTCGGATGCGCATTTATCCAGCTTTTCCGCCATCGGCCAAACTATTGATTCCACAGTGGAACTATCTCGGTTTCGAACTTGCTCGCCGCCCCCGGGGGAGGCAGCGAGGCGCCGGGGATGGGGCACTGTCTTCGCCGCGCGCATGGCTGGGCGGCTCTTTCGGGACTTTTTTTTGGGGAAGGGGAGCGCACGCGGTGCGTCGAGGCGGGCTGGTCACGGGTCGGAGGGGTGCGTGGGCGGAGCTTGGCCTCGCGACCATTACGCTCGCGCTGACGGCCTGCGCGCCTGCTACCTACGCCGGGATCCCGCTTCGAGCAGGAACTTCGGATTCCGAGCTTCAGTCCCTGGCACGGCGCGCCCGCGCCGGAGACGGAGAGGCCCAGCTCCGGCTTGGCATACGGTTCGAGGAGGGCCGCGGAGTGGCGCGCGACCTGCGCCGGGCGCGCGCGCTGTACCTGGACGCGGCGACGAGGCCCTCGAAACGCCGAACCGCTTTGTATCTCCCTCGAAAGGGCGGGGGCGGAAGCGTCAAGCTTTTCCCGGGCGACCTGAAATTTTCGGGTAACGAGGAAGCGCTCCTGCGGTGGCAGAGGCTGCGTGCCGATCCCGACCGGGCGGGCCGCCCACTTGCAGCCTCGCCGGCCGAAGCTTCGCTGGCCGAGGGCCGGCCATCGACCGCGCAGGCCACTCCTGCAGGGTCCAATCCAGAGGAATATGGGGACGCGGCTTACCGCGAGCTAGTCGCCGTCAACGGCTACCAGCCGCTGTTCAACGACCTCAAGGATGAGTCTTTGCCGTGGCGGCGGGCTATTCTCGGTGAGCCCGGTACGCGTTTCGCGACTCCTCGCACGATTCAGGACACGTTTCTTTACATCCTGGATCGTAGCTCGAAGGCCGAACCGGGTGCCAAGGCCGACTCTGCGGCCATCCGGTCATTCTGCGCGGAGATGCTCCAGGGAGCTTCCGCCGACTCCGGGCAACGCAGGATCGCCGGCCTGTGCAGCTTGCAGGATTGCCGTTCGACCGCGTCCCCCGGCTGGTCAGCGGCCGTCCGGTCGTTGGCGACGCCCGTTCGCGCGGGCGGGAGCCCGGCCGAGCGGAAGCAGGAATTCAGCGACGCAGCCTTCCTGTTCCGGGTCGCAGGAGGCTGTCGGCGACCTGCGGACGCTGCCAGCCTTCAAACCCGGCTGACGGAAGACTCGTCTCATTTCGAACGTCTTCTCGATCAAGTCACGGGCCAAGGCGCCGGCCGCGAGGCCGAGTCCGGGATCTGGCGCGCCAGAATCGGCGGCGACATGCACATCCTGCTGGCGATCGCCGAAAGCGACCTGGTCTCGCCTCGGCTCGCGCAAGCAGCTGCGCGTACCTGGCTGACGAGCGGGCTGCCGGTGCCACCGCCTCCCGGGGAGACCGACCGGAGCGTTGCTCAGCTCTGTCAGATGGCGGGTGTCTCTCCCGACATCTGCCGGGTCCAGTTCCCTCACAGCTTTTTTCTCGAGCAGCATTATTTTCAGGCTGCCGCCTCCGCGGTCGCGGCAAGCGGCTCTTCGGATATTTGTCCTGCGATTCGCATGTTCCGGTCCCGCTTCTCGAGCGAAATCGACTTCCGGTTTTCCACATTTAGACAGGGTCGCGAGTCGCTTCGCTTCGCACCCCGCTGCTTTCCATTGGGATGAGTTAGATGGCAGATAGAAAAACCAAGTCCGGCCTTGGCACCTATGTGAGCGATCTTCGGGTGAGCCGGGTGGTCGACGTCTATCGCCAGCCGCCGAATAGCAATTTCGTGCCCAATATGATCGCCCTGGCGGATGTCATCCAGACCGGGAAAAACGGCAACGTCGCTTCCGCTGTGCGCTATAGCGGAGCGGCCGCCACCAACGGGCAGAATGCGATGCCCGATATCTACCTGGTCGGGGCGACCAAGCGGCAGCAGGAGATTTTCGACAAGATCGTCGAGAATGGGCGTGGGAATGCTGAATTCGTCGCGAATCTGAACAGGATTGCCGTGGCGAACAGCGAAGGCCTCTGGATCGTGGTGTCGAACACCAACACGCTTCCGGTCGGCTCCGATCGCGTCATTGGAGGTATCGCCCAGCCCGGCCCTGGTTCCGGCAAAAATTACGGTCCGACCGAAACGGACGGCCAATTCGAGATCCAGGCCGGCGACCTGGGCAAGGGCAGCGACGCCGCGACCTGGGAAGCCAGCATCAAGCTCGTCGAAACCCGGGCGAAGCAGTCCGATGGGGCCGCGTTCCTGGCTTCCAAGACCGCCGACGGCAAAATGACCTACGCGCAATATCTCGTGTACGCCAAGAAAAAGGCCGCGGACCTGCGCAAGGAAAGCGACCTCTATTTCGCGCGCCATGTGATCCACGAAATGTTTCACTGGGGCGAACGGCATTCCGATTTCAGCGCAGTGCCGAGCAACCCATCCGACCTTGCGACATCGCTGCAAATCGACAAAAACAAGATTTTAAATGTCGCCTTTGACGACAAGACCTACGGTCCCAGCGACAGGATCCTGGATGCGATTGGAGATGCCAGCAAACTAGACCGGCCAACCCTCAACACCATCTTGGCGAGAGAGCGCTCGGATTACGGCCAGGCGAGTTACCAGACCTTCCAATTTGCAATGCTTCGCGCCTATCGCAACTTGGCCGCCAACCCGAACAACGTTCTCGACTTCCCGGGCCTGGTGCGACACGGAATCCTGGTCCCGAAACCAAATACGCCGCCCAATTCGATCAATCCCAACGACTATCTGGAAACCCAAACGGTCCAGGAAATCGAGGCCGACCGGCTGAAGGCCGGCGGCCAGGTGCTCACCGAGAAGAACAAGATCCTCGCCGAGCTGAAGAAAATCCTGGCGAAGCATAAGGCCGACACCGGCGAGACAATCGATCCGATCACGGTCACCGGCAATATCGACGCGCTCGAACGCGACATCGAAACGGCCGAGCGCGCAATCCAGATCGCCCAGAAGGACCTGAAGGCGATCGAAGCCCTCGGCCAGTATGGCAAGCTGGGCTCTTCCGTCGGCTCGACGCTGGCGGGCTTCCTCGGCGGCGACAAGACGGCGAATACGCTCGTCCTTTCGCCGCTGCTCGCCGCTATTGGCGACAATCTTGCGGAGGTCATCGCCAACGGCGGGGTGACCCAGCGGTTGCCAAGCGGATTGCCGAGGAACGTGCTCGCCGACTTCGGGCAGGAGCTGTTCGCCGAGGTCAAGGGGGCCGGCGTCGGCGCGCTCAGCACCTTCCTCGTCAGCGAGCTCGTCAAGGTCCTCAACCTGAAGGGCGTGGCGGCCGAAGGCTTCAGCACGCTCGGGACGACCGTCGTCAGCCAAGTCATCGACAACATGATCGCGCTGGCCGGCGGCGCCACGGACATCTCAGTGTTTTCGGGCGTGGGAAACTTGACTTCGCTGGGATCGGCCGCCGCCTCTTTCCTGGGCGGCAAGCTGGCCGACCAGATCGTCACGTTCGACAATGTCGGGGGCCAGATCGGCTCAGCCCTCGGAGCGGCGTTCGGCGCGTGGGACTCCGGGATGTTCCTTGCGGCGGCCGGCCTCAACCCGGTGACCTTCGCGGTGGCCGTCGCCTGGGTGGCGTTCTGGAAGATCGCGGGCGGCTTCATCGGTTCCCTCTTCGGGGGGACCCCGCGCTCGGGAGCCGACGTCGCCTGGGACGAGACCACCGGACGGTTCGACGTCGCCAACGGCTATGCGCGCAAGGGCGGATCGAAGGATGCCGCCATTTCGGTGGCGACCGGCGTGTCCAACACCCTGAATGCCGTGCTCGACGCGGCCGGAGGCAGGCTCAAGGATCCGCTCGCGGTCCAAAGCGGCAATTACGGCATGCGCGGCAAGGATTTCGTCTACCGCGCATATTCAACTCGGGACAAGGACGCCATCACCATGCGCTGGAAGGGCGACTCGGCGGCCTCCGACGCCGCTCAGTACGGCATCTTCAGCGCGCTGACGGATCCGGACTTCCAGCTGGTCGGCGGCGACGTGTTCGCCAAGCGCGCGCTTCACAATCACCTGAAGCTGGTGGACGGATACAAGGGTTTCTCCGCCACCGGATTGTTCTCCGACCTTGCGGTCGCCGGCGACTACGCGAACTATTTCGTCAATTCGACGGCGATCAACGGGCTCATCGCGATGAGTCCGGATCAGCTTTTCACGGCCGGTTGGGCGATTACGCTGACCAGAGCCGAAGAGCTTGGACTCAACCGGCGTGCGGCTTCCGACTGGAACGGCGGGTTCAAGACCATCTTCGAAGACATTTCCGGCTTGAGCGTCGGCTCGATCACCTTCGCGATCCAAAACTCTCAGGCGGCGGAGCGGCGCTTCCTCGTTCACGACCAGGAGGGCGATTACGAGGGCTATCTGACCGACACGATCGTTTCGGATCACGTCACCAAGATCACCGGAACCGATTTCGCGGACGTCATCAAGCTGACCCATTGGGAGACCACCGTCGATGGCCGCAAGCTTGTCGGCGGCAGCGACCGCTTGGACAATACCACCAATTTCAAAATCAACGGAGCTTCGACGGACGGATCGGCCGTCTCGATGGATGTCGGAGCGACGATAGACGCGGGCGCCGGCGACGATGTTGTCCACGCCGGCGACATGGGCAACAACGTGTTCGGCGGGGCCGGGAACGATATTATTTACGGCGGACGGCTCGACGACTGGTTGCTCGGCGACGAAGGCAACGACGTCATCAAGGCGGGCGACGAGATCGGCGGCCTGGGCGGCGACGGCAATTATCTCGACGGCGGCGCGGGCGACGACCAGCTCTACGGCCGAGAGGGTTCCGACTGGCTCGATGGAGGCACCGGAACCGACATTCTCGAAGGCGGCGACGGCGACGACATTCTTGCGGGCGGCGGCGGCGACGGCGACATACTGAAGGGCGGGCGCGGCAACGACCAGTATATCGTTCGACTGGGCGACGGCTCGGGCGACGTCGTCGACGAGGTGGCCACCGCGACGGTGGTTCGCGACACGACCCGCGGCCAGATCAATTGGCTCGGCGACGCTGCGGACGTGGTCCGAGCGATCCTCAAGAACAAGGACGCCGTCCGGCTGGGGAGCAGCGAGCGCTTCACCGCGGCGGTCTCGGCCGACGGCGACGACGCCATCGTGTTCGGCGCCGGAATCGAGATGGGCGACCTGGAGCTGAAACGTTCCGGTACCGAAACGGCTCCGGGCGGCGATCTCATGATCAAGGTCAAGTCGGCCGACGGAAGCTTCTCCGAGATCGCGGTGAAGGACTGGTTCACCGATCCCGTCAAGCGCATCGAGTGGCTGAAGTTCGCCGACGGCAACGAGATCCGGATCGGCGACACTGTGAACTTCATCGTCGGGACGCCCGGCAACGATCTCATCATTGGCACCGAATATAACGACTTCGTGGTCGCCGGGGACGGCGACGACGAGGTCCACCTGCTCGGCGGCGACGATTTCGGGAGCGGCGGCACCGGCGACGACCTGCTGTTCGGAGACGGCCAGCGCGACATCATCGTCGGCGGGCTCGGCCGCGACACGCTCTACGGCGGAGCGGACAAGGACATGCTGTCGGGCGACGCGGGCGGCGACGAGATCGACGGCGGCGAGGGCGACGACACCATCTCCGGCGGCCGCGGCGACGACCGCCTCAAGGGCGGGACCGGCAACGACGTCTTCAAGTTCAGCCGCGGCGACGGCCGCGACACGATCGTCCAGGAAGAGGTGACGGCGCCGCTCGACGAGGGGCTGTGGGTCGACATGACCGATTCCTACGGTCGCCTGACCTCGGGCTACAGCTACGACCGGGAGACCGGCGAGCTGATCGATTCCAACGGCACGCTGCTTCGAGAGGACGTCTATTACGGTGGGACCAGGAGCCTCAGCTGGCGGGTGCCGCTCCGCTATTCGGGGACCAAGCTGCAGCGCTATACGGGGACGGTCTCAACCTCGGCCTCGGCCGCGGCGGGCAGCGACCGGATTGTCTTCGAGGTCGGAATCAACGTCCAGGACCTCGTCTTCGACACTTCGGGCCCGGACCTGGTCATCGGGATCGGCCGCGAGAACGAGGCCGTAGCAACCGCTGCCGACTCGGCCGACCGGATCACGATCCGCGACTGGAACGGCCCGAGCGCCCCGGGCGGGCGGCCGGTGAAGGAAATGGCCTTCTACCAGGCGGGCACGATCGATCTCGGAGCGAACGGGAAGGTCCTGAAGGGCGGCACCGCGGGCGACGACAGCCTGGCCGGCGGCTCCGGGCAGGATTGGATCACCGGCGCCGGCGGGCGCGACACCCTCACCGGCGGCGATTCGGACGACATCCTCTCCGGCGGCGGCGACGACGACCGGCTCGAGGGCGAGGCGGGGGCGGACGTCATCTACGGCGGCGCCGGGCAAGACGAGCTGATCGGCGGTATCGGCGACGACGTTCTCAGCGGCGGCGACGACAACGATATGCTCGAAGGCGGCGCCGGGGCGGACCTCCTGGCCGGCGGCGGCGGCGGCGACACCGCCTCCTACGCGGCAAGCGGCTCCGGAGTCACGGCGAGCCTCGACGGCAGCGCCGTCAACGGCGGCGACGCGGCCGGCGACGAGTTCGATTCGATCGAGAATCTGATCGGAAGCGCATCGGGCGACAGCCTGTTCGGCGATGACGGCGACAACGTCCTCGAAGGCGGGGACGGCAACGACTTCCTTCGCGGCCAGCAGGGGGACGACACCTACCTCTGGGCGCGGGGCGACGGCGACGACGTCATCGCCGAAGGATTCGAGGAAGCCTTCAACGCCGCCGGCACGCTCGACCCTTATTACAGCGAAGACTGGAGCTGCGACCAGGTGTGGGTGTCGACGACACCCGACGGGCCGCCCCAGCTCCCGACGATCTACACCGGCGATCCGTCCCAGGACGGGGGCTATATGGAATATCACTGGTCGCTTTCGATCACCGGAGCGGCCGGGGAGACGGTCTTCGCGGGCGGTCCCTGGATCGGCAGCGAAAGCACTCCGCCGCGGGATACGGCCCTTGCGAGCAATGGCTGGCGCAACGGCTTCGTCCGCACCGGCAACGGCCAACAGGTCGCTCGCGGATCCGCCGACGCGGCAGCCTCGGGATCCGACATCCTCGAGTTCGGCGAGGGCATCAGCCTCAGCGACCTGACCTTCCAGCAGGTCGGCTCCGACCTGATCGTGACCGTCGGCGGCAGCGGCAGCGGAATCATCCGGCTTCGCAATCAATATCCGGTCGCCGCGGTGGAAACGTTGCAGTTCCACGACGGGGCGGCGGTCAGCCTGAAGAATTTCGTAATCGGCAACAGCACCGGCCAGGCCGGCGAGGCCGCCGACCTTCTCGTCGGCAGCGACGGCAGCGACGTCCTGAGCGGCGAGGCCGGAAACGATGTGCTGTCCGGCGGCGCGGGCCTGAACCAGCTCTACGGCGGCGCCGGAGACGATTTGTTCGAAGCCGGCACCGGCAAGGACATGTATTTCGGGGGAGCAGGGGCCGAGGACACGGTGCGTTTCGCCGGCTCCGCCGGGGCCGTCAGCGTGAATCTGGTCAACGGGACGGGTGCGGGCGGAAGCGCCGACACCGACGTCTTCTCCGAGATCGAGAACGTGACCGGCTCGGCCCATGGCGACACGCTCGTCGGCAATGAGCTAGACAACGAGCTGATCGGCCTCGGCGGCCACAACGTTCTCGCCGGCAATGGCGGCAGCGACGTGCTGACGGCGCTCGGCGGCAACGACACACTCGACGGCGGCGAAGGCGACGACGCGCTTTCGGCGGGCGATGGCAACGACGTGCTGATCGGCGGTGGCGGCAAGGACGTGCTGGACGGCGGCTCGGGCAACGACACGCTCAATGCCGGCGCAGGCGACGACCAGCTTCTCGGCGGCGACGGCGGCGGGACCCTGGACGGAGGCGACGGCAACGACCTGATCGTCGGCGGCGGCGGCGCCGACACGATGCTGGGCGGCGAGGGCGCCGACGTCCTCGACGGCCACGGCGGCGGCGACACGCTCCAGGGCGGGGCCGGCGACGACCAGTATGTCTTCGAGGCGGGCAATGGCACCGACACGATCACCGACGGGTCCGGCAAGAACGTCATCTTCTTCGGCGGCGAGGTGGACCGCAGCCGGCTCTGGCTCACCCGGGATGGCGACCATCTGCGCATCGGAGTCATCGGCTCGGATCACGTCGTCAAGGTCGAAGGTTTCTTCGCCGCTTCGGGCGCCGTCTCGCGCGTGAACATGGTCCAGGCGGGCGAGTACACGCTCTTCCTAAACGGGCCGAAAGGCCAGGCCCTTATCCAGCGCATGACGGCCGTCGAACCGACGGACACCCCCGATGCGATGAACGCGGCCATCGGCACCGATCTGGGTCTCTATTGGACCGAGGGAAATACCGCTCCGGAAAACATCGCGCTTGCGGCTGGGGGAACCATCGCCGTCGCCGAAGGCACGACCGCAATCGCCGCCGCGGGCGCGGCGCCGCGCTTCGTCGCCACCGATGCAGAGGGCGACACGTTCGTCTGGAGCATGGTGAACGACTCGGGCGGCCGATTCGGAATCGACGCCCAGACCGGCGCCTTGTCCGTCCTGAACGCCGCGGCCCTCGATTTCGAGAGCGCCGCGAGCCACAATCTCACTATCCGGGCGACCGACGCACAGGGGGCCTTTACCGACCATATGTTCACCGTGGCGGTCACCGACCGCAACGACCGGCCGGACATTCCGGTTCTGGAAGCAGGCGGCGGAGCCGCCCCTGAAGGCTCGAACTGGTTCGCCCGATTCAGGTTGCAGGACCAGGACGGAACTCCAGTTCTGCAGCTGGTCGACAATCCCGGCGGTCTGTTCGCGGTCGTGGGTAACGAGGTCCGCTTCGCCGCCGGAGTCACGGACTTCGAAAGCCTGATCGGCGCCGGCTACACGCCCGTCGACACCGACGGAGACGGCCTCGGAGAAATCACCATTTCGGGCACGGTCCGGGCCAGCGACGGCATCGACATGACGGGCACCGTTGCGGTGACGGCGGTGATCGAGGACGTGAACGAGAGCCCCACCGACATGGTCCTGCTCGACCGCGTCGCGGGGCCGATCGCCGAGCGCGACCGGCTGGCCAGCGATAGCGGCCCGGGCGCGACCACCGGCAACCGGCCGGCTCTGGTGCTGGGCAAGGTCCAGGTCGCCGACGGGGATCATCCTAGCCAGAAGAGCGGCCAGTATACGTACCAGGTCTTCGAGAACGGCTCGACCGTGGCGAGCCAGCGATTCGCGGTCGTCGACGGGCAGCTCCAGCTGCTCGCCGGCAAGAGCCTGGATTACGAGACCGACGGCGCCAGCATCGACCTGCGCATCGCGGCGACCGACCTGACCCTGGCTCCAGCTTTCTCCAGGACGTTCACCTTCGCCATCCGCGACGAGATCGACGTCCTCGGAGGAGACGAAGGCAATAACGATCCGCTCACAGGCCAGTCGGGCCAGGACCTCATCCTCGGCTACGGCGGCAACGACGTGCTCGTCGGCGGCACCGGCGCAGATACGCTGGACGGCGGCGCGGGCACCGACATCGTCTCTTATTCCGGTTCTTCGGCGGCGATCTCGGCCGACCTCGAGGGCAAGACCGTCGTGGCGGACGGAGTCACCGATAGCCTGATCTCGATCGAGGGGGTGCGAGGCTCGGCCTTCGCCGACACTCTGCAAGGCAGCTCCGGCGACGATGTGCTTGAGGGTGGAGCGGGCAACGACCTGCTCAATGGTCTCGGCGGGGCCGACCGCATGGTCGGCGGCACGGGCAATGACATCTATGTCGTCAACCACAGCGGCGACCAGGTGGTCGAACTCGGCGGCGAAGGCGACGATGCGGTGTATACGGCCATGGCCAGCTACACCCTGGCGGACAATGTCGAGAAGCTCACCGGCACCTCGGTCGCGGCCGGCCAGACGCTTCGCGACAATGCTCTCGACAACATCGTCACCGGAACGGCTTTAGCCGATACCATCTATCTGCGCGGCGGCGGCAGCGATACGGCGTTCGGCGGGGGCGGCAACGACGCGATCTTCATCGGCGGAACGCTGGACGCGGCCGACCGAATCGACGGCGGCGCCGGCAACGACTACGTGGTCCTGCAGGGCAACACGAACGTCGTTCTGACGGGGCAGATGCTCTCCGGCGTCGAGTCGCTCTATCCCTACACAGGCTCCGATGCCGGTTACGGCGACACCGGCCTCAACCGCTACAGCTACGTCATCGCAAGCACCGACTCGCTTGTCGCCGCAGGAGGCAGCTTCACCGTAGATGGCTACGCCCTGCTCGTCGGCGAAAACCTGACCTTCGACGGTTCGGCGGAAACGGACGGCAGCTTCCGACTCTACGGTGGATCAGGGGTCGACTCGCTCACCGGCGGCGCCGGCGGGGACGTCTTCATTTTCGACTCGGGCCGCTTCGGTCAGGGCGATACGATCGTCGGCGGCGCCGGCTTCGATACGCTGCAGTTCCAGAGCAATTTCACCACTGTCTTCGCCGCGGGCAGCTTCAGCGGGATCGAAAAGATCGCCCTGGTCGCCGGGCGCAGCACGCCTCTGTTCAATTACAATCTGACCGTGGCCGACGCGAACGTGGCGGCCGGCCAGGCTCTGGTCGTCGACGGCGCAACCCTCCGCGCGACCGAGACTCTGACGTTCGACGGCAGCGCCGAAACGAACGGAACGTTCGCGGTCACCGGTGGCGCCGGCAACGACAGCCTGATCGGCGGCGCGGGTGCGGACACGCTCGCCGGGGGCCTCGGCAACGATATGCTGTCGGGCGGCGCCGGGGCCGACCAGATGGCGGGCGGAGCGGGCAACGACGTCTATCTCGTCGACGGCACCGGGGATATCGTCACCGAGCTCCTAAACGAGGGCACGGACGAGGTCCGCACGTCTCTCGGCGCCTATACGCTCGCGGCCAACGTCGAGAACCTCACCTCCACGGGCACCGGCTCTTTCAAGGCCACGGGCAATGCTCTGGACAATGTGATCCAGGGCAGCGCGACCTATGACTATTTTTACCTGCAGGACGGGGGGAACGACACCGTTCAAGCCGGCGCCGGCAACGACTGGATCTACGCCGGCAAGGCGCTGAGCGCCGGCGACGTCTTCGACGGCGGCGTCGGAACCAGCGACCAGCTCGCCTTGCAGGGCAATTACGTCGTCACCCTCACCGCGCAGCAGTTGACGAACATCGAGTTCCTCTACGTGATGTCGGGAACCGACACCTTCGGCGGTGACACGAGCAACAGCCGCTACGTCTATGACGTGACCACGGTCGACGCGAACGTCGCTGCCGGCGCACGCCTCAACGTGGACGGCTGGTATCTCGTGGCGGGCGAAAACTTCACCTTCAACGGCTCGGCCGAGACGGACGGCAGCTTCCTGATCGACGGTGGGCGCGGCGCCGACAACCTGACCGGCGGCGCCGGGAACGACATCTTGTCGTTCGAAGAAGGCCGGTGGCAAGCCGGCGACAAGGTCGCGGGCGGCGCGGGCATCGACACTCTGAAGTTGAAGGGCGCTTATACGATCGTCTTCGCGGCCGATTCCATGTCGGGAATCGAGACGGTTCAGCTCTCCGTCGGAACCGCGCTCACCAGCTACTCCTATTCGCTGACCATGAACGACCTCAACGTCGCCGCCGGCCAGGTCCTGAAGGTGGAAGGCGGCGCCCTCAGGACGACCGAAGCGCTGACCTTCGACGGCAGCGCCGAAACCAACGGTAGCCTGCACGTGATCGCCGGCGCTGCGGCCGACACCCTGACGGGCGGCGCCGGAGCGGACACCCTGACCGGCGGGGCGGGCGACGACGTGATCGACGGCCGCGCGGGCGCCGACGCCATGGACGGCGGCGCGGGCAACGACCTGTTCTTCGTCGACAATGCGGGCGATACGATCACCGAGCGGGCCGGGGAGGGCACCGACGAGGTGCGCACCGCGATCGCCGACTACACGCTCGCCGCAAATGTCGAGAAGCTCACCGCCACGTCGACGACGGCGGGGCAGACGTTGCGGGCGAATGCGAGCGACAATATCGTCACCGGCACCGACTTCAACGACTGGTTCTACCTGACCAGCGGCGGCAACGACGCGGCCACCGGCGGCGCCGGAACCGACATTTTCCTGATGGGCGCGTACTTCACCTCGGCCGACCGCATCGACGGCGGAGCGGGAACCGACGCTCTCGTCCTTCAGGGCAATTATTCGACGACGATCGGGGCGGCGGCGGTGACGGGAATCGAATCCTTCTCGATCCTGACGGGGTCGGACGCGCGCTATGGGGACAGCGGCCTCAACCGGTACAATTACGCCCTGACCACCCAGGACGATCTCATCGCGTCCGGTGTCCAGGTAACCTTCAACGCTTCGGGGCTCCTCGCCACCGAGAACTTCACCCTCAACGGCTCCGCGGAGACGGACGGGCGCTTCCTGATGTGGGCGGGCCTCGGAATCGACACCCTCACCGGAGGCGCCGGCGACGACACGTTCAACTTCGCCGAGGATCGCTGGCAGGCGGCCGACAAGGTCGTCGGCGGCGCCGGCGCCGATACGGTGATGCTGCGCGGCAACCACACGATCGCCTTCTCGGCGACCGCGCTCACCGGTGTCGAGACCCTGTCGCTCACCTCCGGGCCGAGCCGAGGCACCACCTTTGCCTACAATCTGACCACGCACGACGGCAACGTCGCGGCGGGCCAGGTGCTGACGGTCGACGGCTCGACCCTCGCCGGCGTCGACGGCTTCACCTTCAGCGGCAGCGCCGAAACCGACGGCAGCTTCGTGATCAAGGGCGGCGCCAGCAACGATGTGCTGACCGGCGGGGCGGGCAACGACACGATCGACGGCGGCGCCGGCAACGACATCCTGCGCGGAGTCGGCGGCACCGACACCCTGTCCGGCGGCGACAACAACGACGTCATCTACGGCGGCTCCGGCAACGACACCCTCCTGGGAGGGAAGGGCAACGACCAGCTCTACGCCGAGGGGGACGACGACGTCCTCGACGGCGGCGAGGGCGACGACCTGATGAGCGGAAGCACCGGCAGCGACAAGTTCATCATGCGCCGCGACACCGGCGCCGACACGATCGAGAATTTCAACCCGTCGGGCGAGGACCGCGACGAGCTTTCGATCGCCGACGAGTCGAACCCGATCACGCGCGAGGATCTTTGGTTCGAGCGGGTCAACGATTCGGGTGCGGCGGACCAGAACGGCCTCCACATGCGGGTCAGCGTCATCGGCACCGGCGCGAGCGCCACCGTGCGCAATTGGTGGCCGGACTCGAACGGCTCGCTCTACCGGATCAAGTTCTTCGTCGCGGGCACCTATTACACCCAGGACGTCAACGTCGGCACGCTCGTCAACCTGATGACGACCAAGACCAAGCCGACCAACGTCGCCGAGCGCGACGCCGTGCTCGCGGACTCCAATTACAAGGCGCAGTGGGCGACCGTCTGGGGCGTCAATGCCAAGCCGGTCGTGGCTCAGCTGCTGGACCAGGTGATGAACGAGGACGGGACGCTCTCGATCACCGTCAATGCGACCGACGACATCTCGCCCGCGGCCTCGATCTCAATGTCGGCCAGCGCCGTCGCGAACGGCGGCATCGTGCAGTCCTTCGTATGGAGCAATCCGCTCTCGAACGGCGACCGCACCCTCACCATCACTCCGACCGCGAACGCCAGCGGCTCAGCGTCGATCGTGGTGCGGGCGACCGACGGTGGCGGCATCACCTCGGACTCGAAGGGGTTCACCCTGAAGATCAACGGAGTCCCTGACATGCCCGCGATCGCGACGTTCACGGGCGGCTCCGGAACCTCGGGGCAAGCCGGCGGAGTCCCCCTCAATCTCAGCATCAGCTTCCCCGATACCGACGGTTCGGAGGTCCAGGAAATCGCGATCGCCGGAGTCCCCGCCGGGGTGACGCTGAGCGCGGGCACCTATGACTCCGCCACCGGCAGCTGGAAGCTGACCCAGGCCCAGACCGTCGGCCTCAAGGTGAACGCACCGGCCGGCTGGAGCCAGGACCTCAACCTCACGGTCACCGCCAAGGCGACCGAGAACGGGTCGACCGTCAGCGCAACCAAGACGACCACGGTCGTGCTCAACGCGCCGCCGACGAACGCGACGCTGAGCGGCTCCGTGAACGAGAACGCCGCCGTCGGCACCGTGGTCGGCAACGTGGTCGGAACCGACCCGGACACGGGCGACACGCTCAGCTACAGGCTGATAGACAGCTCGGGGGGCCGCTTCGCGCTTAGCACGACCGGGGTGCTCACCGTCTCGAACGGCGCGCTGCTCAACTTCGAAGCGGCGACCGCGCACAACATCACGGTCGAGGTGAAGGACTCGTTCGGCCAGATCCTGAACAAGACCCTGTCGGTCCCGGTCAACAACGTCAACGAAGCCAACAGCCTGCCGTCGAGCTACGGGTTCAGCATCAATGAGAATGTCGCGCTCAACACCGTGATCGGTTCGGTCACGGCGAGCGACATCGACTCGGCGGCGACGGCGTTCGGGCAGCAGCGCTATTATTTCCTCAACGGGGCCGCCGCGAGCGCGACCTCTTCGGACGGCCGCTATTCGATCGACGCGGTCACCGGCGCGATCAAGACCGCGGGAGCGATCAACTACGAGACGATGACGTCGCCGGTCGGCTACACCGTCATCGCCCGAGACAATGCCGGCAATGCGGGTTATTTCCAGGCCCAGACGACGGTCACGATCGGGGTCAACGACCTCAACGAGCCGAACAGCTTGCCCGCCGGCTATGCGATGAGCGTCAACGAGAATGTCGCTCTCGGAACCGCGGTTGGAGCGGTGAGCGCGACCGATCTCGACCTGGCGTCCACAGCCAACGGCCAGCAGCGCTATTATTTCTACAACGCGGGCGCCGTGGGCGGCGTCTCGTCCGACTCGCGCTACGCGATCGATGCGGTAACGGGGCAGATCAAGGTCAACGCCGCGCTCGACTTCGAGGCCGGCAACACGAGCGTCGCCTACACGGTGGTCGCGCGCGACAGGCAAGGCGTAGCGGGAACCGGCGTCATCTTCCGCGACTCTTTCGAGGAGCTCGCGGCCCCGACGATCGGCCACAAATCCGACGGCGGATGGGCGGCCGTGCAGCGCGTCACGAACTCGGCGTCGGAGGGTAACGGCGCATTGCGTGCGGGAATGTGGGGGGGGCATAACTGGAACCTCCCCGGAAGCAGCTTCGTCGCCACGCAATCGACGGTGACCCTGTCCGTCATGGTAAGGGACAGCGGCGTCACCAATGCCTCCGTCACCGGCGGCTGGTCCGGCTCCGACGCCGATGCCGCCGCCCCCGTGTTGCTGGGCCTGCACAACGAGACAACGGACGTCTGGATCACCGCCACCAATGCGACGGCAACGAGGCCGCCCAATGGCGGGGCCTGGGTCCGTCACGTCCAGACGATCACCGGCCTCACCGTGGGCCAGACTTATTCCGTCAGCGCGATGTTGAATGGCTGGGAAGGCGTCCGGGCCAGCGACATCGACGCGCTGCAGGTTGAATATGGTTCTGTCGCGACGCCTTTCGCCGGTTGGTCGCAGGCCTTCTCCACGGTCACGGTGGGAATCAACAACGTCAACGAGGCGAACAGCTTCTCCGGCAGCTACAGCTTCTCGGTCAGCGAGAATGTCGCGGTGGGGACCCAGGTCGGGAGCGTCGCCGCTTCGGACGTCGACTCCGCCGCAGTCGCCTTCGGACAGCAGCGTTACTACTTCTGGAACGGAAGCGCGGCGGTCTCGACATCGACGGACGGCCGCTACGCGGTCGACGCCGTCACCGGCGCGATCACGACCGCGACGGCGATCAACTACGAGACGATGACCGCTCCGGCCTCCTATACGATCGTCGCCCGCGACAATCAGGGCGCTTCGGGATACAACCAGGCGTCGACCGGGGTCACGATCGGGGTCGCGAACGTCAACGAGGCTCCGAACGCCCCCGCGGCGCCCGCCAGCCGCTTCGCCGACGAAGCCGGTGTCGGAAGCGGCAACCCCGCCCAGGCCGGGGCCGTCTTCGCCACCTACGGAATGACCGACCCAGACGGATCGACTCCCGCCCTTCAGTTCGCCTCGGGCGGCAACCCGGGCAATTGGTTCTCGATCTCGGGCAACCAGGTCCTGTTCGCCGCCAACTTCGACTTCGAATGGGCCCGCGCGAGCGGCTTCGGAATCTCCGACTATAACGGCGACGGACGCCAGGACGCCTATATCGGAACGGTCGTCGTCCAGGCGAGCGACGGCTCCTTGACCTCCCCGGCGGTCGGGACTCCCTTCTACCTGTCCGACGTCAACGAGGCTCCGAGCGCCCTCAGCCTGCAGTCGCAGACTTTCTACTCGGAGACCCTCGCGGGCGACACTCCGCACAGCTGGCGCACGATCGCGAGCTTCGGTTTGTCAGACCCCGACGGGACGGCTCCCTCGCTCGCCATCGTCGGCGGCAACGGCAACGGCTGGTTCGCGATCAGCGGCAACAGCCTCACCTTCGCCGGCGCCGACTTCACCTCCGGCTGGCTGCGCGGAACGCTCGGCTCCTACGGCCAGGATTCCGGCTGGTATTACGACAATGACGGCGACGGACTGAAGGAGGTGAGGGTCGCGACCCTGACCCTCGCGGCAGTCGACTCCAGCGGTCTCCAGGGCTCGCCCTTCACCTACAACGTGCTCATCGAGGACAAGAACGAGGCCCCGGCCTGGAACACGGGCGCCTACACGTTCGGGATCAACGAGAATCCGGGGAGCTACGCCTGGGTCGGCGCCGTCGCCGGAAGCGACGTGGACGGGCCGGCGGGCGAGCTTCGCTACGGCTTCGCCGACGGGAGCGTCTATTATGACGGCAATATCGGCTATGTCAGCCGATCGTCGGACGGCCGCTTCCTGATCAATAACCAGAATGGCAACGTCTATGTGAACGGCGCCCAGTCGCTGGACTATGAGGCGGCGCAGAAGAGCTTCAGTTACTCGACCAGGATCGTCGACCGTTCCGGCGGAGCCTATGCGCTCGCTCAGGCGGGCACGCTCACAATCAATCTTCAGAACACGAACGACAGCTCGACCTGGTATACCCAGGTTCCGGTGGGCTTCACCGTCATGGAAAATACCGCCGCGGGGACGATCGTCTCTAACGGCGTTCGGGCGAGCGACGCCGACGGCTACGGGATCAGCTATTCGATCGATCCGGCGTCCAATCTCTACGGCGCCTTCGGCGTCAACGCATCGGGCCAGATCTATGTCGCAGGCGCGATCGATCACGAGCAGACCGGCTGGCTTGCCGATGACAGCGGGAAATATGTCAATCTGCGCGTCCTTGCGTCGGACGGCGGCGCGGCCGCGGCGGAGACAATCAAGATCAACATCGGCAACGTGCGCAAATACGTCTACAATAACGGCGCGCTCGACTCTAATTTGTACGAGATACGCAGCCAGTCCACCTATGTGAGCGACCCGAACGACCCGGGTTACTACGAGCCGGGCTATTACGGGGGCGGCGGCCGCTATCCCAGCTATGGCCAGCAAAGCTGGTACAACGAATGCTGGCTGGTCGAGAAATCCACCGGGCTCGTGCTGTCCTGGATGGGCGAATACAGCCAGTGGCAGGGAACGACCTCGCGGCCGTTCCCGCACGCCGGCTCCGTTGCCGAGGGCTATGTCGGCTATGGCAGCTATCCCAATCCGTACACGATGTATGCCGACCAGGAAGACATCATGACCGGGCTCGACGGAGTGCCGCAGGGCAATCCCTATTACCCGATCGTCTTCGATCTCGCCGGGGACGGCTTCGACCTCGTCGCAATCAAGGACAGCACGGTCACGGCCGATCTGAACAAGGACGGCATCGCCGAGGGCTCGGGGTGGCTGAAGCCGAGCGACGGCTTCCTGGTGCTCGACCGCAACGGCGACGGCTTGGTCCTCGACTGGAACGAGATCAGCTTCGTGAAGGACAAGGCCGGCGCCTCCACCGATCTCGAGGGGCTTGTCGCGTTCGACAGCAACGGCGACCTCAAGCTTGCGGCCGGCGACGCGCGGTTCGACGAATTCCGGCTTTGGGTGGACGCCAATCAGGACGGCATCGGCCAATCGGGCGAGCTTCGGTCACTGAGCGGCGCCGGGATCGTCTCGATCTCCCTGGTCCGGGAAAATATCCAGCCGATCGCCGGCTCGATAACGGTCAATTCGGTGCTCGCCACCGCGGCCTTCGAGCGGACCGACGGAACCGTCGGCCGGGTCGGCGACATCGCGCTTGGAAGGCTGCCGCAACGCGGGCCCGAGCCGGAACCGGGCCCTCCGCAATTCCGTCTGGAGCAGTCGGGAAATTCGAGCGTGATGCCGGCAGCCGTCGGCGGCGAAGCGGAGCCCGCGACTGGCGGACAACGCGAACTCAAGAGTGAAGGAACGACGGACATGGATAAGTCGCACACCGGGACGCAGCCTGCTGCGGCCGAGACAGCGACGGCGATCGGGACCGCCGCCGAGCCGGAGGCGAAGCAGCCTTCGGCCCAGAGCGCCCAGGCTCAGGCCGATCTCGCTCCGCAGGCGACCGAACTTGCGACGCGCAGCTTCGCCGGCCGCAAGGACGGCTATTCGCTGACGGCATCGGGCGGCGGCCTGTACGTCTCCGGCAACAAGCCCGACGGAGCGATCGACAGCCGGGTCCAGGAGGTCCGTCCGGGATCGCTGCTGAGCTTCCGCAACGGCACCGTCGGCCTCGTCGCTCCGGTCGTCCTCGACCTCGACGGGGACGGAGTCGCGCTGAAGCGCCGGGACAAGTCCAAGGCGGGTTTCGACATGGACGGCAACGGCACCAGGGACGATACCGGCTGGATCTCAAAGCGCGACGGCTTCCTCGTGGTCGACCTCGACGGCGACGGCCGGATCACTTCCCCCGCCGAGCTGTCCCTGCTCGGGCTCAAGTCCGATGCGAAGAGCGGGCTGGATGCCCTGGCCGCGCTCGACTCCGACAAGAACGGATCGATCGACTCCAAGGATGAGCGCTTCGGCGAGCTGAAATTGTGGGTCGACCGCAACGGCAACGGGATTACCGATGCCGGTGAGCTCCGGTCACTTGCCGACCGCGGCATCGCGTCGGTCGGCCTGGCGGCCCGGGCGGCGGCCGATTCGACCGTGAAGATCGGCCGCAACGCGATGCTTTCGACCTCGACCTTCACTCGTACCGACGGTTCGATCGGAAGCGTCGGCGACGCCGCTCTCGCTTTCCGGGCGGGCAAGTCGGGAGGCTCCGGAGGGGCGCTCGGGCGGCTGCCGGTCGATATGGCTGCGAATGCGGCCGGTGTGGTCGAAGACCGCGACCGGGCCCTCGGCGAGAGGCTGGAGTCCCTTCGGGCCGGGCTCAATTCGCGGCCCTTCCAGGCGCTCGCGGCCGAGGGCGACTCGGTGTTCGACCGTTTCGCCCGGACGCCCGCGGCGGCGACCGACGACGAGACGTCGCTCCGGCGGATGGACGTGCCGGCCTTGCGGGTCCCCGTGGACGAGGAAAAGTCGGTTGAGGCGGAAGCCGCGTCCATCGCTCCGGCCGCCGACGATCTCCGGCTGGCGAAGATGGTGCAGGACATGGCGAGCTTCGGCTTGCGTTCCGGCGAAGGCGAGTGGAAGAACCGCGCCCAGGCGCCTCAGAACTTCGACTATTTCACCTGACGGGAGATTGGACATGGCATCGCAAGGCGAAGAGCCGCAGGGCGGGGGATCGGGGCCGGTCACGGTCAGCCATCTCCTTGGCGAGATGGCCTGGCTTCTGACCCAGTCGCCGCTGCATCGAGGCTTCGCGATCGGCGACCTCGAATGGCTGGTCATGCCGGCGCTCATCCACCAGCAATTCTACATCTTCCGGGACGGCGATCGCCCGGTCGGCCTCGCCCTTTGGGCGAAATGCACTCCGCAAGCGGTCGAAAAGCTGGAGCGGGGAATGGTCGAGCCCGAAAACCGGCTCACGCTCGAAGAGTGGAACGGGGGAGACGAGATCTGGCTCGTCGACCTCGTCGCGCCCTTTGCCGACGAGCAGAACCGGCATCGCGAGATCATGATCGCGGACCTGATCTCCGGCCCGCTCGCCGGCCGCGCCTTCAACTTCCACCAGACCGATCCCGCAACCGGGGAACGCAAGGCTACCAGGGTGGACGCAGACGCAGGCGAGAAGCTCAGGGAAGCAATCGAAGCGGCCGCCGCCGGGCAATAGGCCGAAGAAGGAAGGGAAGGCTGCTCGCCCCGGCGAGTCGTCAGCCGTGCTCCGCCTGCAGCCCGCCGGAGCGAAGTTCGGAATGGACGCGCTCCTTCGCGAGCTGGACGGGGTCCGTCACTCCCATCAGCGCGAACGCGCCCGACAGCGAATATTCGCAATGGCCGTGGACCGTCGCGATCAGCGACCGGGCGAGCCGGTCCGCCCCCGCCCGCCGCTCCTTGGGAAGCGCCGAGGCGACCTCGTCGACGACGAGCCCCGTCAGGCGCGCCCGGTCCCTGGCGGCGGCTTCGGGGAGAGGCTCGTCCTCCGGCATGCTGTGCGCCCAGATCGCGCTCCACAAATGCCGGTTGGCCGTGGCGAAATCGAAATAGCCCTCCACCAAAGCGTCGAGACGCCGGCCCTCGGACTCGGCAAGCCTCTGCTCGAGCAGGTCAGCCCACCGGCGGAAGGTGATCGTGTTGATCTCGAACATCAGCCGGTCGAGCGTTCCGAAAACATGGTATAGGGTGCCTACCGCGTAACCCACCCTGCGCGCGACCTCGCGCGCCGAGAAGCGGGAATAGCCCACCTCTGAAAGATGCTGATGCCCCTCAGCAAGGATCATCGCCCTGAGCGCCTCGGGGCTATGGTCGCTTCGCCTCGCCATCGGTCGAGGGCTAGCAGACTTATTGGACGGTGTAAAATTGATATTGAACAGTGTATAATTGGGTGATACTCATCTGCTCATGGAGGAGGGGATGAGCCATTCGGCCGGCTTCACGCTGGCAGGCGCCGGGACTTACGAGCCCGCGGACAGGGTCACGTCCGACGCGCTGGACTCGAGGTGCGGCCGCCCGCCGGGAACCGCGATGAAGCTCGGCATACGGGAGAGGCGCTATGCGTCGGCCGACGAGACGAGCAGCTTCATGGCCGCCGAGGCTGCGAGGTGCGCCGCCCGGGATGCGGGCTGGGAGCTCGGACAGATCGACGCTCTGATCGGCGCCTGCGGAGTGATGGAGCAGCCGATCCCGGGCACTGCGCCGCTCGTCCAGCGCCGTCTCGGTCTCGGCGATTCCGGAATCCCCGCCTTCGACGTCAACGCCACCTGCCTCTCCTTCCTCCCGGCGCTCGACCACGCAATCGCCGGGATGGTCATCAAGGGCTGGCGGCGAGTGCTGATCTTCGCCGCCGACATCGCTTCGGCGGCGCTGGACCATGACGACCTCGAAGCCTCGGCCATTTTCGGCGACGGAGCCGCCGCCGTGGCACTTGAAGCCGGCGGCAGCTCCCGGATCCTCGCTTCTCGACTCGAGACCTACGGCGACCATAGCGACTTGTGCCGGCTCGAGGCCGGCGGAACCCGGCTGAGGCCGAACGAGGATCTGCCGGGCTTCCTCGCCCGAAGCCGCTTCCGGATGGAGGGAATCGCGCTGTTCAAGGCGACCGCCCGGCGCTTCCCGCCGTTCATGGCCCGGCTGCTCGCCGACGCCGGTCTCGGGGCCGACGAAATCGCCAGCGTCATCCCCCACCAGGCCTCGGCGCCGGCCCTTGCCCATCTCGCCAGGGCGCTTGGCGGCGATCCGGGGCGGATCGTCGACACCTTTGCGATGCTGGGCAACCGGATCGCCTCGAGCCTCCCGCACAGCGTCGCGGTGGCACGGAGCGAGAAGCGGCTGGTGCCCGGCTCCGTGTCGCTCCTCGTCGGCTCCTCTGCCGGGCTGTCGCTGGGCGGGACGATCATCCGGTGGTGAAGGTCGTCGTCACCGGGGCGACCGGCGGAATCGGCCGGACGCTCGTGCCTTTGCTGGCCGCCAGGGGCGTGAACGTCGTCGCGACGGGGCGCGACTCGAAGGCCGGCGGCGCTCTTTCCGGTCCGCGCGTTCGCTTCGAGCCTCTCGACCTGGTCGGGGGTGACGTCGGGCCTCTCCTCGCCGGCGCCCGGATCGTGGTGCACCTGGCGGCACGATCGTCACCCTGGGGGCCGCTGGAAAGTTTCCGCGCCGACAACGTCGTCGCGACGGCGAGGCTGGTCGAGGCCGCCGCGCGCGCCGGGGTGGCCCGCTTCGTCCATGCCTCGACCCCGGCCATCTTCAGCGAGCGCCGGCACCGCCTGGATCTTCGAAACGATTCCAGCCCGGCGGCTAGGCCGGCCAATTCCTATGCCCGAACCAAGCTGGAGGCGGAGCGGATCGTCATGAGCGAGAGTCGGATGGCGACGATCGTTCTCAGGCCCTCCGCCGTCCTCGGCCCGGACGACAGGGCCATCCTGCCCAGGCTCATGCGGGTCCTTTCGCGCGGGGTGCTTCCGGTCGGGAATGGCGGCGAAGCCTTGTTCCATCCGACCGACGTGCGCGATTCGGCCGAAGCCTTCGCCGCCGCCGCCCTCGGCACCTCCACCGGGGCCGTGAACGTCGCCGGACTCGAGCCGATCGGAATCGCCCGGATGGCGAAGGCGCTCGCCCGGCGGCTCGGGATCGACCTTCGGATCCTGCGCCTGCCGGAGCCGGCGCTGCACGCTCTTGCAGCGGCCGCGGAGCTTGCCGGGCGCCTCTCCGGCCGGGAGCCGCCGCTCACCCGCTATTCGGTGGCCAGCCTCTCCTGGTCGCGGAGCTTCGACCTTCGGGAGTCGGAGGCGCTGCTCGGCTGGCGCCCCGCCTTCGGCCCAATGGACGCGCTCGAGCACGCGGTTCGGCGATGAAGGAAACGGGCCTTCGGATCGTCACGACGGGTTCGTGCCGCCATCCCGAGCTCGCGACGATCCGCGGCGGCTCCTGGCGGCCGGCGACGTTTCCGGCGCTTGTCGGGCTGATCGTTCATCCGGTCGAGGGCCCGATCCTCTTCGACACCGGCTACGACCCGGCTTTCCTCGATTCGACGAGGCGGTTTCCCGAGCGGCTCTACCGGTGGCTGACTCCGCCCGACATTTCCACTCCGGTCGCGGACCGGCTCGCCGCCGAAGGCGTGGACCCGGCCGAGGTCCGCCATATCGTCCTTTCCCATTTCCATGGCGACCACGCCTCCGGCCTAACCCGTTTTCCCAACGCGACCGTTCATTGCTCGAAGGCCGGGCTACGAACCGTCTGGGGCCGCGGCCGGGTGCGGGCGCTGGCCGCCGGCACACCTCGCGGGCTGCTTCCGCCCGACCTTCCCGAGCGCTGCTCCTTTTTCGAGGACCGGCCGTCCGTTTCCCTCGGAAAGGACCTCCTTCCTTTCGACTCCGGAGCCGACGTGCTGGGCGACAATTCGCTCCTGGCCGTGCCGCTGCCGGGCCACTGCCCGGGCCATTGGGGGCTGCTCCTGCGCGAGCGGCGCGGTCTACACTTCCTCATCGCCGACTCGGCCTGGTCCTCCCGAGCGGTGCGGGAGAACCGGCCGGCGCCCGCTCTCACCGCGGCTTTCCTTGGAAATGCCGGTCGAGGCCGGGAAACCTTGTCGAAGCTCCACCAGCTTCGGATGCGCAACCTGGACATCCTCCTCACGCCTTCGCACTGCGCCGAGCGCGCGGCCGAGGAAGAGGGGTGACCCGGGTCATGGTCACCGGTGCCCGGGCGCCGGTGGCGCTGGACCTGGCGCGATCGTTCCGGGCGGCGGGGTGCGAAGTCAGCCTCGCCGATTCGGTGCGGCCGTTCGCGGCGTCGCTCTCGCGGCCGCGCTTCGAAATCCTTCGGCTGCCGCCGCCGCGCCGTGAGTTCGCGGCGTTCCGCGCCCGCCTCCGGATCCTCGCGGGCGACTTCGAGCTCATCGTTCCGACCTGCGAGGAGGTGTTCTGGCTCGCCGCCGCCGCCGAGCTCGACGGCTGGACGGAGCGGCTTTTCGCGCCGTCCATTGCGTCCCTTCGCGCCCTTCACTCCAAGGCCGGCTTCCCGGCGCTCGCCCGGGAAGCCGGCGTCGAGGCTCCGGCCACCTGGGCGATCGCCTCGGCGGCGGATGCGGGGCGTGTGCCCGTGGCTCCGGCCGACCTCGTCCTGAAGCCCGAATTTTCCCGCTTCGGCTCGAAGACGATCATCGGGCCGGGACCCGGAGTCGCGGCCGCGCTGCCGGTCTCGCCGGACCGGCGCTGGGTGGCCCAGGAGCGGCTTGCCGGGGAGGAGCTGTGCGTCTGGTCCGCGGTCCGCGGCGGCCGGCTCGTCGGCTGCATCGTCTACCGGCCGCTCCTCAGGCGCGGCCGGTCCGCCGCTTTCGCGTTCGAGGCCGTGGATTGCCCGCCTCTGGTCGAGATGGCACGCCGGATCGCCGGACATGTCGGCGGCGACGGCCAGCTCTCCTACGACGTCATCGTCGGGCCGGACGGAAGGATGGCGCCGATCGAATGCAACCCCCGGCCGGTGAGCGGCCTCCACCTTCTGGACGGCTCGCCCGCGCTGGCCCGAGCGCTGCTCGGCCAAAGCGACCTGATTGCGCCCCCCGCCGGGACCATTCGCTACCTCTCCCCGGCCATGGCCCTGATCGGCGCTCCCTCCGCGATTGCGGGCGGTACGGTCGGGCGGTTTCGGGCCGTGTGGCGCAAAGGCCGGGACTCGGTCGGAAGGCCGGGCGACCGTCTGCCCCTGGCGGGCGTGCTTCTCGACGCGGCGCGGTTCGCACTGGCGGGCGCTGCCCGGCTTCGCGGCCCGGCCAGCGAGACCACCCACGATATCGAATGGAATGGCGAGGACTTCGAGTGACCGCCGCCATGCTGCGCGAAATGACGAGCCTCGGCGCAGCTGCGATGGTGTCGAACGTTTCGACTCGCCTCTCCACCCTCCAGGTGGCCGATCGGACGATGCCCGTCACCGTCGACGACGGCGCCCTGGGCGGGAGCTATGTCTGCAGCCCGCACAGCGCCTATGTCCTCTACGCCCGGGCGGAGCTCGACCTGCTGAAGGTGGGATGGACCTCTTACCCTTCGCACGCGGCGCTCGCCGGCCTCGACCTCGTCCTGAAAGCCGCCCGGATCAACCGGATCGTCCATCTCGGCAATTGGCTGCTTTCGACCAATCTTCACGACGGCTGGCGCGGCGAGGGCGTCGAAGCGGCGCGAGAGGGGCTCGCGAAGGCCCATCCCGATCATCTGCTGGGGATACGCTCGGTCGACGACTGGTCGTCGCCTGGGCTTCGCGAGGCCCTGACCGCCGACGGCTGGATCCTGGTCCCGAGCCGCCAGATCTGGGTCGTCGACGATCTCGAGCGGGACTGGACCAAGCGAAACGCTTTCGGCAACGACCGCCGCCTCGTCGCCCGATCCCCGATCACGGTCTCGGACCTGGAGACGGTCGAGGTTGGCGACGCCGCCCGGATCGCTGACCTCTACGCGATGCTTTACGTCGGCAAATATTCCGCCCTCAACCCGGTCCTCACGCCCGCCTTCGTCCAGGCTTCGGCCGAATCCGGCATGATGTCCTACCGGGTCGCGCGCGACCCGGGCGGAACGATCCTGGCGGCGACGGGGATGTGGGAGCGGGGAGGGGTGATGACTCCCCCCGTGGTCGGCTACGACACCGGCCGCCCGCAGGGCGAAGGCCTGTACCGGATCGCCAGCTGGATGTTCATGGAAAGGGCGCTGGAGGCCGGCTGGCGGCTGCACGCGTCGGCCGGAGCGGCCCATTTCAAGCGCCTGCGCGGGGCTCGCTCGGTCATCGAGTGGAATGCCTACCACGCCGCGCATCTCCAACCCGCCCGGCGGAAGGCGGTGCAGGCGCTGGCCTTGCTTCTGAAGCGCTTCCTCGTCCCGGTGATGGTCGCCAGGCAATGGTAGCCGACTGGCCTGCCGCGATCGCTGCGGGCTGGCACCCGGTCGCCTTTTCCGCGTCGGTCGGCGTCCGTCCGGTCGCGGCGAGGCTGATGGGGCGAAGGCTGGTCGTCGCCCGCGACGCCGATGGCCCGTTCCTTCTCGACGATCGCTGCCCGCACCGCGGCGCTCCCCTGTCCCGCGGCCGGATGGAATCCGGCGCAATCGTCTGCCCCTATCACGGCTGGCGGTTCGGGCGGGGAGGGGACTGCCTCGAAGTCCCCGGCTCGCGGCTTCCGGGAGCGGCGGCCCGGGCCTTGCCCAGCGTCGACCGGGCCGGCCTCCTCTGGACGAGCCTGGCCGAGAGTCCGGGGCCGTTTCCCCGGCTTCCGGACGCTCTCGAGGACCCGTCGCTCGACCGCTTCTGGTGGCCGCTTGGGCCAAGCCCCGCGGGCCTGCTCGACGCCATCGAGAACCATCTCGACCCGGCCCATCCGCACCAGGTCCATCCCTGGATGGTGCGCTCGCCCAGCCGCCGCCGCCCGGTCGAGGTCTCGGTCCGATCGGGGCCGTGGGGCGCCGAGGCTGTCTATCTCGAAGGCTCGACTCCGGCCGGCCTGATTCCGAGGCTGCTCGAAGGGAAGCGCGCGCGAAGCCTCGCCCGCTTCTATCCGCCGAGCATCGCAGAGGTCGCCTTCGAGGGCGAGCGCGGCCTCAAGCTCTCGGTCGCCGTGATATTCGGCCCGGAGGACGAAGGCCTGACCCGGCCCTGGGCCCATTTCGCGACCCGCCGCGGCCTAGCCCCTGCCTGGCTGAAGCGGGCGGTGCTCAAGGCGTTCCACCTTCCGGTCCTCACCCAGGATCGCCGGATACTGCGCCTCCAGCAGGAGTGGCGCCAAGGGGAAGCGCCGCACTACGCGACCGGACCCCTCGACGTCATGGGCCCTACGATCTGGAGGCTCGCCAACGGCCTGGCCGAACCCGAGGCCGAGCGCTCGCTGACCATGGAGCTCTAAGAGCGCTCGCGTTCCACCCGCCGCAGCTTGCGGTCGAAGCGGGGGGTGATCCCCCGACGGGTCGCGACGGTCGGGGCGGCGCCCAGCCGGGCAAGCGCCCGCTCCAGCGCCTCGCGGACGGCGGCGTGAACCTCGGGGGCAAGCCGCTCGTCAAGCTCGACCGCCACCCGGCCGTCCGCTTTCTGGATGATCCTGTAGTCGCGAATTCGGGGGTCGGAATCGACCACGGCGTTGCGAAGCACGTCGGGCGTGACCATCACCCGCCCCCGGGGCCCCTCCAACTCGAAGACGTCGTCCATCCGTCCGTGGATCCGGGCGACGGCCTGGAAGGGGGAGCCGCAGGGGCAGGGGGCGCCGGACAGCTCGAGCAGATCGTTCATCCGGTAGCGGATCATCGGCTGCACCCGCCGCACCATGTCGGTGACGATGGGGACGACGAGGTTGCTGCCAGGCACCTTTTCCCACTCGAACCGCACCACGTCCTCGGCGAGGTGGAGGGTGCCGTGCCTGCAGCCCACTGCGAACAGGCCCTCGGTCGCCATGTAGATTTCGCGCACCGGCCGACCGCTCGCCCGCTCGACGATCTCGCGGTCGATCGGGTCCAGGACTTCGGCGCCGCTGAACGGCTCTACTCCGCCGAGGGCTCCGTCCTCGGCGAGCCGGCGAAGCACCTTGGGCGGCGCCACCAGCACTTCCGGGGCGAAGGCGAAGAGGTCCTCGCGCCAGGCGTCCACCCCGAGCGCGAGGTCGAAGAAGGCGAGGCGGATCCGGCTTCCGCTCGAGGCGGACTTGTAGAGGGCGGAGAAGCCGGGGAGGGCGAGCGCCACCCGCCGACGCCGGATCAGCGCGTCCGGCACCGCCTTGGCGACGATCGTCCCGAGCCAGGCGAAGCGCTCGGCCGGGGAGATGACGAACCGGCCGCGATTGCCGCTGGTGCCGGTGCTCTGCCCGACGAAATAGCCGCGGACCGTGTCGCCACCGGCCGCAAGTGCCTGGACCGCCTCCTCGAGCGTGATCCCAGGCCGGTTGAACTCGTGGAAGCGCGATTGCTGGATCGCCTTGTCGACGATCGGCATGTCGTCGAAGGCGGGGCCCTTGTCCCGGTAGAAAGGGATCGTCGCCCGGGCCGCGGACGCGAGCCGCGCGCAACCGCGCTCCTGATGCCGCTCGATCGCCCCGCGAGAGCGCAAGAGCGCGTGTAGCGTCCGTGTCTTGGCGAAAGCGGCTGCAGCATGGGCGACTTCGAACATTGAGCGCCTCCGAGAGTTAGTCGCGTCGGTCCGACACTAGCAATCCGCCCCCAAGCGTTATGGGCTCTGGACCAGACTCAGTTCGCTGCGTTCCTTAAAATGCAGCATCCTTGATCATAGCTTATGAATTTGAAAAGCTGTGCGGGCGCAGGATTGCTTTACGCTTTGGTTCCATCGGCTTCATCGTCGTTGCCGGTGATCGCTTCAAAAATGCTTCCGCCATGGTCTAGAAGCTTGTCAGCCTGCTCAGCGGCGGCGCTAGTGGCTGCCAGTGCAACCCCGAGCGCTAAAAGCGGCTTCTTCGCCCTCTGATACCATTTGCGCGCTTCGCCGGTCTGCGCACCCTTCATACCTTGGCTTCGTGCCAATTCAGCCGCCACAGAACCGTATGCGCGGGACAACCCGTCAACGCCGAGAAGATCGTAATTCCTTATAGCCCAGCGAAGATAGGAGAGCTGCCATGTGACGAATCTTCGAAGCGCCTCATCCTGGAACGTCTCGTCCGCGTCCTCGATCAGCTTGTCGAGCATCTCTTCCCATTTGGAAAGATCGGTAACGGAGATCTCCCGATTAGCATTTGGCATTAGAACGTCATCTAGGAGCGTAAGTAGTCGAAAAGCATCAGTCTCTTGTTTAAGATGATCAACTGTGAGCGACCGCAACTGGTCAACTTGTATATAAACACCAAGAGATTTCACGGCGTCAAGATATAACGTCTTACTGGTCGGGCGAAGATGGCTACCGGATATCTCGGCTGTTAGTTCTGCGAGTGAGCGTGCGACTGATGCTATCGAGATGTAATATTCAAAGGATGATTTCGAGACCTCCAGCATCTCCGCCCAGCCGTCGTCCAACTGCCTATTCGGCCGCTGAGCAAGCCTTTGGAACATCGTGACCAGTTCAACAGCCCGCGTGGTATGCTGGATATCCGGAATGTCCTGTTCAGTCGCCATAGAGGACCTCTACGATAGGCAAATCGCGCGGATAAAGGCCTTCGTCTGGAAAAGCTATCGTCCGGAAGCTAATGTATTGTCGGCCTTGCCCGGCGAGGTCGCGGACCCTGCGGAAAATACCTCGCATGGAAAAGGTGGTGGACGCACTAGGGCTCGAACCTAGGACCCGCTGATTAAGAGTCAGCTGCTCTACCAACTGAGCTATGCGTCCATGCCTGTCGGGCAGACGGGCCCTCTAAAGGGCGCCGCCGCGGATTGCAACTCCGAGTGGCGTCGGACCTGCCGCTAATCAAAGCCGTCATGCTGAACTTGTTTCAACATCCGGCGATGGCCGCCTCGCGGGCGGGAAGCCGGACCAAAACAAGTTGAGGATGACGGAAGGGAGCAAAGCCGGGATATGGACCTCCCGCTCTCCTCAACGATCCGCCTTGACCGCTGCCAGCTCGTTGCCGCTCGGATCGAGGAAGTGGAAGCGGCGGCCGCCGGGGAAGGCGAAGATCGGGCGGACGATGCGGCCGCCGGCGGCCTCGACCGCGGTCAGGGCCGATTCGAGGTCCGGGACGTCGATCACCGGAAGCGGCGCCTTCGTCGCTTCGGCCGGGTCGCCCTGGAGGCCGATGTCGGTGTCGCCCGTGATCGTCGCGGCATAGGTCGGGCCGAACGCGGTCAGGCTCCAGCCGAACGCCGCCTCGTAGAAGGCCTTGGCTGCTCCGGTGTCGCCGACCGGAAGCTCGACATAGTTGAGGCGCGCCATCGCGATTCTCCTTCAAGTCGTCACCCCGACGAAGGCCGGGGCCAGGGCCGGTGAAGAACGCGGCGCCTTCACCCGCTGATCCCGGCCTTCGGGTTCACATCAAAGTATTACTTTGATGGGGTCCCTCCCGGGATGACGTCCGCGGCGCCCGATGGCGCCGGGACGTCAATAGCGCCGGAGAAGCCCCGCCAGGCGGCCCTGGATCCGGACCTGGTCGGGCCGGTAGCGCTGCGGGTCGTAGCGGCGGTTGGCCGGATCGAGCCGCACCATCTGGCCTTCCTTGCGGTAGGTCTTCAAGGTCGCCTCGTTGTCGTCGATGAGGGCGACCACGATCTCGCCGTCGCGCGCCATGTCGGTCTTGCGGATGAGCGCGTAGTCGCCGTCAAGAATGCCTTCCTCGACCATGGAGTCGCCGGCCACTTCGAGCGCATAATGCTCGCCCGGGCCGAGCAAAGCGGCGGGGACGGGGAGGCTGGTCTGCCCTTCGAGCGCCTCGATCGGCTGGCCCGCGGCGATCCGCCCGTGAAGCGGAAGCTCGATCACGTCGTTGGCCGCCTGAAGCGAGGCGGGAGGGGCCTTGAGCTGGACCGGGCTGCCGGAATGGGCCTCCGGCATGCGCAGGATCTCGAGCGCCCGGGCCCGGTTGGGCAGGCGTCGGATGAAGCCTCGCTCCTCGAGCGCCGAGATGAGCCGGTGGACTCCGGACTTGGATTTGAGCGCCAGAGCCTCCTTCATCTCCTCGAACGAGGGCGAAACCCCGCTCTCGGCGAGGCGGGCCTGGATGTAGGTCAGAAGCTCACTTTGCTTGCGCGTCAGCATTTCGGGTCCCCTGAGAAACGAACGCGGAACGTGTAGGGAACGTTACGGGAGCTGTCAAGCGCCGGAAGAACAGTAGGCGATTCTGATGAATTTTCCGAGCAATCGGTGGCCCTGCTCGCTCGCCACGCTCTCCGGATGGAACTGGACGCCGTGGATCGGAAGGCTCGAGTGGCGAAGGCCCTGGACGGTCCCGTCCCCGGCCGCCGCGTTGACTTCGAGGCCCTCCGGGACGCTCTGCGGGGCGACCGACAGCGAATGATAGCGCGCGACGGTCAAGGGGGAGGGGAGGCCGTCGAACAGGCCCGTTCCGTCGTGGCTGACGGCGCAGGTCTTGCCGTGCATGACCTTATCCGAGCGGACGATTCGGGCGCCGAAATGCTGCGCCACCGCCTGGTGGCCGAGGCAGATTCCGAGCAAGGGCCGCCCGGCTTCGGCGCACGCGGCCACCAGAGCGAGCGAGGCCCCCGCGGCCTCGGGCCGGCCCGGGCCGGGCGAGATCAGGAAGCCCGCGGCCCCGGTCGCCAGCGCCTCGCCCGCGGTCAGGGCGTCGTTGCGCTCGACCCGAACCTCGGCCCCGAGCTCGCGCAGATAATGGACGATATTCCAGGTGAAGCTGTCGTAATTGTCGAGGACGAAGATCATCGAGGACCCGTCCAGGGCCGTCCGGTCACTGCGCTCCGCCGGGCCCCGCCAGTTCGGCCTTGAGCTTGCGCAGGGCCTCTTCGTTGCGCTCGATTTTCAGATCGTCCCGGATCGCGGCGGTGAACTGGCGCGCATATTCGTCGCCGATGATCCCTTCGAACTGCCTGCGCACGGCCTGGATGATGCCCGGCTCCTTGCTCGCGTCGCCGGGCACGATCCTGTCGAGATAGACGACGAACCAGCCCCTTCCGTCCGGCGCGGGGAGGAGCCGCGCCTTGCCGCGCGGAAGGCTGAACATCATCGCCAGGGGCGGCGGCACCTGGGCGTTGGCTCGGGCGATCTCGCGACGGGTGGCGGTGAGGGTCTGGACCGGCGGAAGCTTCACCTGCGCCTGGGCAAAGGCCTGCGCGGGAGGGGTCCCGGCGTTGATGCGGGCGACGATCGCGCTCGCAATGGCCCGTGCCCGTTCGGACGCCCGGCGGACGACCAGATCGGCCTTCACCCGGTCGCGGATCGAGGCCAGAGGCGGCACGGTCGCCGGAATCGCCCGGGCGACGGCGACCAGGGCGTAGCGCTTGTTCTCCTCGATCACCTCGACCCCGGGATCCTCGCCGGGCTCGATCGCGAAGGCGCCTTCGAGCATCGGCTGGAGCTCCGGGGGCGCCTGCCAGCCCGGCGTGCCGGGAGCGGCCCCGGTCGCGGTGACCGGCGCCGTTTCCTTGACCGCGAGCTTGTTGACGGAGGCGATCTCATCGAAGGTCGAGCCGTCGCTGATCGCATTCTCTATCCGCGAGGCCAGGTCGTTGAGCGCGTTGCCGGCCTTGCGCTGCTGGATCTGCGCGGCGAGCTCGGTACGCACCGATTCGAGCGGCCGTGCCGACGAGAGGACGACGTCCTCGACCTTGACGACGTGCCAGCCGAAGGGCCCGCGGACGGGGCCCACCGTCGCGCCCTTGGCGGCTCCGAACACGGCCGCGGCCACGGCGGGCGAGCTCTTGGCCTCATATTCCTGGCGGGTGTTGGCGCCAAGCGCGATGTCGGCGGCGCTCCGCCCGGCCTGGGCGGCCGCTGCCGCGAAGGGGGCGCCGGCCGCGACCTTCTGCGCCAGCGCGCGCGCCTGCGCTTCGGGCAGCACCACCTGGGAGAGGCGGCGGGTCTCGCGAGCGGCATAGGCCGGGTCGGAGCGATAGGCCGCCTGGATCTCGGCCTCGGTCGCCTGCGACTGGGCCGCGACATTCTCCTGGCCGAAGACTGCGTAGCGGATCACCCGGCGCTCGGGGATGGTGTAGCGGGCGCGGTTGGTCCGGTAGAAATTGGCGAGCTCGGCCTCGCCGGGCTCCGCTCCGGCGCCCATCGCGGCCGACGGCACCGCTCCGACGATCCCGCTTCGCGATTCGAGCAGCAGGGACGCATATTGATTGGCGATTGCGTTCGGCACGTGGGCCGAGCGGACGACCGGTTCCAGCAGCTGCCGCTGGAAAAGCCGGGTCGCGAAGTCGTCGCGAAGCTGCTGCTCGGTCATGTTCTCCCGCTGGAGGACGCTCCGGAAGATGGAATCGTCGAAGCGGCCGGTAACATCGTGGAATTCCGGGATCGAGGCGATGTCGCGGTCGATCGACTGCCTCGAGACGCCCAGGCCCTGCTGGCGCCCGAAGACCGCGCTCGCTGTGAGGTTGATCAGCTGGTCGAGGATCTCTTCGAGCCCGCCCTCCCGAAGGAAGGCGGCCATGTCGAGCTCCGGCTGCTCCTGGCGAACCCGGGCGAGCTGCCGCTGCGCCTCGTCGGTCAGCCTCGCCGAGGTGAGCTTCTCGCCGCCGATTTCGGCGACCGTGGTCGCGCTCAGCCCTCCAAGGCCGCCCAGCCCGCCGCCGCCGCCGGTTCCAAAGCCGGTGATGACGATCGCGATCAGGCCGAGGGCGAGGATGACCAGCATGATCTTCGCCATGAAGCCGCGGCGGAAAATGGAGAGCATCTTTGTGAAAGGTCCTGCTTATGGTTCGCGCGGGTCATAGAAGCGCCGCCGGGCTCGGGCAAGCTTGGCAGGGCCCGGCCCGGTTGCTAGGCGGCGCACCTCAACCGTCATCCCGGCGAAGCCGGGACCTCGTCGGGTGAAAGGCTCCGTGTCCGTTCTCGCTGCGGTCCCGGCTTTCGCCAGGGTGACGAGGGTCTATGGGAAGCTTGGATCATGAACGTCCGCCGCAAGCTCGTCGCCGGCAATTGGAAGATGAACGGCAGCCGCGCCGCCCTCGGCGAGCTCTCGGCGATCGCCGCCGCCGCACGCCTGGCGTCCGGAGTCGACGTCGCGATCTGCCCGCCTTTCACTCTGATCCCTCTCGCCGTCCCGCGCTCCGGAGGGCTCGCCATCGGCGCCCAGGATTGCCATTCCAAAGACAGCGGCGCCCATACCGGCAACGTATCGGCGCCGATGCTGAAGGAAGCCGGCGCCCGCCTCGCCATCGTCGGCCATAGCGAGCGCCGCACCGACCAGTTCGAGACGGACGAGATCGTGCGGGCAAAGGCTGAGGCGGCGCTCCGCCACGGTCTCCAGGCGATCGTCTGCGTCGGCGAGAGCGAGGCGGAGCGCGAGGCGGGGCGGGCGCTCGAGCGGGTGACCGCGCAGCTCGCCGGCTCGATCCCCGAGCTTGCAGGCGAGGCGGAGCTGGTCGTGGCCTATGAGCCGATCTGGGCGATCGGAACAGGCCGGACCGCCACCCCGGCGGACGTCGCCGAGATGCATTCCGCCATCCGCGAGGCGCTCGGCGACCGCTTCGGCGACGCCGGCGGCCGGATCCGGATCCTCTACGGCGGGTCGGTCAATGCGGGCAACGCGGCGGAATTGTTCGCGCTCGACAATGTCGACGGCGCCCTCGTCGGCGGCGCGAGCCTCACCGCCGCTCAGTTCGTCCCGATCGTCGAGGCCGCGGCGAGGAGTTAGAGTTCACCCGTCATTGCGAGGAGCGAAGCGACGAAGCAATCCAGCTACGGGGCCAAACCGCTGGATTGCTTCGCTCCGCTCGCAATGACGGCTGTGGTTGAACCTGCGTCTCCTTTCTCCTAGATCGCGCCCTGACCTCATTTCCGAAAGCCCTCCATGTTCACCTTCCTCCTGATTCTCCAGTCGCTGGTCGCCGCCACGATGGTCACGGTGATCCTGATGCAGCGCTCGGAAGGCGGCGGCCTGGGCGTGGGCGGAAGCCCCTCGGGACTGATGTCGGCGCGCGGCGCGGCGGATTTCCTCACTCGCGCCACGGCCGTCCTGGCGACCCTGTTCGTGGTCCTGTCGATCGCCCTGGCCGGGCTCGCGACGCTGGAGCGGGCGCCGATGAAGATCGATCCGACCCTGTCCAAGACTCCTCCGCGCAATGCGCCGATCACACCGCGCACCGATCCGCTCGCGATCCCACCCGCCGTCCCGGCCGCCAAGGCGCCCGTCGCCGGCAACAGCTCGGTCCCGTCGGCGCAGTAAGCTCAGGGCTGCAGCCGAGCGACGGCCCCCGCCACTCGCCGCGCCTGGGCCCGGATGTCGGGCACGGCGACGATCTCCCAGAAGGTCCCCTTCGTCAGAGGCCCCAGCGCGTAGAGGGCGGGGGAGGGGGCGCTCCCCGCCAGCCGCGAGTCCGGATCGACGTCGAACCCGAGGCCGAGCCGGTCCGGCCGACCCCTTCCGCTCTCCAGCAGGTTCCGGATCAGCGGATCGCCGATCCGTTCGATGCCGCCCTCCGGCCCGGTGCAGTTGATCACCGCGTCGAAGCGCCGGCGAAGCTCGCCGCCGCCGCGCAGGGCCAGGGTCACCGTCTCGCCCTCGACGCGGTTCATTCTCGCCGCCGCGATCTCGAGCCGCCCCGAAGCGCGCATCGCCTCGATCCGGGCGGCCACCCGCGGGGCGATCCGGTGCCGGTGGACGTCCCACCACGGCCGCAAATGGCGAAGGAAGCGCCGCTGCTCGGTCTCGCTCAATCCCATCCACAAGGCGATGCTGTGCGGCCTGAGGCCGTCCACCGAGGCCCGCCAGGGCTCCCGCGCCCGAACCGCCCGGACCAGGTCGCCGAGCCGCGCCGGCGGCTGCCATTCGAGCGGAGCGGCGGCCGGCGAGACATGGGCGCGCGGCACCAGGCCGCGGCGCGAGGCGGCGAGGATCCGGCCGGAAAAGCCCGATTCCTCCAGGCTGACGGCCATGTCGACCATGGTAAGGCCGGTTCCGACCAGGAGCAGCTCGCCGCCGCGCTCCGCCGCCTCGGCCACGGCCGCCATTCCGTCGGCGCTCCAGGGATCGTGGACGACCTTGCCGCCGAAAGCCGAGGGCAGCCGCGACGGAAAATTTCCGCCGGCGATCACCGCCGACTCGCACCGGACGAGGTCGCCCGAAGCCAGCCTCACCCCTTCGTCCTCGATGGCGACGGCTTCGCCGGTCGTCCGGCTCACTCCGTCCGCGCCGTCGAGCAGGCCGGCGAGGTAGCGCCGATAGTCCCGCCTCGGCACATAGTCGTCCGGCCCATGGCCCTCGCCCGAGGCCCAGTCGGCGAAATGCATGGGCTCCCCGTCAAGAGCGCTCATGTTGCGCGCCCGCACGTTGAGCAGATGGCCGGGCGAAGTGGTGCCGTAGGCGGCGCCCTTGGCGAAATGTCCGCTTTTCTCGATGAGGGCGATGTCGGCGCCGGGCGCGGCCCGGGCGATTTCCACCGCCGCGATCGTCCCCGAATATCCCGCCCCGACGATCGCCACCCGCATGGCCCGGGCCTTAGACGGTGGGTCGGCGCGCGTCACTCCCGGGAAAGCGATGGGCGGTTCGTCATCCCGGCGAAAGCCGGGCCCTCGGCGAGATAGGGCGCGGACCTGCTCGACAAGGTTCCGGCTTTCGCCGGAATGACGGGTTGCTGCGTGCAGCCGACGAATTTTTCCGATTCGCGCCCTTGCCGACCCTTGCCCCCCGTCGCTAAGCCTCGGCTCCCATGGCGCGGTTCATTTTTATCACCGGCGGCGTGGTCTCTTCGCTCGGCAAGGGCCTGATGGCGGCGGCGCTCGCCGCGCTCCTCCAGGCGCGCGGCTACAAGGTTCGGATCCGCAAGCTCGACCCCTATCTCAACGTCGATCCGGGCACGATGTCGCCCTACCAGCATGGCGAGGTCTACGTCACCGACGACGGCGCCGAGACGGACCTCGACCTGGGGCATTACGAGCGCTTCACCGGGGTTCCAGCCCGCCAGGCCGACAACGTCACATCGGGCCGGATCTACCAGGGCATCATCCAGCGCGAGCGCCGCGGCGACTATCTCGGAGCCACCGTCCAGGTCGTCCCGCACGTCACCAACGCGATCAAGGAGTTCATCGCCGCCGACCTCGAGCCGGATCTCGATTTCCTCATCATTGAGATCGGCGGCACCGTCGGCGACATCGAATCGCTCCCCTTCATCGAGGCGATCCGCCAGTTCCGCAACGAGCATGGCCGCGAGAACACGCTGAGCGTCCACACCACCCTCGTCCCCTACATCGCCGCCGCCGGCGAGCTCAAGACCAAGCCGACCCAGCACAGCGTCCGCGAGCTGACCAGCCTCGGCATACAGCCCGAGATCCTGGTCTGCCGGACCGAGCACCCGCTCCCCGACAGCGACCGGGCCAAGATCGCCCTGTTCTGCAATGTCCGCAAGGAAGCGGTCATTCCCGCCCTCGACGCTAAGAGCATCTACGCCGTCCCCGCCCAATATCACGAAGCCGGCCTCGACGCCGAAGTGCTCCGGGCCTTCCACATCACCGGCGCCCCCGAGCCCCGGATGGCCCGCTGGGACGACGTCGTCGACCGCCTGTTCAACTGGGAGAGCGAGGTGACGATCGGGGTCGTCGGCAAATATGTCGGGCTCCAGGACGCCTACAAATCGCTGACCGAAGCCCTCGTCCACGGCGGCATGGCCAATCGGGTCAAGGTCAAGATCTCGTGGCTCGACGCCGAGCTCTTCGAGCACCCAGAAGCCGACATCCCCGCCCAATTGGAGCCGCTCCACGGGATACTCGTCCCCGGCGGCTTCGGCGAGCGCGGAAGCGAGGGGAAGATCGCCAGCGTCCATTTCGCGAGGGAGCGGCGGGTGCCTTTCTTCGGAATCTGCCTAGGAATGCAGATGGCCTGCATCGAGGCGGCGAGGAACCAGGCCGGAATCTCCGGCGCGACCTCGACCGAATTCGGCGAGGCGGAAGAGCCCGTAGTCGGCCTCATCACCGAATGGATGAGCAAGGAAGGCCTCCGGCTGCGCCGCGAGGCCAATGGCGACATGGGCGGAACCATGCGCCTCGGCGCCTACGAAGCGAAGCTGGCCGGCAACAGCGTCGTCCACTCCATCTACGGCGCCGACCGGATCAGCGAACGCCACCGGCACCGCTACGAGGTCAACATCCATTACAAGGCGGCGCTCGAAGCCGGCGGCCTCCTGTTCAGCGGGATGAGCCCGGACGGGGCCTTGCCGGAGATCGTGGAGCGGCCGGACCATCCCTGGTTCGTGGGCGTGCAGTTTCACCCGGAGCTGAAGTCGAAGCCCTTCGACCCGCATCCCTTGTTCGCGAGCTTCATCGAGGCCGCGGTCAAGCAGTCGCGGCTGGTCTAAGGCGCTTGAGCCCCGGACTGCAGCGGTAAGCCGCGCCGTCCGGGCTGGAGCCTTCCCGGCTTCAACCCGAATCCCACTTTCCCGCTAGCCCGATCTTGCGAAATCGCGCCGCATGACTTTCGGCACATTGACTCACTGTATTATAATCATAATACAGTAACACAGATGCAGAGAAAATTTCGCCCCCTCGTCGGAAGCAATCTGCCGGCCCTCCACGCTGCCTGCACAGGGCTGTGCGAGGGTGGCGGCAACATCGCATTCCGGCTCACGCCGCAGCAACAATTTCCAAAGGCAATCCCCCGTATGCGCAAGACTCTTCTCCGGATCCATTGCTCCCTCGCCTCGCTCGCCGTGTCGATCGCCGCCCCGTCTCTCGCCCAGGCGCAGGAGCAGGCGCCCCCGCGGGCCCCGTCGCCGTCTCCGGTCCCATCGAGGCCGGCCGGCGAAGCCCAGAGGGACGTCGTCGTCACCGGTACCCGGGCGGAGGTGGTGGGCACTCCCGACCGGACGAGCTTCAACGTCTCCAACGACCTCCAGGTGCAGAACGGCACCCTCGCAGACGCGCTTCGCGCCGTCCCTGGGGTCGAGGTCGACCTCCAGGGCAATGTCAGCCTCCGCGGCGATCCCGGAGTCACCATCCTCATCGACGGACGCCCCTCGGCGATGCTTCGCGGCGACAATCGCGGCGACGTCATCCTTTCGATGCCGGCGGGCCGGATCGAGCGAGTCGAGGTGATGACCAACCCGTCGGCCGCGAACAGCCCGGAAGGCTCGGGCGGAGTCATCAACCTCGTCTCCCGCCAGGCCCGCAAGGACATGACCACCGGCACCGTCAGGGCGACCGTCGGCGGCGAGGGGCGCGGCGCCCTCAGCCTCAGCGGCTCACATAATGCGGGCGACCTCACCCTCACCGGCGAGCTCGGTTATCGGCGATTCAGCGGCGAGGCGCAGGCCGTACAGCTCCGCTCCCGGCTCGACCCGGCGACAGGCGCATTCGTGGACAGCCGCCTCGAATCCGAGCTCGACAACAGCAACGGCTTCGCCAACGCCCGGGTCGGAATCGAATATGATCTCGACAAGAAGAACCGGCTCAGCACCGAATTGAGCTACCGCGACGGACGCGCCGAGGTCGAGCGCGACGACCGTTTCGAGGCCGCCAACCCCGCTTCGTCCTACGCTCGTGCCGCCGAGATCCATCTCAGGCAGCGCGGTCCCTCGGCTCGCGCCTCATGGCGCCGGACCCTGCCCGGCAAGGACCACGAGCTCGTCGCCGACGTCGAGGTCGAGCGGGGCCGCCTGAGCCGCGAGGTCGAGGCCGTGACCGACTTCGCCGGCGCGCCGGACTTCGCCGAGCGAATCCGCAACGCCGGCCGACGCGCCGACGACAACGCCAAGCTCGACTACAAGCGCCGGCTCGGCGCGGAATCGACCCTGAACCTCGGCTACCAGGGCAGCTTTCAGCGCAGCGAGTTCGAATATTCTGGCGCTCGGGGGCCGACCTTCGGAACGCTCGCACCCGTCGCCGGGCTCACCAACAGCTTCGATTACGATCTTACGATCCACGCGCTGTTCGGAACGTTCGTCTTCCCGGTCGGCAAGCTCGACGCTCAGGCCGGCCTCCGCCTCGAGCAGGTGGAGACCGAGCTCGAGCAGGTCACCGACGCAGTCCGCTTCGAGAACGATTATTTCCGAGCCTATCCGACTCTTCATCTCGGCTACGAGCTGAGCAAGCGCGAGCAGCTCAAGGCCAGCTACAGCCGCCGGATCCAGAGGCCATCGCCCCAGGACCTCAATCCCTACACCTTCTACATCGATCCGCAGAATTTGAGGCGCGGCAATCCGGCGCTGAGGCCCGAAGTCACCGATTCGATCGAGCTCGGCTGGCAGCGCCGTAAGTCCGGCGACTTCCTGTCCCTGACGGGCTTCTACCGCCGCTCCCGCGGTGGAGTGACCGACATCCTCAGCGATCTTGGCGGCGGAGTCTTCCTCACCAGCCGGGCCAATCTCGCCACGGCCGAGCGGGCCGGCCTCGAGGCGGTCGCGAACGGCAAGCTCTCCAAGACCCTCTCCTACAACGCCTCGGCGACCTTCCTGTGGAACGAGATCGACTCGCGCTCCGGCGGTTTCTCGTCCCGGCGCTCCGGAACCACCGGCACGGCCCGGGTCAACCTCAGCTGGCAGCCGGGCAAGAAGGACTTCTTCCAGCTCAACGCCGCTTATTCGGGGCGGCAGCTTCTCCCGCAAGGCTATCGAAGCTCCGGGCCGATCCTCAACCTAGGCTACCGTCGCAAGCTCAACGACGAGCTCAGCGTCCTAGTCACCGGCCAGGACGTGCTGAGCAGCGCGAAGCAGACCATCGTCTTCGAAACCCCGACCCTGCGCGACCGCCTCGAGCAGCGCGGCGTCGGCCGGGTCATTCTCTTCGGCCTGGCCTGGAACCTCGGCGACCGGAACCCGAAGAAGAAGGAACCGCAGTTCGAGTTCCAGCAGGGGGGCGGGGACACGACTCCGTAGGGTGGTTCCCAGGTCGATTCCAGGACGATGGGCGCCGTTTTCCGGGCCTTTCGAGCGGACGAGCCCCTTTTGCGCAAGAGCCGGTAAGCCTCTCGCCGTGCATCCGCGCTAGTAAGTCGTCTACAAGTGTTTTCGTGGGGGATCGCCGATATGAAAAGTGGGTTTGCGCTTATGCTGGGGTCGGCGGCAACGCTGGCGCTCACCGCCACGGGGTCGGCCTGGTCGCAGACCGCGGCGCCTGCCGCGACCGCGGCGACGGCCGAGGAGGATCCCGCGCCAATGACCTTTCCAGGCTGGGGCGTGAACCCGGCCGATTTCGATCCCGCCGTGCGGCCCGGCGACGATTTCGACGCCTATGTGAACGGCAAGTGGAAGGCGGCGACGAAGATCCCGCCCAAATATCCCTATTACGGGGTGACCACCAACCTGCGCATCGGTTCGGAGCGGGCGGTGAAGGGGATCATCGACGATCTCGCCGCTCGCCCCAACGCGCCCGGAAGCGTCGAGCAGCGGGTCGCCGACATGTACCGGGCCTTCCTCGACGTCGAGGCCATCAACCGCGCCGGGCTGGCGCCGGCCAAGCCCTATCTCGACCGGATCGCGGCGGTGAAGAGCCATGACGAGCTCGCTGCGCTGTGGGCCCGGAACGGCTATCCGGCGCCGTTCGGGGAAGGGGTCAGCATCGATCCGGGCGATCCCAAGAGCAACATCGTCTTCGTCGGCCTCGGCGGAATCGGCTTGCCGGACCGCGACAATTACCTGGTAGACAATCCGCGCAACCTCGAGATGCGCTCCAAATATATCGACTATCTCGCCTTCCTGCTCGGCAAGGGGGGCCAGGCTTCGCCCCGGCCGACGGCGGAGGCCGTCTACGAGCTCGAGAAGAAGATGGCGGCCGCAATGTGGGACCGGGCGCTGTCCCGCAACCCGGAGATCACCACCCATCGGATGAGCCACGCCGACTTCGTCGCGGCCGCGCGTCCCTTCCCGATGGAGCGCTATCTGGCCGGGCGAGGGCTGCTTCCCACGGACCGGTTCAACGTCGCCGAAATCCCGCCGACACCGCAGGTCGTCGCAGCGCAGGGCCTGACTCCGGCTCAGCTCGCCAAGCTCGGCACAGGCCTGCCCGCGATGATGAAGCTGATCATGGCGACACCGCTCGATACCTGGAAGGCGTGGATGATTGCGAGGGTCCTGTCGGGCAATTCCGGGCTGCTCCCGAGCGACATCGACGACGCCAATTTCGCCTTCTACGGCAAGTATCTCCAGGGCCGGGAACGCCAGCGCGACCGCTGGCAGCGCGCCGTTGGCGAGGTCGAGGGCAGCCTCGGCGAGGCGATCGGAAAGGTCTATGTCGAGCGCCACTTCCCGCCGTCGAGCAAGGCGGCGATGGAGGAATTGGTCGGCAATTTGCGGGCCGCGATGACCGAAAACCTGAAGACCCTCCAGTGGATGACCCCGGCCACCCGGACCGCCGCCAAGGCGAAGCTCGACGCCTTGAGCGTCAAGATCGGCTATCCGGACAAGTTCGAGACCTATGACGGCCTCGTCGTCAGGCCGGACGACCCGATCGGAAACCGGATCGCCGCGGCCGACTGGCAGTGGGCGAAGGACCTTTCCGACCTGAGGAAACCCGTCGACCGGAGCAAGTGGCTGCTGACCCCGCAGACGGTAAACGCTTATTACATGTCGACCGCCAACGACATGGCCTATCCGGCCGCCTATCTGCAGCCGCCCAACTTCAATCCCAGCGCCGATCCCGCCGTCAATTACGGGGCGATAGGCGCGACGATCGGACACGAGATCGGCCACGGCTTCGACGACGAAGGCTCGCGCTACGACGGCACCGGAGCGCTCAAGAACTGGTGGACACCCGAGGACGCGGCCACCTTCAAGAAGCTCGGCGAGAGGCTCGAGGCGCAATATAATGCGATCTGCCCGCTCGACGGAGGAAAGGCCTGCCTCAACGGCAAGCTGACGCTGGGCGAGAATCTGGGCGATCTGGGCGGGATCTCCATGGCCTACAAAGCCTATCGGCTCTCGCTGAAGGGCAAGGAGGCGCCGGTCATCGACGGCTTGACCGGCGACCAGCGCTTCTTCCTGTCCTACGCCCAGCATTACCGGACGATCTACCGCGACCCGTTCCTTCGCCAGCTGATGGAGACCGACCCGCATTCTCCGGGCTTCGCCCGGGTCAACGCGATCCTGAGGAACTTCGACCCCTGGTACGCGGCCTTCAAGGTGAAGCCGGGCGACAAGATGTACCTGCCGCCGGAGCAAAGGGTGCGGGTCTGGTGAGGGGCGCTTCTCCGTCATTCCGGCGAAGGCGGGAATCCAGGAACGCCGGCGGACGGGATTTTCCGCCCGCCCTGTTCATGGATCCCGGGTCAAGCCCGGGATGACGGGAAAGGCGGCAGGGACCTATCGCCCGCGCCGCCAATCCGGTAATCGGCGGAGATGATCTTCAACGCGCTCCTCCTTCTCCTCGCCGCCGCGCCCGCGGTCACCTCCCCGGAGCATTTCTTCGTCGGCCGGACCGAGGGAACCGGGACCGTGCAGATGACGATCGGGGGCTCGCACAAGGTTCGCGACGTCAGCCGGGGCCGACTCGACCGGTCGGGCGCCCTCATCCTCGAACAGATGGTTTACGAAGAGGGCAAGCCCGCCCGTCGCCGCTCCTGGCGGCTTGCCCGCTCCGGGCCCAACCGTATCAGCGGCACCATCTCGGACGCGATCGGCCCGGTCGCCGGCGATATCCGAGGCAACGTCCTCCACCTCAAATATCAGGCGCGCGAGGCGAGCGCCCACGTCGAGCAGTGGATCACGCTGCATCCCGGCGGCCGGGCCGCGTCCAATCGGATGGTCTTCAAGAAGTTCGGCTTCAAGGCGGCCACCCTCGACTCGACCATCCGCAAGCTGGACTGAGGCTGGCGGCTAGGGCGCGCGGGTCGCCTCGACCACCAGTTGCACGATCCGTCCGACATGCGCCCCGGGGCCACCGTGCTCGGAAATATGGATCCGCGCGTGGGGCAAGGTGAAGACGGCGTCGCGGGTGAAGCCATTCCTGCCGCGGACGGCCTCGGGCAGGCAGGCGGCGACCCGGGCGGCCAGATTGTCCCGGCTCATCTCCTCCGGCGCCAAATTCTGGCTGCACATCCAATATTGCCGGCGCTCGTCGCCGGTCCGCCCGCAGCCGTGGCGGAAGCCCAGATGGGGCGGGGCGGCGCGAGCGCGCTCCAGTCCGTCGAAGCCGCCGTCGAAGCGCGCGGCCTCGATCACCCGCTCCAGCCCATGGCAGAAGTCCTGGCCTACGAGCTGGGCGGGGGCCCTGGCCGGCGCCAGCAAGGCAGCCGCAGCGATCGCTCCCATCATTGCCTTCATTTCGGCCTCCCGTTCGTCGGGCCAGACAAGGGCAGCGGAGATGACGGGCGGCTGAACGGCGGGTTCGTCATCCTGAACTTGTTTCAGGATCCAGGCAGGCGCCGCTCTACGGCTCGGAACGGGTCACCGGCGTCCGCATCGCTGGTCCCCGGTGAGCCGGGCGGGTCGGCGCATCCTAGAGCGGGCCGGGCCCGTCCGGCCGCCGTCTCGCCTCGTCCCTCGCCGCGGCGTGGCGAAGCGTGTCCATCTCGCCGGATTCCTTCTGGAGGCGCCGGTTCTCCGTCTCCAGGCCGTCGGCGCGGACGCGTTCCTCCCGGTAGCGGCGCTTCCATTTGCCCCCGGCCATCAGGGCCATTCCGAGCACAAGGCCGAGCAAGAAGACGAGTGCGACGATGAGCCACTGGTCGGGAGTAAAGAGGGTCACGAGTCGGTCTCCGTCGCTTGTTTCGGCGGCGGATCAATGGCGGGGGCGGGGGATTGTTCCCTCGAAGGTGACGTCGCGGGCGGCCGCGACGTCGGACGGGTTTGACCGACAGGCCGGCCGACCCGCCGGCCGGGCTTGCCCGTCTCCTGCGCCAGCTTCGCTGGCGCAGGGCGGGCTTCGCCTACTTCATCAGATTGTCCGAGATCGAGCAGCTCGCCGGGCCGAGGATGACGATGAACAGCACGGGCAGGATGAACAGGATCAGTGGGACGGTCATGATCGCCGGAAGCCGGGCGGCCTTTTCCTCGGCGCGCATCATCCGCTCGTTGCGGAACTCGGCGGCGAGCACTCGAAGGGCGCTCGCCAGCGGAGTGCCGTATTTCTCGGTCTGGATCATCGTGGTGACGACGCCCCTGACCGCGTCGAGATCGATGCGGTTGGCGAGGTTCTCGAAGGCCGAGCGGCGGTCGGTGAGGAAGCCCAGCTCGATCGAGGTCAGCGCGAATTCGTCGCCGAGTTCGGGATAGGCCTTGCCGAGCTCGCGGGCGACCCGGTTGAAGGCTGCGTCGACGGTGAGGCCCGCCTCGGCGCAGATGACGAGCAGGTCGAGGGCATCGGGAAGGCCCTTGCGGACCGCGCTGGAGCGCTTGTTGATCTTGTTCTTCAGCCACAGGTCCGGCGCCTTGTAGCTCCCGATCAGCGAAAAGGCGGTAAGGCCGTAGCGCTTGATCGGGCCCCATTCGGGGAACCAGTCGAGCAGATAGACTCCGACGATGACGGTCGAGCCGATCGCGATCGGAAGCACCAGGCGCGCGAAGATGACGACGAAGGCGAGGTCCTTGGAGCGGATTCCGGCCTGCATCAGCTTGCGCTGCGCCTTTTCGACCTGCTCCGCCTGCAGCATCTTGAGCGAGCCAAGCAGGCTCCTGACCTTGTCGGCGACCTCGTTCTTGTTGGTGATGTTGCGCCGCCGCTTCGAAGTCGACGCCACGATTCCGGCCTTCAGCTGCTCGCGCCGCTCGTTCAAGGCCTTTACGCGCTTGGCCATCGGGTCCTTGACCGTCGTGGCGGCGTAGATGGCGACGAGCACGGCGAAGGTGGCGATGGCGGCCATGAAGGTCGCCACCATCACCACGTCGATTCCCATGACGGTCGGGCCGGATGCAGGAGTTAGTGTCATTCTCAAACAGCCCCTAGATCTCGAAGTCGACCATCTTGGCCATGATGAACACGCCGATCCCCATCCAGACCAGGCCGCCGCCGCCCGCGATAATCAGCCGCTCGTCGACGAAGAAGTTCTGCATATACTCGCCGTTGATGAACCAGATGAGCAGGAAGACGATGAAGGGCAGCGAGCCGACGATCCACGCGGAAGCCTTGGATTCCGACGACATCGCCTTGATCTTGAGCTTCATCTGAGCCCGCTTCCTCAGCACGTCGGCGAGGTTGGCCAGGGTCTCGGCGAGGTTGCCGCCGGTCTCGCGCTGGATGGCGAGGGTGATGACGAAGAACTGGAATTCGGGCGTTCCGAGGCGGTCGGCGACGTCCTGGAGCGCGGCCTCCATCGTCCGGCCGATCTTCATCTTGTCGGAAACGGTCCTGAACTCGTCGCCGATCGCGCCCGGAAGCTCGTCGGCGACGATCCCGAGGGTCTCTGAAATGGGCAGGCCCGAGCGCAGGCCGCGGACCATCAGCTCGATGGCGTCCGGGAAGCGGGTCGTGAACTTGGCCACCCGGCGCTTGATCATCTTGCCGACGATCTTATGCGGCAGGCCGATTCCGACGAAGAGTCCGACCAGCAAGGCGAGGAGCGGGGGCAGCCCTTTGGCGAGCAGGAGTCCGCTGAGCACGACGATGATGCTCAGGGAGACCAGGCCGTATTGGGCCAGAGTCCAGCTGCGTCCGGTCTGCTGAAGCCGTCTGCGAAGCAGGGCCGGCTTGGGGATGAGGCGCTGCGCCAGCCCGTCCATCTTGGTCTGGGTTCGGCTTTGCAGGATCCGCTTGAGCTGCGCCTGGGCGGCGACCTCGTTGGACTTGCTGTGCCGCTCCCGGACGCTCTCGAGCCGCCGGTTCTGCACCTTCGAGACGTTGGGCCCGCCCATGGCGAACACCATCAGCACAAGCACGACCAGCACGCCGCCGCCCAGCATCAGGATCGGAAAGCTCAGCACATGCTGCTCCTATTCCACGCGCCGGCTTGCTTGCCGGCGCCCGTTCATGCCGTTGCCGGCTTCGGCTTCTTCGCGACCAGGCCCTTGAGATTGAGCTTATCGAGCAGTGACTTCGCCCCGTCCTTCGGCAACTCGACCGCGCCCTCCCCGCCTTCGACGGTCGAAGTGGTGAGGGCGACCAATTGGGCCAGTGGACCCTGGACCTTCGACGCCGTCGCCACCTTGGCGAAGGGTTGGCCGAGCTTCGCCGACTGAGCGGCGGCCTTCGGCTCGAACGGGATCACGATGTCCACCGAACGCTCGATCGACTGCTCGAAATCCTTGCGGCTGATTTCCTGCGCACCCGCCGGGACCCGGTTGGCGACGACGAGCACCTTGGACTGCGGCGCGTTGGCCTTGAGCCAGCTCAGGATCCGGATCGCGTCGCGGGTCGCGGCAAGCGTGAACTCGACCGCGACGATCGCGACATGAACGTCCTGGACGAGGTGCGGGTGCTGGATCAGCATCGCCCGCGGAAGATCGAGCACCGTGCTCTCGAAGGCGTTGCGGAGCTCTTCCTGAAGCTGGAAGAAGGCGCTGCCGTCGTTGAGGAGGGGCTGGTTGAGGGGCGCTTCGGCGGAAAGGACGCAGAGCTTCTCATTGGCCCGGACCATCGCCCGCTCGATGAACAGGCCGTCGATGCGGCTCGGATTCTCGATCGCGTCGGTGAGGCCGCGCCCCGGCTCCAGGTCCAGCGCCAGAGCGCCGGTCCCGAAATGGATGTCGAGGTCGAGCAGGGCCGTCGAGCGGCCTGCTTTGTCGCCCATCATCCACGCCAGCGAAGTCGCAAGGGTCGAGGCTCCGACCCCGCCGCGCACTCCAATGACGGCCGCCATGACGTGCGGCTTCTCGCTCGCCGCCTCGTTCACTCTCGGCCCGGAAATGGTCATCTGGGCATTGGCGAAGGAATCCCGCAGCTGGTCGGGCGTGAAGGGCTTGAGCAGATAATCCTGAAGGCCCGAGGCGACGAGGTCGCGGTAAAGCCGCACGTCGTTGACCTGGCCGGCCGCGATCACCACCGTTCCGGGCTCGCAGACTTCCGCCAGCGCGTTGATGTCGTTGAGCGGATCGCCCGATTCCGACAGGTCGACGAACAGGATCGCCGGGCTGGCCGAGACGGACAGGGTCTGGACCGCGTTGCGCAAGCCCCCCTTGTTGACCTTCTCCGGCGCCCAGCCATGCTCGACGGCGATCGGCCGAAGCATCTCCGCGGTGGCGTCGTCGCAGACGAAGGCGCTGAAGGGGTCGCGAAGCGCTGCGGTGCGGGAAGCGTTGAAAGGCGCGTTCATCTATTTACCCTTCGTGCTGACGTCGGTGAGGCCCTTGGTCCCGGTCGGGGCGGTCTGGCGGTAGACGCGGATCGCCTTCGACGAGGTGTTGGCGTCGCCGTAGACGCTTCCAACCTGGCCCAGGACCAGATCGTTCGGGTCGGCGATCATGGCGGCGAGGTTGGAGTTCACCGAGCAGCCGTAATTGGAAGAGGTCGAGCTCGGCCCATTCGGCTGATCGTAATTGGGGCAGCCCGGCACGCTGGCCGTGGCGCGGCTGACGATCACCCTGACCGCGCCCATCGGCACGTCGCCCTCCAGCACGGGAGCGCCAGGGCTCAGCAGCAGGCCGTAGGCCGCGGCGACGCCGGCGACGTCCCGCCGCCCGGCGGAGGTGCCGCGGTCGACGAAGACATGGTCGCCATAGCCGAGGCCCAGCGAGGTGAACCAGGAGTCGAGCCGGCCGAGATCGGCGTCGCTGAGGCCGCCATTGTCGGCAAGGTCCAGCAGATAATCGGATCTCTGCACGACCGGCTGGTTGAGCGAGTCGAGGCCCCGCTCGGGTCCGTGCCGGTCGCGGGGCTTGGCCTCGGCGCCGGCTGCGGTGAGAGTGACGGCCGCTCCGATCGCGAAGACGGCGGCGAGAGACTTGGTGCGTGCCATGATCACGTCCTTTCGATCGATCAGAAGCTGAAGCCGGGGGTGGCGGAAGCGGTCTGCGGGCGGGTCGCCTTCGTGGCGGCCCGGCGCTGCGGCGGGTTCGCCGGAAGCTGCCTGGCGGGCGCCATTGCGGCACCTCCGATCCCGGGTCCCTGTACCTGGGGCCCGGCGGTCGTCGGTCCGGGACGTCCCGCGCCCGGCCGGCTATATTCGCCGGTACCGAGGAAGACCCGCTCCATGCCGTTGGCGCTTCGGAAGCCGTCGGTCGGAAGAGCGATCTGCGATGCGTTGACTGGACGTACCAGATAGGGGGTCACGACGATGACCAGCTCGGTCTCGTTGCGCTTGAAGCTGTTCGAACGGAACAGGGCGCCGAGGATCGGCAGGCTTCCCAGAAGCGGCGCCTTGTCGGTATTGTTGCCGTTGGAGTTGCGCAGCAATCCTCCGATCATGAAGCTCTGGCCGGAGCCGAGCTCGACAGTGGTTTCCGCCCGGCGAGTCGTGAGGCCGGGCACGCTGAAGCCGTTCAGCTGGATGGCTCCGGCGTCCGACAGCTCGGAGACCTCCGGACGAACCCGCATCGAGATGCGGCCGTCGGAGAGCACCGTCGGGGTGAAGGCAAGGCTCACTCCATATTGCTTGAACTCGACCGAGGTGCCGTTGAGGCCGCTCGACATGGGGATCGGGAACTCGCCACCCGCGAGGAAGCTGGCGGTCTCGCCGGACAAAGCGGTGAGGTTCGGCTCCGCGAGCGTATGAACCGCTCCGACCTGCTCGTTGAGCTTGAGGGTGGAGAGCAGGTCCATGCCCAGGAGATGGCCCGCGAAACCGAGCGTGGTTCCGGCCCCCTTGGCGAAGGTGTACTGGGTGCTGGTGAACGGCAGGCCCGTGGCGGGATTGGTGATTCCCAGGGGCTTGTCCGTGATCGTGCCGGCATTGCCCTGGCCGACCCCGAAGATGAAGCCGTTGCCGCTGCCGCCGTCATTGTCCCGGTTGAGAAGGTTGACTCCGATCTCCTTGATCAGGGTCCGGCTGACCTCGGCGATCGTCACCTTCAAGGTGACCTGGAGCGGGGTCGCGGACCTGAGCCGGTTGACCGGAACGATCTTCAGGACCGCGCCCTGCGCGTTCGCGTCGATCCCGGGGTTGAGCAAGGTCCGGACGAGCTGCTCCGCCTGGGCGCTGTCGGCCGGGGAGGCGACCGTCCCGTTCATGACGGCGAGCTGGCCGACATGAGTGATCGAGATATTGGCCTCCGGCATCGCGGCCTTCAGCATCTGGTCGACCGAAGAGAGGTTCTGGCTGACCTGGACGTGGGCGCCCCAGACGACGGAGCCGTCGGCCGCGGTGGCGATGACCGTGGCCTCCCCATCGCCCTTGCCGAACAGGCCGAGCTGGCGCGGGCTGGTAACGTTGACGTCGGCAACCCCCGGGTTGGAGGTCCAGACGTCGACGACGGGCCTCGACAGCGAGATGACTTCGCCTTCTCCGACCGACAGAAGCACCTTGTTCGTCGGCCGGTAGGTGCCCGGGGGCGGCGGCGCGGCGAGGGCCAGGCTCGGCATCACCGGAGTGACGCTGGCGGCGAGGACCGCGGCGATCGCGGTTCCGACCGTGGCACGGCGAATGATGTTCAGCTTTGTCATCTTATTTGGCTCCGACCGGAACGATGGTGACAGTGTTGCCGCGGGCGACCCGAACGGTGGGACCCGTGGAGGCAGGGGCGGGTGCGCCGCCGGCGGCGGGCGCCCGGCCCGACGCGGCGACCGCCATTGCGGTGAGGGCGTCCGCAATCTTGTCGTCGGGCGACGACGATTTCTCCTTGCCGCTTCCGGGGACCGTGCTGCGCTGGAAGCGCGAGACGTCGGATCCGGTCGTGTAGGTGGAGATACCGTCGGACGGCTGGTTGGCGATGGCGAGCAGCATCCGCTTCACCGCCTTGGGATCGTCGCTCTCGGGCACCTTGACCTCGCCGGAGGCGATGGCGCGCTCGAGCTCCGCAGAATTGTCGGCGATCGAGCGCAGCGAGAGGGACAGGTCGCCGATCCGCTGGGCGACCGCGATCTTCTCGGCGAGCTTGGGAGTCGCCTCTAGGGTGACCATGGTGAAGCGCTGGACGACCGCCTTGCCGTCCTCGCCCTTGGCATCCATGCGCTGGTCGGTGGCGAGCACTCGGACGTTGCGCATCACGGTCTCGGAGACCTTGAGCGGGGCGCCTTCGCCGCCGCCGGCGACTTCCTGGGTAAGGACGATGTCGACCCGGTCGCCCGGGAAGACGAACCCGGCGACTCCGCTGGTCGCGGAGACGGCGACCGTGACGGCGCGCATCCCCGGCCCGAGCGCGGCAGCGAGGAAGCCCCGCTCGCCCGGCTTGATCAGCGAGCCCTGGGTGAAGGGCTGGCCGGCCGTGATCTCGTTGCGGACGACCGTTCCGATGAGGTCCGCCGGGCGGACTCCGGGCTTGCCCTTGATGTAGTAAGCGGGCTGGACGAGGCCTTCGGGCCAGCGCTGGAAGCGGAAGGCCTCGGCGTCGACGATGGTTCCGATCGGAAGGGCGCGGGTCGCCACCAGCACTTCGGGGCCGGCGGGGACCGCGGGCTTGGCCGAGGCCGACGGCGCTCCGGCGCCGCTGAACATGTTCTTTGCGGTCACCGCGGTGACGGCCGCGACGATCAGCGCTCCGATCAGCAGCACGAGCTTTTTCACATCCATGACGCCAGTCGCTCCCTAGCCCGCTTCAAATTGCAGGCTCCCATGTCAGACAAATTGGTTAAGAAACCGTTCGCCAATCAGCCAAAAACCGCCAAAGGCGATGGCGATGCCGTACGGAATTTCAGGTTGGCCGGCCGCTTTCGCCATCCGGTGGGCGGCAAGCATCAGGACGGTCAGGACCCCGCCCGCGATCGACATGACCGCGAGCAGCTTCACGACCCCTGCGAAGGGCAGCCACAAGGCGAGCGCCGCCGCCATCTTGACGTCGCCGCCGCCCATCGCTCCCAGGCGGAAGGCGATCGCGAACAGCCCGAAGACGGCCGCCGCAAGCCCGATCTGCAGCGCGACGCCCGGCCAAAGGCTGAGGCCGACGCTCCACCAGAAGGGTATCGCCAGAAGGGCGATTCCTGCGTTGAGCCGGTTGGGGATCGTCCGGGTGCGCCAGTCGCCGATCGCCGCCACGACCAGAGCCGCGGCGAGCAAAGCGATGAAAAACCAGGAAAGAGCCCCTTGCATGGGAACCAGGCACTAGACGTAACAGCTTTCGAAACCGTAACCGGCGCCATGGACAGTCAAGCGTTCGACCGCCGCTCGATTCCGGCCGATGCCCGCTTTGGCGAATGGAAGGCGGCGGACGGCTGGACCGTCCGCACCCTGGAACGGCGCCGCAAGGAGGGGGCTCCGGCCCGCGGAAGCCTTCTCTTCGCGGGCGGGCGGGGCGACTTCATCGAGAAATATCTCGAGGCACAGGACCATTGGCACCGCCGCGGCTGGGACGTCACCGCCTTCGACTGGAGGGGGCAGGGGGCTTCGCAAGGGGACCTGCCCGGCGGTCATCTCGACCGCTTCGAGACCTTGATCGGGGATCTGGACGGCCTGATCGGCTCCTGGCGCCGCGAGTCGCCCGGTCCGCATGTCGTGATTGCCCATTCGATGGGCGGGCACGTCCTTCTGCGGACCCTCGCCGACCGGCATGCGCCGGTCGACGCCGCGGTTCTGATCGCTCCGATGCTGATGATCAACAGCGGGCCGGTGCCGCCGGTCGCCGCCCAGTGGCTGGCCTCGACGGCGTCGCTTTTCGGCTGGGCCGGGCAGCCCGCCTGGCAGCGGTCGCTCACGCCCGAGCCCGCGGGCTCGATGCGCCAGGCGATCCTCACCGGCTGCGCCGAGCGGTATGACGACGAGCTCTGGTGGTGGGAAAAGCATCCCGGGTTCAACCTCGGCGTTCCGAGCTGGGGCTGGCTGAGGGCCGCCTTCCAGTCCTGCGCGGAGCTGACCCCGGCCAGCCTGGCGGCAGTCGAGATTCCGGTGCTCCTGATGGGCGCGGAGCGGGATCGGCTGGTCGGTCCCGACGCGATTCGGCGCGCCGCCTCGCTGCTGCCGAAGGCCGAGCTGGTCATGTACGACGATTCCGCGCACGAGATCCTTCGCGAGCGCGACGAGGTCCGGCTGAGGGCGCTCGCGGCGATCGACGCCTTTCTCGACCGCCACGCCCCCGCATGAGCCTAGAGCCCGACATCGTCATAATCGGAGCCGGGATGGCCGGGGCCAGCCTCGCCGCCGAGGTGGCCGGCGAGGCCTCGGTCCTTTTGATCGAGGCGGAGGACCAGCCGGGCTACCATTCCACAGGCCGCTCGGCGGCCTTCTGGGCGGAAAGCTATGGCGGGCCCTTGGTCCAGCCGCTCACCACGGCCTCGGGGCCGTTCCTGGAGCGGCACGGCTTCCTCTCGCCGCGCGGCGGGCTGCATATCGCCGATTCCGACGGCCTCGGCGCGCTTGCGGGGCTCGAGTCGGAGTTCGGCGAGCGGGTCGGGTTCGAACGGCTCGACCGGGCGGGGCTCGAAGCGCTTCTCCCGGGCCTTCGAGACAAATGGGTCGCGGGCGTGCTCGAGCCGAGCTGCAGGGACATCGACGTCGCGGGGCTGCACGGCCTCTATCTGGCTCAGGCGCGGCGCAACGGGGCGAAGCTTCTGACCGGCGCCGAGGTGCGCGGCTTGCGGCGCGATGGCGGCGGCTGGGCGGTTGAGACCGCCGCCGGCAGCTTCAGGACGAGCGTGCTCGTCGACTCGGCCGGGGCCTGGGCCGATCGGGTCGCCGCCATGGCGGGCGCGGTCCAGGTGGGCCTTCAGCCCTATCGTCGGACCCTCTCGCAGCTTCGGGTCGATCCGCCGGCGCCGGGCGATCTTCCCCTCGTGATGGACGCCTTGGAGCGGTTCTACTTCAAGCCCGAAGCAGGCGGGCGGCTGTGGCTGAGCCCGCACGACGAGACGCCCTGCGACCCCTGCGACTGCGCTCCGGAGGAGCTCGACGTCGCGATCGCGGTCGACCGGCTGGAGCAGGCGGTCGACTGGAAGGTCGAGCGGGTCGAACGAAGCTGGGCGGGCCTTCGCACCTTCGCCCCCGACCGTCGCCCCGTCTACGGCTTCGACCCCGCCGCGCCCGGCTTCTTCTGGTGCGCCGGGCAAGGCGGCTTCGGAATCCAGACCGCTCCCGCCGCGGCGAGACTGGCCGCGGACCTGCTGCTCGGGCGAATCCCCGACCTCGACCCCGAGCCCTACAGTCCGGACCGCTTCCGCTAGGAATCACTCAAATTTGAGAGCGCCGGCCGGGTTCGACCGGGCGACCTTGAGCGTATGCAGGGCGACGGCCGCCCCGGCCACCAGGGACGCCGCGAGGCTGGCGAGCAGGAAGGCCGAGACCGGCATCTCGATCCTGTAGGCGAACTGGGCGAGCCATTTCCGGGCGATCAGGAAGGCCGCCGGCCAGGCGATCAGGTTGGCGGCGACGACCGGCTTGAGGAACTGCCACAGCAGCAGCCGGAAAATGTCCCGGGAACGGGCGCCCAGCACCTTGCGGATTGCGATCTCCCGAGTCCGCCGCTCCACCGTGAAGGCCGCCATTGCGACGAGGCCCAGGCAGGAGATGATGACGGCGATCGCCGAGAAGAGGCCGAGCAGGGCCGCCTGGACCCTTTCGCGGGCGTAGAGCGACCGGAGCGACTCGTGGAGGAACTCGCGTTCGACGGCATGGCCGGGAACCCGCCGGCTCCACATCGAGTCGATCCCGGCGAGGAAGCCGCCGACGTCCGGCGTCCGGTAGCGGATCGAGACGGCCGTCCCGGGAGCCTCGTCCAGCCTGTAGATTTCGGGCCGCACCTGCCGATGGATCGACCGGAAGTGCAGGTCCGGAACCACTCCTACGATGGCGAAGGCCTTGCCGCCGCTCCGAACGACCTCGCCCACCGCTTCGGCCGGGCCCTTGAAGCCGAGCGGGCCGAGCGCGGCTTCGTTGATCACCGCCGCGGCGGCCGCGGCCTCGCCCGGCACGCGGGTCGACTCCGTCCGTCCCGCCACGGGGCGGACTCCGTAGGTCCGGAAGAAGCCGGAATCGACCTTGTGGTAGCCGAGCTGGATCGGTTTGACCGAGCCCGGGCGGTCGATCGAAATATTGTCTTCCGATGGGTCCGAAGGCACCGCCGACGAGGCGGCGGCCGAGACCACATCCGGGCGACTCGAAACCTCATCCCGAAAAGCCGCTGCGAGCGCCGCGCCTTCCGGGCCCTCCGGAGCCCGGACGATCAGCACGTTGCGCCCGTCGAAGCCAAGATCGACGTCGCGCGCGAATCGGTTCTGGAGGACAATCACCGTCGTCGTGGCGATCAATGCGATCGAGATTGCGAACTGGAGGACGACCAGCGCGCTTCGCAGCCCTCCGCCGGCGAGATGGGCGGAGCCCCGATTGAACATAGCGGCGGGCTTGACCTGCGCCGCGACGACGGAGGGATAGAGGCCGGAGCCGAGCGCGGTGACGAGGATCGCCGCCCCGAGCAGGCCCCAAAGCGCCCGGCCGCCGGGGAGGGCGGAGCCCCGCTCGAGCCCGAGGAGGCCGCTCAGCCACGGCAGCGCGATCTCCGCGGCGGCGACGGCGAGCAAGGCGGCCAGCGCGGTCAGTGTCACCGCCTCGGTCATGAACTGGGCCAGGATCTGCCGGGTCCGGGCGCCCACCGTCTTTCGAAGCGCGACCTCGCGGCCGCGAAGGGTCGATCGCGCCGCCGACAGATTGGCAAAATTGATCGCCGCGATGAGCAGGATGAGGAGCGCCACCAGCGACAGCGCATAGACACTCGTCCGGCTCGCCGGCGGCTTCATCGCTCCGATCGGAGCGCCGTCGAAATGGACGTCGCGGATCGGGACGAACCGGAATTCGTAGAAATCGTGAGGCGTCGTCTTCAGAAGCCCGGTCAGCCACTGGGGAAGGCTCCGGTCGACGAAAGCCGGCAGGTCCCGCTCGATCGCGGCCGGGTCGGCGCCCGGCTTCAGCCGCGCATAGCTATGGAAATAGGCGCCTCCCCAGCTTTCCGGAATCGCCCGGACGTCCTCGCCGGCTACCGGGAAATAGCCTTGATGGGGAATGACGATTTCGAACTTCAGATGGCTGTTGTGCGGGATCGTTTCGAAGACGGCGCTGACGATGAAGTCGCGCGGCTCAGGCGTGGCGACGACCAGCCTCCGGCCGACCGCGTCCGCGGTGCCGAGATATTTGAGCGCGGCCCGCTCGCTCAGAGCGACGGAGGTCGGGCTGCTCAGCGCCCGGTCCGCCGCTCCGGAACGGAGCGGAAGGCCGAGAAGGCTGAGGAAGTTGGGATCCGCGACGAGCATGTCCTCGGCAAAGGGCCGGCCGTCGCGGATCACGGTCAAGGCCGCCGGATAGACCCGGGCGATCTCCTCGATCTGCGGGAAATCCTCGAGCAGCGCCTCGCGCAACGGGCCGGGAGCCAAAGCTATGGCGTTCGGCTGCTGCCCCGGAACGGTCTCGATCGTGTCGATCCGGTAGAGGCGCTCGGTGCGTGGAAGCCAGCTGTCGTAGCCGAGTTCGGCGCCGACATGAACGAAGATCAGGATCACCGAGGCCAGGCCGGCGGCAAGCCCGACCAGGTTGATCGCCGACAGGAAGCGTTGCCTCGCCATCGCCCGAAAGGCCATCTTCAGATAGTGAAGCCACATCGCCGAAGCCCTCTATGTGAATCCGAGGGAGCAATAGTCTTCCACTCCCGTCAAGCGCCCAGATTCGCCCGGCCGCGTCGCTCGGTTGCGGCGCACCCGCAAAAATATCGAGCGACATGATTTGCTAGGAACAAAACAGGATCAGGATAGTTTCTTTCCTATGCCCATGAAGGCAATCGGAGTAGAAAATGCCAAGGAAATATCTTACGATCTCGGTCGCGGCCGCCGCCTTGCTGATCGGCGCGGCAAGCGCTCAGGAGCCGGCGCCCGGCCGGACCCAGGAGGAAAGCACCAAGGCCTTCCTGGCGCATAAGCGACAGCTTCAGAATGAGAGGAGCGGTCGAATCGCGGACCAGGCCAATCTGGGCTCGCTCAATGCGATGGTCCGCGCGGTCGCTGTCGCCCCGCCGGCGCCGGGTTTCGTCGACAAGGGCAGCCACTCGGCGCTGAACGACAGCTTCCTGGTCGATGTCGCCCAGACCCTGGCCGTGCTCGGCTTCAAGGCCGGCGATCTTCGCCGCTCGCCCGAGGATTCGGCTCTCTACGTGCAGGCCGCGGCCGCTCGGATCCGCGGCGGAGCGACTCTGGATCAGGAGAAGCTGCTCGCCGACACCGTCTTGGTCGGGACCGTCGCCAGGACGGTCGCGGAAGACCTCGGCGACGGCTTCAGGTCGACGGTGGAGATCGTCGTCGACCGCCCGGTCAAGGCCGCGCCTAAGGCCGGCGACATGATCCGTCTCCGCCGTCTGAGCGGCAAGGGCGCCGACAATCGCGTGCTCGTCGTCAGCGACGAGGACAGGCTGGCCGATGGCGCCAAAATCGCTCTCGTCGCCTCCAACGCCCGCTATCAGAGCGACTTCGCGGCCCGCGGCCGGCCCTGCGCGGCGTGCGTCGTGGAGCAGGTCCCGGCCTTTCTCGTCAGCGGCGAGAATGTCGTCCCGACGGGCGGCTACAGGCTCGGCTCGACGCTCTCCGCCTTCTCCACTTCCGCCAAGTAAGGAATACCCGTCATGCTCAAGAAGCTCGCGGCGCTCGCCTGCGCCGTCTCGTCCGTCATCGCCACGCCCGCCTTCGCCGGCGCGGTTCCCCAGACCAACTATTACCGCAACCCGGTCAGGGCGGTGAAGATCAATTATGCGCTGCCCGTGCTGTGCGACTCGAACATGAGCGCGGCGGCGAACACGGTCAACGCCATCGGCTCCAAGTTCCAGCTCACCGGGACCACCCAGAACTATACGTCGACATATTACGAATCGAGCCAGGATCCCGATTTCCTCAACATCCAGGACGCCTACGGGATGTCGGCCATCATGCGCACGGCTACCTGGGGCTATGCCTCTTCGGGCGGAGCTCCGGCCGAATCGCTCGACGCCACCATCTCGGTCAACGCGGACAGGCTCTATTACGACAGCGGCGACACGGTGAAGTCGACCGATCTCGTCTGCGGGACCACGATCACGTCCAGCAATATCGGCCAGCGCATCGACTTTCAGTCGGCGATGCTTCACGAGTTCGGCCATGTCATGGGAATGGATCACCGCACCGACGGATCGACCGGGCCTTGCGTCATGGCCACCTATCTCAGCGCCGGCCAGATCAAACGTGCCTTCTGCTCGGATGAGAAGGGCCTCATGCTGGGATTTTATGGGTACCGCTGAGCGGGCCTCGCGCCTGGCCTTAGCCGGCCTGGCATCCAGCCTTCTCGTGCTGGGGGCGTGCGACTCGCCCCCAGCCGGGGAGCGCTCGGGAACCCTGCAAATCTCCGGACCGGTCGGGACCGAATATAGCGTCCATCCGCGCTTCGAAGCCGAGGGTCGGACGATCGTCGAGGGCTGCTGCAGCTTCGCCGCCGCCGATTCCTCGGTCCGCCGGCTGGAGGGCGACGTCGACGGCCGCGAGGTCAGTGGCCCTGGCTATCGGGCGATCATCTCCTTCGGCAACGGCCTTGCCCGGGCGGCGGCAACGCCGGGCCCTGCGCCGACCGTCTCGCAACTCGACGGGGTGAAGCTGGAGAAAAGGGTCGTCGAGAAGGGCGAGTCGAGCGAGCCGCATTTCCACTATCGGGCGATCGTCCCGCTCGACGCCCGGGCCAAGGCCCGCAACGTCCGCGAGCCCGGGCTGGAGATCACCGGCTGGTGCGACCGGCCTTCCGCCTGCGCCAAGCTCGCGGCCATCCTGGACAGCGTAAGGTTCTAGGCGATTCCGGCGCCACTCACCGCCGTCCGATTTGCATCGCGGCGTCGCAGGCGAGCTTGTCGGCCCGGTCGTTCTCGGGATGCCCGGAATGGCCCTTCACCCAGCGCCAGTCGACCTTGTGCGGGGCCGCCGCGTCGAGGAGCTCCTGCCAGAGCTCGGCATTCTTGACCGGTTTCCTGTCGGCCGTCTTCCAGCCGTTGCGGCGCCAGCCGTGGATCCATTTGGTGATCCCGTCGCGGACGTAGATGCTGTCGGTATAGAGCGCGACCTCGCAGGGACGCTTCAACGCCTCGAGGGCCCGGATCGCGGCGAGGAGCTCCATCCGGTTGTTGGTGGTGGCGGGCTCGCCCCCGCTAATCTCCTTTTCATGGGCGCCCGAGCGGATCACCGCGCCCCAGCCGCCGGGGCCGGGATTGCCCTTGCAGGCGCCGTCGGTGAAGATTTCGACCTGGACGCCAGGTCTTGCAGGAGGCGTCAAGCGGCTTCGAGCCCCCGGGGCAGCTTGAACACCATCCGCTCGATCACTCCCTCGCCCTCGATCTCGGTGACCTCGTAATGCGAGGCGAGGAAGTCGACCACTTCACGGACCAGCGTCTCGGGAGCCGAAGCGCCGGCGGTAATCCCGAGAGTCGCAACCCCGTCGAGCCAGCCGAGATCGATCTCGTCGGCGCGCCCGATCAGCCGGGCCCTGGTTCCTTCGCGCTCGGCGACCTCGACCAGCCGGACCGAGTTCGAGCTCTTGGGCGATCCGATCACCAGCATCGCTTCGCAGGCCCGGGCGATGTCCTTCACCGCGGCCTGGCGGTTCGAGGTCGCGTAGCAGATGTCCTCGCCCTTGGGGCCGCGTATGCCGGGGAAGCGGCGTTCGAGCATTGCGACGATCTCGGCCGTATCGTCGACGGAGAGGGTGGTCTGGGTGAGGTAGGCGAGGCCGTCGGGCTCGGCCGGTTCGATCTTCGCCGCATCCTCGACGCTCTCGATCAGGGTCATCCGCCCTTCCGGCACCTGGCCGAAGGTCCCGATCACCTCGGGATGGCCGGAGTGGCCGATGAAGAGGATGTGACGCTCGTTCTCGACCAGCCGCTCCGCCTGGCGGTGGACCTTGGAGACGAGCGGGCACGTAGCGTCGAGGAAGTCGAGGCCGCGCTCGGCCGCCTTGGCGGGCACCGCCTTGGGCACGCCGTGGGCGGAGAAGACCACCGGCACCCCGTCCGGGACCTGGTCCAGCTCGGGGACGAAGACGGCGCCCTTGGCCTTGAGCGTGTCGACGACGAACTTGTTGTGGACGATCTCGTGGCGGACATAGACCGGGGCCCCGTAGCGCTCGAGCGCAAGCTCGACGATCCGGATCGCCCGGTCGACTCCGGCGCAAAAGCCGCGCGGCGCCGCGATCAGCAGGGTGAGTGGGGGCTTGGCGGCCATGTGACGTCGCTCTACCGGATCGCTTGCCTAGACGGAACCCGGTTCCTATGATCCGCGGCGTCCCGTCCAAAGGTGAGGATTCCCACCCTGTGTTCAAGTCCAAGGCGGCCCTCGCCGCGCTTATTCCCCTCGGTCTCGCCGCCTGCTCCACTCCGAACGGCCAGATCACCGACACCGGCATCACCGCCACCCGCTCCGCCTGCCCGGCGGTGGCGATCCCCGCCGCGACCGGCGACATCACCCTGTTCAACCCGCCGAGCAGCCGCGACGCCGCGGCGATCGACGTGGTCGCCAACATCACCAACCTGCGCTCGACCTGCGACGAGAGCGGCGACGCCATCGTCACTCGCCTGACCTTCGACGTCCACGCCCAGCGCCGCGACGGCCGCGGCGCGCGCGAAGTGGTGCTTCCCTATTTCGTGGTCGCGGTCCAGGGCGGGACCCAGGTCCAGTCCAAGAGCGTGAGCCGGGTCGGCCTGAGCTTCGCCGACGGGGCGCTGAGGGCGAGCAGCCGCGGCTCGGCGAGCGGCTCGGTGACCCGCGCCGCGGTTACTCTTCCCGCCGCCGTGACCGCCCAGATCACCCGCCGCCGCAAGCCGGGGGACCCGTCGGCCGCGATCGACCCGATGTCCGATCCGGCGGTCCGCGAGGCCGTCCGCCGGGCGACCTTCGAGATGCTGGTCGGCTTCCAGCTCACCGAGGAGCAGCTCGCCTACAACGCGACGCGCTGATCTCCCGTCACCCCGGGAGGGGCCCATCAAAGTATTACTTTGACGGGAACCCGAAAGCCGGGGCCTCGGGGAGACTCGCCGCGACATCCTGTCCTGAGGTCCCGGCTTTCGCCGGGATGACGGCGGCTGGCCAAACAGTGCGTTGACTTGGCGGTCCCGCCCCTCCACAGCGCCCTTGCCGCCGGTCGCGAGGCCGGTGTGCGCGCGGGAGAGTGTGGAGGGTTGCGAGACCTGAAGCCGCCGAAGGAGCAACCGCCCCGGAATCTCTCAGGCACAAGGGACCGCGCGCGCAAAGGCACTCTGGAAAGCGTCCTTCTTCGCCCTTCGGGCATCGGTGGGGCCACCGAAGGGGTAACCCGCCGAAGCCTTGGCGAAGGCGGGGAAAGCTCTCAGGTCCAGTGACAGAGGGGGTTGCTTGCGACCGCGTTCGATCTCGGACGTTGAAGTAGCGCCCTGGAGACTGGACCCGATGAGCGATTCCACCGAACTGACCCTCCCGCTCGACGCCTGGCACAGGGCTCAGGGCGCCCGAATGGTTTCCTTCGCCGGCTATTCGATGCCGATCCAATATGAAGGGATCATCGCCGAGCATCGCTGGACCCGGGAATCCGCCGGCCTGTTCGACGTCAGCCACATGGGGCAGCTGATCGTTGCCGGGTTCGAGGCCGAGAAAGGCCTGGAGAGCGTTCTTCCCGCCGACCTCGCGATCCTCAAGGAGGGCAGGCTGCGCTACTCGCTGCTCCTCAACGACGAGGGGGGAATCGTCGACGATCTCATGGCCACCCGCCGCGGCGACCATTTCTACGTCGTCGTCAACGGAGCCACCAAGCAGGGCGACATCGCCTATCTGGAGGAACGGCTTCCGCGCGGGGTGGTCCTCGATCACATGAAGGAGCAGGCGCTGCTCGCGCTGCAGGGGCCGAAGGCGGTCGAAGCCCTGTTCCGCCTCGCGCCCGGGGTCGAGCAGCTCGGCTTCATGACCGGGGGCGCCTTCACCCTGGATGGCGGAGCCGTCTGGATCAGCCGATCGGGCTATACGGGCGAGGACGGCTTCGAAATCTCGCTCCCCGCCGCGCGCGCCTCGGCGGTCGCCGAGCTGCTGGCCGCCCAGCCGGAGGTGAAGCCGATCGGCCTCGGCGCCCGCGATTCGCTTCGGCTCGAAGCGGGCCTCCCCCTTTACGGCCACGACCTCGACTCGGACACGACTCCGATCGAGGCCGACCTCGGCTTCGCAGTCTCGAAGCGGCGCCGCGCCGAAGGCGGCTTCGCGGGCTGGCCGAGGATCCTGCGCGAGATCGAGGAGGGGCCCGTCCGCCGGCGGGTCGGCCTCACCGTCGAGGGCCGGCAGCCCGTGCGGGAGGGCGCGGCCGTGATCGATTCGGACGGCGACGAGGTCGGAAAGGTGACCAGCGGCGGGTTCTCGCCGATGCTGGAGGCGCCCGTCGCCATGGCCTATCTGCCGGCGGCTTCCGCCGAGCCTGGCTCCGAGATCCGCCTCGTCCAGCGCGGAAAGATCTTCCAGGCGAAGGTGGCGCCGATGCCCTTCGTCGCCCATCGCTATCATCGCAAGGGAGCCGCCTGATGACCGTCTATTATACCGAGGAGCATGAATGGATTCGGGTCGAGGGGGACGAGGCGACGGTGGGGATCACCGACTTCGCCCAGGGCCAGCTCGGCGACATCGTCTTCGTCGAGCTGCCCGAGGCCGGGCGGCAGGTGACCAAAGGCGGCGAAGCCGCGGTGGTCGAATCGGTCAAGGCTGCCTCCGACGTCTATGCGCCGGTCGACGGCGAGATCGTCGAGCCCAACCCGGCGCTGGACGACGATCCTTCGCTGGTCAACAGCGATCCGGAAGGCGACGGCTGGTTCTTCCGGCTGCGCCTCGCCGACCCCTCGCAGCTCGACGGCCTGATGGACTCCGACGCGTACAAAGCCTTCGCGGACGCGCAGTGATGAAAACTCTCGTCATTCCCGCGAAAACGGAAATCCCCACGGACTCGGTGAAGGCCACGACCGCCACCTGGATTCCCGCTTTCGCGGGAATGACGGGTCGGGTCGGGGGAATGGCGGAGATTGCATGAACCTGAATCCCTCCTCTCAATGGTCGCCGACCGATTATGCCAATAACGCGGCCTTCGTTCCGGCGCTCGGCGCCGCGGCGCTGGAGCTGCTCGCGCCGCAGCCGGGCGAGCTGATCCTCGACCTCGGCTGCGGCGACGGGGTGCTGACCCGCAGGATCATGGATTCGGGCGCCCGGGTGATCGGCCTCGACGCTTCGGAAGCGATGGTGGAAGCAGCTCGCGGGCGGGGAGTCGACGCCTTCGTCGCCGACGCCCAGGCGCTGGGTCTCGAGGGCCAGGCGAGCCGTTTCGGTCAGTTCGACGCGGCTTTCTCGAATGCCGCGCTGCACTGGATGCTGGATCCCGACGCCGTGGCTTCGGGCGTGTTCTCGGTGCTCAAGCCGGGCGGCCGGTTCGCCGGCGAGATGGGCGGAGAGGGCAATATCGCGGCGCTTCGCACCGGCATCCGCGCCGAGCTGAGCGAGCGCGGCTATCAGGTGCCGGCCGAGGACCCGCAATGGTATCCCGGCTGCCAGGAGTTCGTGCGCCTCTACGCCTGCGCCGGCTTCACCGGGATTCAGGCCAGCCTCATCCCGCGGCCGACGCCGCTCCCGGCCGGCGTCGCGGCCTGGGTCAAGACCTTCCGCGCCGGCTGGCTCGAAGTGGCCGGGGTTCCGGAATCGGCCCGTGACGAAGTGGCGGCGGCGGTCGAGGTGCGGCTCCGCCCGCAGCTCCAGCAGCCCGACGGAAGCTGGGCCGCCGATTATGTGCGGCTTCGCTTCACGATGAGAAAGCCGGAAGAATGAAATCGTCATTCCCGCACAAGCGGGAATCCGGACGGTCTCGGAGAATTTGAATCAGCGCCAGCTGGATCCCCTTCGCGGGGATGACGGAGTAGAGAATGAGATACCTTCCACTTGCAGACGCCGACCGGCAAGAGATGCTCCGGACCGTCGGAGCCTCCTCGATCGACGAGCTGTTCGTCGACGTGCCGGAGGCCGCGCGCCTCGCCGACAAGATCGAGGGCCTGCCCGACCATCTCAGCGAGATGGCCGTCGAGCGCGACCTCGCCCGGCTTTCCCGCAAGAACCTCGTCGCCGGCGACGTGCCCTTCTTCCTCGGCTGCGGCGCCTACAGGCACCACATCCCCGCCTCGGTCGACCATCTCATCCAGCGCGGCGAGTTCCTGACCAGCTACACCCCCTATCAGCCGGAGATCGCCCAGGGCACATTGCAGGCCCTGTTCGAGTTCCAGACCCAGGTGGCTCGGCTCTACGGCTGCGACGTCGCCAACGCCTCGATGTACGATGGCTCGACCGCCTGCTGGGAAGCGATCGGAATGGCCCGGCGGATCACCCGCCGCGGCAAGGCGGTCCTCTCGTCGGGGCTCCACCCCCATTACGTCTCGGTGGCGAAGACCATGTCGCGCTTCACCGGCGACGAGTTGGTGACGAGCCTTCCCCAGCTGACTTCGGAGCCGGAAACGGCCGGCCTGCTCGACGCGATCGACGGCGAGACGAGCTGCGTCGTCGTCCAATATCCCGACATCCTCGGCCGGATAGGCGATCTCTCGGCGCTCGCCGAACGGGCGCATGAGAAGGGCGCCCTGCTGGTCGCGGTGGTGACGGAGCCGGTGGCGCTCGGGCTGATCCGCCCGCCCGGCGAGATGGGCGCCGACATCGTCGTCGGCGAGGGCCAGGCGATCGGAGTCGGGCTCAATTTCGGCGGGCCCTATGTGGGCCTGTTCGCCACCCGCGACAAATATGTGCGGCAGATGCCTGGTCGCCTCGCCGGCGAGACGGTCGACGCCGAGGGGAAGAGGGGCTTCGTCCTCACGCTCTCCACCCGCGAGCAGCATATAAGGCGCGAGAAGGCGACCTCGAACATCTGCACCAACTCCGGCCTTTGCGCGCTGGCTTTTTCGATCCACATGACTTTGCTCGGCGAGACCGGGCTTCGGCGCCTGGCGCAGCTCAATCACGCCAGCGCGTCGGCGGCCGCCGAACGGCTGTCGCGGGTGGCGGGGATCGAGCTGGTCAACGACTCCTTCTTCAACGAGTTCACCCTGCGCCTGTCGAAGGAGGCGCGGCCGGTGGTTCGGGCGCTGGCCGAGCAAGGCGTGCTCGGCGGGGTTTCGCTGGGACGCCTCTACCCCGGAGTCGAGGCGCTTGAGCAGGGGCTGGTCGTGGCGGTGACGGAGACGTCGACCGCCGAGGATGTCGAAGCGCTCGCCGAAGCGCTCGAGGAGGCATTGGCATGAGCATGAACCGTGAAGGCCGCCCGACGAGGCCCGAGGCCGCCGAGGGCGCGCCGGCGACCTACACCGGCAACCGCGCCCTGATGCTCGAGGAGCCGCTGATCTTCGAGCTTGGCGAGGAGGATGGCTGCGGGGTCGACATCGAGGATTCCAGGTCCTCCGGGAACAGATTGGGCGGGCTGGAGCGCAACCGGTCGATCGGGCTGCCCGGGCTCTCCGAGCCGCAGGCGGTCCGCCATTACACCCGGCTGAGCCGCCAGAATTACGCGATCGACCTCGGCCTCTTCCCGCTTGGATCCTGCACGATGAAGCACAATCCGCGGCTGTGCGAGAAAGTGGCGAGGATGCCGGGATTCGCCGACATCCATCCGCTCCAGCCGGTGGACACGGTGCAGGGCGCGCTCGAGGTGATCGCGCGTCTCGGCGGCTGGCTGCTCGAGCTGACCGGAATGCACAGCGTGGCGATGAGCCCCAAGGCCGGCGCGCACGGGGAGCTTTGCGGCCTCCTCGCCATCCGCGCCGCGCTCGAGGCGCGTGGCGACGCCCGCGAGGTCATCCTCGTTCCGGAAAGCGCCCACGGCACCAACCCGGCGACCGCCGCCTTCGTCGGCTACCGGGTGGAGAGCATCCCGGCGACCGACCGCGGCCGGGTCGATTTCGAGGCGCTCAAGGCGCGGCTCGGACCGGACGTGGCGGCGGTGATGATCACCAACCCCAATACGTGCGGGCTGTTCGAGCCGGAGATGACCGAGATCAGCAGGGCCGTCCACGAAGCGGGCGGCCTCGTCTATTGCGACGGCGCCAATTTCAACGCCATCGTCGGCCGGGTCCGGCCGGGCGACCTCGGAATCGACGCGATGCACATCAACCTCCACAAGACCTTCTCGACGCCGCACGGCGGCGGCGGTCCCGGTTCGGGCCCGGTGGTCTTCTCCGAGGCCCTGACGCCGTTCGCGCCGCTCCCCTTCGTCGAGAAGCAGGCCGATCATTTCGAGCTGGTCGAGGAAGAAACCGCCGGCGAGCATCACGAATCCAGCTTCGGACGGATGGTCGCCTTCCACGGCCAGATGGGCATGTTCACCCGGGCGCTCGCCTACATCATGAGCCACGGCGCCGATGGCCTGAGGCAGGTGTCGGAGGACGCGGTGCTCAACGCCAATTACATCCTGCGCCGCCTCGACGATCTGCTCGACGCTCCGTTCGGGCAGAGCGGCCCGTGCATGCACGAAGCCCTGTTCAGCGACAAAGGATTTGCGGGCGGCCTCACCACCCTCGACCTGGCCAAGGGCCTGATCGACGAAGGCTTCCACCCGATGACCATGTACTTCCCGCTGGTCGTCCACGGCGCCATGCTGATCGAGCCGACCGAGACCGAATCGAAGGCGGCGCTCGACCAGTTCATCGGTGCGGTGCGATCGGTGGCGGAGCGCGCCAAGGCGGGGGACCAGAGCCTGAAGGCGGCCCCGATCCACGCCCCTCGGCGACGGCTGGACGAGACCCTGGCGGCAAGGAAACCGGTGCTGGTCTGGAAGGCGTCGCCCCAAGCGGAGGCCGCGGAGTAGAGGCGGTGGAGGAGCCCATCGAGATCTGGGCGGTCTATGCGGCCCTGAACGCGCTGCTGATGTTCGGTCTCGCGCTCAACGTCGGCCTTCGCCGGGGCGCCCAGAACCAGCTCCAGCCCGGAGACATGGGCGATGTGGTGCTGACCCGCGCGATCCGGGCGCACGCCAATTTCGCCGAATACGCGCCTTTGGTCCTGCTTCTGCTGCTAGGGGTCGCCTTGCTCGACGGACCGACGCTGTGGCTCCATGGGCTGGGGGCGGGCTTCACGATCGGCCGGGTTTTCCACGTCTTCGGGATGATGAAGGGCAAGCATCCCAACGCCGTCCGCTTCATCGGCAACCTGACGACGGGACTGGCCCTTCTCCTCGGCGCCGCGGCCTGCCTCTGGCTCGCGTTCGCGCCGGGGCGGTAGGAGGACCTCGCTTGCGTCCATTCCGGAGGCGTTCTAACCCGTTGCCATGACGATGGCGGCGGGGCGGCTCGATAATTTCACCGACGCGGCCTTCGCGTTCGCGGTCAGCCTGCTCGTCATCGGCGGCGCCGGAGCTCCCGCCGACTTCGACGCGCTCGTCCGAGCGCTTGCCGACATTCCCGCTTTCGCCTTCGGTTTCGCGATCGTCGTCCTGTTCTGGTTCGCGCATGTGCGCTGGCGCCGGTTGCGCGGCGAGGGCGACGGGTGGTCGCTGTGCCTGACCCTGCTGCTCGTTTTCCTGGTGCTGATCTACATCCAGTGTCCCTCGCGCTCGCGGCGCTGTTCGCGGAGGCGCGGCGCAATCCGGATCTGGATCGCGCCGAACGCGCCCGGGCGAAAGGCGAGGTCGCGATCTGGCTGATCCTGGCGGCGACGGGCATCGTCTCCATACTTTTGTCGCTCACCCGCTTCGGCCTCATGGCCGCCTTCGCTTATTCCACGCTTCCGCTCACCATAGGCCTCTTTTCGAGGCGGTACGACTGGACCGGAGGCAAAGCGGAGGAATGAAGCGCTCCTCGCCGGCGGCCGAGCGCAACCGGGAGCCGATCGCGGCCGTGCTCCGCGAGACGCTGCCCGAGCGCGGCACCGCGCTGGAGATCGCCAGCGGGACGGGGGAGCATGCCGCCTATTTCGCCGGATGCTTTCCGACGCTCCGATGGCAGCCGACCGATCCCGACCCGGACGCCCTGGCCTCGATCCGTGCGTGGCGCGAGGAGGCCGGCGTCGACAATCTGATCGAGCCGTTGCGGCTGGACGCGGCGGCCGAGACGTGGCCCGTCGCCGCCGCTGACGCGATCCTGTGCGTCAACATGGTGCACATCAGCCCCTGGGCCGCGACCGAAGGGCTGATGCGAGGCGCCGGACGGTTGCTCGCCGCGGGAGCGCCGCTGCTCCTATATGGACCCTATCGCCGCACCGCGGTGCCGACGGCGCCGAGCAACGAGGCTTTCGACGCTTCGCTGAAGGCGAGGAACCCGGAATGGGGGCTTCGCGACCTGGAGGCGGTCGAGGCGGAAGCCGAAAGGCACGGCCTACGGCTGGAGCGGGTGGTCGAGATGCCTGCGAACAATTTGACGGTCGTGTTCAGGCGGGCCTGAACCGTCATTGCGAGCGAAGCGAAGCAATCCACCGCGGCTTCTGTAGCCCGCTGGATTGCTTCGTCGCTAGCTCCTCGCAATGACGCCTCCGTCGTCACTTCGGGTTGAACCTCGGCAAATTCGCCTGCTCCGGCTTGTCGCTGTCGCGCACGCGGGTGACCCCGTCGCCGTCGCCGACCTGCTCCTTCAGTTCGTCGCGAGCGCCGATGTCGCGCTGGAGGTTTCCGCCGGCGGCGCCGCCGAAGGCGGGGGCGTCCTCCATCTTGTCGATGATGTCGCTGTCGTCGGTCTGCCGGGCGGTCTCGGCGCGGTCGGCGCCGCGGTCGTTGCGGTCGGTCATGAGCTTCTCCTTTTCAGGCGAATCAATGCCGGGCGGGAGGAGCGGTTCCGAACAGCCTGACCAGAAGAAGAGTCCAGGCGGCCCCGAACGCCCAGCCCCCGACCACGTCGGTCGGCCAGTGCACCTGAAGGACCAGCCGGCACAGGCCGGTGACCAGCGCGATAGCGAGCGCGAGCGCGACCGCCGGCCTGCGCAGCCTCGGGCTCGTCGCAAGCAGGGCGATGGCCAGCCACCCGGCCATCGAATTGGCCGAATGGCCGCTCGGGAAAGCCAGATTGTGCACCGCGACCTGGTGGCCGAGCGGATCCGGCCGGGCGCGGTCGAAACCCGTCTTCATCGCCTCGATCAGAAGTCGCTCGGAGACAAGGATGACGAGCAGCAGAATGGCGCGGCGGCGGTGGCCTCGCAGCAGCAGCCAGCCCGCGGCGAGCAGTCCGGCGGCGAGAATTGTGACGACGTCGCCGAGATGGGTCAGGAGACGCGCGGCCGGGACCAGCGCGGGATAGACGAAGAGGGCCAGGACCGGCGGATCCACCGCCCCGTTCGAGCCTCCGAGCAACAACGCCGCGAGACCGATCAGGGCGAGAAGCCCGATCGCCACCGGAAAGAAGAGCCTCGCCATCTCCGCTCCCTGCCCGGTCACGGCGCACGCTGTCCAGTCCGTGCAAAAGATGCGCCGGATCGATTCGGAGGCACAATTAATTCATGTTAGTCCATCTTAATCGCGGGGAGCGGTGAATGGAATCGAACGAGAGATATTATGCCCGGCGAGCCGTCGAGGAGTTGCGCGCGTTCGAGCGCGCCGTGACTCCGGAGGCGAGAGCGCGGCGGGCGGCGCTTGCGGAAGCTTTTCAGCTCAAGGCGCGCTCGATGCGCGCGCAGGAGGTGTCGACAGCCTAGAGCATGATCGGCTTAGGCTGACACACTCCGTCATTGCGAGCGGAGCGAAGGCAATCCAGTGCGGCGTCCGGCCTGCTGTATTGCTTCGTCGCTGCCGGGAAACGGCAGTTTATCCCGGGCGCCGCCGCAGGCGGCGTCGAAGGGCTCCCCGCAATGACGGATCAGTCAAAGACAATCATGCTCTACCGCCTTGCGACACTCAGATTGCATCGTTCTGGAGTTCTTCGCGCGCGGCGGCGCGCCTCTGGCGGTGCCACATCGCCGCATACAGGCCGCCGCTGGCAAGCAGCTCATGGTGGCGGCCGCGCTCGGCAATTGCGCCACCGGCGAGGACCAATATCTCGTCGGCATCGACGATCGTTGAGAGTCGGTGGGCGATGACGAGGACCGTGCGGTCGGCCGAGATTGCGCGCAGGCTCTCCTGGATCTCGCGCTCGGTCTGGCTGTCGAGGGCGCTGGTCGCCTCGTCGAAGATAAGGATCGAGGGTTTCTTGAGGACGACTCGGGCGATGGCGACGCGCTGCTTCTCGCCTCCCGACAGCTTCAGCCCGCGCTCGCCGACTTTCGTCTCGTAACCGTCGGGAAGCGTGAGGATGAAGTCGTGGATGCTTGCGGCCCGCGCCGCGGCCTCGATCTCCCCGGCCGTGGCGCCCGGGCGGGCGTAGCCGATATTGTAGCCGATCGTGTCGTTGAACAGGACCGTGTCCTGCGGCACCATTCCGATGGCCTGCCGAAGGCTCTTCTGCGACACCTCCCGCAGATCCTGGCCGTCGATTCGGATGGCGCCGCCCCGGACGTCGTAGAAGCGGAACAGGAGGCGCGCGAGCGTGGACTTGCCGCCGCCGCTCTGGCCGACGATCGCCACCGTCTTCCCGGGCGGGACGTCGAACGACACGCCCTCGAGGATGGGCCGGCGCGGATCGTAGGCGAAAGCGACCGAGCCGAACGAGACTTCGCCGCCGGTCACGACCAGGTCCGGTGCGCCGGGCGCATCCGTCACGTCCGGCTGCACCTCAAGCAGCTGGACCAGCGACTCGACGTCGGTGATCGATTGCCTCGTGCCGCTGTAGCTCGATGCGAGCATTCCGAGCGGCACGTAGAGCTGAAGCAGATAGGCGTTGACCAGCACGAAGTCCCCGACCGTCATCGTGCCCGCCGCGACTTCGCGGCCGGCCATGACCATGACCGCGATCATCCCGGCGGCGATGATCGCCGCCTGGGCGGCGGCGGACAGCGCCTCAACCCTCTCGGCGCGGACCGCCGCCTCTTCGTAGGCGCGTTTGGCCTGCTCGTAACGTTGGGCTTCGTTCGCCTCGGCGCCGAAATATTTCACGGTCTCGTAGTTGAGGATGCTGTCGACAGCGATCACGATCGCCGCCACGTCGCACGTGTTGCGGTAGCGCCTTGCGCGGATCTGCCGGCCTGTCGCTGCGATCGTCACGCCGGCATAGCAAAGCACGGTGGCAAGCACCGCGACCGCGAAGCCCACGTTGTAGAAGCCCGACAGGATGGCCGAGACCAGCACCAGCTCCAAGAACGTCGGCACGACGTTGAACAGCATGAGCTCGAGCAGGAACTCGATTCCGGAGACTCCGCGGTCCACCACCCGGGCCAGGCCGCCGGTCTGCCGGTCGAGGTGAACCCGGAGCGACAGCGAATGGATGTGGTTGAACATCTGGAGGGCGGTCGACCGAATCGCGCGCTGGGCCACCCTGATGAAGACGAGGCTGCGCATTGCCTCCACGAGCTGGCCGCCGACCTGGGCGACGCCGTAAGCGAGGATCAGGGCGATCGGGATCGCGGCGAGCGCGGGTCCCGACAATGAATCGATGATTTGCTTGTAGAGAAAGGGCGCCGCGACCGCGATCAGCTTGGCCGCGAAGATCAGCGCGACCGAGGCGACGACGCGCATCTTCATGCCCGCCTCGCCGCGTGGCCACATCAGCGCCAGCAGCTGGGTCAGCGCCCATCGCGCCGGTGAGCCGGGGACGGGCGCCGGCCCGGTCATGAGCGGGCGACCCAGTGATCGCGGGAAGACGCGACTGCGACGTCCGCGCTCAGCTTCATACCGCTGGGCCGCCGTTTCGTCCCGAATGCCGGGCTCAATATCCGAATTGGAGGAAAGAATAAGAAGATCAGCTTGAAGCTTCGGAGCATTGGTGTCAGCCTTTGTCTCGGTGAAACACCGACTCGCCGGATGCGATTACATCCATATTGGATGTAATCGACAACGTAGGAGAAGCAGAGATGGAAAAAAAGACCTTTGCGTTCAAGCTGGCCGACAAGGCCGCGAATAGCGCTTCCAAATGGAGGACGCGCGACGGCGTTGCTCTCGCCGGATGCAGCGATGTCACCGGAGACGGAGATCTGCGTTACAACATTCTCAGGCGGGGTGACAGCGGAGAGTATTGCTGACAGCAGGCCATCTTGGATCCCTCGACTAAAACCGGGGGGTCCTCGGTGCCGTTGCGACTGCTTACATGCACAACGAAATTAGCTTACCACGCATGGAGAGTAAGATGGAAAATACGACTTTTGCTTTCAAACTGGCCGACAAAAAGGCGAATCACGCTTCCAAATGGAAAGCACGCGACGGAGTCTCGCGTGCCGGCTGCACCGAAGTCAGGCTTGGAAATTACCGCGAATCGAGCAGGTTCGGGGACAACGGCGTCTATTGCTAGAATCCATCCGAAGCTGCGCGGAAACCGCGAGTGCCGCGAACCGCAACATCCAACTACCGACTTAGACAGTATTAGACCGAGGAACTGGAAATGGAAAAGAAGACTTTCGCATTCAAGCTGTCCGACAAGGCTGCCCAGGGCGTTTCCAAGTGGACGGCGCGCGACGGAATCGCGCTCGCCGGCTGCAGCAAGGTCGGCGACTACGATTATCGCGCTTCTCGCTTCAGAGGAGACGACGGCGTCTATTGCTAGGAACGAAACGCTTCGAGACCGGGCTTCGGCTATTCGGGGGACGGCGCCGCCGGGCGCCGAAGCCGCCCGAAAGCCCGAACAATCGTCAGCAAGCAAGTGGAGATGGAAATGAAGACTTTTGCCTTCAAGCTCGCCGACAAGACCTCCAGCGGAGCCTCCAGATGGAGCGCCCGCGACGGAGTCGCCGTCGCCGGCTGCACCTATGTCGGCGACGGCCAATATCGCGAGAGGGACACCGGCTACTATTGCTAGCAGCCCGTCGCAGGTGCCCAAGCGCGTCCTGATCGTTACCAACAGCGACGATCTGCACGCCGATCTGGTGGCGGCTCGGATCGAATCGGAGGGCCAGGCCGCCTTTCGGCTCGATCTCGACGAATATCCCGCCGGCTACCAGCTCGGCTTCGGCTTTTCCGGCGGTCGCTGGGAAGGCTCGCTGGTTCGAACGTCGAGCGGGGATTCGCTCGCGTTGCAGGACGTCGGGGCGGTCTGGATGCGCAAGCGCGCACCCTACCGCTACCGCTCCGACGGCATGGGCGCGCACGAGAAGGCGCATGCCGACGCCGAGACCGACCACATGCTCCTAGGCATTCTTCGGTCGCTCGATTGTAGCTGGATGAGCCATCCCGACGCCGTGCGCGGATCGCATTGGAAGCCCGAGCAGCTCCGGCGCGCGGCGCGCATGGGCTTTGCCGTTCCGGAATCGCTGATGACCAACGTCCGGGCGGAAGTGGACCGGTTTTCCGCCACGGCCCACCATGGCATCGTCTTCAAAGTGCTCTCATCGATGCTCGACGCCGCCGACGCGATCGATCCGGAGGAAGAGCTGGCGCGGGGAGTGCCGACCACCCTGATCGGGCCGGAGCATGAGGAGATGCTCGATTCGGTGGCGGATCTGCCCTGCTTCTTCCAGCATTATGTTCCAAAGCGCCACGAGCTTCGCGTGACGGTCATCGGCGAATCCGTCTATGCCGCCCGTATCCATTCCCAGGACGATCCCCGGACCGCCACTGACTGGCGCGACATGTCGGCCGAGGTCCGCTACGAGGCGGAGGCGCTTCCGCCGGAAGTCGCGAGGCGCTGCCTCGACTTCGTCCGAAGCTATGGCCTGACCTTCGGAGCGATCGACCTCGTCGTGACTCCCTCGGGAGAGAATATCTTCCTGGAAAACAATCCCGTCGGCCAGTTCCTCTTCGTCGAGCAGCTGGTTCCCGAACTGGACATGACCGGGGCGGTCGCGCGGTGGCTCGCCGACTCCGCCGCTTCGAGGCCGGACGCCGAATGAGAATCCGCGACCGGATCGCCGATATCGAACGGCGGCGGGGCAGCCGCCTCCTCATATTCGCGGCTTCGAACCTGGAGACGGAATTGCTCCCCGCTTTGTACGACACGTTGCGGGAAATCGGAGGCGCCGAGCGGCTCGACGTGCTGCTTCACTGCCACGGCGGCGAAGTGACCGCCGCGAGGGCCATCGCCCTGCTGCTCCACCAGTTCACCGATCACCTCGCCTTCATCGTTCCGGAACGGTGCACCTCGTCGGCCACGATACTCGCGCTCTCGGGGCACGAGATCGTCGCCGGGCCGGCGGCCCTGTTCTCGCCGGTCGACCCCCTGCTTCAGGGGCCCTCGTCGGGGGCGGACGATCCGCTCGGGTCGATCTCGGCTCAGGATGTGCGGCTGTTCGGCGCGATGAGCCGGGACTGGTTCGGTCTTCCGGAAGGCGAAGCCGGGCCCAGAGCCCTGGCGGTTCTGTGCGACAACGTCTTTCCGACGACTCTGACCTCCTTCTACCGCTCTACGCTCGAGGTCGAGGCGGTCTGCCTCGAACTGCTTTCGCTGCACATGCACGACGGCTCGGAGGCAGAGAAAAAGACGATCGTCGAGAGCCTCCTCTACGGCCATCACTCGCACGGCTTCGCGCTGATGCGCGGCGACCTGGCCGGGCTCGGCCTACCGGTTCGCGGCGATCCGGACAGCGAAGATTCCGCCTGGGAGGTGGCGCGGGCGCTCCGCCAGTCCGTCGGCGGGGGCTCGCGGCGAGCCGCTGAGGACGACTGGACCGACGTGCTGATCGCGACCCGCTCGGGTTCGCGGCGACGGCGGCGGAGCCGCGAGGGGGTGGGGCCGAGCTGGGAAAACGGCGACATCGAATGACGACGACGGCCGCCTATGCCGGCGAGGCCTGCCGGCTCTACGTCATGGTGGCCCTGGCGGCGGCCGTGGCGGGCAAGGCGATGGCGATGGACGATTTCCGAGACACGCTTCTCGATCTACCGATGGTGTCGACCCGCAATTCGGGTGCGGCGGCGCTGGCGGTGATCGGAGTGGAGGCCGTGATCCTGGTCGCGGTGGTGGTGGCGCCGCGCGTCGGCATGGCCGCTGCGCTGGCCACTTTCGCGCTGATGTGGACCGCGATCCTCGTCGCACTGATCACCCGCCGGCCGCTGATGTGCAACTGCTTCGGCGGCCGGGCGCGGCCGGTCTCGTGGCTCGACCTGGTACGCAACCTGGCGCTGATCGGCGCCAGCGCCTTGTTTCTTCTGTCGCCGCCGCTGGGGGCGCCCGGCCTTGCCGGGTGGCTGCTGCTCCTCGGCCTGGCCTTCATCGCCTTTTTGATCTCGACCAATCTCGACGAGATCGCCGCTCCGGCCCGCTGATGGATTCAGATCTCCTCGTTCTGGTCCTGATCGCGGTTACCTTCGCCTCGGCGCTCAACCTGTGGCTGACCTTCCGTCTCTCGGCCCGGATCCGGGAAATGGCGGCTCCGGCCTTCACCGTACCCCTGGGCGAGCCGGTGCCCTCGTTCGAAGGCACGGCGCCGGCCCAGTCCCGGACGATCCGCTCCTCCGATCTCGTCGGGCAGCCGGCGGTGCTGGTGTTCCTCTCGCCGGGGTGCAAGGCCTGCGCCGACCGCATCGCCGAACTCGTCGCGATCCTGCCGGGAACCGAGCAGCTTGGAGTGATGTTGTGGATCGTTCCCGCCGACGATGTCCACGACATCGGCCGGCTGGTCGCCGGGACGCCGCTCGCGGAGCACGTCCTGATTCTGGACGCGGCGAATCGCCTTCGCCTCAACCCGCTCAGGAACGCCCCTTTTTTCCTGTTCATCGACGAAGCCCTGATCGCCCGGGCGAGCAACACCGTCGGGGACGAGGATTGGCGCGCGTTCGTTCAGCAGATGCGGGAAGCGGGGGCCTAGGCTTGCGCGCGGGCGCGCAGCATGCACGTGCTGGGCGGGGGTGGTGAGCCCTGCTGGATTCGAACCAGCGACCTACTGATTAAAAGTCAGTTGCTCTACCGACTGAGCTAAGGGCCCCAACCGCGCATTCCCTAGGAGCGGGCCGGTACGGGGTCAACCGCGGCCGGCACCCCCGTCAGCCGAATATGTCCGCGAGCGTGTCGGTTTGCGGTCCGTCCTTCCAGTCGCGAAGCTCCACGAAGAGCGAGGACATGATCACCCCCCACACGGCCGACGTGATCGTCCCGGAGACGACGCTGACCATCAGAACCCCGACCATGAAGCTGCTCATCGCGTCCCGCATCGGGTCCACCCCGGGGCCGCCCATGGAGTCCACCTCCGTGCTGCCCGGAGCGAACCACATCATGCTGAGCATCTGGGTCGCCGTGGTGAACAGCCAGTAGATGACGACGAGGACGAGCATCAGGGCGAAGATCTTCCAGCGGGCCCCGCGCGTCAGATAGTGGCTGCGGCGGAACGCCTCGATCGGCCCGAGCCGTTCTTCGACCAATGCCGGCGCGGCGACCGACCACATGACGTAGAGCATGACGCCGGGCACCAGCAGCAGGACCAGGCCCAGGCCGAAGCCGAGCGCGCTCAGCAGCCCGAGCAGGAAGAGCGGCAGCACGACGGCCAGGCCCGCCATCGCCGATTCGGCGAAGCTCGCCTTGCGTCCCTGGCTGTAGGCGACCGTCGCCCGTACCAGCGCGCCCTGGGTGATCATCGAGAGCAGGATGAAGACCAGGGCGGAGAATAGCGCGACCGCGATGGTCGCCGCCATTCCCAGGGCAGCGAAGGCCTGGATGCCCAAGGATGCGACCACATAGATTATGAGCATGAAGGGCAAGGCGCTGAAGAGCAGGGCGATGCCGAGCGTCGCCACCGGATTGCTGCCGATGGTGCCGAAGCCTCGGCTGAAGACCCGTCCGATCGAGACGGTGCGGTCGCCTGCTTCCGACGCGATGGTCGCCATGACGATTCCCCCTTGCCCCTGTCCAGATTGGTCGCGGCCTGACAGCCTGTCCAGCGCATTTTGCCGTTGCGTGCGCCAAGGCTTCGGCTAATTCTCGGGCCGGCGCGCCGTGGTTGGCGTTCGGGAGGGATCCAATCGGGGAGAAAGCGCAGGACTCGGCGGGCGCCGCCGACGGGTTGGCCGCGGCGCACGACGCGCTCAAGGCCGACTCGTCGATCCAGTTCAGCCTGCAGCCGGCGCCGCCCCCGCCCGAGCCGCCGAAATGGCTTCGCGAGGTGGCCCAGTGGCTGAGCGACGTCTTCGCGCCGGTCGGGCGGTTCTTCCGGTGGATCGGAAGTTTCATGCCGGATGCGCCCTACGCGCGGATACTGCTGTGGACCGTGCTGGCCGCCGCGGCCCTGGGCTTTTCGATCCTGGTCTATAGGCGGATCCGGGAGGGCGAATGGCGGCTGTGGCGCCGCCGCCTGCCGGCCGGGGTCCCGGTCGACGCCGAGGAGGAGACCTGGGCGCCCGAAGCCGCTCCGGCGCGCTCATGGCTTCGCGAGGCCGACGCCCTTGCGGCGCAGGGCCGTTACGCCGAGGCCGTCCATCATCTCCTCTTCCGTTCCGTCGAGGATATCGCCCGGCGCCGCCCGAGGCTGGTCCGGCCGGCCCTGACCAGCCGGGAGCTCGCCGCCGCGGAGGCGCTCCCGCCGCCGGCGCGAAGCCTCTTCGCCCGAATTGCCGCACTGGTCGAGCACAGCCTGTTCGGCGGCCGGCCGGTCGAGGCGGACGATTGGACGGCGGCGCGCTCCGCCTATGCCGACCTGGTCCTTCCCGGAACGTGGCGGGGATGAGCGGCGTCGCCACCGCAGCCCGCGGCCAATCCGAAGGGACCTTCCGCCCGGCGACCATATTCATGGTCGTGGCGATTGGAATCCTCGCCTTCGTGGGGATGCTGGTTCTGGGCGCCTACGCGCCGGACCTGCGGTCGGGCCGGAACGGGGGCGCCCATGCCTTGTCCAACGCCGCGACCGGGTACAGCGGGATCGTTCAGCTGGCCCGGGCGACGGGACGCAACCCGCTGATCCTTCGCAACGAAGGCTTCCTGGATACCGAGGACCTCGTCGTCCTGACCCCGGAAAGCGGGACGACGGACATGACCCAGGTCCTGGCGCGGCGCACGACCAGGCCGACCCTGGTCGTTCTTCCGAAATGGAAAACGGTGCGCGACCCACGCCGTACGGGCTGGGTGAGATCGCAGGGCCTCAGACCGGTCCGGGACCTGCAAAGGGTACTGGCCCCGGCCCACCCGCTGAGGGTCGAGCGTCATCGCGGCGGCGCCACTCCGCTGCGAACGGTCCTGGGCCACGCCCCGAAGGAGCTTCGATTCGAGGCTCCCGGTCCGCTCCAGACGGTCGGGGGCCCGGGCCTGAAGCCGGTCGTCACGGATTCGGCCGGCCGGGCGGTGCTGGTCCAGCTGGGCGAGCAGCCCTTGTACCTGCTCGCCGACCCCGATCTTCTCTCCAATCGCGGAATGGCCGACCGGGGCCAGGCTGCCGCAGCGCTCGCAATGCTGGATTTCCTCAACTCCACCGACGCAGGATCGATCACCTTCGACGTCACCCTGAACGGGCTCGGCCAGACCCGGAGCCCCTTGCGACTGATGTTCGATCCGCCCTTCCTCGCGGTCACCCTTGCGCTGTCGGCGGCCCTGCTTCTGGCCGGGCTCCAGGCGCTCTCGCGCTTCGGCCCGCCGAGGCGCCCGGAGCGGGCGATCGCGTTCGGGAAAGCCGCGTTGATCGACAATGCGGCAGCCCTCGTCCGCCAGGCGCGGCGCGAGGCGGGGCTGGGCGGCCGCTACGCGGAGATGATAAGGGACAAGGCGGTCACCGTGTTCGGAGTCCCGGCGCGGCTTCGCGACAATGCGGTTACCGAATATCTCGACAAGCTCGACGGTCGCTCAAGCTTCTCGGCCCTCGCCTCGGCGGCGGAGCGGGCGCGTGGGCGCGAGGAATTGCTCGAGGCGGCACAGGCGCTGCATCGATGGCAAGGGGAGAAAAAAGGGTGAGCGCAGGGCAAGTACAGGCATTGGCGGCGACGATCCGCGGCGAGGTGGCGAAGGCCGTGGTCGGGCAGGAAGCCACGGTCGACCTGATGCTCGTCGCCTTGTTCGCGGGCGGGCACATCCTGCTCGAAGGGCCGCCGGGGACTGCGAAGACCCTGATCGCCCACAGCTTCGCCCGGGCCGTCGGGCTCGAATTCGGCCGGATCCAGTTCACGCCCGATCTGATGCCGGGCGACATCATCGGCGCCAACCTGTTCAACTTCCAGACCTCGACCTTCACCCTGACCCGGGGGCCGATCTTCACCGAGCTGCTGCTCGCCGACGAGATCAACCGAACTCCCCCCAAGACCCAGGCGGCTTTGCTCGAGGCGATGCAGGAGCGCACCGTGACCATCGACGGCGAGAGCCTTGCGCTCAGCGATCGTTTCATGGTGGTGGCGACCCAGAACCCCATCGAGCAGCAAGGCGTCTATCCGCTCCCCGAAGCCCAGCTCGACCGGTTCCTGTTCAAGCAGACGGTCGATTACCCCTCCGCGGAGGAGGAACGGCGGATCATCGCCACCCACGGCGCGCGTCAGGCGGCGATGGAGCCGGGGGGATGGGGAGTCGAGCGCAAGGCGGACTCGACGGCGATCGCGGCCGCGGTGGCAGCGGTGGGCGAGGTGAAGCTGGTCGACGAGGTGATCGACTATATCTCGGCCCTGATCCGCGGCACCCGCGACGTCGCCGATCTCGAGACCGGAGCAAGCCCACGCGCCGGAGCGATGCTCGCCGGCGCCGCCCGAGCCCGGGCGGCGATCGACGGCCGCGACTTCGTCATCCCCGACGACGTCAAGATTCTCGCGCCGGCTTTGCTTCGCCACCGGTTGATCCTTTCGCCGGCCGCCGAGATCAACGGCCGGGTGGTCGAGGACGTCGTGACCGACATCATCGAGGCGATCGAGGCGCCGCGTTGATCTATCCGACTCGCCTGGCCGTGCTGGCGGCGGCCGGCGGAATATTGTTCACCCTGGTCGTGGCCGCGGCCATGCCCGGACTTTGGTATGCAGGCCTGGCCTGGCCGGTCGCGGTGCTTCTCCTGACCCTGGCCGACGCTTTCACGGCTGCCCGCCACGGCGATGCGAAGCTCGACGTTCCAGGCACCGCCTGCGTCGGAGCCACCATCGAAGCGGTCGCGACCGTCATTCTTCGAGGCCGAGCGTTTCCCGCCGAAGCCGAGGTCGCGGTGGCCGCCAACCCGCTCATCGGCGTGGAGGATGACGGGCGGCTCCTGATCGCGCTCGAGGAGGGAAGGGGAGCGGCGGTGCTTCCGCTGCACATGTCGCGGCGCGGCACCGGCCGGCTCGATCGATTGTGGCTGCGCTGGCGAGGCCCGTTCGGCCTGGCCTGGCAGCAGCGGCAGATCGATCTCGACTCGGATATCCTCATCCTGCCCGACGTCCGCCCGGTCCGGGAGCATGGCGCCCAGGTCTTCCAGCGCCACGCACTGCAGGGTCTGATCGCCCAGATCAACCGCGGCGACGGCACCGATTTCGACGCCCTCGTCGAATATCGCTCCGGAATGGACCGCCGGGCGATCGACTGGAAGCAGTCGGCCCGGCACCGCAAGCTTCACGCCAAGGAGTTCCGGAGCGAGCGCAACAACCAGATCGTCTTCGCGATCGACGGCGGACGGCAGATGTCCGAGCCGGTGGCAGGGCTCCCACGCGTCGATCGGGCCGTCTCGGCGATGCTTTTGACCGGCTGGGTCGCGCTCAAGCTGGGCGACCGGGTCGCTCTCCACGCCTTCGACTCGAGGCCCCGGATCGCGAGCGGGGTGATCTCCGGCTCGGCCGCCTTTCCGGAGCTCCAGCGACTCGCCGCGAGCATCGACTATAGCGGGGAGGAGACCAACTACACCTTCGCCCTGACGACGCTGGCGACCCGACTCACCCGCCGCTCGATGATCATATTGTTCACCGAGTTCACCGATCTGACCTCGGCCGAGTTCATGGTCAGGGCGGCCAGGCGAATGGTCGAGACCCACCTTCTCCTCGTCGTCGTCCTCCGCGACGAGGAGCTGGAGACGATCGCGGACGCCATGCCGCGTCGGCCCGAGGACATCACTCGGGCGGTGACTGCGGCCGCCCTCATCCGCGACCGCCGTCTTGCCCTAACCCGGCTGCAGCACCTCGGGGTGCACGTCATCGAGAGCGAATATGACCGGGTCGGGGAGCGGCTGGTCGCCGGCTATATCGACCTCAAGCGGAGGAATTTGCTTTGAGCGGCCCAGCCTCGGCGATCGTCGAAACCCGAAACGTGGTGGTCAACGCCAGCCGGTTCCGGGCCGCTCACGAGGCGGATTGGGAGCGGCTCGATCAGCTGGTGAGGCGGATGGAGAAGCGTTCGATCCGGGCCCTCTCCGACGACGACATCCTGGCTCTTCCCTTGCTCTACCGGACCACCTTGTCCTCGCTCGCCGTCGCTCGCGACACGTCCCTCGACCGAAGCCTGATCACCTATCTCGAGCAGCTCACCACCCGCGCCTATTTCCAGATCTACGGAGTCCAGACCTCCGTCTGGGGGCAGCTCGCCCATTTCTTCGCCCGCGGCTGGCCCGAAGCGGTGAAGGGCCTGTGGCGCGAGACCCTCGTCTGCGTGCTCCTCACCCTGGCGAGCGCGGCCGTCGCCTTCCTGCTGGTGCGCAGCGATCCGACCTGGTTCTTCGGCATCATCCCCGAACCGCTGGCCGGCGGACGAGACCCCTCCGCCAGCGCCGAGTCGCTTCGCGGCACCCTCTATGACCGCCACGACGACATGCTCGCGACCTTCGCCACCTATCTCTTCACCCATAACAGCCAGATCGCGATTTTCGCCTTCGCCCTGGGCTTCGCCTTCGCGGTTCCGACCATATTGCTCATCCTCTACAATGGCCTGATGCTCGGCGCTTTCTTCGCGGTGTTCGCGGCCAAGGGGCTTGCCTTCAACCTCGGCGGCTGGCTGGCAATCCATGGGACGACCGAATTGTTCGCGATCAACATCGCCGGAGCGGCCGGAATGCGGATCGGGACCGCGATCGCTTTTCCCGGACGGGACAGCCGAACCGAATCGGCGGTCCGCGCCGGCCGTGCGGCCGCGCTCGCGATGGCGGGTACGGTGGTGATGCTCGCCGTCGCGGGCCTGCTCGAGGGTATCGGCCGTCAGACCGTCGTCGACGATTTTTCGCGCTATTCGATCGGCGCCGCGATGCTGGCCGGGTGGCTGACCTATTTCTACATGCCGCGGGGGAAACGCTGTGCTGCTTAGCCGCTCATCTTCCACTCCCCCGCGTAAGGCGGGAGCGCAAATCTAGATGGCGGCAATCCCGCAAATCCGCTCCATGCGGCGAAGCTTCGTCACGCCCGAAGGGGTCGACCTGCAGCTCGAGCTCGGAACCGCGGGCGCGCGGGCAGGGGCCTTCCTGCTCGACTCGCTGATGATCGTCACGATCCTCATCGTCATGACGATCGCTCTGGTCTTTCTGGCCCTGGCGTCGAAGGCCGAATGGACCCTGATCCTGTGGCTGCTCGGCTTCTTTCTGCTTCGCAACGGCTGGTTCTCTCTGTTCGAGATGGGCGGCCGCGGAGCGACTCCGGGCAAGAGGCTGATGGGCCTTCGAGTCGTCGCACGGGACGGCGCCCGGCTTACCGGCGGAGCCGTCATCGCCCGCAACGCGATGCGCGAGATCGAGGTCTTCCTACCCCTGTCCTTTCTCGCCCAGCAGACCAGCCAGGGGACCGCCGACGCCCTCCTCGTGATCTTCGCCCTGGTGTGGAGCGGAATCTTCCTGTTCTTCCCGCTCTTCAATCGCGACCGGCTTCGGATCGGGGACCTCATCGCCGGCACCTGGGTGGTCCGGACGGTGGGGGCGTCCCTCGGAGCCGATCTCGTTCATGGGGTCGAGCGGCCGCGGCGGACCTTCACCGAGGCCGCGCTGAACCTCTACGGGGTCTACGAGCTCCAGACGCTGGAAGACGTCCTTCGCGCGGGCCGGGACGACGCCATCGCCACCGTCGCCCAGGCCATTCGCGACAAAGCGGGGATCGACGAATGGGGCAACGACCGCGAGTTCCTGTCCGATTATTACGCGGCGCTCTGCGCCCGGCTGGAAAGCGGATTGCTGGTCGGCCGGCGCCGGGAGAACAAGTTCGAGCAGGTGCTGAGTCGCCGGTAATCTCCGTCATCCCGGCGAAAGCCGCGACCTCAGGTCGATAAGTCTCGGCGGGTCTCGCCGAGGTCCCGGCTTTCGCCGGGATGACGGTTAGCGCCCGGATCGCCGCCCCAGGCGGAAAAGCAGCTGGCCCATGGTGGCGCCGGTGATCGGGTCGCGCCAGGCGGGCGCCACTTCGGCAAGCGGCTCGAGCACGAAACGGCGGCGGCGGAATTCGGGATGGGGGACGATGAGGCCGTTCCCGCCCCACGCGCCCTGAGACCAGAGGATGATGTCCAGGTCGAGCACTCGGGGACCCCAGCGGCGGCCGCCGCGGCGGCCGAAGTCGCGCTCGATCTGCTTGAGGCGGGCGAGCAGGGCAGAGGGCGAGAGCTCGCTCTCCACGAGGGCGACGGCGTTGGCGAACCCGCGTCCGGCGGGCCCCAGGGCGGGGGTGAGCCTTATCCGCGACACCTTGCTCGCCCCGATCGCCGAAGCCGCCGAGCGCACGGTCCGGGCCGGCGAACCGTGGCGGCCGCGGCGGTTGGAGCCGAGGGCAATGGCATAGAGGAAATGCAAACCGTTCGCCCTGACTTGTCGACGGGCTTTCCTTAGCCCTTGGCGATGAGCGAAGAACAGGGCTTCGACAGGCTCAGCCCGAACGGTATGGGGAGTGGGTGAGCATGATCCATTGCGCGTCGCCCGTCCCGGACCTCGAAGCCCCGCGCGACTGCCCGCTTTGCCCGCGCCTGGTCGGCTTCCGCGAAGCGTTGCGCGAAGAGCATCCCGACTGGTGGAACTCGCCGGTGCCGCATTTCGGCGATCCCGAGGCCTGGCTGGTGATTTGCGGCCTCGCCCCCGGCAAGCAGGGCGCAAACCGCACCGGACGGCCCTTCACCGGGGATTTCGCCGGCCTCCTGCTCTACGAGACCCTGCTCAAGTTCGGGCTGGCGGAAGGCCCCTACGAGGAGAGGCCGGACGACGGGCTTCGGCTCAACGGAGCGGCAATCGTCAATTCGGTCAAATGCGTTCCTCCCCAGAACAAGCCGACACCAGACGAGATCGCGACTTGCACCCGAGCCTATTTCCAGCCGTCGCTGGCGGCGCTGAGCGGGGCTCGGATCATGGTCACCCTGGGCCAGATCGCCCACAATGCGGCGGTTCGGGCGGCGGGCGGCCGGCTCTCCGACTATCGCTTCGGCCACCTCGCCGAGCATCGCCTTCCGGGCGGCCGACTGCTCATCGATAGCTATCATTGCTCGCGCTACAACCAGAACACGAATCGGCTTACCCGGTCGATGTTCGAACAGGTGTTCGCGCGGTGCCTGGAGCTTCGCAACGCCGGTTAACGCCGTCTTCATGTCGCGCGTGGCTGACTCTCCCAATCCGACAGTCATACGACAGCCGCCCTTGGTACGCCCGAAGGAGAGCTATCATGCACAATCGGCTAAATGTCGCGGCGAGCGATCGATATTTCCTACAAAATAAAGACCAGAATTCGACGATCAACACGATAAAGCAGTGACGCCGCCGCCGGCGGGTTGCCGAGGTCAGATGTCCTCGGCGATCCGCCGGTACAGGTCCGGCCTTCGATCCCTGAAGAAGCCGAAGGCCGCGCGGTGCTTCTTCGCCTCCTGCAGATCGAGCATTGCGGTCAGCACCCCGGTTTCCTTGTCCCCGAACTCGGCCAATATGTCGCCGCGCTCGTCACAGATGAAGGAATGGCCGTAGAAACGCTGGCCGTGCTCGGTTCCGATCCGGTTGGAGGCGACGACGGGCACCACGTTGGAGACGGCGTGGCCGATCATGGCCCGCCTCCACATCCGGCTGGTGTCGAGGCCCGGGTCGTGCGGCTCGGCGCCGATGGCGGTCGGGAAAAGCAATATCTCGGCGCCGTCGAGCATCAGCGCCCGGGCGGTCTCCGGATACCATTGGTCCCAGCAGACCGCGGGACCGACCGTTCCGAAGGGCGTCCTGTAGGTCTTGAACCCGGTATTGCCGGGGCGGAAGTAGAATTTCTCGGAATAGCCCGGACCGTCGGGGATGTGGCTCTTGCGGTAGACGCCCATCACCGAGCCCTTGTCGTCGATCATCGCCAGGCTGTTGTAATGATGGTGCCCCTCCGCCTCGAAGAAGCTGGTCGGGATGAAGACTTCGAGCTCGGCGGCGAGCTTCTGCATCGCGAGCACGGCGGGGTGCTCCGAGGCGGGGAGGGCCCGGCCGAAATGCCCTTCGTCCTGCGTTCGGCAGAAATAACGGCCCTCGAACAATTCGGGCGGAAGAATCAGCTTCGCCCCGCGGCCGGCGGCTTCGCGCACGAGCTCGGAGACCGCGGGGATATTCTCCTCGACGGAGTCGGTGAAGGCAAGCTGCAGCGCGGCGACGATGAGGCTGGTCATGACGGTCTCCTTCGCCGTCATTGCGAGGAGCGGAGCGACGAAGCAATCCAGTTCTGCCTCCAAGGCGCGGACTGGATTGCTTCGCTACGCTCGCAACGACGGCTAGAGCGGCATCTGCTGGCTAATGCAATGGAAGCTGCCGCCGCCGGTCAATGCGTGCGGCGCCTGGATCCCGACCACGTGGCGACCCGGGAAAAGGCGGGTGAGAGCTTCCACAACAGCCTCGTCGTTCGAAGCGCCGTAGAGAGGCGCCACCACGGCCGCGTTGCCGATATAGAAGTTCATGTAGGAGGCCGGAACGATCGCGCCGTCGCGTTCGATGCGGCCCGGGGAGGGGAGGGGCTCGACCTTGAGCCCGAAGGCCTCGGCTCGGGCGCGGGCGTCCCGGTAGGCCTCCGCGTTGGGATCGTCCTCGCCGGCAGGCTCGGGGATCGCGAGCATGCCTTCCCCGACGAACCGCGCGAGATTGTCGACATGGCCGTCCGTATGGTCGCCCAGCAGCCCGTCGCCGAGCCAGAGAAGCCGCTCAATGCCGAGATCGTGCCGAAGCCGGGCCTCGACATCCTCGCGGCTCATGCCCGGATTGCGATTGGGGTTGAGCAGGCATTGCTCGGTGGTGACGGCGAGGCCGGTGCCGTCGACGTCGATCGCCCCGCCTTCGAGCACCCAGTCGCGGCGGACGGCTTCCATGCCGGCGCCTTCCGCCAGGCGGATTCCGACCGTGTCGTCCCCTTCGAGCTCGTATATGCCGCCCCAGCCGTTGAAGCGGAAGCTGCGAGGCTCCCGCCGGGCTCCCTGCTTGACGATGATGGGGCCGGTGTCGCGAAGCCAGATGTCGCCGAACGGCTCCTGCATTATAGTGGCGAAGGGCGCGAGCTCGGCGGCGGCGCGCGCCGAGGCGGGATCGGCGCAGACCAGGCGCACTTCCTCGCCTGAGCCCCCCGAATCGACCGCATGGGCGAAGGCCGCCACTTCCAGGCGCGCCGGCTCGAGATCGTCCTCCCACAGGTCGGCATGGCTCGGGAAGCCGATCCAAACCCATTCATGCTCCGCCCATTCGGGCGGCTGGCGGGCGCTCATTGCATGATCGGCCCGGCATTGCCGCGGCTCTTGTCGCGCATGGCCCGGAACTCGTCGCCGGGATTCCAGTTGGGCCAGTCCATCGAATCGGCGAGCTCGCGGCCGATCAGCCAGTAGATTTCGAGGTCGCGGATCGCTCCGGCCCAATTCCACTTCGGGTCATATTCGTCGCTGGGCTGGTGGTAGCGGTTCTTGCGATAATCCTCGGCCGCGGCGTGGCCCGCGGCAAGGCCGCCCTCGACCAGATCCTCGCCGCCCTCGGCGTAGAGCATCGGCACGCCCTGCTTGGCGAGGCTGAAATGGTCGGAGCGGTAGAAATAGCCCGCCTGGGGCGCCGGCTCGTTCCTGATCGCCAGGCCGTAGCGGTCGGTCGCCCGCTTCATGTAATTTTCGAGCTGGGACTTGCCCTTGCCGATGACGACGAAATCGCGCGTGTTCCCGATCACGTTGAGCCCGTCCATGTTCACTCCGCCCGCGGTGCCGGCCAGTGGGAAGAGCGGGTTCTCGGCATAATATTTGGAGCCGAGCAGGCCCGATTCCTCGCCCGTCACCGCCAGGAAGACGATCGAGCGCTCCGCATTGCCGCGCCTGGCATGGGCTTCGGCGAGCGCGATCAGGCCCGCGGTCCCGGTCGCGTTGTCGAGCGCTCCGTTGCAGATGTCGTCGCCGGTGGAGTCCGCGTCGCAGCGGCCGAGATGGTCCCAATGGGCGGTGTAGAGGACATATTCGTTCGGCCTTTTCGAGCCCGGAAGAATCCCGACGACGTTTCGAGAGGACTGTCGCTTGATCGCGTTGGTCAGGCCGACCGAGGCCCGGGTCCTGAGCGGCACCGCCTTGAAGCCCGGCCTCTTCGCCGCGGCCGTGAGGGCGGCCAGATCCTGTCCCGAGGCCGCGAGCAGGCGCTGCGCCGCGGGATTGGTCAGCCATCCGATCACCTTCGACTGGTCCATATGGCCGCCGGGCTCGTCGAGATTATATTGCGGGCCGGTCCAGGAGGACTGGACGACGTTCCAGCCATAGGCCGCCGGATCGGGATCGTGGACGATGAGGGCTCCGGCGGCGCCTTGCCGGGCGGCTTCCTCATATTTGTAGGTCCAGCGGCCGTAATAGGTCATTGCGCGGCCGTTGAACGGACCTTCGAGGTCCTCGTCCTGCCAATCGGGGTCGTTGACGAGGATGATCACCGTCTTCCCGCGCACATCCACTCCGGAATAGTCGTTCCATCCGCGCTCGGGCGCGTTGATCCCGTAGCCGACGAAGACCATCTCGCTGTTCTTCAGCTCGACCTTGGGCGCGACCTGGTAGGTGTTGGCGACGAAATCGGTGCGCCAGACGAAATCGAGCGGCGCTCTCCCGCCCGTCACCTCAAGCTTCGAGGGAGTCGTCGAAATCTCGACCATCGGGACGTTCTGGTACCAGCTGCCCTTGTTCCCCGGCTGAAGGCCCGCTTGTCCGAAGCGCTGCGCGATATAGGCGACCGCCTTGTCCTCGCCCTTGGTGGTCGGCGCCCGGCCCTCATATTCGTCCGAGGACAGGATCTGGGTGGCGGTCGTCAGCGTGGCCAGGGAGATGGACGGACCGGAATAAGGGCTTTGGACGCTGCGTTCGCGGGGCGCCGTCGCACAGGCGGAGAGCAGCAGGGCGGCGGCTGCGTGAGCGGCGAGGGATCGAAGCGGCACGGACATTCTCCTCTCGTCCCCACCCGCGCAGTTCCATGGCAGCTGTAATTTGCGAGTGCAAGCTTGCGCCGGGGCGGGCTCGGTGCCATCGTGCGCTCAAGCTTAGGTAAGGGGCCTAAGTGATTGGGGGTATTCATGTTTCGGATTTTTTCACCCGCTGCCTTCGCGGCGCTTCTTCTCGTCTCAACCGCATCGCCGGCCGCCTCGGCCGGCCCGGCCGATCCGCCGGCGGCGTTCGGCGCCCGGGAGGCGGTGCTCGACATCGCGCTCTCGCCCTCCGGCGGCAGGGTGGCGTTCATCGCGCCGGGGCCCGGGCGCTCGACCCTTCTCTACACGGTCGACGTCGGCGGCGAGGCCGAACCGTTCATGGCTTTGAGCGCGGACGGCAAGCCCGAGCGGCTGAGCAATTGCGGCTGGGTTTCCGAGCAGCGCCTGATCTGCACCGTCTATATGGTGGTCGACACCGTCGTGGTGGGCCAGCCGTTGGGCGCGACCCGGCTCGTCGCGGTGAATGCCGACGGCACCAACGTCAAGCTGGTCAGTCGGAGGTCTCGTTCCGACGACCTGTACGTCGCCCAGAGCGGCGGCGACGTCATCGACTGGCAGCCGGGCAATGAAGGCTCGATCCTGATGGGCCGCCAATATGTGCCGGAAGCCAAGATCGGCACCCACGTCGAGGACAAGCGCGAAGGCTATGGCGTGGATCGGATCGACACGGCCAGCCTGTCGAGCAAGAGCGTCGAGCCCGCCAAGCAGAATGCCAGCGACTATATCAGCGACGGCCGGGGCAATATCCGGATCATGGCCATCACCGACGTCGCGGGCACCGGGTATGCCAGCGGCAAGATCAATTATTATTACCGCACCAAGACCTCGCGCGACTGGAAGCAGCTCGGGACGGTCGACAACAACAGCAATGCCGGTTTCTATCCGGTGGCGGTCGATCCCGATCTCGATGTGGCCTACGGCTTCAAGCAAGCGGAGGGCGGCCGCCAGGCGCTCTACAGCGTCGCCCTCGACGGCTCGAAGAAGGAGACCCTGGTCTTCGCGCATCCTCAGGTCGACGTGGGCTCGACGGTCCGGATCGGCCGCGGCCACCGGGTGGTCGGAGCAACCTACGCGCTCGAGAAGCGGGAAGCCGTCTATTTCGATCCGACCCTCGCCGCGCTTGGCAAGTCGTTGTCCAAGGCCCTGCCGGGGCTGCCCCTGATCCGCTTCGTCGATTCCAGCGCAGACGAGAGCAAGCTCCTGCTCTGGGCCGGGAGCGACACCGACTCGGGCCGTTACTATCTGTACGACAAGGGCGCCAAGCAGCTGGGCGAGCTGATGCACTCCAGGCCTCCGCTCGAGAGCGCCAAGCTGGCGACCGTGAAACCGGTCCGGTACAAGGCCGCGGACGGGACCGAGGTCCCGGCCTATCTGACCCTTCCTCCGGGCAGCAGCGGCAAAAACCTGCCGGCCCTGGTGATGCCGCACGGCGGTCCGAGCTCGCGCGACGAATGGGGCTTCGACTGGCTCGCCCAGTTCTTCGCCAATCGCGGCTACGCCGTGCTCCAGCCCAATTATCGCGGCTCGTCGGGCTATGGCGACTCCTGGTACAAGAAGAACGGCTTCCAATCGTGGCGCACGGCGATAGGCGACGTCAACGATGCCGGCCGGTGGCTGGTGAGCCAGGGCATCGCGGACCCCGCCAGGCTCGCCGTCGTCGGATGGTCCTACGGAGGCTATGCGGCCCTCCAGTCCGAGGTGCTGGATCCGGGCCTTTACAGGGCGGTGGTCGCGGTTGCTCCGGTCACCGACCTCGCCGCCCTGGTCAAGGATTCGGCGGAGTTCACCAATTACAGGGTGGTGCGCAGCTTCATCGGCGCCGGCCCGCATATAAAGGAGGGCTCGCCGGCCCAGAATGCGGCGAAGATCAAGGTGCCGGTGCTGCTCTTCCACGGCGACATGGATCTCAACGTCGGGATCAACCAGTCGCGGATGATGCAGGATCGTCTCAAGGCGGCCGGCGCCCAGAGCGAGCTCGTCGTCTATAACGGCCTCGACCACCAGCTGGAGGACAGCCTCGCCCGTGCCGACATGCTGAGGCGAAGCGATGCCTTCCTCAGGAAGGCGCTGGCAATCCAGTGAGGGGAGGGGCCGCTCAGCCGCGCCCCGGCACCAGGGAAAGGGTCAGCCGTTCGCGGGAGAGCTGGGCCTGCATCTCGACGGCTTCGCCCTCCGCGGTGTCGATCGGCTCGACGAAGGGATAGAGGGGCGACGCCCAGTGGGAATCGGATTGCTCGAACGGGCTGTTCTCGAACAGGATGCCGCCGCCGAAATCGATCCGCATCCACTGGGCGAAGCCGTCCACCCGTCCTCCGCGGGATATTAAACGGACCCTTTCCTTCACCGGGCCGAACGGTTTCGACTCATAGTCCATCGCCAGGACGGATACGGGGTCCGAACGCAAGGTGGCCGACTTGCGCGAGACGCGCAGCTTGCGCGCCGGCGCCAGCAGGTTGATCGCCGACAGGTCGAAGCCCGCCACACAGGCGACCGGGCGTTGCAGCGCCGCCAGCGGATGCTCGACGAGGGCGCAGCGCAATTCGGAAAAACGCGGCACAACGGCCGCCCCAGGCTTCAGCAATCGTCTCGCATCTTCCAGGGACGCGAGGATGTTCTCGCCAAAGAGGGTGTCGTCGAAGAGTTCCGAAACGAGCAGGTCGGACGGCCCCGGAAGGTCGAGGCCGATTTGCAGGTCCCGCGACGATTTGGGGATTATGGTGATCCGATCGGCGAGCCCGTTTCGGGCCGCCACCCGGGCCGCAGCGGCGGCGACGACGGGGTTGATCTCGCAGGTGAAGACCCGAGCTCCGGCGCGCGCGGCGATCAGCGCCAGCAATCCGGCGCCGCTGCCGATCTCGAGCACCTGCATTCCGGGGCGAACGGCCCGCTCCAAAGCCTGGGAGTAGCAAGTGTTGCGGGCCTCGTCATTGAGCATGGGGACATGCCATTGCGGCACCGAAGCCGAAATGGCGAAGCGCACCAGATCGCGCACTTGCATGTCCTGGGGCGCAAGATCGACCGCGGCGCAAGCAAGGGCATAGGCCTCGGCGGCCTTGCCCTTAACCAGCAGCACCTCGGCCAGCATGGCCATGGCGACGGGGTGTCCAGCGACCTGCGGGAAGCGGGCAATGATGTCGTCGCTCACTTCTTGCCCCTTCGTGGAGGGCGCATCCTTAGGCGGCGGCGCGGCCAAAAAAAAGGGGCGCCCCGAAGGACGCCCCGGATCAGCCGCCTGGGCGATCGATCAGCGCGAATAGAACTCGACCACCAGATTCGGCTCCATTCGGACCGGATAGGGGACCTCGTCCAGTGTCGGAACGCGGGTGAAGGTCGCCTTGGCGGTGCCGTCGGGGGCGACATATTCGGGGATGTCGCGCTCGGCGAGGCCCTGAGCCTCCATCACCAGCGCCATCTCCTGCGCCTTCGAGCCCAAAGTGATCTCGTCGGCGACATTGACCCGGCGCGAGGCGATGTTGCACTTCACGCCGTTGACACGGATGTGGCCGTGGCTGACCAGCTGGCGGGCGGCCCAGATCGTCGGAGCGAACTTGGCGCGATAGACGACCATGTCGAGGCGGCGCTCGAGCAGGCCGATCAAATTCTGGCCGGTGTCGCCCTTCATCCGGGCGGCCTCGGTGTAAGTGCGCTTGAACTGCTTCTCGGTGACGTCGCCGTAATAGCCCTTGAGCTTCTGCTTGGCGCGGAGCTGGATTCCGAAGTCGGACATCTTGCCCTTGCGGCGCTGTCCGTGCTGGCCGGGGCCGTATTCGCGCTTGTTGACGGGGCTCTTGGGGCGTCCGAAGACGTTCTCGCCCATCCGGCGGTCGAGTTTGTACTTGGCGCTGCTGCGCTTGCTCATCTCAGGTCCAATCTGCTTGGTTTCACTAGTCCCCGGAACCGCACCGCAATACCTGCTGTATTGCGCGGCCACCGCTTCACCGGGGGTGCGGGGCCAATTGCGAAGCGCGGCAGATGGCCTCTGGAGGCGTCAAAGTCAACCTCGACAGGCGTTTGGCGGCCGTTAAAGAGCCCTCATGAGCTCCGAACGCACCCCCCCGCAGGCTTGCACCAGCATGGCCGAGGTCCGCCACGGCGTCGACCGGCTGGACGAGGAGATCGTCCGGCTGATCGGCGAACGCTTCCGCTACATGGACGCCGCGGCGCGGATCAAGCCGGACCGCGAGGCCGTGCGCGACGAGGGCCGCAAGGCGCAGGTGCTCGCCAACGTGGCCCGGCTGGCCGGCGAGCATGAGGTGCCCGCCGAGGCCGCGGCCGAGCTCTACGAGCGGCTGGTGGAGGCCTCGATCGCCTACGAGCTCCGCCGCTTCGACTCGACACGCCGGTTTCCCGGCGAAGGCCGGGATCCAGTCGGGCGTCAGTAACTGGGCCCCGGCCTTCGCCGGGGAACGGCGATCAGCCCCGCCGCCTCGGCGTCACCAAAGCCCGGATGATCCCCCGCATCGCCTGCACCTCGCGGTTCGACCAGCCCGCCTTGGTCAGGATGGTCCGGATCGTGTTGCGGGTGGCGGGTGTCCGGTCGGGCGGATGGAAATAATCCGCCTCGACGAGGGCCTGGTCGAGCTGGCCGATCAGCCCCTCCAGTTGGTCGTGGCTCGCCCGAGGCTCGGCCGGGTCTCCCAGGGTCGGCACCGCCAAAGCCTCGTGCTTCGACCATTCGTAGGCGATCAGGATCACCGCCTGGGCGAGGTTCAGCGAGGTGAAGCCCGGATTGACCGGAACGGTGACGATCTTCCCTGCGATCGCGACCTCGTCCGTCTCCAGCCCCGACCGCTCGGCTCCGAACAGGATGGCCGACGGCTCCGGCTGCGCCCGGATCTCGCGCGCCGCCTCCTCGGGGGTGACCACCGGCACGACCAGCCCGCGCTTGCGCACCGTCGTCGCGTAGACATGAGCGCAGTCCCCGACCGCCTCGGCGACGGTATCGAACACTCGCGCCCGCTCGAGCACCACGTCCGCGCCGGAGGCGGCGGGACCGGCGGAAGGGTTGGGCCACCCGTCCCGAGGCGCGACCAGCCTCAGATCGGTCAGCCCGAAATTGAGCATCGCCCGTGCCGCCTTGCCGATATTCTCGCCGAGCTGAGGGCGGACGAGGACGACGGCGGGGGTCCTTCGAGACGGGCCTTCGCCGGGGCTCAGTCCCTCCTCAGGATGAGCGGTTGCTGTTCCCCTCCGCTCATCCTGAGGAGCCGCTGAGCCTGGCGAAGCGGCGTCTCGAAGGACCGGCTTCCTTTTCGCCAGGTCCCGGAGCGCCTCCCAATCGCCCCTCACCAAAGCTTCTTTCTTTGCTCGGCTCCAGCCCTTGATCTGGCGCTCGGCCGCGAAGGCGCTGTCGCGGTCGGGGAAGCGATCCGTCCAGACGAGCTGCACGGGTCTGCGCTTTTGCGTATAGCCCGGGATCGCGCCGGATTGATGCTGGGCGATGCGGGAGTCGAGGTCATCGGTATGCCCGCAATAATAATGCCCGTCGGCACATCTCAGGAGATATGTATAGAAATCCATGAGGTGCGGGTCCTTCGATAGAGCCGTCCTTCGATACGGGCCTTCGCCAGGCTCAGTCCCTACTCAGGATGAGCGGTGGGAATTCTCAACCGCTCATCCCGGGTAGCCGGTGAGCTTTTCGAACCGGCGTATCGAAGGTCGAGCCTGGTTCCTACTCAGGACGAGCGGGAGGGGACAAGCTCGCTGGAAGCCGAATGCAGAGCTCGTATATGAGGCGACCGTCCTTCGATACGCCATTTCGCCGGGCTCAATGGCTACTCAGGATGAGCGGAAACGCGCAGACCGCTCATCCTGAGTAGAGGCTGAGCTTGGCGAAGCCTCGTATCGAAGGACCTAGCCCTCCCCCACGCTCCCCGCGAACTCCTCGAAATCTCTCGCTTCGGTGAAATCCTTGTAGACGCTGGCGAAGCGGATGTAGGCGACCGGATCGAGGGCCTTCAGGCCGTCCATGACCAGCTCGCCGATCCGGGTCGAGGCGATTTCGCTGTCGCCGCTGGTTTCGATCTGGCGCTGGAGCGAGGAGACGAGGCGGTCGATGCGCTCGGGCGGGACGGGCCGCTTGCGGCAGGCGATGGCGATAGAGCGCTCGAGCTTGGTCCGATCGAAGGGCTCGCGGCGGTTGCCCGCCTTGACCACCGTCAGGTCGCGAAGCTGGACCCGCTCGAAGGTCGTGAAGCGGGCCGAGCATTCCTCGCACTGGCGCCGCCGCCGGATCGAGGCGCCGTCCTCGGTGGGGCGGCTGTCCTTGACCTGGCTGTTTTCATGGGAGCAGAAAGGGCAGCGCACTATTGATCCTGATAGATCGGGAAGCGCGCGCACAAGGCGCGCACTCGGCCCTTCACCTCCGCTTCGACCGCTCCGTTGCCCTCTTCGCCATTGTCGCGAAGACCCTCGAGCACGTCCGCCACCATGTCGGCGATATCGCGGAACTCGGCGGTGCCGAAGCCGCGGGTGGTGCCGGCGGGCGAGCCGACCCGGATTCCGCTGGTCTTGACCGGGGGCAGGGGATCGAACGGGATCCCGTTCTTGTTGCAGGTAATGGCCGAGCGTTCGAGCGCCTCGTCGGCGTCCTTGCCGGTGATCCCAAGCGGTCTCAGGTCGACGAGTGCGAGATGGGTGTCGGTTCCGCCCGAGACGAGGTCGGCGCCGCGCTCCTTCAGGCGCCCGGCGAGGGCCCTGGCGTTGGCGATGACCGCCCTGGCGTAGCTCTTGAACTCGGGCTGCAGCGCCTCGCCGAAGGCCACCGCCTTGGCGGCGATGACGTGCATCAGCGGTCCGCCCTGCAGGCCTGGGAAGACGGCCGAGTTGATCTTCTTGGCGATGGCTTCGTCATCGGTGAGGACCATCCCGCCGCGCGGGCCGCGCAGGGTCTTGTGGGTGGTGGTGGTGACGACATGGGCGTGGCCGAAGGGGGAGGGATGCTCGCCCGCCGCGACCAGACCGGCGAAATGGGCCATGTCGACCATGAAGATGGCGTCGACCGCGTCGGCTATGGCGCGGAAGCGGGCGAAATCGATGTGGCGGGGGTAAGCGGAGCCGCCGGCGATGATCAGGCGCGGTTTGTGCTCCTTCGCCAGCGCCTCGACCTGGTCGAAATCGATCAGATCGTCGTCGCGGCGGACGCCGTACTGGATGGCGTTGAACCACTTTCCCGACATTGCCGGCTTCGCGCCATGGGTGAGGTGGCCGCCGGCGTCCAGGCTCATGCCGAGGATCGTGTCGCCGGGCTTGGCCAGCGCCAGCATCACCGCCCCATTGGCCTGGGCGCCGGAATGCGGCTGCACATTGACGAACCCGCATCCGAAGAGCTGCTTCGCCCGCTCTATCGCGAG
>DASVSX010000066.1:0-2962 GCA_036387875.1 Allosphingosinicella sp. | reverse complement strand
CCTGAGGTCCCGGCTTTCGCCGGGATGACGGGTGTGCGCGGGGAAGCGTGGCAATCCTGCGTTAAGGCGGGTTTGTTATATTGTTACGAGCGTCTATGTCCGGCCCGGACAGGGGGTTTTTCGGTTTTGGCAATCCTGGGTTCTCGCTCCACTCCATGACTCGTCTCCTGACCCTCCTGATGATCCTGGTGCTCGTGATGGCCCACGGCTCGTCCGTGGCGGCCGCGATCTGCCGTCACCAGGACGGCGTTGCCCATATCGCCGCTCTCGAAAGCGAGGACGCCGGGGTTTCCGCCGCCGCTTTTGGCGAGGAAAGCGCCGCCAAGGCTGCCCGCGGGAAGGGTGCGCCGGCCGATTCGGGAGCGGTGCACTCGCCCTCCGACATGCTTCCGGCCCCGGCCCTTCCGGTCCCGTCCGGAGTCAGGGAACCGGCGGAGCGGAACCCGGCCGACGCTCCGATACTCGTCGGCGCCTCGATCCGTCCCTTGCTGGAGCCTCCCTCGGCCTGAGCCGCCGTGCCGCCCGGCACGTCCCCGATCCCGCTCAGACGCGCGTCCCGCGACGCGCAAATCGAATGCCCACGAGGCTCTCGAGAATTGGAAATATTGAAATGATCCGCTCAGTCCTTCTGGCAGGCGCCGCCACGGTCCTGCTTCCCAACATCGCATTCGCTCAAGAGGCGCCGGCCGACGAAGCCACCCCTGCCGCTCCCGCCGAGGAAGCCGTCGCCGCGGCTCCCGTCGAATCCGCCGCCGCGGGCGACGACGATCCCCACGCCGACCATACCCAGGACATCATCATCACCGGCTTCGCCCGCAACCGCAACGACGTGCTGTCGGGCACTTCGGTCGTCTCCGGCGCCGAGCTCGCCCGAGAGCTTCGGCCGACGATCGGCGAAACCCTCGCCCGGCAGCCGGGAGTTTCGGCGACCTCGTTCGGGCCCAACGCCTCGAGACCGGTGCTTCGCGGCTTCCAAGGCGAGCGGGTCCGGGTCCTGACGGACGGAATCGGAAGCCTCGACGCCTCCAACACCAGCGTCGATCACGCCGTCGCGATCAACCCGCTCACCGCAGACCGGATCGAGGTGCTGCGCGGGCCCTCCGCCCTGCTGTTCGGATCGGCGGCGATCGGCGGGGTGGTGAACGTCATCGACTCGAGGATCCCGCGCCGGATTCCCGACGAGGGCGCCCATGTCGCGGCCATCCTCACCTACGGTTCGGCCGCCGACGAAAGATCGGCGAACGCCACGATCGACGTTCCGGTCTCCGGCAAGTGGGTGCTCCACGCCGACGGCAATTACAGCAAGACGGACGACCTCAGGATTGGCGGCTTCGTCCTTTCCCGCGATCTTCGCGCCGAAGCCGCGGCGAGCGAGGATCCGGAGGTCCGGGCTCTGGCGGACCTGAAGGGCCGGCTCCCGAATACGGCGGCCGAGACGTCGGACGTCGCCCTGGGCGTCGCCTATGTCCACGGCGACACCAATTTCGGCATTTCGGTCAACCGCTACGACAGCCTCTACGGAGTCCCGGTGCGATTCTCGCTCGAGCCGGGAGTCGAGGCGGAAGCGCCGCGGATCGACGTTCGCCAGAACCGCGCCGACGCCCGCGCCGAGATCGACACGGGAGCGGGCTTCGTCGACTCCGTGCGGTTCCGCGCCGGCTATTCCGACTATCGCCACGACGAGCTGGAGGAGACGGGCGACATCGGCACCACCTTCCTAACCAAGGGGATGGAGGGCCGGCTCGAGGTCGTCCAGTCCAAGCGCGGCGGCTGGGGCGGCGGCTTCGGCATGCAATATTTCCGCCGCCACCTCGACGTGATCGGGGAAGAGAAATTCCTGCCCGAGAACCGAACTTCGCAATTCGGACTGTTCACGCTCCAGACCTATGAAAAGGGGCCGCTCAGCGCCGAGGCCGGGGCTCGCTTCGAGCGGCAGACGGTGAGCGCCGAGGCGGATCTCGACCTGGGCAATCCGGCAATGAAGCGGAGCTTCGACGCCCTGTCGGGCTCGCTGGGCGCCAGCTACGAGATCGCCAAGGGCGTGCGCTTCGGACTCAACGGGTCGCACAGCCAGCGCGCGCCTTCGGCGGAGGAGCTGTTCGCCAACGGGCCGCATGCCGGAACCCAGTCCTTCGAAATCGGCGATCCCGACCTGGGCAAGGAGAAGAGCTGGGGCCTCGAGGCCACGTTCAGCGCCCAGGGCGACGGCTACAGCCTGTCGGCTTCCCTCTTCAAGAGCTGGTTCGACGATTACATCTTCGAGCGGCGGACGGGCGGCTTCGTCGAGGAGCTTCCGGTGTTCCGGATCGCCCAGGCCGACGCGCGCTATTCCGGGATCGAGCTCGAAGGGTCGGCGCGCCTGGCGCGGACCGGGGGAGTGACCTTCAACGCCGACATGGTCGCCGATTATGTGCGGGCGACGGTCGAGGGCGCCGGCCCCGCGCCGAGGATCCCGCCGCTTCGGCTGATGGGCGGGATCGAGGCGCAGGCAGACCGGGTCCAGGGCCGGATCGAGGTCGAGTGGACGGCGAAGCAGGACCGGCTCGCCGCGCTGGAGACCGAGACCCGGGGCTTCACCCTGGTCAACGCCTCGGTGCAGTTCAAGCCGCTCCGGAACAACAAGAACACCAGCATCACCCTTGCCGCGAACAACATCTTCGACGTCGACGCCCGGCGCCACGCCAGCTTCCTCAAGGACGTGGCGCCCCTTGCCGGGCGGGACTTCAGGTTGACGGCGCGGCTGAACTTCTGACTTCTCCAGTCCTCCCCTGCATTTGCGGGACCTTTGCATAAGTCGCTGGGTGCTAGCCCCTCCCCTTCCGGGGAGGGGTTGGGGTGGGGGTTGTCTGCTCGCCTCACCGGCGTCAGCGAACATTCTCCCCACATTCCCCACCCCAACCCCTCCCTTGAAGGGGAGGGGGGCTTTGTCTCCGAGCGCTTCGCAGGGGTTATGCAAAGATCC
>DASVSX010000065.1:0-19044 GCA_036387875.1 Allosphingosinicella sp. | reverse complement strand
CGCCGCCGGCAAACCACCAAAAGTCGCCCTCGTCGCACTCATGCGAAAGATGATCGTAACCCTCAACGCCATCCTCAACACAAAACTACCTTGGGCCCATGCCTAAGACGGTTGCTCCCCATGCTTTGCATGGGGAGGATGATTACCGCCGCCGGTTCAGCAGGCGGTAGATGAAGAGGATGACGATCGCTCCGATGGTGGCGGCGATGAAGCCGGCGCCCGTGTTCCCGCGATCCCAGCCGAGCTGGTGGCTGACGAAGCCCGCGAGAAGGGCGCCTCCGACTCCGAGCAGGATGGTGACGATGCATCCGCCGGGATCGCGGCCCGGCATGACGAGCTTCGCGAGCCCGCCCGCCAGTGCTCCGATCAGGATCCACCCGAAGAAGCCATAGTCCGCCAGCAGGTTCATGAGTCCCTCCTTACCCTCGCTTGCTCGTTCGGGATCGTACCGCTTTCGAGTGGCCAAGCCCCAACAAAAAATGTAGACTCCGGTTCCGCTGCGTGGGGGTGCGCGACAGATTAGACTTGAGGCAGGTGCTATATTTGGCTAATACAGTAGCCGAAGCCGCGTTCTGCCCGGTCCGGTGTGGGGAAAGATGAGAGCAATGAACTTCGAGACTCGGAAGTGGCGCAGCGGTGCCGTCGATAGCGAGGAGGTCGTCGTCGTGGACGCCGCCGCGGCCGCGCGCCGCCGCCGGAGGAACATCATCCTCGCAGTTCTGGCCGTCCTGATCCTCGGACTTGCCTTGTTCCTGCTCTTCGGGCGCGGGGGCGACGAGAAAAAGCAGGCGGCGGCCGCGGGCGAGGCCAAGGCCGGGGCTCCGCAGGCGCCCTCCGTCAGCGTCATCGTTCCGGGCCGCCAGCAGGTTGCGCGCACCATCTCGGCGACCGGCACCCTCGCGGCCCGCCGGGACATGCCGGTGGGCGTCGCGGGCGAGGGCGGGATGATCGCCCGGGTCCTGGTCGAGCCCGGCCAGTGGGTCGGCGCCGGCCAGACGCTCGCGGTCATCGAACGGTCGGTCCAGTCGCAGGAAGCGCAGCAGCTGGCGGCGAGCATCGAAGTCGCCCGCGCCGACGCGCGGCTCGCCCAGCAGGAGCTCCAGCGCGCCCAGACCCTGGTCTCGCGCGGCTTCGTCTCGAAGGCGGACGTCGAGCGCCGGATCGCCACCCGGGACGCGGCCAACGCCCGGGTCCGGGTCGCCCAGGCGCAGCTCGGCGCTTCCCGCGCACGGATCGGACGGCTGGACATCCGGGCGCCCGCCGCCGGTCTCGTCCTCGATCGCAAGGCCGAGCCCGGCCAGATCGTCAGCGGCGGCTCCGGAGCGCTGTTCCGGATCGCCCAGGGCGGACAGATGGAGCTGATGGCCCGGCTTCCGCAGACGGACCTCGCGACGCTGTCGGTGGGCGTTCCGGTCACGGTCACTCCGGTCGGCTCGTCCCAGAGCTACCAGGGCTCGGTCTGGCAGATCTCGCCGGTCATCGATCCGCAGACCCGGCAGGGGGTTGCTCGGATCTCGATTCCCTACAATCGCGAACTCAGGCCCGGCGGCTTCGCGTCCGCCGCGATCCAGGCCGGCGCGACGGTCGCTCCGCTGCTTCCCGAATCCGCGGTCTTGACGGACGATGCGGGCACCTATGTGCTCATCGTCACCCCGAACAACACGGTCGAGCGCCGGCCGATCCGGATCGGCTCGGTGACCGACAAGGGCGTGGTGGTCGCCGAGGGCCTCAACGGGGACGAGCGGGTCGTGCAGTCGGCGGGCGCTTTCCTCAACCCGGGCGAGAAGGTGCGTCCGCAGCGCGCGGTCGCCCGCTAGGCCAAGGGCCGATCTGGAGTCGATGAACGATGCGTAACATCTCGGCCTGGGCGATCCGCAACCCGGTCATTCCGATCGTCTTGTTCACCTTCCTGCTTGCGATGGGCCTGACGGCCTTCCTTCGGATGGACGTGAACCTCAACCCGGACGTCAGCGTCCCGGCGGCGAGCGTCTCGATCAGCCAGCCCGGCGCCGCTCCGCCCGAGCTGGAGATCCAGATCACCCGAAGGGTCGAAGCCGCGGTCCGGGGGATCGAAGGCGTCACCGAGATCAATTCCTTCATCCGCGAAGGCAACAGCAACACTTTCATCCTGTTCGAAATCGGAACCCCGATCGACCGCGCAGTCACCGACGTTCGGGACGCGGTGGCGCGAATTCGCGGCGATCTTCCGGACGGGATCCTCGAGCCGCAGGTGCAGCGCGAGGACCAGGACGATCAGCCTGTCGTCTACATGTCCGCCGAGAGCACGGCGATGACGGTGGAGCAGCTCTCCTGGTTCATCGACGATACGATCAACCGGCGCCTGATGAGCGTCGAGGGAGTCTCGATCGTCAGCCGCACCGGCGGCGTGAGCCGCGAGATCCGGGTCGAGCTCGATCCCGTCCGGATGCAGTCGCAGGGAATCAGCGCGGCTCAGGTCAACCAGCAGCTTCGGGCGATCAACGTCAACGCCGCGGGCGGACGCGCCGAGATCGCCGGCTCCGAGCAGTCGGTCCGGGTGCTCGGAAGCGCTCTTACCGCCCACGCGCTCGGCGAGACCCAGCTTTCGATCGGCGGCGGCCGGACGATCCGGCTGAACTCGATCGCGAGCGTGCGCGACCAGTGGGCCGAGCAGACCAGCTACGGAATCCAGAACGGCCGCCAGGTCGTCAGCTTCATGGTCCAGAAGGCCAAGGGCTATTCCGACGTCAGCGTCTACAACGACGTGATGAAGCAGCTGAAGGACCTCGAGAAGGAGGATCCCCGGGTCGGCTACACCCTGCTCTTCACCCCGGTGAAATATATCCAAGGCCAGTATGACAGCTCGATGCGGGCGCTGGTCGAAGGCGCCCTGCTCGCCGTGATCGTGGTGCTGCTGTTCCTTCGCGACTGGCGCGCGACCCTGATCTCGGCGATCGCGATCCCGCTCTCGGCCATCCCGGCCTTCTGGTTCATGGACATGCTGGGTTTCACGCTCAACATGGTCACCCTGCTTTCGCTCAGCCTGGTCGCGGGCGTGCTGGTCGACGATGCGATCGTCGAGATCGAGAATATCGTCAGGCACATGAGGATGGGCAAATCCGCCTATCAGGCCTCGATCGACGCGGCGGACGAGATCGGTCTCCCCGTCGTCGCGACCACCTTCTCCATCGTCGCGGTCTTCCTGCCGGTGGCGATGATGGGCGGGATCATCGGGCAATATTTCATCAGCTTCGGACTCACCATCGTCATCACCGTCCTCATCAGCCTCGCGGTCGCCCGCCTGATCACGCCGATGATCGCGGCCTATTTCCTCAAGGCGCACGGCGAGGCCAAGCATGGCGAAGGCTGGCTGATGGACAAGTATCTCAACCTTCTGCGCTGGACCCTTCGCAACCGGTGGAAGGGCGTGATGATCGGAGTGCTCTGCTTCGCCGCCCAGATCGGCGTCTTCACGATGCTGCCCAAGGCGTTCCAGCCGGAAACGGACGAGGACACCGTCCAGGTGGCGATCGAGATGCCGCCGGGCTCGACCCTCGATCAGACCCGCGCGGTCGCCGACAAGGCGGCTTCGCTGGTGCGCGGCCAGGGCGACGTCGAATCCGCCTTCGCCTCGGTGCGCGCCGGCAATTCCACCATCTACGTATCGCTGAAGGACCGCGGCGAGGGGCGTGAACGGACGAGCACCGATTTCGAGCGGCAGGTCGGTCCCATGCTCCAGGGCATCCCGGACGCGCGAGTCACGTTCCGAGCGCAGAACAGCGTCGGCGGGCGTCCGATCGCCGTCCTTCTCTCGAGCTCCGATCCGGTCAAGCTGCAGCAGGCCGCGCTGAAGCTCGTCGACGACATGCGCAAGCGGCCCGAGCTGGTCTCGCCGAGGATCGCCGGCGACATGCGGCGTCCGGAGATCACCATCACTCCGAGGCTCAACCTGATGGCCGACATGGGGGTCACCACGGCGGCGATGAGCCAGGCGATCCGAACCGCGACCCAGGGCGAGATCGACCAGGCGAGCGCCCGCTTCTCGCTCTCCGACCGCCAGGTGCCGATCCGGGTCGCTCTCCAGGAGGATTCGCGCCGAAGCCTCTCGACGATCGAGAACATGCCGGTTCCGACCACGACGGGCGGTTCGGTCCCCCTCAAGGTCGTCGCCTCGATCAGCTTCGGAGCCGGTCCGGCGCAGATCCAGCGCTTCAACCAGGAACGCCGGATCCTCGTCGGCGCCGACCTCATCCCGGGAGTCGTCGACAAGGAGGCGATCATCGAATCGCTTCCGATCCTCAAGAACCTGCCCGAGGGCGTCGAGCGCGCCCGCTCCGGCCAGCAGCGGGAGGAGGCGAAGCTAATGTCCGAGTTCATGGGAGCGCTCATCTCGGGCACCTTCCTCGTCTTCGCGGTGCTGGTGCTGCTCTACAAGCGGCTGATGGCGCCGCTGGTGAACATGGGCTCGCTCCTGCTGGCGCCGCTGGGAGGGTTCCTGGCTCTGTGGGTGTCCGGACACGCCGTCTCTATGCCGGTGCTGATCGGGATCCTGATGCTGTTCGGGATCGTCGCCAAGAACTCGATCCTGCTTCTCGATTTCACGATCGTGGAGATGGCCAAGGGCGTTCCAAAGGACGAGGCGATCATCGATTCGGGCCACAAGCGCGCCCAGCCGATCGTCATGACGACCATGGCCATGGTGGCCGGAATGGTGCCGACGGCGCTTTCGCTGGAAGGCGACGCCAGCTGGCGAGCGCCGATGGCGGTGGTGGTGATCGGCGGCCTGCTGCTCTCGACGCTGCTGACCCTGGTCCTCGTGCCGGCCTCGTTCAGCCTCGCCGACGGCTTCGAGAAGTGGCTCGCGCCCAAGTTCGGACGCCTCATCACCTATAAGGGAGGCAAGGATCACGGCCCCGCGCCCGAGCCGCAGCCCGCGGAGTGAGCTGCGCGCTCCGAGGTCCCGCCTACCGGAGTGAACCAAAGCGGCGGCCCGGCCATTGAGGAGGCCTATGAGCCCCATCGAACCGGCAGGCCGATCCGTTCCCGCCGCGCAGAGCCTGCGCGGAATGCGGATCATCGCCACCGGAATGCTGGTCGCGATGGCGGCGGTGTTCCTCGCCTCCAACCATTGGGATGAAGGCTATCCCTGGCTGGGCTTCGTCAAGGCCTTCGCCGAGGCCGCTATGGTGGGCGGGCTCGCGGATTGGTTCGCGGTGACCGCCCTGTTCCGACATCCGCTCGGCCTGCCCATCCCGCACACGGCGATCATCCCACGGAACAAGGACAGGATCGGAGCGACCCTCGCGTCCTTCCTTCGCGACAACTTCCTCATCCCGAGGGTGGTCGCCCGGCGGATGCGCAACGTCGACATCGCCGGCGCCATCGGCCGGTTCCTCGCCAACCCTCCGCCGGAAGGGCGGTTGAGGCAGGGCGGCTCGAGGCTCATCGCCGACCTCCTGGAGGCGCTCGACCAGGAGCGGCTCGGCGGGATGGTCAAGACCGCGGTCGCCCAGCGGATGCGCTCGCTCGAAGTGTCCCCCCTGATCGGCCAGGCGCTGGAAGGCGCGATCACCGACGAGCGCCACATCCCGATACTCGACGGGATCGTCACCTGGGCCGGCCGGACCCTCGACGCGAACGAGGACCTGATCCGAAAGATGGTCCACGACCGCGCCGGGATGATCATGCGCCTCTCGGGCCTCGACGAAAAGCTGGCCGACGGGATAGTCGACGGCCTTCGCCGGCTGACCATCGACATGGCCATCGACCCGGCCCACCCGCTTCGCTCCAAGGCGGAGGAGGCGCTCGCCGCCTTCGCCTGGGACATGCGCTTCGATCCGGACATGCAGGGCAAGGTCGAGGGCTGGAAGAACGAGATCATCGCCAACAAGGCCGTCACCGACTGGCTCGGCGGCCTGTGGGAGAACAGCCGGGCGGCGCTGCTCCGGGCTGCCCGCGACCCCGAAGCGGCAATGGCGGGCCGCTTCGGCGAGGCGCTGAGGCAGCTCGGCGAGACTCTCCAGCAGGACCGCCGGCTCAACAAGGCGATCAACCAGTTCGCCCGCCGGATGGTGGTCGGAACGGTCGCCACCTACGGCGACGGAATCGTCACCCTCGTGTCCGAGACGATCCGGGGCTGGGACGCGCGGACGGTGACCGGACGGCTGGAGAATGCGGTCGGTCGGGACCTTCAGTATATCCGGATCAACGGGACTTTGGTGGGCGGGCTGGTGGGACTGATCATCCACACGGCGGAAGTGCTGGGGTAGGTCGCGTCATCCCGGCGAAAGCCGGGACCTCGGGGAGACCCGCGGGGACTCCTCGTCCTGGGGCCCCGGCTTTCGCCGGGATGACGACGGGCTTTCAGTCCCCGCTCGCCCGCTCGACATCGGCGCCGACGGCCTGGAGCTTCTCTTCGAGCCGCTCGTAGCCGCGGTCGAGATGGTAGACCCGGTGGACCTGGGTCTCGCCTTTGGCGGCGAGGCCAGCCAGGACCAGGCTCATCGACGCCCTCAGGTCGGTCGCCATGACCTCAGCGCCGATCAGTCCGTCGACTCCGCGGACCACCGCGGAACGGCCGCGGACCTCGATCTCGGCGCCCATCCGGTTGAGCTCGGGAACGTGCATGTAGCGGTTCTCGAAGATCGTCTCGGTGAGGAGGCTGGTGCCGTCGGCGAGCGTCAGCATGGCCATGAACTGCGCCTGCATGTCGGTCGGGAAGGCGGGGTAGGGGGCGGTCGAGATCGAGAGCGGCTTCAATCCGCCGTCGGCGCTGACCCGGACTCCGTCGGCCGTGTCCTCGACGATCAGGCCGGCGTCGCTGAGGCCGGAGAGGATGGACGGCATGGTCTCCTTGCGGGCGCCGACAAGCTCCAGGGAGCCGCCGGTGATCCCGGCCGCGCAGGCGTAGCTTCCAGCCTCGATGCGGTCGGCCATGACCGCATAGGTAGCGCCGTGAAGGCGGTCCTTGCCGCGGATGGTGAGGGTGTCGGTCCTCAACCCCTCGATGTCGGCGCCCATTGCGATCAGGCATTTGGCGAGGTCGGTGATCTCGGGCTCGCGCGCCGCATTCTCGATCACCGTCTCGCCCTTGGCCAGGACCGCGGCCATCAGCGCGTTCTCGGTGGCTCCGACCGAGACGAAGGGGAAGGTGATGGTGCCGCCCTGGAGGCCGCCCTGGGGGGCCTTGGCCCGGACGTAGCCGGCCGCGACCTCGATCTCGGCGCCGAGCGCTTCGAGCGCCTTGAGATGCAGGTCGACCGGGCGCATTCCGATCGCGCAGCCGCCGGGAAGCGACACCGTCGCCTCGCCGGCCCGGGCGACGAGCGGGCCGAGGACGAGGATCGAGGCGCGCATCTTGCGGACGATGTCGTAGGGTGCGACGGTAGAGGCCAGGTTGGCGGCCCTGAGCGTCATCACCCGGCCATATTCGTCGGATCGGGCGCCTTCGACCGTGGTCGACACTCCGAGCTGGTTGAGAAGGTGGCCGAAGCTGTCGACGTCGGCGAGGCGCGGCAGGTTGCGCAGCGTCAGCGGCTCGTCGGTGAGAAGGGCGCAGGGCAGAAGCGTCAGAGCCGCATTCTTGGCGCCCGAAATGGGGATCCGGCCCTCGAGGCGCTTGCCGCCGCGGATGATGATGCGGTCCATGAGAGGGTCTTAAGGCTTTCGCGGGGTGAGGCAAGAGAGGGGGAAGGGGGAGAGATCGTCATCCCGGCGAAAGCCGGGACCTCAGCGAGGAAGAGGCTCGGCGGGTCTCCCCGAGGTCCCGGCTTTCGCCGGGATGACGATTAGTTCTTCACCCTCCCAGTCAGGCCTTCTCCAGCGTGCACTGCAGCGGGTGCTGGTTCTGCCTCGCATATTCGATCACCTGGGCGACCTTGGTCTCCGCGACCTCGTAGCTGAACACGCCGCAGACCCCGACTCCGCGCTGGTGGACGGCGAGCATCACCCTCGTGGCGTCCTCGATCCCCATCTTGAAGAACGTCTGGAGGACCTGAACGACGAACTCCATCGGAGTATAGTCGTCATTGAGCATCAGCACCTTGTAGGGCGAGGGCGTCTTGGTTCGGGTGCGCGTTCGCGTGGCGACGCCCAGACCGGGATCGTCGACGTCCCCGCCCTTGCGCTCGTCCGCAGCCACGATTTCATCCCACATCATCACCATGCCCTAGATATGGCACGCGGCCACTTCGCGGCAAGAGATTCGCTTGGCCACCGGCGTTAAAGCTCAACCGTTTGTCGCGGTTCCGGCCATGCAAAAAGGGCGGCCCCCGCGGGGGCCGCCCTTACTGCACCAGCTGGCGCTGCGGCTCCTTACAGAGCGGCGGCGGCCTTAACGCGCTCGGCGGCGACCGAGTAGCGGCTGGCGAGAGGCTCGGCGACGTCGCCGGCGAGCTTGATCATCGTCTCGGAGAGCTTGCTGCTCTCGGCGACGAGGCCGTCGAACTGGCTGCGGGCGAAATCGCTCTGCAGGCGGAAGAAGTCCGTGGCCGACCTCACTTCGGTGAAGCTCTTCAGGGCCGCGGAGGCGTCCTCGAAGCTCTTGCGGCTGTACTCGGCGACTTCCTGGCCGACGGTCTCGAGGCCCTTGGCGACGACCTTGGTGGAGGCGACGATCGCCTCGACATTGCCCTTGGACAGCTCGGTCATTTCCTCGGCCATACGGGTGTTGCGCTCGATCTGGGTGCGGGCGCGCTCGTTGACGTCGCCGAAGACGGCCTGGAGGCGGTCGGCGACCTGTGCGGTCTCTTTCTTCATGATTCGGGTTCCTTCGTTCTGGATTCGGGTGGTGGTGTTGGCGGCGGTCGCGGCGGCGGCTACGGCGCGCTTGGCGGGGCGGCCGACCTTGCGGGCGGCCGCGACGCGGGCCGGCTTGGCGGTGCGGGTCTTGCGGGCCGGCTTGGCCGAAGTGGCCGTGGCGGCCTTGATCACCTTCGCGGCGGCCTTCGCCGGAGCGGCGGCGGCCTTGGCGGCGGCGGCCGGAGCCTCGGCCTTCTCGGTCACGGCCGGGGTGGCGGCTTTGGCGATCGCGGCCGAAGCTTTCGCCGTGGAGTCGACGGCCGCGGCGGCGGTCGGGGTCTGGTTCTGCTGGTCGGCCATTGGGTGTTCCTTACAAGTCTATGCTGCGATGCAACATAGGCGAGTCGGAGCCGCGTTTCAAGAGAAAATGTTGCGGTGCAGCAGAAGTCCAGTTCGTCATCCCGGCGGAAGCCGGGACCTCGGCGAGAAAGAGGCTCTGCCAAGTGGCCCGAGGTCCCGGCTTTCGCCGGGATGACGGGCTTTACCTCGCCTTCACGTAGCTCCCCGGCGCATCCTCCAGCGCTTTCAATTTGCCCTTGCCCGGCACCCTCGCGCCTTTGGCCGGCACCTTCTTCTCGGCGAGGGCTCCGATCCATTTCGCCCAGTCGGGCCACCAGCTGCCCTTGTGCTCGGTCGCTCCGGCGACGAAGTCGTCGAGGCTCGCCGGCTTATTGTCGTTGGTCCAATATTGATATTTCTGGGCCTCGGGCGGATTGACCACTCCGGCGATGTGGCCGGAGCCGGCGAGGACGAAGCGCATCGGGCCCTGGAAATAATGGGTGATCTTCCAGACGCTGGCCGCGGGAGCGATATGGTCCTCGCGGCCGGCCTGGATGTAGGTCGGAGTCTTCACCTTGTGGATCTCGATCGGGGTCCCGTCGACCACCAGCGCTCCCGCCTGGACCAGTTTGTTGTCGCGGTAGAAGTCCTTCAAATAGGCCTGGTGCCATTTGGAGGGCAGGTTGGTCGTGTCCGAATTCCAGTGGAGCAGGTCGAAGGGGACGTAGTCCTCGCCCATCAGGTAATTGTTGGTGACATAGTTCCAGATCAGGTCGCGGCCCCTCAGCATGTTGAAGGTCGCGGCCATGTAGCGGCCGTCGAGGAAGCCCTTTTCGGCCGAAATCTGGTCGATCAGCTGGAGGGTCTCGTCGGCGACGAACAGGTTCAAATCCCCGGCCTCGGAGAAATCGACCTGCGCCGTGAAGAAGGTGGCGCTTGCGACCTTGTCCGCCTCGCCGCGCGCCTCGAGCAGAGCCAGGGTCGCGGCGAGCGTGGTTCCGGCGACGCAATAGCCGATGGCGTGGACGCTCTCCACTCCGAGAAGCTCGCGCACCGTGTCGATCGCGTCGACCTGGCCGCGCAGGACGTAATCGTCGAGCGTGGTTTCCGCCAGGGTCTCGTCGGCGGACTTCCAGGAGACGACGAAGACGGTCAGCCCCTGTTCGACCGCCCAGCGGATGAAGCTCTTCTTCGGGTTGAGATCGAGGATGTAGAAGCGGTTGATCCAGGGCGGGAAGATGATCAGCGGGGTCTCGTGGACCTCGTCCGTCGTCGGGCTGTACTGGATCAGCTCGTAGAGCGGAGTGCGCCTGACCACCTTGCCGGGGGTGACGGCGATGTTGCGGCCGACCTCGAAGGCTTCCGCGTCGGTATGGGTGAGCTGGCCCCTGGAGATGTCCTGGAGCATGTGCTCGAGGCCCTTCAAGAGGCTCTCGCCCTTGGTCTCCATCGCCCGCTCCAGCACCAGCGGGTTGGTGGCGGCGAAGTTCGACGGGGCCATGGCGTCGACGAAATTCTTCGTGACGAAGCGCAATTTCTCGCGCTGCTTGGGATCGACGCCTTCGATCGAGTCGACCGAGCCGAGCAGCCGCTCCGAGACGAGCAGATAGGATTGGCGGATCATGTCGAAAAGCGGGCTGTCGCGCCATTGCGGAGCGGCGAAGCGCTTGTCCTTGTCGGCTTTCTCTGCAAGCTCCGTCCGAGGCGCCTCGCCGCCGAGCGCCCGCTGCCAGATGGCGAGACCCTGGGTCCACAGGTCGGTCTGCTGCTGGGCGATCTTGGCGGGATCGGCGAACATGTTCAGCCAGGGAAGCTGCGGCGCCTTGGGCTCAGCCGCACCCATCTGCGGGATTTTGGCCTCGCCCATCGCCTTGGCGACATGCTCGAGCATCATCTGCTGGGCGCGCCCCATCACCCAGGTCCATTGCTGCATCTCCTCGAGCGTCGGCAGCGCCGGGGTCTCGGGGGCCTTGGTGTCTTGATCGGCCATTCGTCTCTCCTGTCGCGGCCTATTTAGGGAATGCCCGGGGCAGGTGAAAGGTTCGCGGCTCCGTCATCCCGGCGAAGGCCGGGATCCATGAACGCGGCTGGCGGGGTTTCTAAGATCCGTGTTCATGGATTTCCGGCCTTCGCCGGATGACGGGAGGGACTCAGGTGACCTGTTCCTCCCGGACCGGCGCGACGTCCGTCCCCGGGTCCGGCTTGAACACCGAGCGGTCCGACAGCCAGCCCGCCGCCTGGTCGGAGAACATCCCGGAAAGGATTCCGACTCCGGCATAGGCGATGAGGTTCTGGGCGCTTCCGCTCGAATTGGGGCCGGCGAGGACCGCGACTCCGCTGAACATGAGGACGAAGACGCCGAGCGCGATCAGGCCGCCCAGGAGGATCCGGCCGAAATAGGATTTTGTCCGGGTGAATTTGTAGCGATTGTCGGGATAGACGAATAATATCAGGGTAATAAGCAAGGCTCCGAACAGGCCCGAGACCGAGGCGAGGAGAATACCGGTCAGAGCCGGCGGGACGTAGACGAGCCGGCGGGCGAGCGGCCATGAGCTGTCCTCGAACACCTTGAGGACCGCGATGATGTCGCCCGAGCGGGCCGCGGCCTCCAATTGCTTGTCGATGGCGTTCCGCTCCGCTTGGAGCAGGTCGAGCCGGTCCTGGATGTCGTCGGAGTCGCGCTTGAGGCCGGCCGAATCGTCGAGCGACTTCTGGACGGAGCGCTGGCCCTGGAGGACTTCGGCTGCGACCGGCGGGATGGCGGGATTGGCCCCGCCGCGTTCGGCCGCACAATGCTGGGTCGCGACCGCCATGCCGACCAGCTCGGCCGGAGTGGGCGGAGTGTCGGGCGCGGGCGGGGCGGGGCAGCCCGCGGCGGTGAGCCGGCCGAGGTCCTCGGCGAGGTCGGCGGCTTGCGCGGTCAGGTCCCGGTTGGAGGACTGGAGCCTGTCGTTGGCGGCCCGGAGCCGGGCGGTCGACTGCTTTACCGCCTCGCTGTTCTCTCCGACCGTGTTCTTGAGGCTCTCCTTGCCGAAATAATAGCGGACCGCGACGCTGTAGTCATAGCCCACCGCCTCCTTGGTGAGGCCGTCGTCGACCTTCTGCTGCGCGGTGGCGACGAGCAGGACGACCACGAAGACGTAGGTGACGAGGAGCGCGACGAGCGTTCGAGCGGTCCAATGAAGCAGCGTCTTCGCCATGGTCAGACGATTCGACGAGTCTGCCTGTGCGGTGGCCATTTGACTTCTCCCCCCGGAGTGAGGGCATATCCGTAAATCGCTTACGAACGATTGTCGCGCGGAAAGCCGTCATTCCCGCAAAAGCCGGAATCCATGAGCATGGACATCACCATGGTCGCCGTCTGTGTTCATGAATTCCGGATCAAGTCCGGGATGACGGGTCTCTAATCGTCCTTGCCGAGGATGTGGCGAAGGATCCGGCCGCCATATTTGCGGACGTCCTTGTCGGTGATCGTGACCGGCTGCTGGCAGCCGAACTCGCAGGTCGAGAAACTCGCCTGCGCGCGGGGAAGCTCGCCGGGGAGGAGGTTCTCCGGTGCGCCCGGTGTGCGCTGGTCCGGGAACGGGACCCGGTTGCGGTCGGGGCCCCGGCGGCCGCAGACGACGATGTCGCGGCTGTCGGCGTCGCGCCGGCAGGGCAGGGTTCCCACCGCGTCGCGGACCGTGTCCTTCTGGATCTCGATGGCCCGATCGGCGGTCAGGGGCGCCTCCGGCGCAAGCGCGAGAGCCGGAGCCGCGGCAAAGAGGACGAGCAGAGAGATCGCGGTCCGCAAGCCGCTCGAGAGGCTCATTCCCTCCCCTTGACCGCTTTGACCGCAGTCTGGACCAGAAAGATCGCGATCGGGAGGATCGGGAGGCCTCCGCTGCAATGCTGGTCGCGACCGACGGTCGTGCATTTCTGATCGCTGAGAGCGAGCGCGTGGTTCGGATTGGACGGCTCGCCTGCGTTTCGAGCGCCGGGCTCGGGCTGGACCGGGAGCGGGAGGCGGTTGGGGTCCTGGCCGGTCCTGCCGCAGATCACGATCTCGGCGGCGCCGCGGTCGCAGTCGAGGCCCAGACCGGTTCGAAGCGAGGATTGCTGGCGGGCGAGCGCCTCGTCCGCGGTGAGAGGGGGCGCCGCCGGCGCCCGGGCCGCGGCGAGCGCGCCGACGATCATCGCCAATCCGAGCTTCGCCATCGCTTGGGCCTCCGGTTCATCGCCAAGCTGTTGAAAGAAAACGGCCGAAATATGACCCTCTCGCCAGCTACTCGACTTTGGCGGGGGGCTCTCGTATCGCGCGGCCACGAATTCAATTACGAGGATGATCGACAAGATGGTGAGCGCAAGCCACGTTCTCGACCGCGTTCTGGTGCTGGAGATGGTGAGGGTGACCGAAGCGGCGGCGGTCGCGGCGTCGAAGCTGATCGGACGCGGCGACGAGAAAGCCGCCGATCATGCCGCCGTCGAGGCGATGCGCGCGGCGCTCAACACGCTTGAGATGGACGGTACGGTGGTCATCGGGGAGGGCGAGCGCGACGAAGCGCCGATGCTGTTCATCGGCGAGAAGGTCGGAGCGGCGCAGGGCAGCGGGCCGAGGATCGACATCGCCCTCGACCCGCTCGAGGGGACGACGATCACGGCCAAGGCCGGGCCGAACGCGCTGGCGGTGCTTGCGATCGCCGAGGAGGGCGGCCTCTTGAACGCGCCGGACGTCTACATGGAGAAGCTGGCGGTTGGGCCGGGCTATGCGGAAGGGGTGATCGACCTCGCGAAGTCGCCGACCGAGAATATCCGTTCGGTCGCCGCGGCCAAGGGCGTCGATCCCGGCGAGATCATCGTCTGCGTGCTCGACCGGCCGAGGCACGAGGCGCTGATCGCCGAGCTCAGGGGCCTGGGCTGCGGGATCGTCCTCATCCCCGACGGCGACGTCGCCGGAGTGATCGCGGTCACCGATCCCGATACGACCATCGACGTCTATATGGGCTCGGGCGGAGCGCCCGAGGGCGTCCTCGCGGCGGCGGCCTTGAGGTGCGTCGGAGGCCAGTTCCAGGGGCGGCTCATCTTCCGAAACGACGACGAGCGCGCCCGAGCCGACAAATGGGGGGTGACCGACCTCGACCGGATCTACAAGCTCGAGGACCTCGCCAAGGGCGACTGCATCTTCGCCGCGACCGGGGTCACGGACGGCTCGCTGCTCGAGGGCGTGAAGCGGCGGAAGAACGCGATCACGACGGAGAGCGTGGTGATGCGGGCATCCACCGGCACGGTGCGCTGGGTGAGGGGCGAGCACAGGCACGAGCCGGGGGCTCGGGGGTAGTCGTCATCCCGGCGAAAGCCGGGACCTCAGGACCAGAAGTCCCGGCGGGTCTCCCCGAGGTCCCGGCTTTCGCGGGGATGACGGGGGTCAGCACAAACCCAGCGCCTCGCCGTAAAGCGAGATGCTCGCGGGAAGGGTCCCGACCGGGTCGCCGTCGGCCTGGATCGGAAGCGGGGCGTCGGACCGGGCGGTGAGCGCGGTGCAGGTGAAGGCGGTTACTTCCGGCAGCCTGTCGACTCGCCGGCCTCTCCACAACGCCAAGGCGAAGCGGGCGAAATCCCGGCGCCGGGCCCGGCCGAGGGCGACGACGTGGAGCAGGGGCTCGGCGGTGCTGGCCTCGGGCGCGAAGCTCCAGGGACCGGCGAAATAGCGGCCCTTGGCGACGTAGAAAGCTTCGCAGACCTCCTCCCCGCCGTCCCAGGCGAGCCGGATGGGTGTCCGCCGCCAGTCGAGCAGGAGCCGGGCCAGGGCCCAAACATAAGCGAGCTTGCCGATCCGGGCCTTGAGCGCAAGCGAGACCTCGGCGACGGCCCGGCTGTCGGGGCCGACGCTCGCGCAGGCCAGGAAGAAGGTGTCGTTGAGCGCCGCGGGGTGGAGCGATGCACCCTCGTCTTCGGCGAGGAGCCTAAGCGCGTGGCCGGCCGGATCGAGCGGGAACAGCCGCTCGCGGTGGACGAGGTTGACGGTGCCGGCCGGATAGACGCTGAGCGGAAGCCTTCGCCCGCACCGCGCCAGCGCCAGGGCGACGTGGCGAAGGGTGCCGTCGCCGCCGACCGCGCAGACGTGGCTGGTCTCCTTTGCGACCTCGATCGGGTGGGCCGGCCCGCATTCGGAAAGCAGCACCTTCGCGCCCTTCGCCTCGAAGCCCGCCCGCAGGGCGGCGAGCCGGTGCGGGCAATGGCCGCCGGAGGTGCGGTTGTAGAAGAGCTGGACGGTTGGGCTCGGCATGGACCGGCGTGTAGCATGGAGCGGCTAAAGGCCTATTACCGTCATTCCGGTGGAGGCCGAAATCCATGAACACCGAAGGCGCCTGAAATGACTCGATCCGTGTTCGTGGATCTCGGATCAAGTCCGGGATGACGAGACAAGAATGAGCCTCGCGGTCTTCTTCGCGATCCTGTTCGCCGCGGCGCTTCACGCCGGCTGGAACGCTTTGGTCAAGACCTGGCTGGACCGTTTCTCGTCGATCCTGTTCCTGGGCATCGTCCAGGGGGCGATCGCCCTCGTGCTTCTGCCCTTCTTCGGACTTCCGGCGCGGGCGGCCTGGCCTTGGGTGCTGGCGGGTTCGGCGCTTCACAGCGGCTACAAGCTCGCCCTCATCCGGGCCTATGGCCATGGCGACCTGAGCCAGGTCTATCCGCTCTCCCGCGGCACCGCGCCGCTGATCGTCGCGGTCGCCGGCGCACTGTTCCTGGGCGAGACGATGGACCCGGCGAGGATCGCGGCGGTGGTCGCGATCGCAGCGGGGATCATCCTGATGGCGGGACTCGGCGGGCTCGGCCGGGCGGGTCTCTCCTGGGCTCTGGTCACGGCCGGATTCACGGCGGCCTACACCCTTGCCGACGGGGTAGGGGCGAGGATCGCCGGCTCGGCCTCGGCCTTCATCCTGACCATGATCGTCCTCGACGGAGCGATCATGCTCGCCTGCGGGCTCGCCGCCCGCGGACCCCCCGGGATCGCGGCCATGCTGCCGGCCTGGAGGCCCGGCGTCGCGGCCGCGGCGATGTCGCTCGGCGCCTACTGGATCGCGATCTGGGCCTTTACCCAGGCGCCGCTGGCGATGGTCGCGGCCCTTAGGGAGACGAGCGTCCTGTTCGCGATGCTGATCGCCGTCTTCTGGCTGAAGGAAGGATTGTCGCCAAGGCGCTGGGCGGCGGCCGGGCTGATCCTCGCCGGGGTGGTCATGATGCGGGTTTGATCGATTCCAACCCGCAATTCCGTCTAAGGCTGGCGCTGGGTCTCGCCCACGACCAGGGCTCGATCCGTCGGAGCGCCCGACATGTACGGCGCTCCATCGCCGCCCACCGGGTCGGCCGGCCGGCCGACGACGAGCGCGTGGGACATGACGAGCTACGGCTACGAATTCGCGGGGCGGCTCCAGAGCCTTTCCCAGATCCGGCGGGTTCCGGCTCTCGACCGGAATTGCGCATTCATACCGTCGGATCGCGCAACGTTGCCGCTTGGGCCGAGCCTTGGTAGTCGTCGGCGCGACGGCCGAATCTCGGCTTGGGAGGGACTCTCGATTATGCGCAATTTCAGCCTCGCCTTTACGGCGGCCCTTTTGCTCGGCACCGCCGCCGCTCCGGCGCTCGCCCAAGGCGGCCATGCCGGTCATTCCGGACCCTCGGCGGCCGCCGCCGGCAAGCCGCGCTACGGCGATTTCGGGCTCGACCTCACCGCGATGGACCGATCGGTGAAGCCGGGCGACAGCTTCTGGCATTTCGTCAACGGCAATTGGGACAAGAGCACGCAGATCGCCGCCGACCGGTCGAGCGCCGGCGCCGGAGTGCTGCTCGTCGACGAAGCCGAGCAGCAGGTTCGGGCGATCGTCGAGGACCTCGCCAAGGATCCGACCAAGTCGGGCAAGGTCGGCCAGCAGGTCGGCGACTTCTACGCCAGCTGGATGGACGAGGCCGGGATCGAGGCCGCGGGCACCGCCCCCTTAAAGCCCCATCTCGGCCGGATCGCCGCGATCTCGAACAAGGCCGACCTGCTTCGGGCCTTCGCGCAGCCGGGCATCATGAGCCCGATCGGAGTTGGGATCCTTCCCGATCCGGCGGACCCGACCCGCTACATCGCGGCCGCCGGCCAGGGGGGGCTGGGCCTTCCCAACCGCGATTACTATCTGCTCGAGGGCGAGAAATACGACACGATCCGAAAGGCCTATCGCGCCTATGTCGTGAGGATGCAGCAGCTCGCCGGGATCGCCGACGCCGAAGCCAAGGCGGACCGGATCATCGCGCTCGAGACGGCGCTCGCCAAGGTCCATTGGGAGCCGGCCCGCCAGCGCGACATCAAGCAGATCTACAATCCGATGAACCGGGCCCAGCTCGCCCAGCTCGCGCCCCAGGTCGACTGGCCCCTGTATCTCGACGCCGCCGGCCTCGGAAGCGTCGAGACCGTGATCGCCGCCGAGAAGAGCGCGATCACCGAGACCGCCGGGATGCTCGAGTCGGTGCCGCTCTCGACCTGGAAGGACTATCTCGCCTTCCACTTCATCAGCAGCCACGCGCCCTTCCTTCCAAAGGCCTTCGACCAGGCCAATTTCGACTTCTATTCGAAGACGCTTCGCGGAGTCCCCCAGCAGCGCGAGCGCTGGAAGCGCGGAATCCAGATCATCAACGGCTCGCTCGGCGAGGCGGTCGGCCGGGTCTATGTCGAGCGCCATTATCCGGCGGAGAGCAACCGCCAGATGTCGGAGCTGATCGCCAACCTTCGCTCCGGGCTCGAGAGCCGGATCGCCGCTTCGCCCTGGATGGATTCGGCGACCAAGGAGCAGGCCCGAGCCAAGCTCACCGCCTTCGATCCGCGGATCGGCCATCCCAACAAGTGGATCGACTATTCGAGCCTCGAGGTTAGGCGCGGGGACCTTCTCGGCAACGTGGTGCGGACCGAGAAGTTCGGCCACGAGCTCCAGCTCTCGAGGCTCGGCAAGCCGGTCGACCGGGCGCTGTGGGACATGACCCCGCAGACGGTGAACGCCTATTACAACCCGCTGATGAACCAGATCACCTTCCCGGCCGCGATCCTCCAGCCGCCCTATTTCGACCCGAAGGCGGACCCGGCGATCAACTACGGCTCGATCGGGGCGATCATCGGCCACGAGATCGGCCACGGTTTCGACGACCAGGGCCGGCAGTTCGACGCCAGCGGGCGGATCCGAGACTGGTGGTCGGCGAGCTCCGGCGCCGAGTTCACCAAGCGCGCCGAGAAGTTCGGCAAGCAATACGACGCCTATGAGCCGATCCCTGGGACGAAGATCAACGGCAAGCTCACCATGGGCGAGAATATCGGCGATCTCGGCGGCCTCGAAATGGCCTATGCCGCCTATCGCCGCTACGTCGCCCAGCATGGCGAGCCCAAGGTGCTGAACGGCCTCACCGGCGACCAGCGCTTCTTCATCGCCTACGGCCAGAGCTGGCGCTCGAAGATGCGCGAGGGCGCGCTTCGCGAGCGGCTGCTCACCGATCCGCACAGCCCGCCCGAATATCGGGTCAACGGAGTCGTCCGAAACGTCGACGCCTGGTACAAGGCGTTCAACGTCAAGCCGGGCGACAAGTTGTATCTTCCGCCCGAAGAGCGGGTCAGCATCTGGTAAGTGGATGGGGACAGTCACTGGTGACTGTCCCCTTTTCGCGCTCAGGCGACGGCCCGCCCGATCAGCATTGCTGCGACGCGCGGCAAAGCGCCTTCCCGGAAGCCGGCTCGCCTTCGAATTCGTGAGGGCTGCTGAGTGTGCCGGAACGCATGTCGCTGGTCAGCACGAGCAATAAACGAACACGTTGGGCATGTTCCGCTTCCATAATGTAGCGGGAGATATGTACATGTTCCCGGCACTGTCGCCGCCATATACTATCCCGATAATCATGTTGCCCATGAACACCGGGCCACCGCTGTCGCCCGATGCCGCCAGCGGCCGCGTAGCACTCGCGTTTCTGTTGTATACCTGA
>DASVSX010000064.1:0-12002 GCA_036387875.1 Allosphingosinicella sp. | reverse complement strand
GGCGTCGGTAGAGCCGCCGTCCACGACGATCGTCTCGTCGGCCTCACGAACGGCGGCGAGGCACGCGCCGAGCGTGGCGGCGGCGTTCAGTGCGGGGATGACGAGCGAAATCATGCCTCCCCATCCGCAGGATGGGGAGGGGGACCACCGAAGGTGGTGGAGGGGTGAAACGGTGCAGGCCTCGTCAGGTCACCCCTCCACCACCCTACGGGTGGTCCCCCTCCCCATCGCCTGGCGATGGGGAGGCAGAACAGGACGCGCCGCCGAGGACGCAGAAGCGGGCGCAATGGGGGTGGTTGAGGCTGACGTCGCGCGAGGCGTCGGCGAGCGTCGGGCCGAGGGCGAATTGGGGGTCGTAGGGCAGAAGGGTGCAGGCGACGACATGGGGGCGCGGTGCGCCCCTGGCCTTCACCACCATTCGGCTCGACGCGCACATCATCGCACCGGGGGCGACGTGGAGGATGTCCCAGCAGTCGGTGGTGATCTCGGGCACGTCGGCGGCCGAATCCATCGCCGGGAAGAGCACCAGGCCGCCCTCGGCGGCCAGGCCCTCGCTTCGGCACAAGGCGGAATAGCCCGCTTGCGCCCGATCCAGGCTCTCGCCGGGCAGCTGGCGTCCTGCGATCGCCGTCCTGAAGCCGTTCGACTCGAGCCAGCGAAGGCCGTCCAGCGCCTTGGCCCAGGTGCCCGGGCCGCGCTCGGCTTCGTGAACCGCCCCGCTGTGGTGGTCGAGGCTCACGCGCATCGTCAGCCTCTCGCGCGGCAAGGCGGCGAGCCCGGCCTCGAAGCGCCGCATCGGCCGCATCGCGTTGGTCAGGACCAGCACTTCGAAGCCGCGGTGAAGCGCCGCGGCCATCATCGCGATCGCCTCGCGGTTCATGAAGGGCTCGCCGCCGGTGAAGCCGATCTCGCGGGTCCCGAGAGCCGCGGCTTCGTCCAGATAGGGGAGGATCTCCTCGAGGGTGGGATAGACGAGCGAGTCGTTGGTCGGCGAGCTCTCGATATAGCAGCTCGCGCAGGCGAGGTTGCAGAGCGTCCCGGTGTTGATCCAGAGGGTGTCGAGCCGGGCGAGGGCGACGCGGGCCCGAGGCTGGCCTTTGGCGGTGACCAGGGGATCGCGGAACTTGGCCGGATCGAGCCGCCGGGCCGCGGGATCGGCGAAGGGGGAGAGCGGGTGCGGAACGTTGGCGATGGCGGCTTCCTTCGACAGCGGGGAATAGTCGAGATACAGCCGGCTCGGAACCCACCTCCGTCATTGCGAGCGGAGCGAAGCAATCCAGTGCGGGCCCGGAAGCCCGACTGGATTGCTTCGTCGCTTCGCTCCTCGCAATGACCGAAGGTGAAACGGCGGGGGTGGAATGAGACAATCCGGCAAGATCCTTCTCCTGCTCGTCATCGCGCTGGCGATCGCGGCCTTCTTCGTCTTCGACCTCGGCGCCTATCTCACGCTCGCCAACCTCAAGGCCCGGCAGGGCGACCTCGCCGCCTATGTCGGGGCCAATCCCGTGGCGGCGATCGCCGGCTTCTTCCTGCTCTACGTCGCCGTGACGGCCCTCTCGCTGCCCGGAGCCGCAATACTCACGCTCGCGGCGGGCGCGATCTTCGGGCTTTGGGAGGGTACGCTCATCGTGTCCTTCGCCTCGACGATCGGGGCAAGCCTCGCCTTCCTCTCCTCTCGCTACCTGCTCCGGGACTGGGTCAAGGCCAGGTTCGGCGAGCGAATCGGGTCGATCGACCGGGGCATCGAGCGCGACGGCGCCTTCTACCTGCTGACCCTGCGCCTCATTCCCGCTTTCCCCTTCTTCCTCGTAAACCTCGCCATGGGCGTGACGGCGATGCGGCTTCTCACCTTCGCCCTGGTCAGCCAGGCGGGAATGCTGCTCGGGACGATCGTCTACGTGAACGCAGGCACCCAGCTCGCCGGGATCGAGAGCACGAGCGACATCTTCTCGCCCGCTTTGGTCGGCTCCTTCGTCCTGCTCGGACTGTTCCCGCTCCTGGCCAAGGCAGCGGTCGGCTGGTGGAGGCGCAAGCGGGTCTACCGTGGGTGGCGGCGGCCGCGAAGCTTCGACCGCAACCTCATCGTCATCGGCGCCGGCGCCGGGGGGCTGGTCACCGCTTTGATCGGGGCGACGGTCCGGGCGAAGGTGACCCTGATCGAGAAAGGCGAGATGGGCGGCGACTGCCTCAACACCGGCTGCGTGCCCTCCAAGGCCCTGATCCGGAGCGCCCGGGCGGCGCATGAGATCCGGACCGCCGCCGCCTTCGGAATCGCGCCCGCCGAGCCGGAGGTGCGCTTCGCGGAGGTGATGGAGCGGATCCACCGAATCATCGCGGAGATCGCGCCCGCCGACAGCGTCGAGCGTTATACGAAGCTGGGCGTGGACGTGCGCAAGGGCCACGCCCGGCTGGTCAACCCCTGGACGGTGGAGATAGACGGCCGCGAGCGGCTGACGGCGCGGGCCATCGTCATCGCCGCCGGGGGCGAACCCGCCGTGCCCGACATCCCCGGCCTCGCGGAGAGCGGCTTCCTGACCAGCGACTCGATGTGGGAGATGCTTCGCGGACGAGAGACGGTCCCGGAGCGGATCGCGATCATCGGCGGCGGCCCGATCGGTACGGAGATGGCGCAGGCCTTCGCCCGGCTCGGGGCGAAGGTGTCCCAGGTGGAGCATGGCCCGCGGCTATTGCCGAAGGAGGACGAGGACGCCTCCGCCCTGGTCGAAGCGGTGCTTTGCGAGGAGGGAGTGGAAATCCTTACCTCCCACGAAGCCGTTCGGGTCGAGGGCAAGGCGCTGGTCGTCCGCTCTGGCGACGCCGAGAGAGGCCTGCCCTTCGACGAGATCGTCGTCGCCGTGGGACGCAAAGCGCGGCTGAGCGACTACGGGTTGGAGGAACTCGGGATCGAGACCGGCCGGACCGTCGCCGTCAACGCGTGGCTGGAGACCCGCTATCCCAACATCTACGCCGTCGGAGACGTCGCCGGGCCTTATCAATTCACCCATTTCGCGGCCCACCAGGCCTGGTTCGCCGCGGTGAACGGGCTGTTCGGTCATCTCAAGCGCTTCCGCGCCGATTATAGGGTCCTGCCCTGGGTGACCTTCACCGATCCGGAGGTCGCCCATGTCGGCCACAACGAACTTTCGGCGCGGGAGGCCGGGCTCGACTTCGAGGTTGTGCGCTTCGATCTCGCCCATCTCGACCGCGCTTTGGCCGAGGGCGCCAATCGGGGCTTCGTCAAGCTCCTCGTCCAGCCCGGCAAGGACCGGCTGCTCGGCGCCACCATCGTCGCGACCCAGGCGGGCGAGCTTCTCCCCGAGCTGGTGCTGGCGATGAAGCACGGCCTCGGCCTCGACAAGCTGCTCGGCACGATCCACGCCTACCCGACCCTTGCCGAGGCCAACAAATTTGCCGCCGGCGAATGGAAGAAGGCGCACAAGCCCGAACGGCTGCTCGCCTGGCTGGAACGCTACCACGCCTGGCGGCGCGGATGACCCGGGTCGTCATCTTCGCCAAGGCGCCGGTGCCGGGCCGGGTCAAGACCCGGCTCATCCCCGCTCTGGGCGCCGAAGGGGCGGCCGCTCTGGCCCGGGAGATGCTGGCGGGAACGGTCGAGGAGGCGCTTGCGACCGGGCTCGCGGTGGAGCTTTGCGGGGAGCCCGACGCGGCCGACTGGCACGAGGCGCGTCCGGCCTTGTTCCTTACCAGTCAAGGCGAGGGCGACCTGGGCCAGAGGCTCGCGCGGGCGGCGGCCAGGGTGCTTGCCGAGGACAATATCCTGCTCATCGGCGCCGACTGCCCGGAGCTCGACCGCAGCCGGTTGCGGGCGGCGGCGGAAGCTCTGGAGGATCGCGACGCCGTCATCCACCCGGCCCATGACGGGGGCTATGCGCTGCTCGGGCTTCGGCGGTTCGATCGGTCCGTCTTCGAGGGGATAGACTGGAGCACGAGGCTGGTGGCGGGGCAGACGATGCGGAAGGTCGAGGCGCTGGGCTGGTCGCTGCACGTCGGCGAGACGCTGCGAGACGTGGACGAGCCGGAGGACCTGTCCCATCTCCGTCATCCCGGCGAAAGCCGGGACCCCAGCGAGAATGTGCACCTGCGCCTCTTCTCCACGAGGTCCCGGCTTTCGCCGGGATGACGGGGAGGTTACACGCCCCGTCCATGACCCCCCTTCCCCCTTACGCCGAGCTGCTCGGCCTTCGCACCGAGCGCTCGGAGGACGGCGGCCTGCTCTGGATCATGCCGTTCCGGGAGGAGGTGGTCGGGCGGCCCTGCTTCCTCCATGGCGGGGCAATCGCCGGTCTGCTCGAATTCGCCGCTCTGGGAACGCTCTACGAGGCGCTGGGCGAGGGAGCGGCCGCGAAGCCGATCAACGTCAGCGTCGACTTCATGCGCGGCGGCACGGACCACGACACCTTCGCCTCGGCCGTCGTGACCCGCCTCGGAAGCCGGGTGGCGAACGTGGAGGCCCATGCCTGGCAGCAGGACCGGGGCAAGCCGATCGCGGCGGCGCGGATGAACCTGATGGTGAGGCGCTGACCGTCATCCCGGCGAACGCCGGGACCTCATGGGGTGAAGGCGCGAGTGCGAGTTCTCGCTGAGGTCCCGGCTTTCGCCGGGATGACGCAATCCTGCCCCGCCTCTAGCCGCCCCTTTTCATCACTTCCCTTGCGATCACCAGCTGCTGGACCTGGCTCGTCCCCTCGTAGATCCGGAACAGCCTGACGTCGCGGTACAGGCGCTCGATCCCGTAATCGGCGATGTAGCCGGCGCCGCCGAAGATCTGAACCGCCCGGTCGGCCACCCGCCCGACGGTCTCGCTGGCGAAATATTTGGCCGCCGCCGCCTCCAGAGTGATCGGCTCGCCCTGGTCCTTGAGCGCCGCGGCTTCGAGCACCAGCGCCTTCGCCGCCATCGTCTCCGTCTTGGAATCCGCGATCATCCCCTGGATGAGCTGGAACTCGGCGATGGGTTTGCCGAACTGCTTCCTCTCCGCCGCATAGCCTACGGCGTCGGCGACCAGCCGCTCGGCTATGCCGACGCAGACCGCGGCGATGTGGAGCCGGCCGCGGTCGAGCACCCGCATCGCGATCCGGAACCCCTCCCCCTCCTCGCCCAGCCGGTTCGCCGCCGGCACCGGCGCTTCGTCGAAATTGACGTCGCAGACATGGGCGCCCTGCTGGCCCATCTTTTTTTCCGGCTTGCCGACGCTCACTCCAGGGAGGTCGGCGGGAACCAGGAAGGCCGAGACGCCCTTCGCCCCCGGCTCCCCGGTGCGGGCCATGACGGTGAAGAGCGAGGCCTTGTCGGCATTGGTGATGTAGCGCTTGGTGCCGGTGAGACGGTAGACGTCGCCGTCCCGAACCGCTCTGGTCTGCACGGAGGCGCTGTCGGATCCGGCCCCGGGCTCGGTGAGGGCGAAGCTGGTGACGATTTCGCCGCTGGCGATGCGCGGCAGCCACTGCGCCTTCTGAGCCTCGCTCCCGGCCATCACCAGGCCCTGGCTTCCGATCCCGACATTGGTTCCGAAGACGGAGCGGAAGGCCGGGGTCGTGCGCCCGAGCTCCAGCGCGACCCGCACCTCCTCCGACATGGTGAGGCCGAGGCCGCCGAATTCTTCCGGAATGGAGAGGCCGAACAGCCCCATCTCGCGCATCTCGGCGACGATCTCCGCCGGCACCTCGTCCTCGCGGTCGACGCGCTCCTCGAGCGGACGCAGGCGCTCGGCGACGAAGCGGCGCACGGTGGAGAGGAGAAGGTCGAAGGATTCGGGATCGAGGGGCATTGATGTCTCCGATAGTCGTCATGCCGGGATGACGATCAATATCCCTTCATCCGGGCCAGCTTGTCGGCGTGGTAATTGGAATCGCCGAACAGCTCGTTCAGCGCCCGGTCGCGCTTCATGTAGAGGCCGATGTCATATTCGTCGGTCATTCCGATTCCGCCGTGCATCTGAACGCCTTCCTGGACCGCGAGGGTCGAGGCTCGGCCGGCCTTGGCCTTGGCGACGGACACCATCGCCTCCGCCTCAGGGCTGCCCTCGTCGAGCAATTGCTGCGCCTTGAGCGCCGCAGAGCGGGCGATCTCGAGCTCGGAATAGAGATGCGCGGCTCGGTGCTGGAGCACCTGGAACTCGCCGATCAGCCGGCCGAACTGCTTCCTCTGCTTGAGATAGTCGACCGTCATCCCCATCGCCGCCGAACCGAGTCCGACCATCTCCGACGCGGCGCCGGCGCGCCCCGCGTCGAGCACCCGGCCGAGCACGGCCTCGCCGCCGCCGACCTCGCCGACGACCGAGTCGGAATTGACCTCGACCCCCTGGAAGTCGAGCCGGGCGCCGATGCTGGAATCGGCAAGCCGGACGCCCTCCACGTCCAGCCCTTTCGAATCCTTCTCCACCGCGAACAGGGTGAGGCCTTCGTCAGTTCGGGCCGCGACCACGATCACGTCCGCCGAAGCGCCCTGTACGACGAACTGCTTGCGGCCCGACAGCCGGAAGCCGTTGCCGGACCGCTCGGCCCGCATGGCGATCGCCTCGGGTCTGTGCTTGGGCCCTTCGTCGACGGCGAGCGCCGCGACTGTGTCGCCGGCGAGAATGCCCGGAAACCAGCGCTGGGCGTGGGGCGTGCCCTTGAGCGCTTCGACCACCGCCACGGCGCTGATCAGGAAGGGCGACGGGGTCAGGTTGCGGCCGATCTCCTCGAGCACGATCCCGGCCTCGACATGGCCGAGGCCGAGGCCGCCATCGGCTTCGCCGATCAGGATTCCGGTGAAGCCGAGCTCCGCCATCTGCTTCCACAAGGCATGGCCGAAGCCGTCCTTGCAGCCCATGTCGCGATATTTGCGAAGCTGGCCGGCGATCGACCCTTCGTCCGCCATCAGCTGCCGCGCGGTGTCGCGGAGCATGACCTGGTCTTCGGTGAGGTAGAGCGGCACTCTGTATGTCTCCTAAGCTGCACTGGATTGCTTCGCTGCGCTCGCAATGACGGCTTTCGTTCCCGTCATTGCGAGGAGCGAAGCGACGAAGCAATCCACTCCTGCGCCCCTCAAGCCCCCGGCAAATCCAGAATCCGTTTCGCGATGATTCCGAGCTGGACCTCGCTCGTCCCGCCCTCGATCGAATTGGCCTTGGTTCTCAGCCACTCGCGCGCGGACTTGCCCTTCTTGGAGCGGTCGCTCTCCCATTCGAGCGCGTTCGAGCCGCCCGCGGCCATGACCAGCTCGTGCCGCGCCTTGTTCAGCTCGGTGCCGGCATATTTCATCATCGAGGGCTGGGCGGGATGCGCCATCCCGACCTTCAATTCGTCGATGAAGCGCTCCGACATCGCCCGGAACGCCATGGCGTCGACGTCGAAACGGGCGATGTCGGCCCGAAGCACCGGATCGGCGAGACGGCCGCTCTCGTCGCGGCCGACGCTCTCGACCAGGGCCTCCCCGAGGCTTCCGGTCTGGCCGCCGAGGCCCATTCCGCTGATCATCTCGCGCTCGTGGCCGAGCAGATATTTGGCGACGTCCCAGCCCTTGTTTATCTCACCCACCACCTGGTCCTTGGGCACCTTCACGTCGTCGAAGAAGGTTTCGCAGAAGGGCGAGGAGCCGGAGATGAGAAGGATCGGCTTGGTCGAAACTCCTTCGCTCGCCATGTCGAACAGGATGAAGCTGATCCCCTTATGCTTGGGCGCCTGGAAATCGGTTCGCACCAGGCAAAAGATCCAGTCCGCCTTGTCGGCGTAGCTGGTCCAGACCTTTTGGCCGTTGACCAGCCAGTGATCGCCCTTATCCTCGCATTTGGTCTGCAGGGAGGCGAGGTCGGACCCGGCGTTGGGCTCGGAATAACCCTGGCACCAGCGGATCTCGCCGCGCGCGATCTCGGTGAGGAAGCGCTTCTTCTGCTCTTCCGTGCCGTATTTGAGCAAGGCCGGCCCGAGCATCGAGATCCCAAAGCTCATCAGCGGATTGCGCGCCCCGATCCGGGCCATCTCCTGCCTGAGGACCTTGGTCTCGGCCGGCGAAAGCCCGCCTCCGCCATAATCCTCCGGCCAGTCGGGAACGGTCCAGCCCCGCTCCGCCATCGAATCCATCCAGCGCTTCTGCGCCTCGTTCTTGAACTCGAAATTGCGCCCGCCCCAGCAGGCGTCGCTCTCGTCCCGCATCGGCTCGCGCATCTCCGGCGGGCAATTGGCCTGAAGCCAGGCGCGGGTCTCTTGGCGGAAGGTGTCGAGATCGCTCACGGGAGGCTCCTCAGCTTTACGTTAACGTCAATGGCGCGGAGGAGCGGAGGCGTCAACCGCCCCCGCCGTCCTTGCGAGGAGTCATTCGACGCCGCGCGGCGGCGCTCAGGATGAAATGCCGCTTCGCGGCAGCGACGAAGCTTGGCTCGCAAGGACGGCTTCGGGCCAGAGCGCGCGGGTGTAGACCGACGGAGTTAGTGCCAGTCGGCGTCCGCTTCCGGTGCCATCTCCTTCGCCGCCTCGACGATATCCTCGAGATTCACCGCCGTGTCGAACGGGTCCTTATCCAGCTCGGTCACCCGGTCGAGGCGCTGCTGCCAGCGATGCAGCGCCTCGACATAAGGCCCATAGGGCACCCGCATCAGCGCGCCGCTCGGAAGCCGCTCCAGATCCGCGATTCCGTTATGGACCCATTCGCCCGTGCCCCAGTCCGGCATGTCGACGGCCGGAAACAGGCAGATGGCCTGGAGATCCACGCCGCGGTTCACCGCCGCCAGGCTTTCGGACACGATGTCGTTCAGCCAGTCGGGCCGGCCGCCCTTCAGGCCGGATGTCTCGGCGACGATGCACGGGCGGCGGTACTTCTTCCAGCCTTCCTCGATCAGGTCGCACAGCGGCCGGATACGGTCGTCGCCCGGCTCCAGCGCGGCGTGCGGGCCGGGTTCGCGATACTCCATCTGCCCGAAGCTGTAATTGTTGAAGCCGATGATATCGAGAATCTCCGGCGAGCCTCCGAGCTCGGGGTAGCGCAGCCCGGCGATCACGTCCCACGCGATGTAGGCGTCGTCATAGGATTCGCGGTGCGCGGCTTCCGCCAGATCGGGGCGATCGCGAGGCGGCACCACCCAGATCAGCGGGTCGATATGGACCATTCGCGCCTCGGGCGCGATCTCGCGGATGGCGTTGACGGCGGCGATGTCGGCGCGCGCCAGAGCAAGAGTGAGCCGGCGCCGGGTCTCGCGATCCTTGCCGAACGGCGCCGCCCAGGCCCATTCGCCGGCCATGTAGCCGAAGAAGGTCGGCTCGTTGGTGGGCGTGAAGAAAGGCGGGCCGTGATGCGCCCGCTCGATCACATAACGCGACGCCGCCCGGGCATAAGCGACGAAGCGCTCGACGAAGGCATCGCTGAACGGGTCGACGTCGTCGGGATAGCCGTAATGGCACAGGTCCCAGATCGGCAGGATTTGGTAACGCCGCTGAGCCTGCAGGAAGGGATCGATGTAGGAGAAGTCGTAGGTGCCGCCGCCCTTGTCGACGAGCGGCCAGGGTATGCCCTCGCGCGCAACGCCGATTCCGAGCGAGCGCAGCATCCGGTAATCCTCGTCCGCGTGGCTGAGGTGCTGGGTCTCCTCGCAAAGGTCGCGGCGCCCCTGGTCCTTCCAGATGAATGTCGAGCATTCGAAACCCGACAGGAAGAAGGTGGGGAAAATGCCTTCGCGGCTCACGTCAGGGCGTCCGCGACCCGGCGCTCCACGTGGGGGTCGGGGATGATCCGGTAGCGCGCTTCTATGAGGCTGTAGACGCCGAACAGGCACAGGCCCGCGGCGACCACGGCCCGAAGCGAATCCGGAAGGCTGAGCAAGGCGTCGCCGAGAGCTCCGGCTTCCTCCGCCTGGTGATGGCGGGCCGCGTTGAAGATGAGCCAGGCGGCGGCGAGGAAGATGACTCCGCGTGCGGCATGGCCCCCGGTGCCGGCTGCGATCACCCACCATTTGTCGCGAGCCTCGGGAGCGAGATGCTTGCAGAAGCCCCGCTTCGCCGCGACCATCAGCTGCGCCGCGCCGGCCACCGCGAGGATCGCCGCCGCCGCGTAAAGGAGGATATCGCCGCCCGGAAGGTCCATCGCCGCCGCTGCGCCGCTCTCGGCGCTCTCGCTCGAATCGCCGCCCGAGCCGGAACCGAGCGCAAGCTTGCCGGCGGTGAAGGCCAGGCCGAGATGAATGAACCCGCTGACCGCGCCCGCCGCCCGGCCGGCGATGCCCTTGGCGTCGGTGCCTTTGTTCTGGGTGTCGAAGATCGCGTCGGCGACCCGCCATATCCCGTATGCGACGAAACCAAGGGCGAGCAGGCCAAGCACGACCCCGCCGGCCTCGCGGGAAACGTGCTCGAGCGCCCCGCCCGCATCCTTCGCTTGCCCCAGCTGCAACGCCAGATAGCCGATGATGAGATAGAGCAGGCCCCGCGCGGCGAAACCGACCCGGGTCAGCAGCAAGAAGTTGGGGGATACGCTTGACACGGAGCCGTAACGTGCGCCTCGCCATGCCTGTTCCGCCGTCCCGGTGAGCGCGCGGTCCGGCGCGCCGCCGGCGCAATCCGCGCCTGGCACATTGTGCGCCTCACCTGAAAGCCCGCTCAAACAAATCAAAGACTTAGAAATTGGTGCCTGGCACCATTTGTGGGCGGACTGGCGCTGGGCGCCGGTTTCTGGCAGCCAAGCGCATCAAATCAGGAGAGGAATCCGCCCGCCATGGACTTCGACCTTACGGAACGGCAGGCTTTTTACCGCGACCGGGTTCGCGACTTCGTCGAGACTCGGATTCGGCCGAGGAACAAGGACTATAAGGACCAGCTCGCCGCCGGCGACCGCTGGCAGCCGATCGAGGTGATAGAGGAGCTGAAGCCCGAGGCGAAGGCGGCGGGGCTGTGGAATTTGTTCATGCCGCCCGGCCAGGCGCTCCGCCACGTGGACGAGAGCTTCGAGTTCGAGGGCACGCAGCTCACCAACCTCGAATATGCCCTCTGCGCCGAGGAGATGGGCCGGATCGGCTGGGCGTCCGAAGTGTTCAACTGCTCCGCGCCCGACACCGGCAACATGGAGGTCTTCCACCGCTACGGAACGCTCGAGCAGAAGGAGCAGTGGCTGCGGCCGCTGATGAACGGCGAGATACGCTCCGCCTTTTTGATGACCGAGCCCGGGGTCGCGTCCTCGGACGCGACCAACATCCAGTGCGAGATCCGGCGGGAGGGCGAAGACTATGTCCTCAACGGCCGCAAATGGTGGTCCTCCGGAGCGGGCGATCCGCGCTGCAAGGTGGCCATCGTCATGGGCAAGACCGACACCGGCGCCGAGAAGCATCGCCAGCAGTCGATGGTGCTGATGCCGCTCGACGCCCCCGGAGTGACGGTGGAGCGGGCCCTTACCGTCTACGGCTATGACGACGCCCCCCACGGCCATATGGAGATCGAGCTGAAGGACGTGCGGATTCCCGCCTCCAGCATGCTTCTCGGCGAGGGCCGAGGCTTCGAGATCGCTCAGGGGCGGTTGGGACCGGGCCGGATCCACCATTGCATGCGCACCATCGGAGTCGCCGAGGAGGCTCTGAAGGCGATGGTCCTGCGGCTGCAGTCCCGAGTCGCCTTCGGCAAGCGCCTGATGGAGCATTCGGTGTGGGAGCAAAGGGTCGCCGCCGCCCGGATCGACATCGACATGTCGCGTCTTCTCTGCCTCAAGGCCGCCGACATGATGGACAAGGCCGGCAACAAGGCCGCCGCCGCCGAGATCGCGATGATCAAGGTCTACGCCCCCAACATGGCGCTCCGCATCATCGACGATGCCGTCCAGGCCCATGGCGGCGCGGGAGTGTCGCAGGATTTCGAGCTGGCCAAGAGCTGGGCCGGGATCCGCACCCTCCGCCTCGCCGACGGCCCCGACGAGGTCCACAACCGCGCCATCGCGCGCATCGAGTTCTCCAAGCATGCGGAATGAGCGGGTGAGGGAAGGGATGAACCGCTCCGTCGCCCCAGCGAAGGCTGGGGCCCCGGTGGGTG
>DASVSX010000063.1:0-3731 GCA_036387875.1 Allosphingosinicella sp. | reverse complement strand
CGACCTGATCGAACCTCCCCCCGCCCGACCACCGCGCTCCCTCTGAACCGATCCAGGTCGGCTGCCCTATGGCGGCCGGCGCCTGTCGTTCAGCCGGAGCAATTCAATGCCAGCCAAGTCCTTCTACCGCCTCCGAGGCGGTCACGCCGCACTAGCCGCAGTGCTGGCGCTCGCCGCCGCGCCTTTGCTCGCAGCGCCAATTACCGAGAGCGAAGCCATCGACCGTGCCCTGGCGCGGCCGGAGTTCACGGCGCTCGGGGAAGCCAACCGGGACGAGGCGCAGGCGCGGATCGCAGGCATCAGACGCTTCGACAATCCCGAAGCTTCGGTCAGCCGAGAGCGAATTTCCGGCTCCGGCCGCAGCGAGACTGAATTGCAGGCAGGTGTCACCCAGCCTGTCGATCTCTCCGGCGCACGGTCAGCCCTGCGTGCCGCCGCACGCGCCGAGGCCGGCGCAGTCGACGCCGACACTGCCCGTCGCCGGCAGGAGCGCATGGCCGACGTCCGGCGGGCCTTCGTCGGCTGCGCCGCCTCCACCGACAAAGCCCGGATCAGCAGTGAGTTCATCACCCGGTTGCGCGAAGCAGAGCGGGTCGTGACGGCCCGAACGCGCGCAGGCGACACGGCCGGTTACGATCTGCGCCGGCTTCGGGTCGAGGCCCGGACCGCCGAGGCCCAAGGAAAGCTCGCCGCCGGCGAAGTCGCGGCCGAGTGCGCAGCCCTCTCGAGGCTGGCCGGCGAGCCTGACGCTCGTCCCGCCGAGCCCATCGCAGCCATCGCCCTCAGAGCCACACCGACCAGCGCGCCCGAAACCCGACCCGACATCCTGGCGCGCGAGCAGCGGGTACTGGCGGCATCCCAGCAGGTCCGAGCGGCGCAGAGAGCCCGACTGCCCGAGATCGCGGTCGGCCTCGGTTACAAGAGGGTCACCGCGGACGAGGGATCGGCCGGCGGGCCCGTGGTTTCGCTTGGTGCCCGCATCCCCCTGTTCAACAACGGCAGCGCGGCCATTGCCGAGGCGCGCGCCAGACAACGGGCTCGTGAAGCGGAGCTTGGCCTCGCCAGGCGTGAGGCCGAAGCCGCCATCGCTGTCGCCGAGGCGCGCACAGATGCGGCAATTGCCGCCGCTCGTGCCGCCCAAGGGGCCGCAGGAGACGCGGCCAGGCTCGGCCCCATCGCCGAGGCGGCCTACGAAGGCGGCGAGACCGGGGTCGTCGAGCTTGTCGACGCCTATCGCACCGCTCGCGACGCCGAACTCGAAATCATCGAGCTTCTGGAGCGCGCGGCCCGCGCCCGGATCGATCTCGAACTTGCTCAGGGGAGTGTTGCAAATGCGGGGCTTTAGACACGGCACCATCGCGGCGCTGCTCCTGCTCGTCGGATGCTCCGGGCTGGGTATCGGCGGGAACGAGACCGAGGCGGTCTCCACGGAAGACGAGAGGGCCCGGACCGCCGTCACCCACTACACCGACGGCACCGAAATGTTCGTCGAGTTCCCGATCCTGGTGGTCGGGCAGCCGTCGCGCTTCGCCGCTCACATGAGCTGGATGGACAATTTCAAAGCCGTCAACGAAGGGCGGCTGGCGATCGAGCTGGTCCGGCCGGACGACACGCAGCGCGTCGCCACGGCCGTCTCCGATACGTCCGGCATCTTCCGCCCTGAGATGACGCCCGCCAAGGCGGGCCGTGCTCGCCTGGTCATGCGGCTCGACGCCCGCGGAAGGTCCTTCGTCCACGATCTCGGCCCGGTGATGGTCTACCTGACCCAGGAAGCCGCGAACAAAGCCAATCCCGAAGAGGAGGACGGCGCCGGCAAGATCGCCTTCACCAAGGAGATCCAGTGGAAGATCCCCTTCGCCACCGCCCCGGCGATGATGCGCAGGCTCGAAGACACGCTCCCGGTCACGATTGACGTCCGCCTCGCTCCCGACGCCGAAGCAATCGTCGCGGCGCCTGTCGCCGGCATCGTCCGCACCAGCGGGCGAGTCCCGGCGGCAGGGATGAACGTGCAGGCGGGGCAGACGCTCGCGACGATTTCCGCGCAGCTTGGCGGCGGAGAGGATGTCGCCTCTCTCGACCTTGCCATCGCCCGCGCCCGGATCAATGCCGAGGCCGGCCGGCGGGAAGTCGCCCGCATGAGTTCCCTATACAGGGCCGAAGCGGTGCCCCAACGCCGGCTCCAGGAGGCGCAGACCGCCCTGCGGCTGGCGCAGGCGGAGCTGAGCGCTGCGACCCGGCGCCGGTTGACCCTAAGCGGTGGCGGGTCGGGCGTTGCGCTCGTGGCGCCGATCTCGGGCCGCATCCTTTCCTCGTCGCTCCTCCGAGGGGCGCCCGTCCAGGCCGGCACCGAGTTGCTCCGAATCGGCGATCAATCGCGCCTCTGGCTGGTCGCTCGAGTGCCGGAAGGCCAGGCGCAGCGGGTCGTGGCGCCCACCGGAATCGATCTGGTCCGTGCGGGCGGCGTCTCGAGCTTCACCAACGGCAGGGGCATCACCCTCGTCCAGTCGGGAGGCTTCGTCGATCCCCGCACTAGGGCCATGGATGTCGTCTTCGCCGCCTCAATCGGCGGTCTCAGCCCCGGCCAGCGGCTGCAAGGGCGCCTGCGAACCGGCTTCGTCCGCGAGGCACTGGCGGTCCCTGCGTCCGCCGTGGTCGACGAGGGCGGCCAGACGGTCGTCTACGTCCAGATCGAGGGCGAGGCTTTCGAGCGCCGCCCTATCCAGACGGGGCTTCGCAGCGGGGACTTCATTGCCGTGACCGGCGACCTCAAGCCCGGCGAAAGAGTCGTCACCGTCGGCGCCGCCGCCGTGCGCGGCGCAGCGGCAACGCCCGGCGCCTTCGGCGAAGGCCACGCACATTAGGAGCGCCCGGAAATGATCGAACGTCTCGTTCGCTGGTCGCTCGCCAACCGGCCCGTCGTCTACGTGCTGGCGGTGCTGCTGACTCTGTTCGGCACCGTCCTGGCGCTGAGGACGCCCGTCGACGTGCTTCCCGACCTCACGGCTCCTTCGGTAGTCGTCGTGGTCGACGCCGGCGGCTACACGCCCACCGAGGTCGAGCAGCTCATCACCATCCCGCTCGAAACCTCGCTGAACGGCGCACCGGGCCTGCGCCGGGTGCGCTCCAACTCTACCACCGGTCTCTCGGTGGTGACGCTGGAGTTCGGCTGGTCGACTGCTTCGGCCGACGCCCGCCGGATCGTCTCGGAACGCCTTCAGGCAGCGGCGGCCGGTCTCCCCGAGGACCTGCCTCCGCCCGTCATGGCGCCTGCCTCCTCGGTCATGGGCGAGATCATGTTCGCGGCCCTGCGCTCGCCGCGTCACAGCGGGATGGAGACGAAGAGCGTCGCCGACTGGACCGTTCGCCGCCGCCTGCTCGCGGTTCCCGGCATTGCCGAGGTCATGACCATCGGCGGCCACGAGCGCCAGGTGCAGCTCCTGCTCGACCCCGCCCGGATGAGCGCCCGCGGCGTCGGCATGCACGAGGTCATTCAGGCGGTCGGTCAGGCCAGCGCTACCAAGTCGGCCGGCGTGCTGGTCGAGGGCGGCCAGGAGATGCTCGTCGAGAGCGTCGGCCGCGCCCGTACTCCCGAGGAGTTCGGAGACGTCGTCGTCGGGTCGCAGGGCGGCCTCCCGGTCGTTGCCCGCGACGTCGGAGACATCCGCGTAGGCGAGGGCCTGAAACGCGGCACCGGCTCCTATAACGGCCGTCCGGCGGTCATCCTGGCCATC
>DASVSX010000062.1:0-10199 GCA_036387875.1 Allosphingosinicella sp. | reverse complement strand
GATCGCCGCTGCCCTGAGCGGCCGCAACCGGCGGACAAGCTCTCTCCAGCCACCCGGGTCATTGGCCACTTCGAACCTGCCGCCCAAAGGCAGCACCGCCACGTCGAGACGGACCTTCGATACATCGATGCCGACAAAGACTTCTTCCTGTGCCATCTTCCACTCCCTGCCTTGCGTGTGCGGGGTTAAAACCCCTCGCAACCGTACGGGTTGATGAAGATGCGCCCGGAGCACCAAGCTCCCCAGCGGTCTGCAACTCCAAGGGGGTCGCGGGCTTCCGGGCGCCGCAGGCGGCCCCGCGGGGCCGCCTGCGACCCACCTTCTGCCACAAATCGAAGATACAAGGGGGACCGCGTGCAACGCGGTGGAGGGGCAACGGCGTCAGCGACCCCTGGCCGCCGACAGAATGAGATTCACGGCGGGCTCGATGTCGCCGTAGAGGTGACGAGCCGGAATACGGCACAGCCTGAAACCGCGTTCCATCAGCCATGCATTCCGGGCCGCATCGCGAACCGGGTTCTCACCCATCCCGTGAGCCTCGCCGTCGACCTCGACAGCCAGCTTCGCCGAAGGGCAATAGAAGTCGAGTACATAGGGGCCCACCGGATGCTGGCGGCGGAACTTCAGGCCGTCCGGCCGAGTCCGCAAGACCTGCCACAAGCGCGCTTCGGGCCGGCTCATCGTGCGCCGGAGCGCTCTTGCCTTGGCCACGGTGGCTTTCGTCGTGCCCCGCATAGCCCCTCCACCGAACTTCGTGCGGTCCCCCTCCACATCCGCTGCGCGGACTGGGAGGGCTGGAAGACGCACGGCATTGCATGCATTTAACAGGAGAAAGTTATCGTTTCCAGTGTCTTTCTCGTCCTCCCCGTCGCGAAGCGATGGGGAGGGGGACCATGCGAAGCATGGTGGAGGGGCTGCCCGAGCCATATGCCCCTCCACCGCACTTCGTGCGGTCCCCCTCCCCATCCGCTTCGCGGACGGGGAGGACTGGATCGTTAAACCGCCCCCAGGGCCTGGTCGAAATCCGCGATCAGATCGTCCGGATCCTCGACGCCGATCGAGATCCGAACCAGGTTGTCGGTGATCCCGAGCGCCTGCTTGCGTTCGTCGGGGACCGACAGATGGGTCATCGCCGCCGGGGCGCTGGCGAGGGTCTCGGTGCCGCCGAGGCTGACGGCGAGGTGGGCGATCTTGAGCGAATCGAGGAAGGCGAAGGATTCGCGCTCGCCGCCCTTCAAATAAAGCGAGAAGGTCGAGCCCGCGCCGCTGCAGTGGCGGCGGTAGATGTCCGCCTGCCGCTCGTCCGCGCCGCCTTCGAGGAAGCCGAGATAGCCGACGCTTTCCACCTTCGGGTGATCGCGCAGGAATTCGCAGACCTTCGCCGCATTCTCGCCGGCCCGGGTCATCCGAAGCTCGAGGGTCTCGAGGGACCGAAGAAGCATCCAGGCGGTGTTGGGATCGGTGATCGTTCCGATCGTGTTTCGGAGCATCCTTATGGTGTTGATCAGCTCCTTCGAGCCGGTGATCCCGCCGGCGACGAGGTCGGAGTGGCCGCCGGCATATTTGGTCAGCGAATAGACGGAGAGGTCGGCGCCCTGGCGCAGCGGCTGCGCCCAGAGCGGGCCCAGGAAGGTGTTGTCGATCGCGATCGGAGGCCGCCCGTCGCCGAGCACGGCCGAGCGCGCCGCCGCCACCGCCTCGACGTCGACCAGAGCGTTGGTCGGGTTGGCCGGGCTTTCGAGATAGATGAGCGAGACCCGGCCCATCGCCTTGGCGCGCTCCAGAACGCTCTCGATCTCCTCGCGCGTCGCTCCGGCCGGGAAGTCGAGCCATTTGACTCCGAAGCGGCCGAGGATCCGGGCGATCAGGGTCTCGGTCGCAGCGTAGAGCGGGCCGGAATGGACGACCACGTCGCCGGGCTGGACGAAGGCGAGGAGCAGGGTCGAGATCGCCGACATTCCCGAGGAGAAGGTCAAGGCGTCCTCGGCATCCTCCCACAGGCTCAGCCGGTCCTCGAGTATTTCCTGGTTGGGGCCGTTGAAGCGGGAATAGACCAGGCCCTCGGCGCCGCCCGGACGCTTGCCGGTGACGCCCTCGAAGAAGCGCTTGCCGGCGGCGGCATTCTCGAAGACGAAGGTCGAGGTGAGGAAGATTGGCGGCTTCAGCGAGCCTTCCGACAGGGTCGGGTCGTAGCCATAGCCCATCATCAAAGTGGAGGGCTTCAGGCGGCGCCCGCCGATTTCGAGCGTGCTCGCCTTGGGGCGGCGCCGCGGAGTGGCGCCGGTGATGTCGTTTTCGTCCTGCATGATCATGCCTCCTGTCGTGGAGACCGAGCCTGCCTTCGGTCAGGCTCACCGGCCGCGCGACGAAGCGCGGCCCCGGGGGGTGAGGTCGGTTGCCCGCGCGCTCCCTAAACCAACAGGCGGGCGCGCCGCTAGCCCCGATGCGGCAACGTGTCGCGGGCGACCGTCATCCCGGCGAAAGCCGGGACCCCGGACGAGAAGTCTCGGCGGGTCTCCCCGAGGTCCCGGCTTTCGCCGGGATGACGGATGCATCCGCCCTTCGCGGGAATGACGGGGCCCCCCGAACCGGCTAGCCTGCCGGCACAAAATCGGGGGAATTCGGACAATGAGAGACAGCGCGATCGCCAACCCGGACCAGTCCGCCAAATGGAACGCCGGGACGGGCCGCACCTGGGCGGAACTCAGCGACATGCTCGACCGGCTGCTCGCGCCGTTCGTTCCGCTTGTGCTGCAGGAGATCGAACCGCTCGAAGGGCGCCGGATCCTGGACGTGGGCTGCGGCGCCGGAGCCCTCGCCCTCGCCGCCGCCGAGCGGGGGGCCGACGTGCTCGGAGTCGACATCTCGGCTCCGCTGGTCGAAGCGGCCCGGGCCCGGGCCGCCGACCTCGCAGCCGCGGGGGCCGAATTCGTTCAGGCCGACGCCCAGTCTCACCGGTTCGAGCCGCCCGCCTTCGACGCCCTGGTCTCCCGCTTCGGAGTGATGTTCTTCGTCGATCCGGTGGAAGCCTTTTGCAACCTGCGCTCCGCCGTCCGGCCGGGAGGGCGACTCGCCTTCCTCGCCTGGCGGAGCCCGGCCGAGAACGGCTTCATGACCGCCGCCGAACGCGCGGCGGCGGACTTCCTGCCGCAGCTGCCCGAGCGGATCGACGGCGGCCCCGGCCAGTTCGGTTTCGCGGATTCGGGCCGAGTGAGCGCGATCCTGGCGGAAGGCGGCTGGCGGAACGTCGCGATCCGCGCCGTCGACGTCGAATGCCGCCTGCCCGAGCAGGATCTTCGGCTCTACGCTCGGCGGATGGGGCCGGTCGCCGACCTTCTCCCGACCCTCGAAGAGGCGAATCGCACCGAGGTCGAGCGGCGGGTCGACTCGGCCTTCGAGCCCTATGTGCAGGGCGGCGAGGCGCGCTTCACGGCGGCCTGCTGGATGGTGACGGCCAGCGCCTGAACGAAGCCGTCATCCCGGCGAAAGCCGGGACCTCGGGGAGACCCGCCGAGCCTCTCCGACCCGAGGTCCCGGCTTTCGCCGGGACGACGGGTTAATTCAGAACCGCCCCGATCCCCCACACGATCCCGACCATGATCGGAACCCCTGCGAGGTCGAGCAGCAAGCCGGCCTTGAGCATTCGAGGCAAGGCGATGTGGCCGGTCGCCCAGGCGATTGCGTTGGGGCCGGTTCCGGAGGGGAGCATGAAGCCCCAGCTCGAGGCGAAGGCGGCGGGGAGGGCGAGGAGGATCGGATCGATGCCCGTGGCGGCGATGATCCCCGCGACGACGGGGATGGCGCCGCTCGCCGTTGCGACGTTCGAGGCGAACTCCGTGACGACGATGACGATCCCGACGAGCACGGCGGCGACGATCAGTGGGTGGACGGAGCGCAACGGCTGAAGCGCCACCCCCATCCATTGCGCGAGGCCCGATTCGCCGATCCCGGCGGCGAGCGCGAGGCCGCCGCCGAACATCATGATCACGCCCCACGGCGCCCGGTTCGCCTCCTCCCAGTTGAGGATGGCGCGCCCGGTTCCGTCGGGGATGACGAACAGGAGAAGAGCGGCGATGACCGCGATCGTCCCGTCGGTCAGGGAATCTTTCGGAAGGTAAGGGGTGACGAATGGGACCGCGATCCAGGCCGCCACGGTCAGGGCGACGAGCGGGACGAGGCGTTTCTCGGCGGTCGACCAGCGGCCGGTCTCGCCGATCCCGGCGCGGGCGGCCTCGGGGTCGAAGTCGGTCGCCGAGACCTTCTGGACCTTCATCAGGATGGCCCAGCACAGCGGCACGCTGATCAGGACGAGCGGGATCCCGTAGAGGGCCCAGGTCAGGAAATCGATCCGGTAGCCGGTCGCCTTCTCGATGATTCCCGCGGCGATGGCGTTGGTCGGCGAGCCGACCAGGGTTCCGAAGCCTCCGATGGTCGCCGCGAAGGCGATGCCCATGACGAGCGCTCCGGCGAAGCCGCCGCTATGGCCCGGCTCGATCCGGGCGGCGCGAAGGATGGCGAGGCCGATCGGGATCATGATGAGGGTCGTCGCGGTGTTGGAGACGATCATGCTGAGCAAAGCGGTGGCGGTCATGAAGGCGAACAGCATCTGCGCCGGCCCGCCGCCGCCGCGGCTGACGATGGCGAGCGCCAGCCGGCGGTGGAGCCCGGTGCGCTCGATCGCCAGGGCGACGATGGCGCCGCCGAGGACGAGGAACAGGATCGGCGAATAATAAGATGCGGCGGATTGGGTCGCGGTCATGATTCCGAGAAGCGGGAAAGCCAGGAACGGAACGAGCGCGGTGGCGGTCAGCGGAAGCGCCTCCGTCATCCACCAGCAGGCCATGAGAACGATGATCGCGGTCGTCCGCCAGGCGGCCGGAGACATTCCGCCGGGCGCCGGAAGCATGAGCATGACGATGAAGGCGGCGAGCCCGCCCCACAGGCCCCAGCGTGCGGCCATTCCATTCCCCCCCTGCGATTTGGCGGGTGATGGCACGGCAGGGTGGCCCAGCCAATACCGTCATCCCGGCGAAAGCCGGGACCTCGGGGAGACCCGCCGTGACTTCTCGTCCTGAAGCCCCGGCTTTCGCCGGGATGTCGGCTAGAGGCCGATCAGCGAGATCTGCCTTCCGTAATCCGGCTCGCCGCGGTGGGTCGCCCGCCGATAGCTGAAGAAGCGCTCGGGCTGGGAATAGCTATCCTCGCCGAACGCCTCGATCCGGGTCAGCCCGGCGGCGGCGAGGCGGGAGAGGACGAAGCCTTCGAGGTCGAACTGGTGATGGCCCTCTCGGCCGAGGGCGAAGAAGCGCTCATTCCCCGGATCGGCCTCGGCGAACCGGCGGAGGAAGCCTTCGTCCACCTCGTAGGAGCGGCGGGCGATGCAGGGGCCGACAGCTGCGGCGATCCGGCGGCGGTCCGCTCCGCGACGCTCCATCTCGGCGACCGTCGACTCGACCACTCCGCCCAGCGCCCCCTTCCAGCCCGAATGAGCGGCGGCCACTACCCCGGCCTCGCGGTCGGCGAGAAGCACCGGTGCGCAGTCGGCGGTGAGGATTCCCAGGACCAGGCCGGGCCGGTCAGCGACCATCGCGTCGGCCCTGGGCCGGCCCTCGTCGGGGAAAGTCGCGGTGACGTAAACGGCTTGGGCCGAATGGACCTGGTGGAGCGTGACCAGCTGCGCTTCCGGCGCCACGGCCGCGACCGCGCGCCGGCGGTTTTCCAGGATCGATTCCCGGTCGTCGCTCGAGCCCAGGCCGACGTTGAGGCCCGCGCACACGCCTCGGGAGACCCCGCCGCGGCGCCCGAGGAAGCCGTGAGCGACTCCCTCCAGGGCCCGGCTTCGAAGCGTCTCTACAGGATCAGCTTCCATATCTCGTCTTCGTCCGCCTGATCGCCGACCATGAACTCGTAGGGGCCGACATAGGTGAAGCCGTAGCGGCGGTAAAAGGCCTTGGCGCGGTGATTTTCGGTGAAGACCGAGAGATAGAGTTCCTCGGCACCCCGCCGCCGTGCCTGTTCGATCGCCCATTCGGACAGCGCCTGGGCGACGCCCGCGCCTTGCCACGCCCTGAGCACGTAGAGCTGGCGGAACTCGAGCGCGGGCCGAACGGGCTCGACCGGAAGGGTGATCGGCCCGAGCTTGACGAAGGCGACCGCAGCCCCGTCCGCCTCGGCGAATCGGACCTGATGCCGCCCGTCGGTCAGCTCGGCCCGGAAACCCTCCTCGCTAAGCTGCTTTAGGAACGATCGGAGGTCTTCCGGCCGATAGAGATGGGCGAAGGTCTCGACGAAGCTTCGGCGGTGCAGATCGGCGAGAGCCGCCGAATCTTCGGGGACGGCGTTGCGATAGGTGATCAAGAGAAACCCTCCGGAGCGGGCCAGGCCGGCGAGGAAAGGCCGAGAACCCGGAACAGCCGGCCCATCTGTTGTGGCGAAACGAGGCGATCTTTGGCGATTCGAAACTCTTCGTGGCGATTCGGGGCGTTCCGGGCGAGCGCGTCGGCCCGGGCGTCGATTCCGAGCCTGGCGAGCCACTCGCCCTGGCCCACGGGCCCGCTGACCCGGACTCCGGCCTCCGACGCCGCCCGCGCAAGCGATTCGAAATCGACATGGGCGGTGAGATCCGATTCGCCCGGCTCTATCCACGGATCTGCATAATCATGCAGCCGCACCGCCTGGAGGGTCTCGCCCGCGCAGAGGCGATCGTGGCCGTAATCGACGATCAGCGCCGCCCCGCCGTGCATAATCATGCGCTCGGCGAGGGACCGCGCGTAAGCGAGCGAGGCCGGCGAGGTCTCAAGCACCGAGCCGGGCGGGGCGGCTCGGACCGATTCGGGAATGGCGGCGGCCGGAACCGCCGGGCCGGCGGCGGGGACGAAGCGGGAGTCCGAGTCGACCGTGACGAGGCGCTCGCGCCAGCCGGTCCCGGTCGCGACGAGCTGGCGGATCGGCAGTGCATCGAAGAATTCGTTGGCCACGGCCAGGACCGGGCCGTCGCCGGGGAGGGTCGAGAGATCGTCGTGCCAGGAGGCGTCGGGGACCCGCTCCGCCTGGGCGGAGCCGAGGACCGGGCTGGTCTCGACAAAATGGACCGGCGGCTCAAGGCCGGCGGAGCGCATCGCCCGAAGCGCGTCGGCGGCGAGAGTGCCCCGGCCGGGCCCGAGCTCGACGAAGCGCACTCCGCCGGGACGGCCCGCGCGGTTCCAGACGTCGGCCAGAGCGAGGCCGATAAGCTCCCCGAACATCTGGCTGATTTCCGGCGCGGTGATGAAGTCGCCCGAAGCGCCGAGCGGGTCCCGGGTCGCGTAATAATGCGCGTTGGCGAGAGCCATGTAGTCGCAGACCGGGATCGGACCCTGGGCGGCGATCAGGCGGCGGAGGCGGTCGGCGAGGGAAAGGGCGTTGGCCAAGATCGAATCCGTTCGGGCTGAGCCTGTCGAAGCCCTTTCCTTCCGGGCGCGGTAAGAGAAGGAGAGGGCTTCGACAAGCTCAGCCCGAACGGGTCTTGGCTCAGCCGGAACGGAGCCCCCACCCTAAGCCACGCTCTCCGTCCCCGCGATCGGCTCCACCCTTTGCCGTCTCCCCTTCGCCGTCGCGATCAGCCAGGCGCCGCCGAGCACCATCGGAACGGTCAGCGTCTGGCCCATGGTGAGGCCCCAGGGCAGGTTCTCGAGCCCGGCGTCGGGCTGGCGGACGAGCTCGACCAGGAAGCGGCTGAGGCCGTAGACGAGGAGGAAGGCGCCAACGAGCTTGCCCGGCTGGTAGCGGGCGTCGGTCTTCCAGAACAGGAACCAGAGGACGCAGAAGAGGAGGATGCCTTCCAGACCCGCCTCGTAGAGTTGGCTGGGATGGCGAGGCACCTCGCCGCCCGTCGGGAAGACGATCGCCCAGGGGACGTCGGTTGGCCTTCCCCAAAGCTCCCCGTTCACGAAATTGGCGAGGCGGACGAAGAAAATCCCGAAGGGCGAGCAGCAGGCGACGTAATCGTGGACTCTGAGCCAGTCGAGCTTGTGCTTGCGCGCCATCCACAGGATGCCGAGCGTGGTGCCGATGACTCCGCCGTGGAAGGACATTCCCCCGTCCCACAGGCGGACGATCTGGATCGGGTCGGCGAAGTAGAATTCCGGACGGTAGAAGAGCACGTAGCCGAGCCGGCCGCCGAGGATGATTCCGAGCGTCGCGTAGAAGACCATGTCGTCGGCGTGCCGCCGCGCCATCGGCGCTCCAGGGCGGTCGATCAGCTTCATCAGATACCACCAGCCGACGAGGATCCCGGCCAGATAACCGAGCGAATACCAGCGCAGCGGAAACGGCCAGTCGAACAGGGTCTTGCTCAGCCCGAGGTTCTCGAACCGCACATAATCGCCGGCGGCCGTCGACAGACTTGTCAGTAAAGCATCCATCAAAGGCTTCCCCCTCCCGCTCCAGGCCCTAATAGGAGGGGCAAGCAGAAACGGAAAGGGAGATGCGGATGCCGAGCGAGCTGGACCGCAAGTTCGACGCGGTGCTGGCGCAGGTGACCGGACCCGGCGGCCGAATCCAGATCGCCGAGGATGAAGACGGCCGCAAGATCGTCGCCAACCTGCCGCCGACCCTGCCGGGCATGTTCGACGCCTTCTGCATGCTTCACGGAGCGACGGTGGCGGTCATCGCCGACGGCGAGCGGCTGACCTTCGCCGAATTGAACGAACAGGCCACCCGGCTGGCGCGGGCGCTGGTCGGCGGCTGGGGGGTCGGCAAGGGCGACCGGGTGGCGATCGCGATGCGCAACTGCCCGAGCTGGATCGTCGCCTACATGGCCGTCCTCAAGGCCGGGGGAGTCGCGACCCTGGTCAACGGCTGGTGGCAGTCGGACGAGCTTCGCCACGGCCTCGCCTTGACCGAGCCCTGCCTGGTCCTGTGCGACGCCCCGAGGGCGAAGCGGCTGGAGGGCACCGGCCTCGCCGTCGCAGGAGTGACCCTTCCAGTCGAGAAGCCGATCGCGGAGGCGCTGGCGCCGCTGCTCGGCCGGGGCGAGGCCGATCTGCCGGAGGTCGGCCCCGAGGACGACGCCACCATCCTCTTCACCTCCGGCTCCACCGGAGTCGCCAAGGGCGCCGTCTCCAGCCACCGCGCGGTCACCACCGGAATCTACACCTATTCGATCAGCCTACTCGCCTTGCTCGGGATCATGGAGAGCGAGGGACGAGGCCCCGCCAACCCGCCGCGCACCCTGGTCAACGTGCCTTTGTTCCACGTCACGGGCGAGGTGCCGGTGCTCCTCAACAGTTTCGTCATCGGCCGGGGAATGGTGCTGATGGCCAAATGGGATCCCGGCGAGGCGCTCCGGCTCATCCAGGACGAGAAGGTGACCTATTTCGTCGGGGTTCCGACGATGAGCCTCGAGCTGATGCAGCATCCCGACCGCGAGAAGTTCGACCTCTCCTCGCTGACCGACATCGCCGCGGGCGGAGCGCCGAGGCCCGTCGCCCACGTCAAGAGGCTTCAGGAGAGCTTCAAGGGCGCGCAGCCGGCTCTGGGCTACGGCCTCACCGAGACCAATGCGGTCGGCTGCGGCAATTTCTGGCAGAATTACGCCGACAAGCCCGCCTCCACCGGCCGGCCGCACAGACCGACGGTCGAGCTCGCCATATTGGGCGAGGGCGACCGGCATCTGCCGGCGGGAGAGACCGGCGAGATCGCGATTCGATCGGCGGCCAATTTCCGCGGCTATTGGAACGACTCCGCCTCGACGGCGGCGGCGTTCACCGCCGACGGATATCTGAAGACCGGCGACGTCGGCTATCTCGACGAGGAGGAGTATCTGTTCATCGTCGACCGAAAGAAGGACATCATCATCCGCGGGGGCGAGAATATCAGCTGCCAGGAGGTGGAGGCCGCGATCTATTCCCATCCGGCGGTGTCGGAAGCCTCGGTGTTCGGAGTGCCCTGCGAAAGGCTCGGCGAGGTGCCTGCGGCGGTGATCTACTCGGAGGACGATCGGGCGCTCGATGCGGAGGCGCTTCGGGAATTCCTCGACGGAAAGATCGCCCTCTACAAGATCCCCCAGCATATCTGGGTCCACGACGAGCCCTTGCCCAAGCTCGGCACCGGCAAGATAGACAAGAAGACTCTGAGGGAAAAATACTCGGCGGAGGTGGATTAGTCCTCCCCGTCGCGCAGCGGATGGGGAGGGGGACCATGCGAAGCATGGTGGAGGG
>DASVSX010000061.1:0-53463 GCA_036387875.1 Allosphingosinicella sp. | reverse complement strand
GCGGCGGCCGGGTTGCGGATCGCGCTCTCGAGGAACGAGCCGAAGACGTTGCCGACGCCGACCGCGGCGGCGCCGACGCCGATCGCGGCGAGACCGGCGCCGATGACCTGGGCAGAAGCGAAATCCATGACAATCTCCTTGGGAAAACCGGTTGAAAGCTAGTGAAGGTTGACCGCGTCGTTGATGTAGAGCGAGGTCAGAAGGGCGAACACATAGGCCTGGATGGCGCAGACCAGGATCTCGAGCGCCATTACGCCGATGATGAAGACGAAGGACAGGACGCTGACCGCGGGGCCGATTCCGCCGGCGTTGATTCCCTGGACGACGAAGCTTCCGAACACCTCGACGAGGATGTGGCCGGCGATCATCGCGACGAAGAGCCGCAGCGCGAGGCTGAACGGGCGGACCATGAAGGAGAGCAGCTCGATGAGGAAGATCATCGGAAGCATCACCTTGGGCGTGCCGTGCGGGATGAAGAGCGAGAAGAAGTGGAAGCCGTGCCTCCAGAAGCCGACGATCAGGACGATCGCGAAGCTGATGATCGCCATGATCCCCGTGACGGTGAACTGGCTTGTGACGGTGAAGGGCTGGGCGCCGACCAGGGCGAAGGGCATCAGGCCGAGCAGATTGGCGAACAGGATGAACATGAACACCGTGAACACCCACGGCATGTACTTGCGTCCCTCGGGGCCGATGTTCGTCGTCACCATCGAGTGGATGAACCCGGTCACGCCTTCGACCATGACCTGCCAGCGGCCGGGCACGAGCTGGCGTTTCATGCCGCCGAGCATGAAGATCCAGATCAGCGCGAGGACGACGAGCATCCACAAGGCGCTGTTGGTGAAGACGAACGGATTGCCGTCCAGATTGCCCGCGAGCGGGCTGATCTGGAACTGGTGCATCGGGTCGATCTTGCTTTCGGCCGCCACTCTTTACGTCCCTTTGCCCGTCACTCGGGCTTCTGATTCGAAATCTTCCAAACTTCCCACATGGCGGCGCCGAACCCGAGGAACAGCATCGCCACCCAGATACCGCGGGTCGCGGCCGCCCGGCCTATCACCCAGCCAATCAGGGCGCTTCCGAGCGGGTAGCTGACCATCACCGAGAGGATGCGCATCCCCTGGCGCTGGCCGGTCTGCGGCGGGCGCTGCTTCACACCGGTCCTCGCCGCTTCCGCCGCTTGCGCGTCCCTCAATCGCTCATCGAGCGAGTCGAGCCGCGCGTCCTGGGGAAGCTTCGGGTCCTGCCGGTGCTCGTCTTCCGCCATGTCGTTCTTCCATGGACGACCGCTCCAAAAAGCGGCGCGTATGAGGGTAGCAGGACATGCCGGCGAACGAACCCCGCCGAGGCGCCGCCCCTTTAGGAAGGGGGGTGGCCCAAGTCAACTCTTGTGCGGTGCGGTAAAGGCGCGAATTGACTGGCCCACCGGGGCGATTAGGCTCGGCGAATGTCGAAGCCCCTCTCCCTCGCCCTGCTGCTCGCGATCGGAACCACCTCGGGCGGCTGCGGGGAGCGGCGATCGGATGGACCGCCCAAATCGGCCGACCTGCCTCCCGCCGCGGCCAAGCGGGATTGCCCCACGGAAGGCGCCGAGCCCGCCAAGGGCAGCGTGTGCATCGCCAAGAGGGGCCCGAACTGGACCTACGCCTTCGTCTATCCGCCCGAGGCGGCACGAATCCCGGCCCTCGACTCCTGGCTCCGGAGCCAGTCGAAGGCGGAGATGAGGCAGGAGTGGAACGAGAACGACGCGGACGGCCTCGGCGCGCTGTCCAGATATGCCAAGGAGCACCCCGAGGGCCGGTTCTTCCATGAGAAGGCCTATACGGTGGATTCGGACCTTCCGGCGCTCCTCGCCTTGTCCGCATCGACCTCCGAATATAGCGGCGGCGCCCATGGCTGGTTCGTCTTCGAGACGCTGCTCTGGGACAAGGCCGGCAACCGGGCGCTGAAGCCCGAAGCGCTGTTCAGCGATGCGGCCGCCGCAAATGCGGAGATCGGCGTTCAGCTCTGCCGGGTGCTCGCCGAGGCGCGCCGGCGCGAGGCCGCCAGCGGCAATGGATTCTTCAAAGGCCCGTGCGTGGCGCCGCCTTACGATTTCACGCTGCTCGCGGCGGGGCAACGAGTGACCACGCTCAAGATCACCTTCACCGAGCTGGACGGCTATGCGGGCGGAACTTACGAAGTCTATGTGCCGGTCACCGAACGGCTTCGCGCGCTCGTGGCGGAGCGGTTCAGGTCCAGCTTCGCCGTGTCCAGCTCCCCGGCTCGCGCCTGCAACTCCAACCTCGAAGACTGCGTAGTGGCCGGCCAGGCTCAGCGGCGATAAGCGGCGTCGAATAGCTCGGGAAGTAGCTTTGGCGCGTCCCCGGAACGACGGCCTGCGCCATTAGGACCGATCCGCGCGCGCGGTGCCGGTCGATTTTTTCAACGCAACGACGCAACGACGCAACGAGCGCGGAGCGCTCCACCACATTCGTGCCGGCGGGAGACGTGGCCGTATCGGGATGAACTAGAGTTTTTCCGCTTTGCGGAATCGTAGCGTCGTTGCGTCGTTGCGTTCGAAAATGGTTCGCACCGCGGTCCCGAATGGGCGCCGGAAGCGCCGTTGACCCTCATCCCGGCGAAGGCCGGGATCTCGGGGAGACCCGCCGAGACTTCTGGTCCCGAGGTCCCGGCTTTCGCCGGGATGACGGGTGCCTCCCCTACCCCACCCTGCCCTATCCGCAATAAGCCGGGAGCGGGATCGGGGCCGAGTCGCGCTGGCGCCACACGCCGTCGGGCAGTCGGTAATATTGGCCCTGGGCGACCTTGGTGCGGAACAGCTCGCAGGCGGTGGTCGCTGCGACCTCCTCGATCTTCGCGCCGCGCTTGGCGGCGAGATCGGTGTAATAAGCGCGGCGCTTGATGTTGACCGAATCGACCTGGGCTCGGACGGCGGCCGGGGCCGAGCCGACCAGGCCGAGATAGCCGTCGGCCTGCTCGCCGACCTGGCCCGAGGCGCGAAGCTGCGCGGAGGCGTCCTGCAACATGGCGGAGGCGACCGAGGCGCCGCCGGCGACGACCGCGAGCGAGATTCCTGCGGCGAGGATCAGTCTGGTTCGGCGGCTCATGTCAAAACACTCCCGGATTCTCTTTGATGAGATCGCGCACGTCCTGCTGGAGACGGACGACGACCTCCTGCCTGATGTTGATGTTGAGGTTGATCTCGATCGGCTTCTCGGGAGCGCTCACTTGAACGCACCCGGCCGAGCCGAGGACAACCGGCGCGGCGAGGAGGATCTTCATCCGTCTCATCGCGCCCTGCGTCGCACCGCAACGCATCGACGTCAACAACGACCGCTTCATCGAACAATCTCGCTTTCCTGGGGCTGAACGGGAGTTGGCGCATCCGGCTTGCCGCGGATCAGGTCCGGCAGGGTCGACTGGATCAGCAGAGTGGGATCGTGGAGCGAGCGCATCGTCCCGATAAGGGCGCGGAAGGGGCCCTTGACGTTGATGTTGAACTCGAACGGGATCTTGGCGAGCTGGCCCAGCGCGCGCCCGGCGACCATGCCCTGGATCCCGCCGCCGGGGGCGACGGTCAGGACCGGGTCCCTCGCCACTCCGTCGAGCTCGATCCCGGCGACGAACTCGCCCTCGAGCGCTCCGTCGAGGTCGATGGTCAGCTTCGAATAGCGCATCGATTTCAGGGCGTCGAAGGCGAGCTTGCCGTAGATTCCGAGCTGCTTGTCGGTGAGCTCGCCGATGTAGGAGAGGGTTCCCCCTTCCGGCCGGGCGACGAGCCGGCCACCGACGATCCGCCCGCCGCGCTCGTCGAAGACCATCGGGATCACGCCGTCGAACGTGCCTGTCGCGGTGATGTTGGCGAATTCCATCTTCTGGATGAAGAGCGCCGCGTCGAGGCCCTCGACCCGGAAGGTCAGGCGCTTGGCCGAGGGCCTGGAGAAGTCGAGGACGGTCTCCTCGAGGATGAGCTCGCCGCCGGCGAACGGCCAGCGGCCGCCCTCCACCTTGACCTGAAGGCCGGGGAGCAACCGATAGCGGATCCGGCCGTCGAGAACGTCGATCCCGGCGCGGACCAGGCCGATCTTCGCTTCCTGGCCGGGGGCGCTGACCAGGCCGAGCAGGTCGGTGAAGTGGAGGGTTGTGGACAGGCCCTCGACCGGCCCGAAGGCGGCTGCGAAATCCATGTCGTCGGTCGAGAAGGCGCCGCTCGAGCGGGAGCCCGAGGGATCCCAGCTGATCTCCCCCTGCCCTTTCAGGACTCCCTTGAGCAAGGCGACCACTCCGGTGGTGAGCCGGGTAAGCTGCTCGGGCTGGTAATCCTTGTCGAAGCGGATTCCGGGAACGGCGAGCTCGGCCCGGCCTCGGCCCGCGGCGAGATCGTGGACGATATCGGCCCGGACGATCCGGGTGCCGGTTTCGGGATCGTCCAGCCAGCCGCCGGCCTCTATCCGGTTGTTGGCGAGCGCCAGTCGGAAGTCGCGGCTGACGAGCGGATAGAATCGGGGCGGATCGGCCTCGTCCGCGACGCGCATCTCGCCGGCCATCGACAGGTCGGCGCCCTTCATTCGCCAGGTGCCGCCGCCCTGGCTCATCAGCAGCGGGACGTTGGCGAGCTTCCCCGAAAGGCCGGCGAAGCGTCCGGAGACCCCGCCTTTGCCGAAGTCGCCGGTGAGCGAGGTCAGGTCGAAGCGGTTGGCGGCGAGCCGGACCTCGATGTCCGAGGCGGTGAAGCCGGGGCCGGCGAGCCCGAAGCGCAGCCGGCTTCCGGCGACGCTGAGCGGCGAGGCGCCCAGCGTTCCAGCGAAGCGGGGCGAGCGGAGCTCGGCGCCGCCCATGACGGCTCCGCCGACGGCCTTCCAGATCAGCGCCCGGCCGGTCGGGCAAAGCGGAAGAAGGGTCCGGCCGAGGCGAAGGGTGCCGACCTGGAGAGCCTCGAACCGCGCGGGCGTGCAGCCGGTCCCGAAGGCGAAGCCGCCGCGGCCGTCGAGGCGTCCGTCGAGCGGGACGACGAGCCCGCGCACCCAGCCATTGTCGAGCGGCCCGTCGATCGTCGCCACCGTCGAGACCCGGGTCTCGCCGCCGGCCGCCGCGGTGAAGCCGATTGGGCCGAGCGCGAGCCGCGAATTGCCGGCCCGAATCGGCTGGATCCGGCCGGCTCCGCTTATCGGCGAGCCCGGACGGGGCTTCGAAAGGCTGAGGCGAATCGCCGGGAAGCCGCCGCCGGCAACCGCCAGATCGCCGTCCAGGCGGGTCAGTCCGCTCGGCCAGTAATATGTAAGCCCCTGCCCGCGCCGGAGCTCCACCCGGGCGCCGCTGCGCGTGGCCGCGCTCAGCCTTTCGAATCGGACTCCTCCGAAGCCGCGTCCGTTGACGAGCCGGAGCGCCGCATGGGCGTCGAAGCCGCCCGCTGCTCGCGACAGGGCAGCGGCGAGCGAGTCTCCAACCGGCTCGAGAGGCGTGCCGCCGGCCGACCTGAGCGCGGCGACGGCGCCTGCGGCCGCCGGCCGGGCCGAGGCTCCGCGCGCGCCGGCATTGCCGACCAGGGTGAAGCCGCCATTGTCCAGCGACAGGCCGTAGCGGCCCTCGATGGAAGCGCGGGCGGCGGTCACCGAGCCGATCCGCACCGCACCGGAGGCGATGTCGAGGGCGCCGCGGGTCATCTTCGCGTTGCCGTCGAGGCCGAGGCGCCCGCTGAGCCCGGTCAGGAGGGTCGAGCCCGACTGGAGCCTGGCGGCCCGGACGGCGGTGGTCCCCTTCCAGCTGTCGAGCCCCGGGGCGAGGCCGGCATCGAGGTCGAGGCCGATGCCGGTTACCGCGAGCCTGTCCCCGCAGGCGAGGCGGGCCGCCTGCCCGGGGCCGCGGAAGCTCGGCTTCAGATTGCTGATGCCGACCATCCAGATTCCCTTGACGCCGTCGATGCCGCAGCTTCCGAGCCGAAGCCTGTGCGCCGCCGCCGCCATCCGGCCGCGAAAACCGTCGGCGAGATTGCCTTTGCCTTCGAGCGCGATCCCAACCCGGCCGGCCGGCGTATCGAAGCGGATGCGGGTGTCGGCGATGTCGACATTCTGGTCGGGGAATCGGAACGGAAGCCCGGTCGGCGGCGGAAGCAGCCGGTCGATCTCGCCGAAGCTGATCTTGCCGTTCTTCGCCAGCCGGGCGTTGAGCCGCACTCCCCGGGCGGTGATCAGGGTCACCCTGGGCCGGCGCAGGCCGCCCCAGCCCAGCCGAACCTCGACCCAGCGGGCGGTAAGGTCGGGATTGCGCGGATCGCCGATCACCAGGTTCTCGAGGCGCTGGGTCCTGAATCCGATCCTCTTCACCTCGTAGGTCGCCCGGACGTTCCGGCGGGCGAACTCGCGGGCGATGAAGTCGGAGGCGATGGGCCGCCTCTGTGTCCAGGCAAGGAGGAGCGCGAGCAGGACCAGTGCGAGCAAGGCGAGCGCCATCAGCCGCTTCACCGGGCGGCGCCGCACCTCGACTAAGGCCTCCTCGTCCACCGGCCCGTCCAACCTCCGTTACACCTCCCGTTGCGCCTCCGTACCTTTCGCGCGCTCGGCGGCAAAGCGGTTTGCCTAAGAGCCCTTCCAAGCTTAATCTTCCCTTATGGCCGACGAGTCTCTTGACGGCCGCGGCCACCGCGCCCGGCTGAGGAGACGCCTGTTCGAGGGCGGGCCCGAGGCTCTCCTGGAACATGAGCTTATTGAATATCTGCTTGCGCTGGCCCTCCCCCGCCGGGACACCAAGCCTTTAGCCAAAAAGCTGATTCACGATTTCGGGGGCTTCGGCCGGCTTCTTTCCGCCGACGCCGAGGCGATCATGCGGGTCGGCGACGTCAGCGAGGGCGCCGCGGCGGCGGTCAAGATCGCCCAGGCGGCGGCCTTGAGGCTGCTCGAATCGAAGGTGATGGACCAGCCGGTGCTTGGAAGCTGGCAGGCGCTTCTCGATTATCTGCGCGCCGACATGGGCGCCCTTGCCATCGAGCGGGTCCGGATCCTCTACCTCAACGCCCGGAACATGCTGATCCGCAACGAGCCGGTGTCGGAAGGCTCGGTCGACGAGGCGGCGGTCTACGTCCGCGAGGTGATTCGCCGGGCGCTGGAATATCACGCCACCGCGATCATCCTCGTCCACAACCACCCGAGCGGCGACCCCCAGCCGAGCCAGCAGGACATCCGACTCACGCGCGAGATCGTCGAAGCGGGGCGGCCGCTGGGAATCTCCGTCCACGACCATGTCATCGTCGGGGCGCGGACCTGCGCCAGCATGCGGTCGCTGGGTTTGATCTAGAAAATTGCCTCCCCATGCGAAGCATGAGGAGGCAAGAGGGATTACCGTCCGCGCTGGCGGCAGCTGTCGGTGCGGGTGCGGGTGCAAAGCGGGTAGCTGCGCGAGCCGCCCGCGCCGGCGGCTGTGCCGGTGCCCATCCCGGACCCCGTCATGCCGGTGCCGGTACCCATTCCGCTGCCGGCAGTGCCGGCACCCATGCCGGTATCGGCGTCAGTCCCCATTCCGGAGCCGGACGAACCGGCGCCCATGCCGGAGTCCGAAGAGCCGGTGCCCATGCCCGAGCCGGAAGCGCCCGTGCCCATGCCGGAGCCGGAAGATCCGGTACCCATGCCGGAGCCGGACGTGCCGCTTTGCCCGGCCTGACCGGAGCCCGAGCTCATCGTGCCGCCGTTGACCTGGCTGCCGGTGCCCGCGGTCCCGCTGCCCTGGCTGCCGTGCATCGTCCCATGATCGTTGGTGGTGGTGCCGGTCTGGCCGGCCCCGGTACCGCCGCTGCCGGTGCCGCCGGTGGTCTGAGCGAGGGCGGGGATGGCGAGCAGCATCGCGCCGCCCATCAGGATGGATTTCAGCATAAGAATCTTTCCTCTCTAAATTGATGCAGATTTACTTCTGACGCGGGCCTTGGGGCAGTTAAGGCTCTGAAGGCTCAAAAGAAAAACGAAGTTGCGGTGCGGTTCGTTCCTTTCTCCGTCTCATTGAAGCCACGGGACGACTTTGCTAGGCGCCCCGTTCTCAACGCAGGTTAGGAAGCGCCGATGATCCCCCGCTACTCGCGGCCGCAGATGAGCAGCATCTGGACGCCCGAAGCCCGCTTCCGGATCTGGTTCGAGATCGAGGCCCACGCGCTCGATGCGATGGCGGAGCTGGGCGTCGTCCCGCGCGAGGCCGCCGAGGCGGTGTGGGCGAACGGCGGGTTCGACGTCGAGCGGATCGACACGATCGAAGCCGAGGTGAAGCACGACGTCATCGCCTTTTTGACCAGCGTCGCCGAGCATGTCGGACCGGAGGCGCGCTTCCTCCACCAGGGGATGACGAGCTCGGACGTGCTCGACACCTGCCTCGCGGTCCAGCTGAAGCGGGCGTCCGACCTCCTGATCGAGGATCTCGACGCCTTGCTCGACGTGCTCGAGCGGCGGGCCCACGAATATAAGCTCACTCCGACGATCGGCCGAAGCCACGGAATTCATGCCGAGCCGGTGACCTTCGGGCTCAAGCTCGCTTTCGCTCATGCCGAGTTCGCCCGGGCGCGGGCGCGGATGGCCGCGGCTCGCGACGAGATCGCGACCTGCGCCATTTCCGGAGCGGTGGGCACCTTCGCCAATGTCGACCCGCGGGTGGAGGCGCATGTCGCCGCCAAGATGGGCCTCAGGGTCGAGCCGATCTCGACCCAGGTCATCCCGCGCGACCGCCACGCCATGTATTTCGCGACCCTGGGGGTGGTCGCCTCGTCGGTCGAGCGGCTGGCGACCGAGGTCCGCCATCTGCAGCGGACGGAAGTGCTGGAGGCGGAGGAATATTTCTCGCCCGGCCAAAAAGGTTCGTCGGCCATGCCGCACAAGCGCAATCCGGTCTTGACCGAGAACCTGACCGGGCTGGCCCGGATGGTCCGCGGCTACGTGAACCCGGCGCTGGAGAACGTGGCCCTGTGGCACGAGCGCGACATCAGCCACAGCTCGGTCGAGCGCTATATCGGGCCCGATGCTACGGTGACCCTGGATTTCGCGCTCGCCCGGCTCACCGGGGTGATCGACAAGCTCCTCGTCTATCCGGAGCGGATGCAGAGGAATCTCGACCTCATGGGCGGCCTGGTGCACTCGCAGCGGGTCCTCCTGGCCCTGACCCAGGCCGGGGCGAGCCGCGAGCAGGCCTACGGCCTCGTCCAACGGAGCGCGATGAAGGTGTGGGAAAGCGGCGGGACCCTGTCGCTGCTCGAGCTTCTCAAGGCGGACCCGGAGGTCTCCGCGCTGCTCCCCGCCGAGCGGCTCGAGGAGAGCTTCGACCTCGGCTATCATCTGAAGCACGTGGACACGATTTTCGATCGGGTGTTCGGGGACTCCTCGTCCCGGAATGACGGCTAATTTCATCCGGATAAATCGCACGCTAATATCACCCGGGTAATATTGACGGTGGCTGGCGGGGCTGCTAGCGCCCTGCCATGGATCAGCAATCGCGCAAGGCGGCCGTCGCGGCTTTCAAGGAGCGGAAGAGCCAGCCCGGAATCTACGCCCTCACCTGCGGCCCGACGGGCGAGCGGTGGGTCGGCCGCGCCTCCGACCTCGCCACCATTCGGAACCGGCTGTCGGTCGCCCTGAAGATGGCGAGCACTCCCCATCGCAGCCTCCAGGCCGCGGCCCGGGCGCATGGCGAAGCCGCCTTCGATTTCGAGGTGGTGGAGCGGATCGAGGAGCCCGACGCCTCGCCGGCGCTGGTCGCGGCGATCCTGAAGCGCCGGCTGGAGCATTGGCGGGAACAGCTGGCAGCGACGGCGATCTGAGTTTCCCGTCATTCCGGACTTGATCTGGAATCCATGAACACCGACCTGACAAGTCCGGCACCCCCCGTGTTCATGGATGCCGGATCAAGTCCGGCATGACGGATAATGACGAGGCTATCATGACCGATCTCTCCGCCTTCCCGATCACGCGTCGCTGGCCGGCCCGGCATCCCGACCGGCTCCAGCTCTATTCGCTGAACACGCCCAACGGCGTGAAGGTGTCGATCATGCTGGAGGAGATCGGCCTCCCCTATGAGCCGCATCTCGTCGACATCACGAAGAACGAGACCTGGACGGAGGAATTCCTTTCGCTCAACCCGAACGGCAAGATCCCGGCGATCGTCGACCCGGACGGCCCCGGCGGAAAGCCGTTCGGGCTGTTCGAATCGGGAGCGATCCTCCTCTATCTCGCAGACAAGACGGGGCAGCTCATGCCCGCCGATCCAGCTCGGCGGTGGCAGACGATCCAGTGGGTCTTCTTCCAGATGGCGGCGGTCGGCCCGATGTTCGGCCAGGTCGGCTTCTTCCACCGCTTCGCCGGCAAGGCGATCGAGGACAAGAGGCCGCTCCAGCGCTACGTCGACGAGACCAAGCGTCTACTCGGAGTCCTCGAGGGCCGGCTCGACGGGCGGGAGTGGATCATGGACGATTATTCGATTGCCGACGTCGCGACGCTGGGCTGGGTCCGGAATCTGATCGGCTTCTACGAGGCGCGCGAGCTGGTGGACTTCGACTCCCTCCGCGCCGTCCCGCTTTGGCTCGAGCGCGGGCTGGCGAGACCGGCGGTCCAGCGCGGGCTGGCCATCCCGAAGCGGCCGTAGATTGTGTCGGCCAGCGTGAATTCTCAGCCTGGCGGGACCCCCCGTTCCTTCAGCCACGTTTCCAGCAGCCCGGGCCAGACCGAGTCGGGGCTGCGGTCGCGGCGCAGCCCGAAGGCATGGCCGCCGGTGGAGAACAGATGCACCTCGGCCGGAACGCCTGCCTGATCCAGCGCCCGGGCGTAGAGGGTGCTGTTGCAGATCTCATTGGTCGGATCGTCCCACGCCGCGATCAGAAAGGTCGGCGGGGCCCGAGCATTAACCTTGAGCGCGGGATCGAAAACGCCGCCTCGGCGGCAGATGTGACCGGGGAAGAAAGCGATGGCGAAGTCGGGCCGGCTGCTGACCCGATCGATCCGGTCGACGGGGGTATAGGTCGGCTCGAAGATGTTGCTGGTCTGGGCGACCAGATAGCCGCCGGCGGAAAAGCCCATGACCCCGATTTTGCCCGGATGGATCTGAAGCTCTCGTGCCCGCGATCGGACCAATCGGATGGTACGCTGCGCGTCTTGCAAAGCACGGGGAATCTTGGGCGTCACCGCCCGACGCAGCTCTTCATCCCAATAGTGATTGCTGCGCGGAACGCGATACTTGGACAGGATGCAGGTGACTCCGCGCGTGGCGATCCAGTTGCAGATCTCAGTCCCCTCCACGGTCACCACCACGGCCCGGAATCCGCCGCCGGGAAAGACGATGATGGCCGCGCCGGTGTTTTGGCCGCGCGGCGGGAAGATCGTCATCGTCGGTTCGGTCACGTCGAACACCGCATGGGAGAAATCGCCGTCGATGGCTTCGGGCGTCCTGCGGGTCAGGATATTCTCGGCGGGCTGGGTAACGCCTTTCATGTCCGGCGCGCCATTGGGCCAGATCGGGACCTGGCTGGTTCCCTCGGGAGCCCGCCAGACGCCGATGGTCCGACCTTCCGGTGGCGTCGCGGCAGTCTGTGCCGGTTCGGCGTCGGCACTGCGGATCGGCGCAAGACTACTCGCGATACCTGCCGTCCCCAATAGGCATGCCAGAACTTTCCAGGTTCGACGCAACATCATGCCCCTGCCCCCGAAACCGAACGAACAGCCGATCTGGTAAGCGCGGCGAGGTCTCGCCACAAAGCCATTTTGATCAGGTCAGACCAGAGTTTCCTCATGGCTCCGCTGTCGGTCTGTTGCGGCGGCTTCGGATTCAATCCTTGGCCCACCGCTCCGGATAGCGGCGGCGCTGCGGCCCGCTGGTCGGTCCCTCCACCTCGGGCCATTCATCGGTCCAGAGGAGGTGGTCGACCAGCATGACCCGGCGGCTATTGATCTCGTCGGTCGGCTTGGAGCGCGGGCGGGCCGAGTCGACCGCGTGGTAGACGATCCAGCTCTCGCCAAATTCATCGTCGATCACGCTGTTGTGGCCGGGTCCGATCCATTTCGTGTTTCGCTCGAGGAGGGTTCCGGGCTGGAGCTCGAACGGGCCGGTGGCGCTTCGCGACCTCGCCACCATCACCGCGTAATGAACGCCTTTGCCGCAGCAATTGTCGCCCGAATAGAAGAGGTAGTAATAGCCGTCGCGCAGAACGACCCAGGCGCCCTCGACGAGGTTGCGATAGTCCGTCTTCTTGTCGGCCTGGACCAGATCGATCGGACCGCTTCCCGCGGCGAAGGAAAGGCGGTCGGGGGCGAGCTCCTGGACCTTGATCGGGCCGAAGCCGGACCCCCAGTAGAGCAGCCGCTTGCCGGTCGAGGGATCGTCATAGGACATCGGGTCGATGTTGACGAAACCGGGCCCGCACTGGAGCGGGTGGCCCATGTCGGTGAACGGGCCGTCGGGCCGGTCGGCGGTGGCGACGGCGAGGCAGAGGCCCTTCTTGTCGTCGGTCAGGGCCTCGTCGGGCTTGGCCGAATAATAGAGATAGAAACGGCCGCGATGCTCGGCCACGTGCGGCGCCCAGAAGTCCTGGGTCTTGCTCGCCCAGCCCGGCTTGACGGGCAGAGCGTCGCCGAGATGCTCCCAGGCGACGAGATCGCGGGAACGGGCGACCTGGAGGTTGATCATCCTGCCTTCGCGCTGCGTCTGGGTGGCGTAGACGTAATAGAAGCCGTCGGCCGCCTTGAGGATGGCGGGATCGGGGAAGTCCGAGTCGATCACCGGGTTGGCGAAGGTGCCGGGGACGCCGCTCGGCGCGGTGGCGCAGCCTGCGAGGGCGGCGAGGAGCGGGAGCAGGAGGCGCATTGGGGCAGCATAGCGCGCCGCGGGCGGCGAAGCACCTCCGCATCGTCTTCACGCGAGGCCATTGTTGAGGCCGCCGACTGCGGCTAACCTTCGCCGGTGCGCCAAGCCCGGCGCACAGGCGGAGGCTTCGATGGCATTTCCGGCACACTCGGCCTTGGCCGCGCTCGCAGGCGCCGCTCTCCTCGGCGCTCCGGCGCTAGCTCAGTCCGAAGCGTGGGGCCGGATGGCGCAGGAGGATCTGAAGGCCGCCCGCGCCTTCGTCGAAGAGACTCACCCTGCCGCGGTACCCGACAGTGGGGACACCGTGTTTCTCGCGCAGCTCCACAAAGGCTATGCCGAGGCGCAGGAGCTGGCGCGCGAGGCTCGGACCTTCGGGGGCTACCGCGCCGCGATCAGCCGTTTCGCCGCAGCGTTCGACGATCCTCACATAGCGAGTGCAAGCTGGGTCCAGCCGGACAATTTCTGGCCAGGTTTCCTGGTCTCCTCGCGGCGCGGCGGGTGGAAGGTCGTTCCCGGCGGCGCGGCCGATGGCCCGGAGGCCGGAGCCGAGTTGGTTGCGTGCGACGGCAAGGCTCCCGACGCTCTCGCCGCGGAATGGCTCGGACCGTTTACGGGGTCGTGGCACGTCGCCGCGCAGCGAATGCGGACGTCCTCGTCGCTGCTCCTCGACAGCGGCAACCCGTATCAGCCGAGGGTGGAAAGCTGCGACGTCCGAAGCGGCGACGGCAAGGTCGCAACTCACAAGCTGAACTGGCGGCGGATAGGCAGGGGCGATCTTGGCAGGCAGTTCGAGAAACTGGGTCCGTTCGCGTCTCAGGACGTCGGCCTGCGAAGTTTCGAAGGCCGCGGCTGGTGGATTCGACTCGGGACGCTCTCGCAGGCCGCCTTGCCGCTGATGAAGGAGGTGGAGGCGCGGCAGTCGGAAATCCGGGAAGCGCCGTTCGTCGTCGTCGATCTCAGGGGCAATGACGGCGGGGCCACCTTCATCAGCGACCGCATTGCCGAGGTGATTTACGGGACCGCCGCGGTGGATTCGGCGACCTATCCCAAGGGCGCTCGGGAACCGCAGAAGGTCGTCTGGCGCGCCACCCCTCGAACGCTCAAAACCGCCGAAGCCTATGTGGAGCGGGCCGTCCGTGTCGGGGGCGCAGACCACCCGCTTGTGCTGGGCATGATGGCCCAGCGCGACGCCATACAGACGGCCCTGGCTCGGGGCAGCGCGCTTGCCGAAGCACCCGCGTCCGTCGACCCGCAGGCGGCGCTGAGGAAGCGCGATTCCGTAAAGAAGCCTCCAAGGGTGATCCTGGTGACCGACCGTATCTGCTTCAGCTCCTGCCTGCAGGCGGCGCGGCTGTTCCGCAACCTCGGAGCGACGCACGTCGGACAGGAGACGAGTGCAAACACCCGCTATTCGAACGCGATCACTACCGACTTGCCCTCGGGCCTGTCGAACTTCAGCAGCCTTCAAGCCTATTGGACCTATGTGCCGATGCGGCTCGGACCTTACACCCCGACCCTCATCCTCGACGTGGACCTGGCGGACGATCGCGCGGTGGAGGCGGAGGTGGGCAAGCTGCTCGCATCCCGGCGAAAGGGAAAGTAAGCAGGCGACTCAGCCGTCGAACATGGCTTTCAATTTGCCGAAGAAGCTTTGGCTGGCCGGGCATTCGTTCCCAGTCTCGGTCTTGCGGAACTCCTCGAGCAGCTCCTTCTGCTTCGCGCTGAGGCTGGTCGGGGTCTCGACCTCGACCTGGACGACCATGTCGCCATGGCCCCGGCCGTTGATCACCGGCATTCCGGCGCCGCGCTTCCTGAGCTGCTTGCCGGACTGAATCCCGGCGGGGATCTGGATCGAATGCTTCTGCCGGTCGAGGCCGGGCACCTCGATGCAGCCGCCGAGCGCGGCGGTGGTGATGCTCACCGGGCAACGGACGAACAGGGTCGTCCCCTGGCGCTGGAAGAAATCGTGGCGGGCGAGGTGGACGAAGATGTAGAGATCGCCGTTCGGGCCGCCGCGGACTCCCGCCTCGCCTTCGCCGGCAAGCCGGATCCGAGTGCCCTCGTCGACCCCGGCGGGGATCCGGACATCGAGCGAGCGCTGGCGTTCGACCCGGCCCTCGCCGCGGCACTTGTCGCAGGGGTCGGCGATCACCTGGCCGACTCCGCGGCAGGTCGGGCAGGTTCGCTCGACGACGAAGAAACCCTGCTGCGCCCGGACCTGGCCGCGTCCGTGGCACATGGTGCAGGGACGGGCGCTCGTTCCGGCCTTGGCGCCGGTGCCGTCGCAGGGCTCGCATCTGGAAGTGGTGTCGATCCTCAATTCGACCTGCTTGCCGGCGAAGGCGTCTTCGAGGCCGATCTCGAGATCGTAGCGAAGATCGGAGCCGCGAAGCGCGTTCGAGCGGCGGTCGGCCGGCTGGCCGTTCATGAACTCGCCGAAGATGTTCTCGAAGATGTCGCTGAACGAACCGAAGTCCTGGGCCCCCGCACCGCCCATTCCGCCGTTGCGGAAGGCGGCATGGCCGAAGCGGTCGTAGGCGGCGCGCTTCTGCGGGTCCTTCAGGCAATCATAGGCTTCGTTGATCGCCTTGAACTTGGCCTCTGAATCCGCGCAGCCCGGATTGCGGTCGGGATGGCATTCCATGGCGAGCCGGCGATAGGCGGTCTTGAGAGTCCGCTCGTCGGCGCCGCGCTCGACCTGGAGCAGCTCGTAATAATCGGATTCAGTCATTCGGATGGCCCCATGCGCCCACAGCCGTTCGGGCTGAGCCTGTCGAAGCCCTTTCCTTCCCTAACTTCGTTAGGAAGAAAGGTCCTTCGACAAGCTCAGGACGAACGGAGGGGGGCATCCCCTCAGCCCTTGTTTTCGTCGTCGACCTCGGAGAATTCGGCGTCGACCACTTCTTCCTGGGAAGCCTCGGTCTCGGCGCCCTGCCCGGCGTCACCGTCGGATGAGCCGCCGGCCGCGCCGGACTGCTCTTTCTCGTAGATCGCCTGGCCGAGCTTCATCGCCACCTGGCTCAGAGCGGCGGTCTTGGACTTCATCGACTCGATGTCGCCGCTCTCCACGGCCTGGCGGGTCTCGTCGATCGCCGTCTGGATCTCGGTCTTCAGGGACTCGTCGACCTTGTCGCCATGCTCGGCGAGCTGGCGTTCGGTCGAATGGGCGAGGCCCTCGGCGCTGTTCTTCGCCTCGGCGCCCTCGCGGCGCTTCTTGTCCTCCTCGGCGAACTGCTCCGCCTCGCGGACCATCTTCTCGATGTCGGAATCGGCGAGGCCGCCCGAGGCCTGGATCCGGATCTGCTGCTCCTTGCCGGTGCCCTTGTCCTTGGCCGAGACGTTGACGATGCCGTTGGCGTCGATGTCGAACGTGACCTCGACCTGAGGCACTCCGCGCGGCGCCGGCGGGATCCCGACGAGGTCGAACTGGCCGAGCATCTTGTTGTCGGCGGCCATCTCGCGCTCGCCCTGGAAGACCCGGATGGTGACCGCGTTCTGATTGTCCTCGGCGGTGGAGTAGGTCTGCGACTTCTTGGTCGGGATGGTCGTGTTGCGGTCGATCATCCGGGTGAAGACCCCGCCCAGGGTCTCGATCCCGAGGCTCAGAGGCGTGACGTCGAGCAGCAGGACGTCCTTGACGTCGCCCTGGAGGACTCCGGCCTGGATCGCGGCGCCCATTGCGACGACCTCGTCCGGGTTGACCCCCGTATGCGGCTCCTTGCCGAAGAAGTCCTGGACGACCTGGCGGACCCGCGGCATCCGGGTCATTCCGCCGACCAGCACGACCTCGGCGATGTCGGCGGCCTTCACGCCCGCATCGACGAGCGCCTTCTTGCAGGGCTCGAGCGTCCGCTTGATCAGGTCCTCGACCAGCTTCTCGAGGTCCGCCCGGGTGATCGTCTTGACGAGGTGCTTGGGCCCGTTCTGGTCGGCGGTGATGAAGGGCAGGTTTACCTCGGTCGTCTGCGCGGAGCTGAGCTCGATCTTGGCCCGCTCGGCGCCTTCCTTGAGGCGCTGCAGCGCAAGGCGGTCGCCGCGAAGGTCGATGCCTTCCTGCTTCTTGAACTCGTCCGCGAGGTAGTCGACGATCTTGGCGTCGAAATCCTCGCCTCCGAGGAAGGTGTCGCCGTTGGTCGACTTCACCTCGAACACGCCGTCGCCGATCTCGAGCACCGAGATGTCGAACGTTCCGCCGCCCAGATCGTAGACCGCGATCGTCTTGCCGTCCTGCTTGTCGAGGCCGTAGGCGAGCGCCGCGGCGGTCGGCTCGTTGATGATGCGCAGGACCTCGAGGCCGGCGATCTGGCCGGCGTCCTTGGTCGCCTGGCGCTGGGCGTCGTTGAAGTAAGCGGGAACCGTGATCACCGCCTGGGTGACGTTCTCGCCGAGATAGGCCTCGGCGGTTTCCTTCATCTTCTGGAGGATGAAGGCGGAAATCTGGGACGGGCTGTAATCCTTGGCGCCGGCGTTGACCCAGGCGTCGCCGTTGGGGCCGCGGCTGATCTTGTAGGGGACCAGCTCGGTGTCCTTCTTGGTGATCGGATCGTCGAAGCGGCGGCCGATCAGGCGCTTCACCGCGAAGACCGTGTTCTCGGGGTTGGTGACCGCCTGGCGCTTGGCCGGCTGGCCGACCAGCCGCTCGCCGTCCTTGGCGAAAGCGACGATCGAGGGCGTCGTTCGAGCGCCTTCCGCGTTTTCGACCACCTTGGGCTTGCCGCCTTCCATGACGGCGACGCAGCTGTTGGTGGTGCCGAGATCGATTCCGATGACTCTAGCCATGCTTATTCCTCTTGTGCCCCAAAAGTTTACCTCACCCCTGCGTCCTTCCAATGAGGCACGCGGAGTGTTTCGGAAGCGATATAGGGGTGGATTCCGACGCGACAAGAAGTGCGGCTCGCGCTACGGAGCGGGCCCGATGAAGAAGATGCTCAAAAGCCTCGCTTTCGCGTCCCTCGGCGGGACGCTGCTGCTGGCGGGCTGCAACCGGCCTCCGGCCGACGGGACGGTGCGGGTGAGCGACGTCTGGGTGAGGCTGCCGGCCGCGAAGAGTCGCCCGGGCGGCGCCTATTTCCGGATGGAGGCGGGAAGCGAGGGCACCAGGCTGGTCGGCGTGTCGAGCCCGTCGGTGCGCTGGATCGAGCTTCACGAGACCAGCATGACCGGCGGCAAGACGAAGATGAAGCAGCACAAGGAGATCGAGTTCCCAAGCCGCGGCGAGCTCGTCTTCGAGCCCGGCGAACGGCACGCGATGCTGTTCGGGATCGATTCCAAGGTGAAGCCGGGGGACAGGATCCCGCTCACCTTCTCGTTCAACGTCGCTCCTCCGATCACGGTCGAAGCGGAGGTGCGCGCGGCAGGGGACGAGGCGCCGCACGGGGAACATTGAGAGGCTCGTCACCCCGGCGAAAGCCGGGGCCTCGGCGAGAAAGCGCACCGAGCCTGTGACCCCCCGGGGCCCCGGCTTTCGCCGGGGTGACGGTGAGGACCGATCGCGCTAACCTCCCCCCAGCAACAAGGGGAGGCGGGCATGTCGGGATTCAGGGAGTTCATCGCCAGGGGCAACGTGCTCGACCTGGCCGTGGCTGTGATCATCGGAGCGGCTTTCGCGACCATCGTCGCTTCCCTGACCGACGACATCATCATGCCGGTGATCGGCTGGCTGTTCGGCGGCCTGGATTTCTCGAGCTACTTCGTGCGCCTGGGCGCGATCCCAGCGGGCTATGCCGGCGACCCCAACAATTATGCCGCGCTCAAGGAAGCGGGCGTGCCGATGATCGGCTACGGCCAGTTCGTCACCGCCGTGGTCGCTTTCCTCATCCTGGCCTTCGTCATCTACCAGCTGGTCCGGATCGCAGCCCGGGCCAAGCTGGCGCCCGCAGAGGCGCCGCCGGCCGGGCCGAGCGAGGAGCTTCAGGTCCTGCGCGAGATTCGCGACTCGCTCAAGGCTCGGCCCTGATCCATTGAAAATCTGCGAATTCCCCGTTAGCTGAGACCGGGTTTTCGTGGGGTTTTTCCGATGATTTTTCGTGGGTTTGGCCGGGCGCTCGCCGCGGCGGCGGCCGTGCTGGCCTTGTGCGCCCCGGCCCGGGCCATCGATCCCCTGCCCGCCGATGCGAAGGCGATTGCGGACCCGGCGGTCAGGACCGGCACCTTTCCCAACGGCCTGCGCTACGCGATCATGCGCAACGGCTCGCCGGCCAGGGCGGTCTCGATCCGACTCGCCATCCGGGCCGGCGCCTATGACGAGGAGGAGGCCGAAGGCGGCTTCGCCCATTTCGTCGAGCATATGGCGTTCCGCTCCACCCGCCAGGCGCCCGAAGGCTCGCTCGACACCCGATTCGCGAGTCTCGGAGTTGCCTTCGGCCGCGACGAGAATGCGGCGACGGGCATCGAATCGACCCTCTACCAGATGGACGTCCCGGTTGCGGATCCGGCGGCGGTGGCCAAGGTGCTCGAATGGCTTCGAGGCGCGGCGGACGGAATCTTGTTCGCGCCCGCCGCCGTCGAGCTCGAGAAAGGCGTTGTGGTCGCCGAGATCAGAGGCCGGACGACCCCGACCTCGATCGTTGGACGCGAAGCGGCGCGGTTCCAGGCCCCGGGGCTTCGTTCCGTCGCCCGCGACGTCGGCGGCACGGAAGCCTCGGTTCGCGCGGCGACCCCGGGCGCCCTCCAGGCCTTTTACGATCGCTGGTACCGGCCGGACAACGCCGTCCTCGTCATCGCCGGCGATTCCGATCCGGACGCCCTCCTGAAGGCTGCGCAAGCGGCGTTCGGAAGCTGGACCGGCCGAGGCGCGCCGGGTACCCGGGCGAAGCCGGTGCCGCTGCCCCGGAGCGGCCTGGACTCGTTCACGAGGAGCGGTCCTTCGCTTCCGCTCGCCGAGAGCGCCTGCCGGGTCGCCCCTCTCGACGGGCCGCGCGACGGGAGCCTCGAGCAGATGCGCCGCGAGACCCTCTCCCAAATCTGGGTGACGATCCTGACGGACCGCGCGACCCGCGCCACCGCGAAGGCCGGATCGGCGCTTCTCGGGACCGCGCCGATGGTCAATCGAAGCCTGCCCGACGCTCGAATCTCATGCCTGATCGCGGTCCCCAATCTCGGTAAGTGGCGCGAAGGACTGGCCCAGGCGCAGGCGGAGCTTCGCCGGTTCGCCGAGACCGGGCCGACTCCACTGGAGGTCGAGGCCGCCGCCGAGCAGCTCCGCTCCCGGCTTCGAGGGGCCGTCTATCAAAGCGGCACCCGCTCGACCCGCGACCTTGCGCAGGGGATCGTCGAGTCGGAGCTTGCCGGTACCCCGTTTCTCCATCCCGAAGAGGCGATGCGCGTCTACGACATCCTCGTCGCCGGCCTCACTCCCGCCGACGTCAAGCGCGCCTTCGAGGCGGACTGGAGCGGCAACGGTCCGCTGCTGGTGCTGACCGGGCCCGAAGAGGTCGCTCCCGCTGAGCTGGCCGCGGCGTGGCGGGCGAACGAGACGGCGGCGCCGCTCGAGGCCTTCGCCGACCGCGAGACGGCGAAGTGGGCGTATGGAAAGTTCGGAAAGCGCGGCAAGGTGGCCTCGCGGGAGGCCGGGCCGGAATTCACGCGCCTCACGTTCAGGAACGGCGCCGTGCTCAACTTCAAGCAGACCGATTTTCAATCCGGCGGAGCCGAGATCCGGGTCCGCTTCGGCCACGGCGAGCGCGGCCTCAGCGTCGCCGACAGGATGCCGATGACGCTTGCGGCCGGCCTGTTCCCCAACGGCGGGCTCGGAAGGATGGACTATGAGCAGATCGGGAGCGCGCTCGCCAACTCCACCTGGGCTTTCAGTCTCGAGCCCCGGCCGACCGCGTTCATGCTGACCAGCAGCACGCTCAGCGACAATGTCGAGCAGCAGATGCACCTGCTCGCGGCCTATATGACCGACCCCGGCTTCCGGCCGCTGATCGACGAGAAGCTGCCCACGGCGCTCGACCTCACCTACCGCATGGTCGAAACCGAGCCCTCGATCGTCGCGAACCTCGCGCTCGAGCGCGCGCTATTCCCGGGACGCGAGTCGCTGCCGCCGCGCGAGCGGATGGCCGCCTATCGGGCCGCCGATTTCGAGCGGATGCTGAAGCCGGCGCTGAGCCGGTCGCCGGTCGAAGTGACGATCGTCGGGGATGTCACCGAAGACATGGCGAAGCGCGCGGTGGCGGCGACCTTCGGAGCCCTCCCCGCCCGCCCGCCGCTTCCGACTTTGCCGGAAGGCGAAGGGCCCTTTCGCTACTTCCCCGGGCGCCTGCCGCCGCCCGTGACCGAAATGCACCGCGGCCCGGCCGACAAGGCGGCCGCCGTCCTCGCCTGGCCGCTCTGGGTTGCAAGCCCCGAGCGGCGGCGCGAGGAATATTCGGTCCACCTGCTTCGCTCGATCCTCGAGACCCGTCTGCTCCGGCAGGTCCGGGTGGTGATGGGCAAGGTCTATGCCCCCAGCGTCGGCCTCGCGACTCCGGACGACGCCGACCAGGGCATCCTGACCGTCGTCCTGGAAGCCGCTCCGGGCGACATCCGGCCACTGGTCGAAGCGGCGCGGGGAGTCGCCGGCGAGCTGGCCAGGGGCGCGATCAGCCAGGAGGAGCTGGATGCCGCTCGAACGCCGCTCCTCGCCTCGGCCGATCAGGCGCTGAGCGAAAACGGGGCCTGGGCGTCGATGATCGCGCATGCCGGGAGCGACCGGGCCGCATTGCGAGAGCTGACCGGCCTCCGATCCGACCTCGAAGCTCTGACGATCGAAGACGTCCGCCGCGCCGCCGCCACCTGGCTCAGCCCGGCACCGGTGCTGGCCCGGGCCATCCCGGCTCCGCGCTGAAGAGGGCGGAAGGATCGGGTCGAATTGATTTTGCCTCCCCATCGCTCCACGATGGGAAGGCAAAAGCCGGGAGAGAATGATGGAACAGCCGCTCGACACGTTCCGCTCCTCTACCTGGGGCTGGCTTCGAGGCACCCTCGCCGGCTGGGCGACGATCGCGCTGGTGCCGATCGGCATCCTCCTCACGGGTACTGGCGAATGGGGGCGCTGGCCGCTCCTGATCAGCGCCTTTGCCGTGGGAATCGTCCTGTGGAAGTGGTTCGAGAGCCTGGCCGCCCGCTTCGACATCTGCACCGACCGGCTGATCGTCCGCGAAGGAATCTTCATCAAGAGCCTCGACGAGGTCGAACTCTACCGCGTGAAGGACGTCCGCCTCGACTTCAGCCTGATCAATCAGATGGTCGGCATAGGCACCATCACCGTCAGCTCAAGCGACGAGACCACCCGCAGCGGCGCCCTCGTCCTTCGCCACGTCGAACGCGCCGCCCAGCGCCGCGAGGAGCTTCGCCGGCTGGTAGAAGCGGCCCGGCAAAAGCGCCGGGTCCGCGAGATCGACATGATGCACGAGGATTATTGAGACTCGTCATGCCGGCGAAGGCTGGCATCCCGGCGGGTGGAAAACGCCCGCGCCCTTCACTCCGTGGGGCCCCACCCTCCGCTGGGACGACGATTTACCCCTTCCGGGCCACTCCCACCATCGCCGGCCTCAAGAGCCGGTCCTTGATCATGTAGCCGGCCTGCATCTCCTGGACGATGGTTCCGGGTTCGGCGTCGCTCGGGATCTCGACCATCGCCTGGTGGCGGTGGGGGTCGAGGGGCTGGCCGAGGGATTCGACCCGGGTGATTCCGTTGCGCTGGAAGACGGTGTCGAGCTCGCGGCCGGTCGCTTCGATCCCGGCGATCAGCGACTTCATCCGCTCGTCCTGGCGAAGGTCGTCGGGGATCGCCGCGAGGGCGCGGTCGAGATTGTCCTTCACCGAAAGCACGTCGCGGGCGAAGCCGGTGGCGGCATAGGCCGCGACGGTCTGCTTCTCCTGCTCGAGCCGGCGGCGGACGTTCTGGGTCTCGGCCTGGGCGTAGAGGACCTGCTGGCGGACCTGCTCCAGCTCCTTCACCAGATCGGAGAGATCCTGCCCGGGCGCCGCGTCCGAGCCGCCGCCCTCCCCGCTTCCCACGGCCTCTTCGTTTGTCTCTTCGTGCAGTTCCTGGTCTTCGTTCATGCCATCAATCTCGATAGTGCCTGTGCCGTGAAATCCACCATGGGTACGACCCGCGCATAGTTCAACCGCGTCGGGCCGATCACTCCGACCACTCCGACCACCTTGCCGTCGCGCCCGCGATAGGGCGCGGCGATCACCGACGATCCGGACAAAGCGAACAATTTGTTCTCCGAGCCGATGAATATCTTCATCCCCTGCCCGGCCCGGGCGCTGTCGAGCAGCCGGACGATCTCCTCCTTGCCGTCCAGCTCCTCGAGCAGCTGGCGGACCCGCTCGAGGTCGGCGGCGGCGCCCGGCTCGAGCAGGTTGGCCTGGCCTCGGACGATCAGGACCGGACGCTGCGCCCCGTCTTCGGACCACAAGGCGAGGCCGCGGTCGATCAGCTGGCGCGCGGCGTCGTCGAGCGCCGCCTTGCCGGCCTGGATCTCGGCGGCGAGGCGGCGCTGCGCCTCCGGCAAGGTCAGGCCGCTCAGGCGGGCGCTGACGTAATTGCCGACCTCGCTGAGGGCGGAGGCGGTGATCCCGGGCGGAAGGTCGACGACCCTGTTCTCGACGCTGCCCTCGGCGCCCACCATGACGGCCAGCGCCTGGGTCGGAGACAATTGGACGAAGCCGAGCTGGCGCAGCACCGGCTCGCGCTTGGGCACCAGGACGATTCCGGCGCAGGCGGACAATCCGGACAAGGCGGAAGTGGCCGCGGAAAGCGCCTCCTCGATCGGACCGCCCCGCTCCAACCGCGCCTCGATCGCCGCCCGCTCCTCCGCGCTCGGCTCGGCCGCCTGCATCATCCCGTCCACGAACAGCCTGAGGCCGCTTTCGGTCGGGACCCTCCCGGCCGAAGTATGGGGGTGGGCGAGAAGGCCGAGCTCCTCGAGATCCTGCATGACGTTGCGGATCGAGGCGGGCGACAGGTTGAGGCCGGGCAGCCTGGAGAGGGTCCGGGACCCGACCGGAGCCCCGGAGCCGAGGTAATTCTCGACCACCATCCGGAACACTTCGCGGGCGCGTTCGGTAAGCTCGCTGACGGGGGTGGAGGCCATGACGGGGTAGATAGGCTGGCGGCGGCCTTCCGTCACCCCGTGCGTCACCGCGCATCCGTCATTCCGGCGAAGGCAGGAATCCATGAACACGGCCGTTCGAAATCTCATGGCGGCGGCGTTCATGGATCCCGGGTCAAGCCCGGGACGACGGCAGCTACACGACCTCCCGCCGCGACAGGTCTACGAGCATCGCCGCGACCGCGATCAGCCCGCCGACAAGCCCAACCTTCAGTGCCAGCGCCGCCCGCGCCGCATCGGTGGCGAGCGCGTTGGTCGCGATCAGCCAGGGAAAATAGGGACCGTAGTCCGACCCGGTTGCGACGACGGCGACGAAAGTGCCGCCGATTCCGAGCACGAGCGGAGGAACGAAGCTCCGGAATCGAAGCGCCGCCCACAGCTGCAAGACGATGAGCAGCAGGGCGCCCGCGAACATCTTTGCCAGGACGTTCGCGAATCCGGCCAGGTCAAGCTCACCGGTGAGCGAGCGCCCGAGCGCGGCGGCGTCGCCGATCCAGCCCAGGGCGGGAGCAAGGACGAAGAGCAGCGCGCTCATGCCCGCGACGAGGAACAGCACGACGACGAGCTTGGCGGCGAAGAATGAGGCCCTCGGCACCGGCAGGGCAAGAAGGTGGTTCCAGAATTTGGGGCCGTGCTCGAGCTGGGCGATGAGAATCGTGAGGGCGGTCACGGTCATCGGAAGCATGAAGAAGCTCCAGATGGCCGATGCGCTGAGCAGGTAGTTCGCCCACGGCTGGTCCGAGCCCCCCTTCTGGTGGAACATCAAGGCGCAAAGCAGGGCGACCATGGTGGGCGCCGCCGCGCAGAGCAGGAGAGCGAGCGAGCGGCGGAGCTTGGCGGCTTCGGCGATTAGAACTCGAATCATGGCTTGAAATCCGTTCCCGCGGCGAGGAGCAGGTCGGCCTGCTCGACCGAGTCGTGGAAGATCTGCTCGAGCGAGGGTTCGCGGACCTCGATTCCAAAGACCCGCACGCCCCGCTCGACCAGCATGAAGTTGATCGCCGCTATGTCGACCGGCTCCGGGCGGTCCATAAGCACCTGATCGGCACCGTGCCGGGCGGCGCCGAGGCCCGTCGCGGCCAGCATCTCGACGACGTCGTCGGGCCGGTCGACGGTAAGGGCCACTCGCCCCGCGCCGTAATCGCGCATCTCCGCAACGGGGCCCTGCCGGAGCAGCAGGCCGCGGTGCATCAGCGCGAGATGGGTGGCCGTCCGCTCGACTTCCGCGAGGATGTGGCTGGAGACGAACACCGTCACCCCTTCCCCCTGGGCAAGGGCTGCGATGAGCCGCCGCATGTCCCGGATGCCCATCGGGTCGAGCCCGTTGGTCGGCTCGTCGAGGATGAGCAGCCGCGGCCGCCCGATCAGTGCGCGGGCCACTCCCAGCCGCTGGCGCATTCCGAGCGAATAGCCCCCGACCCGCCGGTCGGCGTCTCCCGCCAGCTCGACGATCTCGAGTCCGCGGTCGATCTCCTGCGCCGCCGCACCCAGCAGTCGGACGGTGATCGCCAAATTCTCGCGGCCGGTGAGATGATCGTAATGGCACGGAGTTTCGACGAGTGCGCCGACGAGCCGGGCCGCCGCGATCCGGTCGTGACGCACGTCGTGGCCGAAAAGGCGGGCGCTTCCGCCGCTCGGCTTGAGCAGGCCGAGCAGCATCCGGATGGTGGTCGTCTTGCCGGCGCCGTTCTGGCCGAGAAATCCGTAGACCGACCCCTCCGGGACGGCGAGATCAACCCCGCTCACCGCCTGCTGCCGCCCGAAGCGGCGGCTCAGAGCACTCGTCTCCACGGCCAGGTTCATCGATACCTCCCACGTCGAGGCTCGACTCGCCCCCCAGCTTCGATTTAAGCTAGAGTTGGATTTGTTTAACTGCAACATAAATTTTTGGGGGTGGGCGATGGTTCATGCCAAGATGGAGCGCCTGCGGCGGCACAGCCTCTGGCTCTCGCGGCTGACCTTTTCCCTGCTTTGCGCGACCGCGCTCGTGATGCTGCTTCCCACTGCGATCGGCCTGGCCACCCTTGGGCCCGGCGCAGCTTTGGGCCGGAACATCCTGTTCATGGCCGTGATCTGGTTCCCGGGCCTCTTCTATCTTTACGCCCTGTGGGCGATCGGCCGGTCGTTCGGAGCGTTCGCGGGCGGCGGCGAATTCGGCTCGGCCATGGCGACCGGCTGTCGGCTCGCCGGGGTGGCGCTCGCGCTCGGGGCTGCGTCGAGCGCGGTGGGCGTGCCCAACGCGATGCGTCTCCTGATGCAGCAGGGCTACTTCCCGGAGCAGGGACGGCGTTTCGCCGCCGTTTTGATATTCGACACCGCCTATCTCGCCGTCGGAGTCGTCGGAATCGCCCTCTATCTGCTCGGCCAGCTGCTCGAACGGGCGGCCGAGGTGCAGCAGGAGGCCAAGGCCCTGCGCGCCGAGCTGGGCGAGTTCTTCTGATGCCGGTGGTGGTGACGCTCGACGCGGTGCTTGCGGCCCGGCGGATGAAGGCGAACGCGCTCGCCCGGACCATCGGGATCAGCGAGACTCAATTGTCGCTGTTCCGGTCCGGCAAGGTGCGCGGGGTCCGCTTCTCCACGGTCGCCGCACTGTGCGCGGCTTTGGACTGCAAGCCCGGCGACCTGCTCGACTATCTCCACGATCCCGCGGACGTGAATCGGGGAGCGGACCAGGAATAGTTTTCCGGCGCAGACCTGGGCCCTAGGGAGAAGCCTCGGCCCGTTGCGGGTAGGCGACCCGCCCCTCTTCCACGCAGGCGCCGGCGGAGAGACGCGCGGGCTCCGCCCGGCCGCCGTCCATCAGGTGGAAGACGGTCTCGCCGCGGGCGATGAGGTGGTCGGCGACGATCCGGCGATGGCAGCGCCACCAGACGGCCTCCGAGCACATCATTGCGACCGGCCGCTCCCGCCCGAGCGCCACCAATTCCTCGAGCCCCGCCCGGAAATCCTCGGACAAGGCGTGGTCGGCATAATTGTGGAAGCTTCGGTTCTCCCACCAGCCGTTGCGCTCGGGCGGGACCTCGCGCACCCGGCTCCGAAGCCCGCCCAGCGCCGGGATTCGGCCGTGGGCGATCTGGTAGGGAGCGAGCGCGGCGCCGAGGTCGTCCTCATTATATTGAGGGTTGTGCCTGGAGCGCGGGACGGTGCGGATGTCGATCACCGTGCGCACCCCGCCGACGCGAAGGAGCTCGACGAAATCCACTATGGCCCGGGTCGAATGGCCGACGGTGAAGAATGGAATGGCATCAACCGCCAACGCGACGCCCCCCTTTATCTCCCGGTGGCCGTGCCCGGCTAGTTGAACACCGCGATCAGCCGCATCCTCTGCCCGAGGGCGGAGGGGGCCCCCATGTGGACGGGCAGGGGCGGATGGGAGCGATGAACCAGTTGATACACCCTGTCGGCGGCAGGAAGAGCCGGTCCCGCGACCGATTCGAAGACCACCGAAAAGGCCTGGGAGCGGCCGAGAGCCGCAGGACGTGCGCCCTTTGCGGGAAAGGCGGTGACGGCCGCGATCCGAAGCTCGTGCGAGCCGTTCGGACTATCCAGGGCGAAGGTCTCTCCGACCAGGCCCCTCCATTGCTCAAGCCCGGCGGCCTGGAGGGAAAGGAAGGTGCGGTCCCACCAGGAATCGGGCCGGTCCGAAGCGCCGCCGGACGGGCGAAGGCTGAGGACGGGCATGGCCGCGGCCGCGGCCGCAGCTCCAACGGCTCCGGCGCCGAGACCGGCCAGCAATACACGACGGCTTAGTAGAGCGGAATCCCGCGACATCGACGTCCCCCCAAAATCACGGCTTGCCGCCCGCCCCCGGACGCGCTTCCTTGTAGCGGCGAAACGATCTCGATCAAGCCGTTGCGATCTTCCGGTCGGAAATTTCGGGACAGGCCGCCGAGTCCCCCGGGTTCGCCTTACTCCTCCGTTCGGATGAGGACGGTCTCTCCGATCAGGGCGAACAAAGCGAACGGGGCCCAGGCGGCGAGCAGGGGCGGATAGGCGCCGAGATTGCCCATGGCGAGCGCGAAATTGTCGGCGACGAAATAGGCGAAGCCGAGGAACATCCCGATCACCGCTCGAAGGAACAGCTGGCCCGAGCGGGCGAGGCCGAAGGCGGCGACCCCGGCCAGCAAAGGCATGAGAACAGCCGACAGGGGTCCGGACAATTTGTGCCAGAGGCCGGATTCGAGCTCCGCCGTCGGACGGCCCGCCTTCTTCAGCTGGCGGACCGACTCGCGAAGGGTGGCGAAATCCTGCTCGTCGGCGGAGATGCTGGCGAGGGTGAATTGGGTGGGGTCGAGCCCCTCGCCGAAGGGCATGGAGGCGCTTCGTTCAGCCGTTCCTCGGGCGACGTCGAACGTCTCGGCCTTCTCCAGCCGCCAGCCATTGCCCGCCCAGGCCGCGCGCTCGGCGGTGACGATCGACTTCAGGGTCTCATAGTCGCGGTCGTAGATGCTGAGGCCGCGAAGCTCGGTGGCCCCCCCCTGCCCTCTGACCTCGCGGGCGAGGATCAGGTCGTCGCCCCAGCGCACCCAGACGTTGGGGCGAATCCCGCTGTCGCGCGGCACGGGCCCGTAATCGACCTTTTCCCAGCTCGACAGGGTGTCGTTGGCTCGGGTGACGATCCGTTCGTTGAAGGCGAAGCTGACGGCGGCGATCCCGAGGCTCGCGACGACCAGCGGGGCGATGATCTGGTGGGCGGAAATGCCGGCCGCCTTCATGCTCACCACCTCGCTGTTCTGGTTCAAGGTGGCGAGGGTGATCAGAGTGCCGAGCAGGACCGCGAAAGGCAGGAAGCGGGAGATGAGCTGGGGGATCCGAAGCGAGACGTAGCGCCAGAGCTCGGCGTCGCCATTGCCGGGGACCCGGAGGATCTTGCCGGATTCGCCGAGCAGGTCGAGGGTCATCAGGACGACGACCAAGGCCGCCAGCACCGCCAGCGTTCGGACCACGAACATCCGCGCCATGTAGAGCGCGATCCGCTTCGACGGGAAGAAGTTGAAGTTGATCATCGCGCCGTAGCCGCGCCGCGCCGGTCGGAGCCCAGGCGAAGGATCCGGCCGATCCCCTTGGCGAGCCTGGAGAAGCCGCGCTCGAGCGCCCCGATCGGCTGCCCGCCCGGCCTGTAGGCGAGAGTCCAGTACATCCAGAAGATCAGTCCGGCGAAGGCGAAGAAGGGCGTCCACAGGGCGATCACGGCGTCGACCCGCCCCTGGGCAGCCATCTGCTCGGCATATTGATTGACCTTATGGTAGACGACGACCATCGCGATCGAGAGGAATATCCCGAGGCCCGAAGTGCTCCGCTTGGGCGGCACCGCCAGGGCCACCGCCAGTAGCGGCATCAGGAGCATCATCACGATCTCGGTCACCCGATAGTGGAAGTTGGCGCGGATGGCGTTTCGGGTCGCCGGAGGCACGGCGGCCTTGGATTCGCCGAAGCGGAACAGCTCGGGAAGGGTCAGCTCGTCCTCGTCGCCGCGGCCTCGGCCACGGAATTTCGCGATTGCGGGGAGATCGATCGGCAGGTCCTGGATTCGGAAGCTGAGAACCCTGGGAGCCCTGTATTTCGGCGAGTTGTGGACCAGCCGGCCATTGGAGAGCCGAAGCAGGATGACGTCCGGATCGTCGGTCGCAAGGAAGGTCCCGTGATCGGCGGTGACCGCGATCGTCCGGCCGTCGCGGGTCTGGGCCCGGACGAAGACCCCGTGGAGCAGCCTCCCCTTGTCCTCGCTGGCCTCGACCCTGAGCGTCATCCTTTTGCCCAGGTTGGTGAACTCGCCGACCTTGATCGAGGCTCCGAGCGCTCCGGAGCGAAGGTCGAAGCGGAGCTGCTCGTAGCCGTAGCGCGACACCGGCTGGACGAAGCCGACGATGACGACGTTGAGAACCATGAGGACGATTGCGAACAGAAAGGGCACCCTGAGGAGCCTGGTATAACCGAGGCCGACGGCCCTCAGGCTGTCCAGCTCCGACGACAAAGCGAGCCTGCGGAAGGCGAACAAGGTGCCGAGCAGAAGCCCGATCGGGATTCCGAGCGCAAGATATTCCGGAATCAGATTACCCAGCATCCGCCACACCACGCCCACCGGTCCGCCCTCGCTGACCACGAAATCGAATAGGCGCAGCATCTTGTCGAGGATGAGCAGCATCGCCGCGAGGGTCAGAGTCGCGAGCAGCGGGACCAGGATTAGCCTGGCGAGATAGCGGTCGATCTGGGTGGCGAGAGTCACTTGAGGATCAAAGTGGTACTTTGAGCCGGTTTTCAAGAATTATCCGCCGCACGGGCCTTTTCGAGCCGCAAGGGGTTCGGCCTCGATACCTGCTTAAGACTGTAACGGCCGGGCAACGGTCGCGCTAAATTCGCCGGGGCGGGGATATTCGAGGCAGGCTCCCCGTTCGACCAGCCTCAGGTAATCAGGAAAACGCACATGATGAAATCCGCCTCCCTCGCCTTCGCGGCCACGATCCTCGTAGCAAGCCCGGCCGCCGCTCAGGACGATCCCAGCTGGACCGGCTTCTATCTCGGCGCGCAGGCAGGATACGGCCTCCAGCCCGGCGACGGTGACGAGACGATCCTGTTCGACACCGCTCTCGACGGATCTTTCGGCGACACCGTGAACACGTCGGGCGGCGCCAACGCTTTCTCGCCCGGCTTTTGCGGCGGCTCGGCGACCGGCCCCACGCCCGGCGAAGGCTGCCGCGGCGACCGCGACGGAATCGAATTTGGCGGTCACGCCGGCTTCGATTATGAGACGAAAAGCGGAATCGTCCTGGGAGTCGTCGGCGACTATAGCCGCTCGCGGCTGCGCGACAGCGTCAGCGCCTTCAGCACGACTCCCGCCCGCTACACGATGACCCGGCGCCTCCGCGACGTCTTCAGCCTGCGCGCGCGCGCCGGCGTGTCGACGGGGTCAACGCTCTTCTACGGCACCGGCGGAGTCGTCCGGGGCAGCATCCGCAACAGCTTCACGACCAGCAACACGGCGAACAGCTTCACCGGCAACGGAAACGAGAAGGGCTGGGGATACGCAGTCGGCGGCGGAGTGGAGCAACGGCTCGGGACCGGTTTTTCGATCGGCCTCCAATATCTCTACCGGAGCATCGATGCGGGCGACTATGTCGTGCGCGCCGGACCGGGAACGGCCGGGCTCACCAACCCCTTCCGGATCGTCAATCCCAACGGCACCGACTTCCGGCGCAGCGGCGACGATTTCACCTCGCACGGAGTGAACCTGACGGCGAGCTTCCGCTTCTGACCGCCGGAGGTCGGCGTTCAATGCCGTTTCGCGGGACCGGCCCGCGGCGCAAGCGATCGCGCCGCGGGCCTGTTCCCGTAAGGGCCCTCAGGTCGCCCGGCGGATCACCTTGACGATGAGCAGGAGGATCACCGCGCCGAGCAGCGAATAGAGGAAGGCCTCGAGGTTGAGCGGCCCGTTGAGAATCGAGGCTCCGCCGCCGAAGAGCCAGCCGGCGATCAGGGCTCCGACGATTCCGACGACGATGTCGAAGATGAGGCCGCCGCCGCTCTTGGTGATGATTCCGGCGAGCCAGCCGCAGACGGCGCCGACGATCAGGATGAGGATCAGGGTCATGCTTTTCTCCCCCGGCACGCAGGCTTTTAGTCGCGCCGATAAGGAGAAGACGTTTCGGGGGCGGTCCGGTTCCGCCGGGCGCGAAAAGTCGCGAACTCGCCCTCCCCGTCATCCCGGCGAAAGCCGGGACCCCGGGACCAGAAGTCTCGGCGGGTCTCCCCGAGGCCCCGGCTTTCGCCGGGGTGACGGGTGGCGCGATCAGCCTTCCTTGACGAGAGTCCCGTACAGGTCGCCCGTCGTGGTTCCGACGTGGACCTTGAAGGCGCCGGGATTGGCCTTGATGGAGTCGAGCTGGGCGTCGGTGATCTGATCGCAATCCTTGCTGTCGTTGCCGGCTTTCGGCACGTCGAGAGTCGCGATCGCGTTGCCGTCCGGCGAGACGACGTGGCCGACCGTCATGGTCACGCCTGCAGCGAGCTCAAGGTCGGTGCACAAAGTGTTGGTCGCGTCGTTGAGGCTGATCTCGGCCTTGCCCGAGCCGCCGCCGCCGCCGGAGGGCGCCAGCATCGCCGTATATTCGAAGCCGACCGCCTCGTTGGCTTCCTCCGCCACGGTCTCGCAGCCGCCGAGCATCGCGAGAATAGCGGTCGAGGCCAGTGCGAGCTCTGTCTTGTTACTCATCCACGTTCTCCTGGAGTTCCGGGCCGCCCCATCGGGCCCGGAGAGAAAGCGAGCAACATAGGGGAATCGTTCCACGGGCGATACGGCGGCCTCGCAACTTCGGCTGCGGCCGGCGGCACGGGCCGATCTTGATGCGCTGATGCTTGCGGCTGGACCGCCGCACCGGCCCTGTCTAAAGCCGCCGCCGACCCAAGGAGAAGCCTACATGCGCCCGTCCGGCCGCGCTCCCGATCAAATGCGGGAAATCATCATGGAGCCCGCCTTCACCCGCCACGCCGAGGGCAGCTGCCTGATCAGCTTCGGAGACACGCGGGTGCTTTGCACCGCCTCCGTCGAGCAGAGCCTCCCGCCGTGGCTTCGAGGCAAGGGCAAGGGCTGGGTGACCGCCGAATATGGAATGCTCCCGCGCGCCACCCATACGAGGGGCCGCCGCGAAGCGGCTTCGGGCAAGCAATCCGGGCGGACGCAGGAGATCCAGAGGCTGATCGGGCGCTCGCTGAGGGCGGTCGTCGACCTCCAGGCGCTGGGCGAGCGCCAGATCACGGTGGATTGCGACGTCATCCAGGCCGACGGCGGAACCCGGACCGCGGCGATCTCCGGCGGGTGGGTGGCGCTCAGGATCGCGGTCGACGGGCTGCTCCGGCAGCAGGCCCTCACCGTCGACCCGATCCGTGGGAAAATCGCGGCGGTGAGCTGCGGAATCCATAACGGGGCCGCCGTTCTCGACCTCGATTACGAGGAGGATTCCAACGCCGGGGCGGACGGCAATTTCGTCCTGACCGGCGACGGCAACATCGTCGAGGCGCAGGTCACGGCGGAAGGCGAGACCTATGACGAAGAGGGCCTTCTGCGCCTGCTTCGGCTCGCGCGGATCGGCTGCGGCGAGATCTTCGCCGCCCAGGACCGGGCGACCGGGCGATGAGGAAGCTCCAGCCGGGGCGGCTGGTCATCGCGAGCCACAATGAAGGCAAGGTGCGCGAGATCCGCGAGCTGCTCGGGCCCTTTGGCGTTGAACCGGTTTCGGCGTCCGAACTCGATTTGCCCGAGCCGGACGAGATCGGAACCACGTTCATCGACAATGCCGACCTCAAGGCGCGCGAGGCGGCGGATCTTTCCGGCCTTCCCGCGCTCGCCGACGACAGCGGCTTGTGCGTGGAGGCGCTCGAGGGACGGCCCGGTATCTTCTCGGCCCGCTGGGCGCTGGCCGCCGATCCCCGAGTCGCGCCGGCGGCCGGGCCCGGCGAGGTCGAGGGCCCGCGCGACTTCGGCCTCGCGATGCGCCGGGTCTGGGAATCGCTGGAGGCGCTCGGACCGGAAGCGAGCCGCAACGCCCATTTCGTCTGCGCTCTCGCGGTCTGCTGGCCGGACGGGCGAAGCGAATGGTTCGAGGGCCGGGTCGAGGGGACGCTGGTCTGGCCGCCGCGGGGAGAGCGCGGCTTCGGCTACGATCCGATCTTCGTTCCGGCGGGCCGCGACATCACCTTCGGCGAGATGGACCCCGCGGAAAAGCACCGGATCAGCCACAGGGCGGATGCTTTCGGCAAGCTGGTGGCGGCGCTGTTTTAGGCCATGGGCGCGCCGGGTCCCGTCACCCCGGCGGAAGCCGGGGCCTCGGGGAGACCCGCCGAGACTTCTCGAACCGAGGTCCCGGCTTCCGCCGGGATGACGGAGTCGGGCACGGCCCTCTACGTCCACTGGCCGTTCTGCGTCTCCAAATGTCCCTATTGCGATTTCAACAGCCACGTCCGGGAGTCCGTCGACCAGGCGCAATGGCGGGAGGCATTGCTTCGGGACCTGGCGTGGGAAGCCGAGACCTTTCCCGCCCGCGCGGTCTCATCGATCTTCTTTGGCGGCGGAACGCCTTCGCTGATGGAGCCGGCGACCGTCGCGGCCCTGATAGAGGCGGCGGACCGTTATTGGGGGCTGGCGCCGGAGGCCGAGATCACGCTGGAGGCCAACCCGTCCTCGGTCGAGGCGGCGCGCTTCGCCGATCTGGCGTCGGCCGGAGTGAACCGGGTCTCGCTCGGGCTCCAGTCGCTCGACGACCGGGCGCTGCTCTTCCTCGGCCGGGCCCATGATTCGGCGGAAGGCCTCGCCGCCCTGGAGACGGCTCAGAGCTGCTTCGAGCGGGTCAGCTTCGACCTCATCTACGCCTTGCCGGGCCAGAGCGAACCCGAATGGGCGGCGGAGCTCGGCCGGGCCCTCGGCTTCGGCACCGGCCATCTTTCGCTCTACCAACTGACGATAGAGCCTGGAACGCGCTTCGCAGCCATGGCCGCCAGGGGGGAGCTTGCGGCGCGCGATCCCGAGGAGGGGGCGGTCCTCTACGAGCTGACCCAGGCGATGACGGAGGCGGCCGGGCTCCCCGGCTACGAGATCTCCAATCACGCCCGGCCCGGCGAGGAGAGCCGCCACAATCTCGCTTACTGGCGCTACCGGCCTTATCTGGGCGTCGGTCCGGGCGCGCACGGCCGGCGCGGCGGGCTTGCGACCCAGCGGCACCGCAAGCCGGAGAATTGGCTCGCTGCTTTGGAGCGCAACGGGCATGGGATCGTCGAAGAGACGGCGCTGAGCCCGGACGAGCAGTCAACGGAGGCGCTGCTGATGGGACTGAGATTGAGCGAGGGCGTGGAGATCGAGGCGGTGGAGGGACAGCTCGATTTCGCGGCGGTGCAGCGGCTCGAGGGCCATGGGCTGCTCGCGCGGACAGACGCACGGCTGGCCGTGACCCCGGCGGGCCGGCTGGTGCTCAACGCGATCCTCGCCGAGATCGTCACCCCGGCGTGAGCCGGAGTCTCGGGGAGACCCGCCGAGACTTCTGGTCCTGGGATCCCGGCTTCCGCCGGAATGACGGGTCAGCCCCTCAGTCGAAGCTTCTCGGCGCGGGCGAGACGACGATCGTCCCCGTCGTCGTCACCTCCCGCACCTCCAGCGAACGTTCCGCGATTCCCGACGAATTGAAGCGGAACGGGCCGTCGACCCCGGAGAAACCGACCGGATCCCGAAGCTCGCGCTCCGGGAAGGGCCGGCCGAAACGCCAGGTCTTGGCGATTCGCACGGTGAGCAGGACGGAGTCGTAGCCGAGGCTCGCCAGGCGATAGGGGTTGGCGCCGTAGCGCGCCCGGTACCGGGTTCGAAGCTGGTTGAACATCGAATCGCCGACGCTTGCAAACCAGGCGCCGCGAAGGGCGGCGGTCCGGCCGAGACCGGTCTCGGTCGCCCACAATTCGGTTCCGAGGAGGCGCACCCGGGCGTTGGGCCCGCTCTTCAGGAGCGGAGCGGCGGCGGCGGCGCCGCGGCTGCCGTCCGCGATCAGGACTGCGTCGTATTCGCCCTGGGCGTAGAGCCGGGCGACGGCCGTGCGGACGGCCGCGGGGCCGCCGTCGTAGCTCTGCATTGCGACGAGGCGTCCGCCCTGGTCCTCGACCGCTCCGACCATGGCGTCAGAAGCGCGGCGGCCGTAGACGCCCGTCGGCGCAAGGGCTCCGAAGCGCTGGAGCCCGACGCTTCGGGCGTGGCCGACGACCCGCGAGATGGACTGGCCGGGCGTGAAGCCCATCAGATAGACCCCGTTGCCCGCGACGCTGCTGTCGTTGGAGAAGCTGATCACCGGGACGTCGGCCCGGCGGGCGACGGGGGCGACCGCCCGGACGTCTTCCGCGAGGAGCGGGCCGAGGAACAGGCCGTTGCCGTCGGCGAGCGCCTGGTTGGCCGCCGCCGCGGCGCCGCGGGCGGTGTCGTAGACGGTGATCCGGATCCGCTCGCCCCCGGCGTCGAGCAAGGCGAGGTTGGCGGCGTTGGCGATCGACTGGCCGACCCCGGCGTTGGCGCCGGAGGTCGGGACCAGCACGGCGACCCGGTGGCGGGCCTCCTCGGCCGGAAGCTGCGGAACCGGCTCCTCATCGAGCGGCGGCTCGACTTCATCGGGCAGCTCGGCCGGTGGAAGCTCGGGGCGGGCCTTGGGCACGAGCTGACAGCCGGCCAGCGACATCGCAACCAAGGCCGACCCGGCGAGACCGAGGAAAATGCGCCGCGCTTGCGACCCGGGGGATTGCTCTGCCATGACCCTCATCCTCATGAACGCGCTTCCACCCGGCCTGTATATCGTCGCCACCCCCATCGGCAATCTTTCCGATCTGTCGCCGCGGGCGGCCGACGTCCTGGCGCGGGCGGACCTGATCGCCGTCGAGGACAGCCGGGTCACCGCCAAGCTCCTCCACCATATCGGAGCGAGGCGGCCGATGCTCCCCTATCACGACCACAATGCAGAGCGGGTCCGGCCTCAGCTTCTGGAGCGGATGCGGCAGGGCGCGGTGGCTTTGGTCTCCGATGCGGGCACTCCGCTCATCTCCGATCCGGGCTACAAGCTGGTGCGCGACGCCCGCGCCGCCGGGATCCCGGTGACCACCATCCCCGGCCCTTCCGCCGTCGTGGCGGCGCTGACGCTGGCGGGCCTTCCGACCGACCGATTCCTGTTCCTCGGCTTCCTCCCGCCAAAGGGCGGCGCCAAGGCGACGGCGATCGCCGAATTCGCCTCGATTCGGGCGACGCTGGTCCTTTACGAGAGCGGCCCACGCCTCGCCGCCACCTTGCAGGCCCTCCAGACGGGCCTCGGCGACCGCGAGGCGGCGGTGGCTCGCGAGATCAGCAAGAAGTTCGAAGAGACCGTGACCGGGACCCTGTCCGAGCTTGCCGAGCGCTATTCCGAGGCGGCGCCGAAGGGCGAGATCGTCGTCGTCGTCGCGCCTCCGGGCGAAGCCGAGGCGGTCGGCGAGGCGCAGGTCGACGAGGCGCTGAGGGAAGCCATGGCCCGGCTCTCGGCCTCCCGGGCGGCGGCCGAAGTCGCGGAGAGGCTCGGAATACCGAGACGCCAGGCCTACGAACGGGCGCTGAAGCTCAAATGAAGCGGCAGCGGGCGGAGCGAGGCGGCCGGCGGGCGGAGAGGCTCGCGGCGCTCTGGCTCCAGCTCAAGGGGTGGAAGATCCTGGGCCGGAGGGTGCGGACTCCGGTGGGGGAGGTCGACCTCGTCGCCCGGCGCGGAAGGACGGTGGCGTTCGTCGAAGTGAAGGCGAGAGCCACGGCGGACGAGGCCGCCCTCGCCCTGGACGAATGGCGGCTTCGGCGGGTGGCGGCGGCGGCCGGGGCGCTCGCCCATCGCTACGCCCGGGCGGGGGACGACATCAGGCTCGACGCCGTCTTCATCGTTCCCCGCCGGCTGCCCCGGCACATGGCCAATATCTGGCATGGATGACAGGGGGCCACTGCCCCGCTAAGCGCGCGCCATGAGCCTTCGCGTCGCCGTCCAAATGGATCCCATCGAAGGGATCAACATCGAAGGCGATTCGACCTTCGCGATCATGCTCGGAGCGCAAAAGCGCGGCCATAGCCTCTGGTATTACGGAGTCGAGGACCTCAGCTACACGGAGGGACGCCTCTGGACGATGGCCCGGCCGGTGACGGTGCGGCCGGTCCCGGGCAATCACTTCACCCTCGGCGACCACGTCCTCCTCGACCTCGGCCGCGACATCGACGTCGTCTGGATGCGCCAGGATCCGCCCTTCGATCTGGGCTACATCACCGCGACCCACCTGCTCGAGCGGATCCAGAGCGAGACCCTGGTCGTCAACGACCCGGCCTCGGTCCGCAATGCCCCGGAGAAGATCTGGGTTCTCGATTTCGCCCGGTTCATGCCGGCGACGCTTCTGACCCGATCCCAGGGCGCGGCTCGGCACTTCCTCGAGACCCACGGCGAGATCGTGGTCAAGCCGCTCCACGGCAATGCCGGCAAGGCGGTCTTCAAGGTCGGCCGCGACGGCGCCAATCTTTCCGCGCTGATCGAGATGTTCAACTCGGCCTATCGCGAACCCCATGTCGTCCAGGCCTTCGTCCCCGAGATCGCCCAGGGCGACAAGAGGATCGTCCTCGTCGACGGAGAGGTGGCCGGAGCGATCAACCGGATCCCGGGCGCGGGCGAGATCCGCTCGAACCTCGCCGTGGGCGGATCGGCGGCGAAGACCGAGCTCACCGAGGCCGAGCGCGAGATCTGCGCGGCGCTGGCGCCCGAGCTCAAGACGCGCGGGCTGCTCTTCGTCGGGATCGACGTGATCGGCGGCAAGTGGCTGACCGAGATCAACGTCACCTCGCCGACGGGAATCGTCGCCATCGACCGATATGAAGGCACCGACACTCCGGGAATGATCTGGGACTCGATCGAATCGAAGATCCGCTGAGATGGGCGACTGGACGATCCGGCTCATCGACCAGACGGGCTATGTCGGCATCTTCCTGCTGATGTTCCTGGAGACGATCTTCCCGCCCATCCCTTCCGAGGTGATCATGCCCGTGGCCGGGGCGCGGGCCGCGCAGGGCCCCCTTGCCCTCTGGGGGGTGATCGCGAGCGGCACCGCCGGGGCGATGCTGGGCAACCTCTTCTGGTATGCGCTGGCGCGGGTGATCGGGATGAAGCGGTTCCAGCCGTTCATCGAGAATTACGGCCGGTGGCTGACGATGGACTGGGACGATGTCGAGAAGGCCGAAAGGCTGTTCGGCCGCTTCGGCGGGGCGATCGTTTCGGTGGGCCGGATGCTTCCGACGATCCGCTCGATCATCTCGATCCCGGCGGGCCTGCTCCACATGCGCCTCAAGACCTTCCTGCTCTGGTCGACCCTTGGAACGGCGGTCTGGACCGCGGTTCTGGCCACCGCCGGCTGGGGCCTCGGAATGGCGTTCGACGATATCGAGAAGATATTGGGGCCGATGTCGACGGGGATCGTGATCCTCATCGTCATTGCCTATTTGTGGCGCCAGCTGACCTGGCGGAGGCGGCATCCCTGAATTCGGTGTCAGACACCGAATTTCCGAGCAGCGATTCCAACGACTTAGAAATTGGTGCCTGGCACCGATTATGGCGGCATCAGGCCCTCGGATGGGCGTTTCGGTAGACGTCGAGGAGGTGGGCGGCGTCGACGGCGGTGTAGATCTGGGTCGAGGAGAGGCTGGCGTGGCCGAGCAGCTCCTGAAGCGAGCGCAGGTCGGCGCCGCGGCCCAGAAGGTGGGTCGCGAAGCTGTGGCGAAGCGCGTGGGGGGTGGTGCGCTCGGACAGGCCGAGCCGGATGCGCGCCTTGCGGACCGCTCGGCGGATCAGCTCGCCGTTCAGTGGACCGCCGCGAGCGCCCCGGAAGAGAGGCTCGGCGAGCGACGGCTTGTAGGGGCAGAGCGACAGGTAATGCTCGATCGCCTCCCGCACCGTGGGAAGCAGTGGCACGATCCGGGTCTTCGACCTCTTGCCGACGACGCTCAGGGCCTCCTCCAGCGGGAGAGCGGCGCCGGTGAGGCCGAGCGCTTCCGCCACTCGAAGGCCCGAGCCGTAGAGGAGGAGCAGGACCGCCTGGTCGCGGGCGGCGATCCAGGGCTCGCTCGCATCCTCGCCGGCTTCCGAGGCGAGGGTGAGGACGTCGTCCGGCGCGACGGGCCGGGGGACGCTTCGGGGGCGCCTTGGGCCCTTCAACCGGGGCAGGCTCGACTCCCCGCCCCGCTCGGCGGAGGCGAAGGCGAGGAAGGAGCGGACGGCGGAGAGCTCGCGCGCGGCGGAGCTGTTGCCGAGCCCCTCCGCCCGGCGATAAGCGAGGAAGGCGCGCAGGTCCTTCGGCTCGAGGCCGGCGAGGGCGGGACCGTCGACGGCGCCGCCGAGATGCTCCGCGAGAAAGGAGATCAGGCGGTGCGCGGTGGCCGTGTAGGCTCGAACGGTGTGAGGGGAGCGGCGGCGGTCGTGGGCGAGATGCCGCTGCCAGCGAAAGGCGGTCGCTGCGGCCGGGTGGCCGCCTAAGGGATCAGCCATCGGCCCATCGAGCGGGTGAGGACCCGGCCGAGGAACATGAGCAGCTCCGAGCCGTGCCGGGTCTCGAAGCCCTGGGCCTCGCGCTGGCCCAGGGCGAGCAGGCCGCTGGGCAAGGGCGGCTCGCTGTCGAGCCGGACCAGGGCCTCGGCCTTGATCAGCTCGCAGGCCGGACCGAAGAGGGGATGGCCCCGGCCGACGCCTCGAAGGACGACTCCTTCGAGCCCCTCCAGCGAGCGGCGGATGACCCGGACGTCGACGAACTGGAGGCCCGAGGCGTCGGCGCGCACCCCCTTGTCACCGGCGAACAGGGCGACCGCGACCGCGTCGAGGCCGAGGATCTGGGGCCATTCCTGGGTGACGATGTGGATGAGATGATCGAAGCCCTCGGCCTCGATCGCGGCGAGCACCGCCTCGTGGATCGAGGCGACCGCGCCCGAATGTCCGCGGGCGAAGGCGATGAGATCCTGATTGGCCTCCTCCGCCGCCGCGACCCGCGCGCGAAGCTTGGCCACCGCCCGATCCTCGAAGTTGATCACCTTGCCCATCGTCAGGAAGCTACCCCGAACAAGGTTAAGAAGCGATGGCCATTTTTTGCCCCGAAAAATATTTTCATGTTTTGTTCTTGTTTTGTAGGATTTTTCCTACTATATCGAGTCATGGGCGAGTCGCGGACTGCCCGGGCTCTTTGAGATTGTGAGGACGAAGTTCGTCATCCCGGCGGAGGCCGGGATCTCGGGGAGACCCGCCGTGTCTTCTCGTCCCGAGGTCCCGGCTTTCGCCGGGATGACGGCGGCTCGTCATCCCGGCGGAGGCCGGGCTCCCCTGGGGTGAAGGGCGCCGAGCTTTTCACCCGCCGGGGCCCCAGCCTTCGCTGGGGCGACGTGCCCCTACCCGATCTTCTGGCCGGTCTTGGCCCAGTCGGCGGCGAAGCCTTCGAGGCCCTTGTCGGTTAGGGGGTGCTTGAAAAGCTGGCGGATGACGGCGGGGGGCGCCGTCATGACGTCGGCGCCGATCATCGCGGACTGCAGGACGTGGATCGGGTGGCGGATGGAGGCCACCAGGATCTGGGTCTCGAAATCGTAATTGTCGTAGATGGTCCGGATCTCGGAGATGATCTGCATCCCGTCGAAGCCGGTATCGTCGTGGCGGCCGACGAAGGGCGAGATGAAGGTGGCTCCGGCCTTGGCGGCGAGAAGCGCCTGGTTGGCGGTGAAGCACAAGGTGACGTTGACCATCGTCCCCTCGCCGGTCAGCGCCTTGCAGGTCTTGAGGCCGTCGAGGGTGAGCGGGACCTTGATCGCGATGTTGTCGGCGATCTTGCGGAGAATCTCGGCCTCGCGCAGCATCTCCGAGTGATCCGTGGCGACGACCTCGGCCGAGACCGGCCCCGGGACGATCGAGCAGATCTCGCGGACCACTTCGAGGAAGTCGCGCCCGGCCTTGTGGATGAGGGACGGGTTGGTGGTGACTCCGTCGAGCAGGCCGGTTTCCGCCAGGTCTCGGATTTCGCTGGTGTCGGCGGTGTCGACGAAGAATTTCATGTTTCGGAACCTCGGGCGGGGATTCGCCGCCTTCTAGACGTGAAGCCGTTGGCAGGGAAACACCGTTCGGGCTGAGCCTGTCGAAGCCCTCCCTACGGTCGAGAGAAGGAAAGGGCTTCGACAAGCTCAGCCCGAACGGTCACAGGGCTCAGAGCTGAGGCATCGAAGCGGGGGACCCTTGGCGACCCGAGGTCCCGGCTTTCGCCGGGATGACGGGTTAGCGCCTTGCCCCGATCAGCCCAGCCAGCACGGGATCGCCCGCCGAATCCGGGTCCGCCCGGATGGCGGATTCCTCGCGGCCGATCGCCCGGTAGAGGGCGGCCGCGGTCTTGCGGGTGACGTCGGCCTGGAGGCCGGGAAAGTTGATCCCGGTCGCGAACTGGAGGGCGCGCTGGATCACTCCGTTTTCCGCCAGCCGGAGCGCCTCCCCGACTCCGGGGAAGACGGCGTCGAAGATCCGCTCGCCCATCGACCGCTGAAGATAGTCGGTGGCGGCAGTGGGGCCGCCCCGGGCGATCGAGAGCGCGTCGACGATCGTCATGTCGCGGATCGAATCGTAGACGGCCGGGGCCGCGCGCCGGGCGCCTTCCCCAGCCGCCTGGTTGACGACCCGGAGAAGCCTTTCCTGGACCGCCCGGGTGCCGAGCGCGACGGCGAGAGTCGCGGTGAGCGTCGCTCCGCCGAGCTGGGGCGGAGGCTGGATCCGGGCGACATCGTCGCGGAAGAAACCCTCCTCCGTCAGCAGGCGGGCGAAAGCGCGCTGCGACGAGAGGGTGAGCAAGCGCCTTATCGCGGGCTCGAGATCGGGGATGTCTCCGAGACGGGTGATGCAGCCGGGAAGCGCGAGCACGGGCAGGGAAAGGCCGGCGGCGATGACGGTTCGGCGGGAAGCGGTTGGGGCCATAGCCCGATAACGACCGGTCACGGGCCTTGTTGCATGACCCTCCAGCATCCTCGACGCCGATCATTCGGAGGAGCCCGCAGACAATACCGGCCGCCTCCTCTATTCCCTGGAACTGAGGAGACGCGAATGGGGATCGAAATCGAACGGAAGTTCCTTGTGAAGGGCGAGGGATGGCGACGCGAGGTCGCGCGGTCGGTGTCGATCCGGCAGGGCTATCTGATGAGCAAGCGGGGCCTGTCGGTTCGTATCCGGACAAGTGGAGAGGGCTCCTGGTTGACCGTAAAGCTCGGGGCGAAGGCCTTGAAGCGGACGGAGTTGGAATATCCGATTCCTCGGGAGGACGCCGAGATCCTGTTGGAAGCGTGTCGAAGGCCGATTCTCGAAAAAACTCGGCACATTATCCCGTCGCCGGACGGACTTTCCTGGGAGGTGGACGAGTTCGGGGGCGCCCTTGCGGGACTGACGCTGGCGGAGATCGAATTGCCGGCGGTAGACGCGGCGTTCCATAGGCCGGTTTGGCTAGGCTCTGAAGTCACCGGCGATTCACGCTATCAGAACGCCAATATTCATCGCTTGGCACCCTGACGGCAACGCATCGCAGGTCTGAAACGCCCTGCCCTATCGGAACGGAAGCCGAACATTTACCGCTTGCAAACGAGGACAAATTATAGTCTGCTGGCGACGCGCAAGCAAGCTGGGGGGCTGACTGATGACAGGGCCAGGGACGGTGATGGACGAGGTACCGAGTGACGAATTCGTGGTGGAGACGGTTCAGAAACATGGCGGGACAATAAGCCCGACCACCCTTTTGAAGGAGCTGGTGGATGGCGGGCACACGCCGGCAAATTCACAACGCGCGATGCAGCGGTGCCTCGAGCGTGGAAAGATCAAATTCGATCTCAATCTGAACGTGCATCACTTGGCCATGGCTGCTTAGCCACTTGGCTTGGAGCCTGGCCAACCGGAAGGAACGTCTACATCCGATCGGGGAATCCGATCAGCGAAACGACTTCCAGAAGGACAGGGACCGAATCCTATATTCGTCCGCTTTCCAGCGGCTCGCTGGCATAACGCAAATCGTGCGCGCCGGCGAGGAGAGCATCTTCCACACCCGGCAGCAGCATTCGATCAAGGTTGCGCAGGTGGGGCGACGCCTCGCGCAGGCGATGAAAGTTGCACATGAGGAGCTCGCGGAGGAAGCCGGCCTGGATGAAGAGGTGGTCGAGGCGGCGTGCCTCATTCATGACCTGGGACACCCCCCTTTCGGACACGTCGGAGAAACTATTCTTGATCAGAAGGTTACCCCGGAGGTTGGCGCCGGCTTCGAAGGCAATGCGCAATCTTTCCGAATCATCACCAAACTGGCGGTCCGCAAGGAGGCCTATGCGGGAATGAATCTCACGCGGGCCACGCTGGCAGCCTCACTCAAATATCCTTGGCTCCGCGGCCCGCAAGGCACTCCCGAGAACCGGAAATGGTCAGTCTACGACCTGGAACAAGAGGAGTTTAAGTTCGCTCGCGAATTCCATGAAGGCAAGAAGAAGACCGTCGAAGCGGAACTCATGGAGTGGGCGGACGATATTGCATATTCCGTACATGACCTTGAAGATTTCCATCGCTGCGGAGCGGTGCCGTGGGCGGAAATCTTTAATTCCACGGAGGGCAAGGCAAGAATCGTCAAGGCCATGCCGGCGGATAGGGATTACGAGAAATCCTTCGACCATTTAGGCGCACTGATATTTGGAGTTTTCAGCGAGGTCCTGAGAGAGCGTTATCAGGGCACCAGGAACCAGCGCTGGGTATTACGCAGCATGACCTCGAATCTAATTAGCCTTTATATAAACTCGGTCGCACTCGAGAAGGAAGAGGGTGAGGTGTGTGTAAAGGTGGCCGACGAGGCTCTTCGGCAGGTAAGGCTGCTCAAGCAGATCACCAAGGACCATATCATCTCGACCCCGCCATTGGCGGCGCAGCAGATCGGATACGGAAAGATAATTGGGGAACTTTACGACATATTTCATGACGAAGGAAAGAAAGGGCTACCGTCCTTTACGCCCGTTCGCCTGCGATATTTGTGGGAGCTGTCCGGCGGAACCACGGCGCGATTCGCGGCGGACTGCATTGCATCCCTCACCGAGGACGAGGCGATGGCCATGCATGCTCGCCTGACCGGCTATATAAGTGGATCCGTGCTCGACCCGATTATCCGATAACGCCAGCGTCCGGAATCCCGGAGGCGTGAGACCGACCGAGCCCTACGACAACCATGAACCGCTGCCGAGTCCTTCTTCTCAACGCCGCGCTCGGCCCGCTCGACTATCGGGTGCCGCACGGCATGGAGGTGGCGCCGGGGTCTATCGTCCTCGCCCCACTGGGGCCGCGGCAGCTGACCGGCGTGGTGTGGGAGGAGGAGCGGCTCGAGGCCGAGTCCGTCGGCGACAACCGCCTGAGGCCCCTGCTGCAGGCCTACGACCTTCCACCGCTCGCGGATTCGCTTCGGCGGCTGATTGAATGGACCGCGGATTACTACCTCGCCCCGCTCGCCTCGGTGCTTCGGATGGCCCTGGCCTCGGCGAGCGCGCTCGACGGCGGGCGGACGGTCACCGAATATCGGGCGACCGGCTTCGTTCCGGAGCGGCTGACGGCGCAGCGGGCGCAGGCGTTGGAGCGGATCGGCGAGCGGCAGGGGCTGGTCCGCGAGCTTGCGATCGCGGCCGGAGTCTCGGACGGGGTGATTCGCGGGCTGGTGAAGGCGGAAGCGATCGAGGCGGTCGAAGTCTGGGTGGACGACCCCTTCCCTCTCCCCGACCCGGACCATGCGCCGCCGGAGCTGGAGCTGGCTCAAGGGGCGGCGGCACACGTCTTCGTCGAGGCGGTCCGCGCCGCCGAGTTCACGCCCTTCCTGCTCGACGGAGTCACCGGATCGGGCAAGACCGAAGTCTATTTCGAAGCCGTGGCCGAGGCCCTGAGGCTGGGGCGGCAGACGCTGGTCCTTCTCCCCGAGATCGCGCTCACCGAGCCCTTCCTCAAGCGCTTCGCGGCGCGCTTCGGCCATGAGCCGGTCGCCTGGCATTCGGGCCTGAGGCAGTCGCAGCGGCGGCGCGCGTGGCGGGCGATCGCGAGCGGCGACGCCAGGGTGGTGGTCGGGGCGCGCTCGTCGCTCTTCCTGCCCTATCCCAGGCTCGGACTGATCGTCGTCGACGAGGCGCACGAGACCAGCTTCAAGCAGGAGGAGGGAGTGCCGTATCACGCCCGCGACGTCGCCGTGATGCGGGCCAAGCTCGAGAAGATCCCGATCGTCCTCGCCTCGGCGACCCCGGCGATCGAATCGCGGCAGATGGCGGAGATCGGGGTCTACACCGAAGTGAAGCTGCCCGAGCGCTACGGGGTGGCCGAGCTTCCGGACATCGAGGCGCTCGACCTCACCGCCGACCCGCCGCCGCGGGGGCGCTGGCTCGCGCCCCGGCTGGTCAGGGAGCTGGACGAGACCCTCGAGCGGGGCGAGCAGGCTTTGCTCTTCCTCAACCGCCGCGGCTATGCCCCACTCACCCTGTGCCGCCATTGCGGCCACCGCTTCCAATGCCCCAATTGCACCGCCTGGATGGTCGAGCACCGGCTCGTCCACCGCCTCGCCTGCCACCATTGCGGCCACATGATGCCGCCGCCAAATGCCTGCCCCGAATGCGGGGAGGAAGGCAGCCTGGTTCCGGTGGGCCCCGGCGTCGAGCGGATCGCCGACGAGGTCGCGGCCCTGTTCCCGGACGCGCGCACGGCCGTCGTCACGTCCGACACGATCTGGTCGCCGGCCAAGGCGGCCGAGTTCGTCGGGCGGATGGAGGCGGGCGAGATCGACATCGTGGTCGGCACCCAGCTGGTCACCAAGGGCTATCATTTCCCGAACCTCACCCTGGTCGGAGTCGTCGACGCCGATCTCGGGCTCCAGGGCGGCGACCTTCGAGCGGCCGAGCGGACCTTCCAGCAGATCGCCCAGGTCGCCGGCCGGGCCGGCCGAGGCGAGAAGCCGGGCCGGGTGCTGGTGCAGACCCACGAGCCTTCGGCGGCGGTGATCGAGGCACTGGTCAGCGGCGATTCCGAAAGCTTCTACGCTGCCGAGACCCAGGCGCGGCGGGAGGCGGCGATGCCGCCCTTCGGCCGACTCGCCGGGATCGTCATCTCGTCGGAGGATTCGGGCGAGGCGACGGAGGCGGCGAAGCTGATCGGCCGGGCCGCCCCGCGGGTCGAGAACATGGCGGTGTTCGGACCGGCGCCGGCGCCTCTCGCCATGCTTCGAGGCCGCCACCGCCAGCGCCTGCTCGTCCACGCCGCCCGCTCGGTCGACATGCAGGACGTGATCCGCGGCTGGCTCGGCAAACTGACCTGGCCGCGCGGGGTTCGGGTGACGGTGGATGTCGATCCCTATTCCTTCCTTTGAATAATTCGGTGTCTGACACCGAATTTGCCGGAAGCGGATTTGGCATTTCAGCACGCGTCCGTTAAGCGATTGGCAAGCAAGAAAATTCGGGGGTTGGGATGATGAACCGGTCGATCAAGCTGGCTTGGCTGGCGCTTCTGACGTGCCTTCCGGCGAACGCTGCGCGGGCCGAGTGGAAGGAGGCGGCGACCACCAATTTCGTCGTCTATTCCGAAGGCAGCGAGGCCCAGCTGCGCGCCTTCGCGACCAAGCTCGAAAAGTTCAACTACGTGCTTCGCGCCTATCACGGGGTCACCGCCCCGCCGAGCCCGGTGAGGCTGAAGGTCTATCTGTTCCCCAACATCGCCGCGGTCGGCAAGATGGCCGGCGGCGACGGAGTCGCCGGCTATTACATCCCGCGCGCCCGGGGCCTGATGATGGTTGGAACGCGCAACCACGCCGCGGCTCCTACCTCGCGCGGCGGCTCGGACTATGTCGACCTCGATTCGGAGAGCATCCTGCTCCACGAATATACCCATCATTTCATGTTCCAGTATTTCCCGGCGAGCTACCCGACCTGGTACAGCGAGGGCTTCGCGGAATTCTGGGGCGCAACCAACATCCTCGACAACGACGTCGTCGAGGTCGGGCATCCGGTCAATTACCGCTACGGCTCCTTCCAGATGAACCGGTGGCTTCCGGTCAAGAAGCTGCTCACCGCGCAAAGCTATGCCGACGTTCCGGAGCTCGACCTGCTCTATGCCGAGGGCTGGCTGCTGGTCCGCTACGCCTTCGAGTTTCCGCAGCAGAACAAGCAGCTACAGGCCTATCTGAGAGCCATCAACGGCGGCGCCAGCTACGCCCAGGCGATGAAGGACTCGTTCGTCGAGGTCGACGCACTCAACAGCAAGCTCTTCGCCTATGCGGGCAAGAGCAAGTTCCAGGCGCTGCGCCTGCCGTTCAAGAAGATCGAAGTTGGGCCGATCGCGGTCCGACCGGCGACCCCGGCCGAAAATTCGATGATGGAGCTCGCCATCGAGCTCAGCCAGGGCATAATGAAGCGCGAGGCGGCCGAGTTCGCCGGCAAGGTGCGCGGCGCCGCCAAGAGCTTCCCGAACGATCCCTTCGCCCTCGCGCTTCTGTCGGAAGCCGAGCGGCTCGCCGGCAACCGCGACTCGGCCGTCGCGGCCGCGGACCGTCTCCTCGCCGCGGCTCCGGGCGACAACCGGGGCCTGCTTCTGAAGGCGCTCGCCGAGATGGACCGGCTGAAGACCGCTTCCTCCAGGGACCCTAAGGGCTGGGGCGCGGCCCGCCAGTATCTGGTGCGCGCAAGCAAGTCGGCTCCGAACGATCCTTTGGTCCTCGAAGCCTTTTACGACAGCTATGCCGGCCAGGGGAGCGTTCCCCCCGAGGCGGCGCAGTCAGCTCTCTACAGGGCGCACGAGCTTGCACCGAGCGACGACGACCTTCGCTACAAGCTCGCCGCCGACTTCGAGAAGCGGGACATGATCCGGGAGGCGATCGCGATCATCCGCCCGGTCGCCTTCGTGCTCCCTCACCGAAAGGGCGAGAGCGCCAAGGAGAAGAAGCGCCGGGAGGAGCGCGAGGAGAAATATCGCGCCGCCGGGGAAGTTAAGCGCGAGACCGCCCGCGAGATGCTCGCTCGGCTGGAGGGCAAGCTGGCCGGAAAGAAGAGCTGAAGGGCGCCGCATGAAAGGCCTGTTTCGCCTCGCGGCTCTGCCGCTTCTCCTCTTCCACTTCGCCATGCCCGCTCATGCCGATTGGCGGGAGGCGAGCAGCAGGCATTTCACCGTCTATTCCGAAGGCGGCGAGCAGGCGCTTCGGGAATTCGCGACGAAGCTCGAGAAGTTCGACAAGGCGATGCGGCTGCGGATCGGACTTTCCGATCTCGATTTCGGGCCTGCGAACCGGGTCACCGTCTTTCTGGTCGACGATCGCCTCGCCGTGCAGCGCCTGCTCAGCAGCGGCGATCGCAACGTGGCGGGCTTTTACAGCGGGCGGGCGGATGGCTCGATCGCGGTGGTCCCGCGAAGCAGCGACGTGCGAACCCTGAACGACCTCGATCCTGCCACCATCCTGCTTCACGAATATTCGCACCATATAATGATGCAGAATAGCAGGGTCGCCTATCCGGCCTGGTTTCGCGAGGGCTTCGCCGAGTTCAATTCCACCGCGCGCTTCGAGAAGGACGGATCGATCGGCTTCGGCGCGGCGGCCAATCATCGCGCCCGGGGCCTGATCTACATGGCTCCGCTGCCCATCGAGCTGCTGTTCGATCCCAACCGGCGCAAGCTCAGCCAGGCGGAATGGGAAGCCACGATCTACGGCCGAGGCTGGCTGCTCACCCACTTCCTTATGTTCGAGCCGAGCCGGGTGGGGCAGCTCGACGCCTATATCGAGGCGCTCAACAGCGGCCGGGACAGCGTCACGGCGGCCCAGGCCGCCTTCGGCGACCTCAAGATCCTGGACCGCCAGCTCAAGGACTATCTCGACCGCCGGATGATCCCCTACAAGCGCTATCCCGCCGCCGATCTCACCTTCCAGCCGATCGCCGTTCGAACGCTGCGGCCCGGTGAGGCGGCGATCATGGAGCTGCGCATGCGGGCCCGGATCGGAGTGCGCGGCGAGGAGGAAGAGGCCCGGCTCGCCCGCGACCTGCGCAAGGCCGCAGCGCCCTGGCCGAACGACCCGTCGGTGCAGGCCGCGCTCGCCGAGGCCGAGTTCGACGCGGGCAATCTCGACTCGGCGCAGGCGGCCGCGGACCGAGCCCTTGCCGCCGATCCGAAGAATGCCGACGCGCTCACCTATCGCGCCCGGGTCGCGATGGAGCGGGCGAAGGCGGGACCCCGCGGGGATTCCGCCGCATGGAAGGAGGTCCGCCGCCGGATCGCACTCGCCAATCGCGCCGATCCCAACGATCCCGAGCCGCTCATCCTCTTCTACCAGAGCTTTGCCGCCCAGGGAGTCGCTCCGACGCGCAACGCGGTCGAAGGACTGATCCAGGCCTTCGAGCTGGCGCCGCAGGACAGAGGCCTCAGGCTGAGCGTCGGCCGGCAATTGCTTGTCGACGGCAAGGCCGCCGAGGCTCGGGCGGCGCTCGTCCCGATCGCCTTCGACCCGCACGGCGGCGCGTTGGGCCAGGCGATCGTCGCGATCGTGGCGACGATCGACCGGGACGGCGCAAGGGCCGCCCTCGACGCCTGGGACAGAGTCGTCGGGACGGAGCAGCGCAAGGGAGAGACGAAGAAGCCGATTTAGGTTTCGGAACCCCCGCCCCGCCAGCCCTCGCGCTCGAGCAGGCTGGCCTTGCGGTGAAGCCCGTAAGCGTAACCGCCCGGCGAGCCGTCGCCGCGGCGGGCGCGATGGCACGGGATGAGGACGGCGATCTGGTTCGAGCCGCAGGCCGTTCCGGCGGCGCGAACCGCCTGCGGCCGGCCGGCCCGAGCCGCAAGGGCGGCGTAGCTGAGGCTCTCGCCGGGCGGGATTCGGGCGAGCTCGCGCCACACGGCCTCCTGAAAAGCGGTGCCGCGCAGGTCGAGCGGAAGATCGTGAGGTCGCTCGGGCGCCTCGACGGCGGCAACGGTCCGGGCGACCAGATCGGCCATTGCCGCGCCGCCCGGCTCGATCGCGGCGTTGGGGAATCGCGCCTTCAGCTCCGCCTCGCCCTCGTCGAAAGAGAGGCGGCAGATTCCGCGCTCGGTGGCTGCGACCAGCATCGTCCCGAGCGACGTCTCGGCCGTCGCCCAGCTTATCGTCTCGCCGCGCCCGCCGTCGCGCCAGCGGGTCGGAGTCATTCCGAGCCTGTCATTCGCTTCGGCGTAGAATCGGCCGGGGCCGGAATAGCCTGCATCGTAGATGGCGTCGGTCACCCGGCCGTCGGCGGCAAGGGTCTGGGTCATGGCTCGGGCTCTCTTTCCTCGGGCGTAGGCGGCCGGAGTGACCCCGGTGGCGCGCTTGAACAGGCGGTGGAAATGGAAGGGAGAGTAGCCGGCCCGGGCGGCGAGCTGCTCAAGCGAGGCCGGTTCCTCGGACGACTCGATCAGCCTCAGCGCAGCCTCGACCGCGGCGGAGTCGCGGCTGACCTCGTCGGGCCTGCAGCGGAGGCAGGCCCTCAGGCCGGCTGCGGCGGCGTCCGGGCCGGCGGCGAAGAAGCGGACATTCTCGCGCTTCGGGTGCCGGGCGGCGCAGGACGGGCGGCAATAGATGCCGGTGGTGAGGACGCCCGTGACGAAGCGGCCGTCCATCGAGCGGTCGCGGCGGAGCACGGCCGCCCAGGCGGCGTCGGGTTCGATGGCTGCGGGCGGGGATGAGAGGAGAGTCGCCATGGCTCAGTCTCGCACAATCTTCGCCGCGAAGCAGCCGGCGGCGGCGTTGTGGGCGTGGATCGTCTCGATCTCGGGCCGATCGAACAAGGCCCTGATCTTCGAATCCGCCTCCCCCGGCAGGGCCAGCAGGGCGCCTCGAAGCATCCCTTCGCAATCGAAGCCGCGAAGGCCGAGCGTCCGGCCCTCGAATACCGGCGGTGTGGCGTCGACATAGCAAGCGGGCGCTGCCGCCTTTTCGCGCACGTAGACCGCATAGACGCTCCGGAAAGGTGTCGGAACATCGTGGGAGACGTGGTTGAATAGGATCAGGGTTTCCCCCGGTTCGGCGTCCTCCAAAGTCACCCGGCAAGGGAAGCCATGGCTGGAATCGGCGGTCACTCGGCGTGCGTGGCGGTAGACGAGCGAATCGTCGTCCAGGCCGATCAGCGCCGCATAGGCCTCACGGGCCAAACCCTGGATCTTGTAGGTCATCGCTTCCTCCAATCGTGCAATGACATTGCCTGATCCGAAGCAAGGCCGCTTCCCGCCCCTTGCTTCCAAAGCCCTCGAACGAACTGGAAAAGCTTGCAGCCGAGGCAGATTGTTTATACGTTTTCGAAAATTCTTGGGGTTGAAATGTCCATATCGAATGAATTTGCGGCTCGCGCCGCGCCGGCGCGGTCCGGCTTGCGCCTCGTCGCCGCCGGCGCGCTTGCACTTCTGGCCGGATGCGGCGGCGGCGGGGGCGGCGGTGCGCCGCCGCCGCCCGCACCGGTCAATCAAAGCCCGGGCTTCACCTCGGGGACTGCGATCTCCATCGTCGAAAATATGGGGGGCACCCTCTATCGGGCAACGGCCACCGATCCCGAAGGCGCCGCGGTCGCGTTCTCCATCGTCGGCGGGGCGGATGCGGCGCGATTCCTGATCGCGCCGAACGGCGAGCTCAGCATGGTCGTCCCGCCGAACTTCGACCTTCCCACCGATTCGGACCTCAACAACGTCTACCTGGTCGAGATCGGCGCCAGTGACGGGGTGAACCGGACCAATCAGACGGTCGCGGTGACGGTCACGAACTCCAAGGAGGGCGTGGCCGTCCGGCGAATCGGCACCGGCTTCGTCAACCCGACGTCGATATCGCCGGTCGGCGACACGCATCTTCTGGTCGCCGAGAAGGGCGGGGCAATTTATTCCTTCGACGTGCAGAACGGCAGCCGCCAGCTGCTCGTGCAGGTCGCCGGGGTCACCGGCAACGGCGTGCTCTCGATCGCCGCCACCAGCGATTTCGTGGGCTCCGGCAGCTTCTACGTCATGTATGTGACCAACGTCTTCCAGGACGGCGGCCGGTTGCTCATCCAGGAATATCGGCGCAACTCTGCGGGAGCGACTGTTCCGAACCCGTCCGCACCGCAATTCGGGATCATCGCGCCCGATTATGCGGGCGGCGGCTGGGTCGGCTTCGACGCCCAGAACCGCCTGCTTTTCGCGACGGGCGACGCCGGTGGAACCGGCGATCCCGCGGGAAGCGCCCAAAGCGACTCCTCGTTCCTCGGCAAGCTGGTTCGAGTCACTCCCAATCCCGATCCGTTCGCCTGCGCCGCCGCCTGCTACTTCGCTTTCACCAAGATCGCGAAAGGCCTTCACCAGCCTGTCGGAGGCTTCGCCTATCCGGGCGGCCTGCTCATCGGGGACCGCGGACAGGCCTTCGCCGACGAGATCGATTTCCTCCCGGCCAATCAGATCGGGGTCAATTTCGGGTGGCCGTTCAAGGAAGGTTTCCGGGTCGTCCAGGGAACGCCCCCGGCCGATGTCGTCGATCCCTTGACCGACTACGCCCCGTCGGGAGGCACGGCCGTCCAGGGCAATGTCGGCGGAGCGATCGCGGGCAGCAACATCAACCCCGTCCCGTCGATCGCCGGTCATTATATCTTCGCCGATCGATCGGGTGCGATCTTCGGCTTCCCGATGACCCCCTCGCTGCAAAACGCCCGCACGACCACGGAAAGGCGGACCGCCGACTTCGCGCCCGACGTCGGGGCGATCGACCAGCCCGCGGCGGTCATCGCCGATTATCTCGGCCGCCTCTACATCCTCGACGGCGACGGAGAAATTTTCAGGGTGGATGCGGGCTAGCGGCAGCGGAGCGACCATTCGACCTCTGCGGGATGACGACTGAGTTGCATCGCAGCAAAGCCCCTGCTAGGGCGCCCGCGACCTGACCCGAGGCGCCGAGCGCGCTTCATATCATGGGTCAAATTCCGATCTGGGAGTAGAGGCGCGCGTGGAGAATTCCGGCGGCATTCAGGCAAGTCTGG
>DASVSX010000060.1:0-13882 GCA_036387875.1 Allosphingosinicella sp. | reverse complement strand
CTGGGTGCCGGTGAGAGCGCGCGCATAGCGCCTCAGGAAGGGGAGGTGCGGCGCGAGATCCTGACCAAGCGACATGTTCGTTTCGACTCCTGTTCGATCCGGGTCCTATTGAGGTTGCGCCCGCGCTTTGCAACCCGCCTTCGGGGACGGTCGCAAGGACTGCGGACAGAGGATTTTTCGGCCCGGCCCGCTCCTCACGCGGCGTTGGAACCAATCAGCGAGTTTTTTGTTTCCACGGCGACTGCGGGCCATTATCTGGCCGCGGGGTGGGTCCTGCGCATTCGGTTTTTCGATTTCGGTCGGGATAGCGATGGACGCCAATTGATGCAGCGGGTGCGGCGCCGGCGTCGCGAGGGGTAGACGATTTGAGCTTCCAGACCGAAGGCGACGACGAAAACGATCGCCGGCCCAGAACCGATCCTTCCCCCCAGGCCGATAGTGAAAACATGCCCAAAAGCCGGAAGCGTCGCGGCTCCAACAGCGAGATCGGCCAGGCCTTGCGCCAGGCCTATAGCGACGCGGTGGATGAGACCGTTCCTCCCGAATTCCTCGATCTGCTTGGCAGGCTGGGCTGAAATGTGAGTGCCGCGGCACCGAACCGTTCGGGCTGAGCTTGTCGAAGCCCTCATTTTGTCCGCCGCCCCTTTTTCAGGTCACGCAAAAGAAGCTGGATAGGCGTCGTCAAGCTCGGCCGAACGGAATGGGCTATTCAACTGATGGGTTTTGCTTGAAGGGCCGCCGCTCGGCGGTATCGGAACGGCGTGGCGACTGAATCGAAAGGCTGGCTTGCATCCCGCTTCGCCCGGCTCTCGACCGGGCTCAAGATGGCGCTCATCTTCAGCACGGCGCTCTTCCCGCTCGGCCTCGTCGCGATTCTCGTCTCGATCATGAGCGCGGACGAAAAGAAGGCCGACCGCAAGGAAGAAACCCTGTCCCGGCTCGAGCTTAAGGCACAGCGGCTGAACTCGGCCTTCTCTCGAAGCGTCCTGACCATCAACACCGCAAGCGTCGCCATTTCGCTCACCCCGGCGGGATCGCGAGTCTGCGAGACCACCTTGAGGCAGCTCGAACAGGGTCCGGTCACCGTCCGCTACGCGCTTTATGCCGGCGACGGCCAACTGCGTTGCGCCAGTGCCGGCTTCCAGCCGTCGGTCGAAGGCGCCCGGGCGCACCGCTCGGGCACCATCGCTCGACTCCGTGGCGACGGCTCGGCGCTCAGCCTGTTCGTCTTCGGGAATCGAGGCCAACTCGAAGGCGTCGCCGAATATGACCGCGAGGCGCTGAGCGACCTCACCTACATTCCGGGCACCAGCCGCGACTTCAACCTCGATCTGAGCGACGGCCGGAGACGAATGGTTCTCCGCTCCGACTTCAAGGCCGGGGCCTGGCGTCAGAGGGTGCAAGGCGCCGAATCGGTCGCCGGGGGACAGCTTCGGCTGAGCATCCTCCTCTCCGCGGTGCCGATCACCCTTGCGGACGTGATTCTCATCCTCCTCCCAGTGCTGATGTGGGTCTTCGCGACCTTGATAGGCTGGTGGATCCTGAGCCGCCTCCTGCTGAGGCCGCTGGCCCGGATGGAGCGGGCCGTCGCGGCCTACAGGCCCGGCGACCGCGAGCTCGCTTTGCCCCGTGTCGCCACGCCCGCGCGGGAGATCAGGGAGCTGGGCGAGGCCTTCGACCGCGCCGTCCGGACCCTTGCCCGCCACGAGGCCGAGCTCGAAGCCGCGGTCGAACGCCAGACGAAGCTGGTTCGCGAGGTCCATCACCGGGTGAAGAACAACCTCCAGGTCGTCGCTTCGCTGCTCAACATCCATTCGCGCGGCTCGCCCAACGAGGAAGTCGCCGCCGCCTACGCCTCGATCCAGCGCCGGGTCGATGCGCTCGCGGTCGTCCACCGCAACCATTTCGCCGAGCTCGAGGAGAATCGCGGAGTCGCTCTCAAGCCGCTCATTTCCGAGCTCGCCGCCAACCTTCGCGCGACCGCGCCCGCCTCGGCGTCCGGGATGGCCATCCGCCTCGGCCTGGAGCCTTATTACGTGACTCAGGACGTCGCCGTCTCGGTCGCCTTCCTGATCACCGAGATCGCCGAATATGCGATGTTGTGCGGAGCCGGCGCGGTCAGCATCGCCCTGACCGGCGAAGGGATGAGCGGCGGGACGGCCCGGCTCGCCATCGAATCGGACAGCCTGCGTCCGGACGCTCACTGCGAGGCGATATTGACGGAACGGTTCGAACGGATCGTGACCGGCCTGTCCCGCCAGCTCCGCTCGACAATCGACCGCGACCTCGAAGTCGGCCGCTACACCCTCGCCGTCACCGTGGTGGACAAGGGCGAAAGATGAAACGTCATTCCGGCGAAGGCGGGAATCTATAAAAACGAACGTTCGCCGGGAACCCTCTGTGGCTGGTGTTCAAGGATCCCGGATCAAGTCCGGGACGACGCCTCAGCTCCTGTCGTCCCTGTTCTTCACGTCGTTGGCATAATCCGGCCGCGCCGCATTCTCCTTTGCCGCGAGGGCCAGATCCTCGCTCCCCTGGCCCGCTTCGACGGCGCTTTCGACATTGGGCTTCTCGTCCCGGTGGACTCCGTCTATGTCGCTGTGCGGAGTGGATTTGGGCGGCTTGGTCACGGTTCGGGCTCCTCTTCGCAGCCCTGAACCGGCGGAAGCTTCACCCGGTTTCGAAAAATTTTCGGGAAATGCGATTTTTTTGCGCATCGGCGGGAACCGCTCCAGGCCTTCATCGTTATGAAGTTCGGATAGTGACCTTTTGCCCCCCCGCTCTCGCTATCCACGACATGGGCCCGGACGCGCTAACCTCCCCCCCCCCCCCGGTAGCGCCTCCGGGCCCACATTTTTCCAGCTCCTTTCCTCCCCGTCGTTCCGGCGAAAGCCGGAACCCATGAACACGGACGCCTGAAGGATATCCGCTTGCGCGGTGTTCATGAATGCCGGGTCTAGCCCGGGATGACAGGATTGGGGGCTTGAGCACCGGCCGCCGGTTTCGAGCCGGGAGGAACTATAGGCAGGCCCCCGCATTTCCCCCTTACCTTGCAACTTCGCGCGCGCGATTCGCCCCGGCGTTGCCTTCGAGGAGACCGACCATGCGTAAGCTTATCACCCTCGCCTTCATCGCCACCGGCCTGACCCTCAGCGCCTGCAATACGGTTCACGGGGCCGCCAACGACGTCGACTCGGCCACCGACTGCGCCGACGGCAAGTCCGGCAACTGCTGAGCCGAAGCCTTTTCGAAAGGCCGCCTGCGGGCGGCCTTTTTTTTGCTAGTCGCGCGGCGCCGCAACCAGTTCGACGACGGTAAGCCCGGCCCCCGGCGCCGGTTCCGGCAGGGTGAGGCGGTAGCGGAACTCCCCGATCCTCTCGACCAGTCCGGCGGCGTCGCGGGACGGGTTGTCGCCATAGGCCGGCGGCGTCCTGGAGCCGGCTGGCACGGCGCCGCCCAGGAAGATGAGGCGCTCGCCCCCTTTCAGCTCCCACAAATAGCCGCCGAACCGAAGGCCGCGCAGCTCGGTGGCCAAAGTGAGCTGCCCCTCTTCCACCCCCACATAGCAAAAGCCCGGCGCCGAGCTCACCCATTTGCGGCCGCCCGGACGGACGTAGCGGCACCGGTAGCTTCCCGGCGCCGGCGCCCCCCGGGCGAGGCGCGCCTCCGGATCGAGAAGCTCGCCTTCCCCGGCGATCCGGCGCGACAGGTTGGCAGCCCGGCCGGCCGCGAGAGCCTGCCGCCAGCGTTCGGCAAGTCCGTCCAGAGCGACCGCGTCCCGCTCCGAGGCGACGCTCCGCCACGCCTCCGCCTCTTCCAGGACCACCCTCGGCCCGGCCGCGGCCGACGTTCCCGGCGGTGCCGTCTGGCACGCGGCGGCTCCAGCCAGCACGGCAAGACAATAGACAAGACGAAGCCGCGACATTGCGAAAGACCCTCCCACCAAGTTTTCAACGCCACGCCTACAAAATACGCCCGGGCGCGAGGTCAGGCTCTCCGCCGAGCCGAAGCGATCGGCACCACGCCCTCTCCGTCCGCCTCCATCAGCCACGGCGCCAGCTCCCGCCCCTCCATCGCCCGGGCGATGAAAAAGCCCTGGGCATGGTCGCAGCCGAGCTCCCCAAGCAAGGCCAGGGTCTCGGAGTCCTCCACCCCTTCCGCGGTCGCGGTGAGGCCGAGGCCGTGGGCGAGGTCGACCACCGCCTTGACGATGAGTCGCGATTCGCGGGAGCTCACCGCCTCGCCGACGAAGCATCGATCGACCTTGAGCTCGTTATAGGGCAGCTGTCGGAGCTGGAGCAGTGAGGAATAACCCGTACCGAAATCGTCGAGCGCTAGGCTCATCCCCTTCAGCCGGAAGCGGGTCAGGGTGTCGAGCAGCCGGACGAGATGCTGGGTCGCGCCTTCCGTCACCTCGATCGTCAGGCAATTGGCCGGCACGCCTTCGGTCTGGCAGAGCCGATGGAGGTAATCCGGGAAATAGACGTCGCGAAGGCTCAGCGCCGAGACGTTGAAGGCGATGCCGGTTCGAAGCCCCTGCTCGCTCCAGGTGACCCATTGCTTGAGCCCGCGCCTCAACACCCAGTCGGTCAATTCGTCGATCAGCCCGTAGCGCTCGGCCAGCGGAACGAAGGTCGAGGGCTCGACCAGTCCGAGAATCCGGTGAGGCCAGCGCACCAGCGCTTCCACGCCGACCAGCCGGCCGTCGGCGACCGAGACCTTCGGCTGATAGAGCAAGGACAGCTCGTCCCGTTCGACCGCCAGCTGAAGCTCGGTGAGGAGCTCCGCTTCAGAAACCGATGCAGCCCGCATTGTGCGCCTCCCGTCCCTGCATGGCGTCCATCAGCTGCCGGATCCGAACCGGCTTCTGGAGCGGACCGGTCATTCGAAGGCCGAGGGCGGTGCCGAGGCGCATCGCCGCCTCGAGCACCCGCTCGTCGAAGCCGCTGATCGGGAGGACCAGCGCCCCGCTCTTCTCCTCGGCGAGGAAGCGCAGAAGCTCCACCCCGTCGCTTCGGGGCAGGGCGAGGTCCAGAACGACCACCTCCGGGTCGCAGGCCAGATACTGGCTTCGGAAGCTTTCGGCGGTGACGGTGATGATCGCCTCGAAACCGCATTCCTCGGCCGCGTGGGCGATCAATCGGGCGACCGACAGCTCGTCGTCGATCAGAAGCAGCCGCCGCCGGGCGGCCGGCCGGAGCATCGGCGGGCGAAGCGCGGGCTGGGGGAGGAGCGGCTCAGTCATGGCGGCGGGACTCGCGGCGATCGGCCATCTCGGCCTCCTTTGATTCGCCCCCCCACTCGAGGCGACTCAACACCGGCAAAGGTTAAGGAAGTGCTAAAATGGGAGGTTTGCGATCGGTGAAGGAGGCGGGGCGTTGGGGAGTCGGGGCGAGTTCCGTCGCCCCAGCGAAGGCTGGGGCCCCGGCGGGTGAAAGGCGCGGCGGTCATCACCCCCGGGGGTCCCAGCCTTCGCTGGGACGACGGGACTAAACCGGAGGCGCGGCCGCCGCTTCCTTCGCGCGCTTGCGCTCGGTGAACCAGATCGCGACCAGGGACAGCTCGTAGAGGAGGATCAGCGGGATCGCGAGCAGGAACTGGGAGACGATGTCGGGCGGGGTCGCGATCGCCGCGATGACGAACGCGACGAGGATCGCGTAGCGCCTGCCGCTCTTGAGCTGGTGCCGGGTGACCAGTCCCGCCCGTTCGAGGAGCATGAGCAGGATCGGCAGGAGGAAGGCGATCCCGAAGGCGAAGATGAAGTGCATGACGAAGGAGAGATATTCCCCCATCGCCGGAAGGGCTTCCTGCTGGATGCCTGGGATCTGGCCCTGGTATCCGAGGAAGAATTTGATCGCGAGCGGCATCACCACGTAATAAGCGAGGGCCCCGCCGCCGATGAACAGCACCGGCGTCGCGAGCAGGAAGGGCAGGAAGGCCCTTTTCTCCTTCGCGTAGAGGCCCGGCGCGACGAACATCCACAGCTGGGTGGCGATGATCGGGAAGGCGAGGAAGAAGGCCGCGAACAAGGCGACCCTCACCTCCGTGAAGAAGGCCTCGTAGAGCTTGGTATAGACCAGCCGGCCCTCGCCGGGGCCGCCGAAACCGGCGATCAGCGGCTGGACCAGGAAAGCGAAAATCTCGCCGGCAAAATAGAAGCTGATCGCGAAGGCGATGCCGAGGGCGACGAACGACCAGATCAGCCTCCGCCTGAGCTCGACCAGATGCTCCATAAGCGGGGCGCGGGTCTCGTCGAGATCGCTCATGGCAGGGGACCGGCGGCGGGGGGCGGCGAAGCATCGTCCGCGGCCAGTGCAGGCGGCGAATCGTCGGGCGCGGGGAGCTCCGCGGGCGCCGCGAGCGCTTCAGGGTCGGCGAGCGGCTCGGCGAACGGATGCTCGGCGAGGATCCGCGCATTCTCCTCGCGCCACTTCTTTTCCATCTCCTCGAGCTCGGACTCGCGAATCATCGTGTCGATCCCGGAGCGGAAATGGCGAGCCATCCCGCGCGCCCGGCCGACCCACTGGCCGACGATTCGCATGACCCGCGGCAGGTCCTTGGGCCCGATCACCACCAGGGCGACGATGGCGATGACGAGAAGCTCGGTATAGCCGATGTCGAACATCAGGCGCGCCCTTCGCGCGGGATCTTGGGCCCGGACCCTAAGGCTCGCGCCGCTCGCCGAGGTCGGTCTCGCGGCTTCGCTCGACCGGGGGAACGGCGGCCGCCTCGTCGGTCAGCCGGCGCGGCGGCTCGGCCGCCCTGGTGGCCGCAGGCTCGTCCTCCTCGGTCATGCCCTTCTTGAAGCTCTTCAGCCCCTTGGCGACGTCGCCCATCATATCGGAGAATCGGCCCTTGCCGAACAGGAGGAGGATGATCACTCCGACCACCAGCCAGTGCCAAATGCTCAACCCGCCCATGATGTGTCTCCAATGGTCAATCTCGTCATCCCGGCGGAAGCCGGGACCTCAGGTCGAAAAGGGCGCGATCCTGCTCGCCGAGACCCCGGCTCCGGGTTCCCATCAAAATAGTAGTTTGATGGGGTCCCTCAACGGGGTGACGGGCTACACCTAGTCTCCCTGCGCTCCACTTTCCACCCCGTCAGGCCCCGGCTTCCTCTTCGTCTTCCATTCCTTCGAGCCCGAGCTGCTCCATGGCGGCGTCGATGGGGTCGAGCAGGCCGGCGGCCCTGAGGTCGTCGAGGCCGGGAAGGTCTCGCCGGCTCGCCAGCCCGAAATGGGCGAGGAAGGCGGGGGTGGTGGCGTAGATGAGCGGCCGGCCCGGAGCCTCGCGCCGCCCGGCCGGCCGGACCCAGCCGGCCTCCATCAGGACGTCGAGCGTTCCCTTGGAGATCTGGACTCCGCGGATCGCCTCGATCTCGGCCCGGCTGACCGGCTCGTGATAGGCGACGATCGCCAGGGTCTCGACGGCGGCGCGCGACAGCTTGCGGGTCTCGTCGCGCTCGCGCCTGAGGATGAAGGCGAGGTCCGGGGCGGTCTGGAAATGCCAGCGCCGGCCGCGCTCGACCAGCTCGATCCCGCGTCCGTCATAATGGCGCGCGAGCTCGGCCAGCACTGCGGCGACGTCGATCTCGGGCCCGACATGGGCGGCGACGTCCTCGGCGCTCATCGGCGCTTCGGCCGCGAACAGCACCGCCTCGACGGCGCGCAGGCTGTCGTCCATTCCGGTCACCACCCCCTCGGTAATCGGTGCCTGGCACCAATTTCCACGAAATCTTTTCCTTCCCGCTCAAGGAGATAGAAATTGGTGCCTGGCACCAATTTCACGCGGCCCGGATGAAGAGGGGTTCGAAAGCCCCCTTCTGGTCCAGCTCGATCCGGCCCTTTCGGGCAAGCTCGAGCGCTGCGACGAAGCTGGAGGCGAGCGCCGACTTCCTGAATTCGCAATCCTGAGTCTCCGGGAGGAAGGCCTCGATCCGGGTCCATTCCAGCCGCGTCCCGAGCATCCGCTCGACCCTCGCAAGCGCCTCCTCCAAAGTCATCACCGGCCGCCGGGCGACGATGTGGAAGGCCGGCTCGCTTCGAGCCCGGACCGAGCCGTAGGCCGCGATCAGGTCGTAAAGCTCGGCCTGCCACATCGACCGGCGAACCACCCGGAGCCCCTCGGGCGCGCCGCGCGGGAAGACGTCGCGGCCGAGCCGGTCGCGTCCCAGCAGCCGCGCCCCTGCCTCACGCATCGCCGCAAGCCGCTGAAGCCGCAGCTGAAGCCGCATCGCCAGCTCCTCCGGGCTCGGATCGGCTTCCAGCTCGCGCGGCAGCAGCAGGCAGGATTTGAGATAGGCGAGCCAGGCCGCCATGACGAGATAATCGGCGGCGATCTCGAGCTTGAGCTTCTTGGCGTCGGCGATGAAGGCGAGATATTGCTCGACCAAAGCGAGGATCGAGATCTTCGCCAAATCCACCTTCTGCGATCGCGCCAGGGTGAGGAGCAGGTCGAGCGGCCCTTCCCACCCGTCGAGGTCGAGGGTCAGCCGGTCCGCCTCCCGGACCGGCGCCGGCGAGTCGAACTCGTCGAAGGATATCTCTTCGCCCATCGCCGGAGAGGTTAGGGCGGCGGACCGCCGAAGCGAAGGGGGATCGCCCCATTTATGCACAGCATTTTTTTGGCCTTGCCGCGCGGCGGGGTGATGATACAAAATATCCATCATAAAGACAGGGAGAGCCATGCGTAACACTCTGCTCCTCGCCTCCGGCGTTCTCGCTCTCTCGCTCGCCGGTCCCGGCTTTGCACAGCCCGCTGCCAAGGGGGCGAGCAAGCCGCGCGGGAGCCTCACGGCCTTCCGCTCCGATTCGGAGCTGCGCTCCTACCTGCGCCGCCTCAGGCACCAGGAGGAGGCCGAGCCGCCGGTGCCGGTGCCGGTCATGCCGGAGCCCATGTACGCGCCGCCGCCTCCCCCGCCTTCGGCGCCGCCGCCCTCCGGCGCTCCGGCGCCGAGCCCGATCGTCGTCACCGGCATGGCCGTCCCCGCCCCCGCCTCCAAGTCGGCGGCAAGCATCACCAACAACCAGGAAGCCAATGTCGACGAGGGCGACATCGTCAAGGTGCGCGGCGACACGCTCGTCATCCTTCGCCGAGGACGGCTGTTCACGGTGTCGCTGGCCGGCGGCTCGATGCGCCCGGTCGACGTGATCGACGCCTTCCCCCCGGGCGTTTCAGGTGAGGATTCCTGGTACGACGAGATGCTGATCTCGGGCGACCGGGTCATCGTCGTCGGCTATTCCTACGACCGCGGCGGAACCGAGATAAACCGGTTCCGCCTCGATTCCGCCGGACGGATCCGGTTCGAGGACGCGTGGCACCTCAAGTCCAACGATTATTATTCGTCGCGCAACTATGCCTCGCGGCTGATCGGCAACCGCCTCGTCTTCTACACGCCGCTCGATCTCGAATGGGAGGACAGTCCGTTCGAAATCCTGCCCGGAGTTCGCCGCTGGCGAGGCGGCGAGGGCGCGGAAAAACGCAAGTTCAAGCGAATCGCCCGCGCCGACCGGGTGTTCATCGCGCCCGTGATGCGCAACTCGCGCGACGCCGTCGTCGACACCCTGCACAGCGTCACCAGCTGCGACCTCACCGCCGCCGATCTCGGCTGCTCGGCGACCGCCGTGCTCGGCCCCCGGTCGCGCACCTTCTACGTCTCGGCCCAGGGCGTCTATCTGTGGGTCACCGACGCCTGGGACAACGACCGGCCGGAAAGCTATCTCTACCGCCTTCCCTTCGGCCGCGAGCGTCCGTCGGCCACCGCGGCGCGCGGTGCGCCGGTCGACCAATTCTCGTTCCGCGAGGATCCGGCCGAGGGCCTGCTCAACGTCCTCGTCCGGAGCGACGGCGGCGGCGACGCGATGTTCGCGCCGGAAGCGAGCGGCGGAGGAGCGGGGGTCGCCCTGCTTCGAGTGCGCTTCTCCGACTTCGGCGACGCTTCGCGGCAGGTGCCGAGGTCGCGCTACCGCTTCCTTCCGTCCGTGCCGGGCTGGTCGTTCCATAACCGCTTCGCCGGCGATTACGTCCTCTACGGCGCCGGCACGTACGGTGAGGCCGCCAAGCGGGCCAATCTGGTCGCCGCCCGCCTTCGCGACGGCCGGGTCAGCCAGCTTCCGATTCCCCATTCGGTCGACCGCATCGAGCTTCTCGGGCGCGACGCGATGGTCATCGGCGGGACCCAGCGCGGGCTCGGCTTCTCGACGGTCGAGCTGACTGGCGGGGGAGCGCCGGACCTCGGCGACCGCTACGTCCATCCCGATTCGGCGGAAGGCGAGAGCCGAAGCCACGCCTTCTTCTTCAGCCCGGACTCCGATGCGCCAGACGGCGCCTCGGGGACGGTCGGGCTCCCGGTGGCCAAACGGGCCGACCCGGCGCTGGCCCGCTTTTTCGGGAGTTCGGCGGCGATGGTCTTCCTTCGCCGCGACGACCGGCGGCTCGCACCGGCGGGCGAGCTCGACGCCCAGACGCGGGGCGTCGTCGACGACGATTGCAAGGCGAGCTGCGTCGACTGGTACGGCAATGCCCGCCCGATCTTCTGGGGCGGCCGGACCTTCGCGCTGCTCGGCTACGAGCTGGTCGAGGGCTCGCTCGCCAAGGGCCGGATCCGCGAAGTCGGGCGGATCAGCTTCGCGCCCGGAGCTCGGCAGCAATAACCGTCCCGGACCCCCGCCCGTCATCCCGGCGAAAGCCGGGACCGTGGGTCGCGAAGTCCCGGCGGGTCTCCCCGAGGTCCCGGCTTCCGCCGGGATGACGGTTGCTTTGCTCCACCTCCGACTCCTAAACGCCTAACCCATGCTCGGCCCGACGCTCGAAACCCCCCGCCTGATCCTCCGCCCTCCCGAAGAGCGCGACCTCGACGGTTTCGCGGCGCTGATGGCCGATGAAGAGGCTGCGCGCTACGTCGGCGGCCAGCAGCCCCGCTCGGGCGCCTGGCGCGGCATGGCCGCGATGGCCGGAAGCTGGGCGCTTCGGGGTTACGGGATGTTCTCGGTCATCGAGAAAGCGAGCGGCCGCTGGGTCGGCCGAGTCGGTCCCTGGCAACCCGAAGGCTGGCCCGGAGCCGAGGTCGGCTGGGGCCTCGAGCGCTCGGCCTGGGGCAAGGGCTATGCGACCGAAAGCGCAGCCGCGGCCATCGAATGGGCGTTCGAGACTCTGGGCTGGGGCGACGTCATCCACTGCATCGCCCCGGCCAATCGCCCTTCCGCCCGAGTCGCCGAGCGCCTCGGCTCGACCTACCGGGGCAGCGACTATCTGCCCGCCCCGTTCGACAGCGAGCCGATCGACATCTGGGGCCAGAGCCGGGCGCAGTGGCGGGGCCGCGGCGGCTAGGGCATTCAGTGCCAGGCCCACCTCGCCCCGTTCGGGCTGAGCTTGTCGAAGCCCTCTCCTTTCCACTCCCGGGACAAGCAGAAGCCCTTCGACAGGCTCAGGGCGAACGGCTGCGCCTGCTCAAATTCGAACTCAACGATGTCAAAGAGCCGTTTGCCGCGTCCGCGACTCGACGAGAGAACAATATGGGAACTCGCAACCCCGTTCTCCTACAGAAAGGTCCGCTTCGGAACTTGCAGCAGATCGCTCCGGCCCGAACCGCCGATGGCGATGGGCCTTCAGGTCAGCGCAAGCAGGCGATCCCGCTTGTCCGCGAGCGCCGCATAATCGGCGTCGCCGGGCGACTGGGATATCCCGGCCATCGCCCGTTCCAGCCGCTCCCGGCCCTTCATGCTCAGCAGCGGCGCCACGCTCCCCACCGCGACCATCTCCGTCAGGTCGCCCGAGCAGTGGAGCACGGCATCCGTCCCGGCCTCGATCACCTTGCGGGTCCGCTCCCCGAAATCGCCGCCCAAGGCGTTCATCCCGATATCGTCCGACATGAGGAATCCGTCGAAGCCGATCAAACCGCGTATCACTTCGCCGACCACGATCGGCGACTGGCTTCCCGGCCGCTCCGGATCCCACCAGGTGTAGACGCAGTGGCAGGTCATCCCCATCGGCGCCGAGCGAAGCGTGGCGAAGGGCGCGAGGTCGATTTCGAGTTCGTCCAGCGAGGCGCTGACGACCGGCAGCTCCTTATGGCTGTCGACGAGCGCCCGCCCGTGTCCGGGCATATGCTTGATCACCCCTACGACTCCGCCGGCGGCCAGGCCGTCGAGCGAGGCCCGCCCAAGCGCCGCCACCTGCATAGGTTCGGAACCCAGCGCGCGGTCACCGACGATGTCCGTAGCGCCGGGCCGGCGGATGTCGAGCACCGGCAGGCAATCGACCGTCACTCCCACCTCGCGCAGCAACACCGCGATCGCCGCCGCATTGGCCCGAAGGGCCTCGATCGCGCTCATCGGCGCTTTCTCGTAAAGTCGCGCGAAGGCCTCCGCGGCCGGAAAGGCCGGCCATTCCGGCGGCTTGAGCCTCGCCACCCGGCCACCCTCCTGGTCTATCAGGATGGCAAGATCGTCCCGGCCGTGAAGGCCCCGCAGATCGTCGGTTAGAGCGCGCAGCTGTTCCCGGGACTCGCAGTTGCGCTTGAACACGATGTAGCCGGCAGGGTCGGTGTCGAGAAAGAAGGCCCGTTCGTCGGGCGTGAGCTGGAGCCCCGAGGGCGCGTAGATGGCGGCTTGCATCGGCAAGTCCTAGCGGGTCCCGAGCCGCGCGTCAGCCGCCCTCGTCGTCCCGGCGAAGGCCGGGGTCCCAGGGGGTGAAAGACGCCCCCGTCATCCCAGCGAAGGCTGGGATCCCGGGGGGTGAGATCCACAGAGATCTTCACCCCCCCCCCCGGGCCCCCCAGCCTGCGCTGGCGCGACGGTAACGCTAGACCTTCAGGCACTGCTCCCCGGCGACCTTCAGGCGCCCGCAGATTCCGGCCGCTCCGGCGCCGCTGGCGCGAAGCCGGTAATAGGTCTTGCCGTTGACATTGGCCTGGACGACGCTGTGCGAGAGCGGCGCCAGATAGGCGAAGCGGCCCGCCAGGGCCTTCCACGCCTTCTCCGCGGCCGCCCCGTTGGGGAAGGCGCCGAGCTGGATGGTCGCGCCGCCGGCGGCGGCCGGAGCGGGCGTGTCGGGCTTCGCGGCGGGGCCGTTGCTCGGGGCCGGCGCCTGAAGCAAGGCCGGCTCCTTCTCGGCCGGGGCAGGACCCTGGGCCTTGGGCTGAGCCGTGACCGGCGCCTCCGCGACCGCGCTGGTGTCGATGCTCGCATTGGGGGTTCCGCCCTGGGCGGCGTCGAACGCCGTCTCGCCCTGGCCTTCGACCTTCATCCCGCCCGGGCTGTCGGGCTTGACCTTGTAGGGACCTTCGGCCGCGGCGATCACTTCGGGAGCGCCGTTTTCGGCGCCGTCGCGATTGCCCAGCCAGAAGATCCCTCCGACGATCCCCCCGATGGCGGCAAGACCGATCAGAACGGCGACGATCAGCTTCAATGCGGAGGGGCCGGTTTCGCCGCCATCCTCCTCGACCGCCTCCAGCCAGGGAAGGCGATCGTCATTGTCGAGCGCGGGGTCGTCGGCGCGAATGTCGGTCATCACTGCATCTCCTCGGCGGCCGCCACGCCCATGATATTGAGGCCATTCCTGATAACCTGCCCGAGCGCGTCCGCCAACTGTAAGCGAGCCCCGGTTAATTCCGGATTATCTTCGAGCAGGAAGCGGCGCGAGGGGTCGTCGTTGCCCCGATTCCACAGGGCGTGGAAGGCCGCGGCGAGGTCTCCCAGGTAGAAAGCCACTCTGTGCGGCTCGTGCGCCTGCGCCGCCGCCTCGACGATGCGCGGGAACTGGGCGGCGATGCGCACCAGGCCCAGTTCCTCGTCGTCGAGGAGCGCGAGGTCCGCGGAATGTCCCAAATCGAGACCGGCTTCAGCGGCGCGGCGGTGAAGCGACCTGATCCGCGCATGGGCAT
>DASVSX010000059.1:0-158707 GCA_036387875.1 Allosphingosinicella sp. | reverse complement strand
TATTCTCAGTCGTCGCGGCGACGTCGTCGTTGGTGGTCGGCGGGTCGTTGACCGGAGTCACGTTGAAGGACGCCGTCCCGGTGTCGGTGCCGCCGTTGCCGTCGCTGACCGTATAGTCGAACGAGGCAGGGCCGTTGAAGTTGGCCGTCGGGGTGAAGGTCACCGACCCGTCGCCGTTGAGGACGACCGTTCCGCCGACCGCGTTGGAAACGGCCGTGACGGCCAGCGTGTCGCCGTCGACGTCGGAGTCGTTGGTGAGAAGGTCGGAAGCCGGAATGTTCCGGGGACCGCTGTCCTCGGCGACGTCGGTCAAAGTGTCGTCCATCGCAACCGGGGCGTCGTTGACGGCCGTGACATTGAAGGACGCGGTCCCCGTGTCGGTGCCGCCGTTGCCGTCGCTGACCGTATAGTCGAACGAGGCAGGACCGTTGAAGTCGGCCGTCGGGGTGAAGGTCACCGAACCGTCGGGGTTGAGCACCGCGGTTCCGCCGACCGCGTTCGACACGGCCGTGATGACCAGGTCGTCCGAGGCGTCAAGGTCGGTGTCGTTGCCGAGAAGGTCGGACGCCGGGATGATCCGGGCGCCGCTGTCCTCGGCGACGTCGGTCAGGGTGTCGTCCATCGCGACCGGGGCGTCATTGGTGCCGGTCACGGTGACCGTGATCGTCGAGTAAGGCGGGTTTTGGTTCGGCTCCGCGCCCGAGCTGTCCTTGGCGCGATAGTCGATCAGGACCGTCGCGGTCTCGCCGGCGGCGAGATAGTCGAAGTCCGTGCCCGGATCGTAGGTGATCTGGGTCCCGTCGGCGCTGATCGTGATGCTTCCCGGAGCGCCGACCTGCGGCGGGTCGCCGAAGGTCTGGCCGGCGCGAACGTTCGCCGCCGAGATGGTCAGCGTGTCGCCCTCATCGGGATCCGAGTCGTTCACCAGAGGCGAAATCGTGACCGTGTTATTCTCCGTCGTCTCCGCCACGTCGTCCACCGTGGTCGGCGCCTCGTTGGTGCCGGTCTCCGTGATCGTGATGGTGGCCGGCTCGGAGTCGGCGTCGCCGTCGGTCGCGACATAGTCGAAAGTGATGATCCTGGAGTCACCCGCGGGCACGCTCTGGTCGATCGGAGTGTAGGTGTAGGTGCCGTCGGGGTTGAGCGTCACCGTGTCGTCGTCGACCGTCTCTCCGTCGACCATGACCGAGCCGGGAACCAGCTCGTAGGTTACCGTGTCGCCGGAATCGACGTCGGTCGCCTCCGGAACGGTTCCGGTGATCGACGAATCGTCCTCGGAGCCGCTGGCCGTTCCGTCGCCGCCCGTCACCGGGGCGTCGTTCGCACCGGTCTCGGTGATGGTGACGGTCGCGGCCTCGGAATTCGCGTCGCCGTCGTTTGCCACGTAATCGAAGGTGATCGTGCGGGTCTCCGAATCGTCCAAGCTCTGGTCGATCGGAGTATAGGAGTAGCTGCCGTCGGGGTTGAGCGTGACGGTGTCGTCGTCCGCCGCCACTCCGTCCACCATGACCGAGCCGGGGACCAGCGCGTAGGTCACCGAGTCGCCGTTATCGACGTCGGTCGCTTCCGGAACCGTGCCCGTGATCGAAGCATCGTTCTCGGAGCCGCTGGCCGTGTCGTCGCCGCCGGTGACCGGAGCGTCGTTCACGCCGGTGACCGTAAAGGTGATGGTCGAATAGGGATCGGATTCCAGTTCCCCGTCGGTCGCACGATAATCGATCAGGACGACCTCGGTCTCTCCCGCGGCGAGCTGATCGTAACCTTCGTTGAGGTCGAAAGACAGGGTCTTGCCGTCAGCGGAGAGCGTCAGGCCTTCGGCGACGGATTCCGCCTGGCTGAGACCGCGAATATTATACCTGGAGATGGTCAGCTCGTCGTTGTTCGCGTCGCTGTCGTTGGTCAGCGGGGTGATCGTGACGGTCGAATCCTCGTTGCCGCCCGCGGTGTCGTCCATCGTCACCGGCCGCTCGTTCAGGTCCTGGGTGGAGATAACCTCTCCGTCCTCGTCGACGAACTGGACGGTCTCAACGCCCTCGAGCGTGTCGACTTCGCCGGTGTCCTCGTTGGTGATGGTCGTGACGCCGTCCTCGGTTTCGATCGTGAAGTCTTCGGGGTTGCCGGTCACGACGATGACGTCTTCACCGTCGCCGCCGTCGACGCTGTCGTTGCCCGGGCCGCCGTCAATATAATCGTCGCCCTCGCCGCCATCGATGGAGTCGTCGCCGGCTCCGCCGTAAATCTCGTCGTCGCCCGCTCCGCCCGAATAATCGTCGTTGCCGGCGCCGCCGTAGATGCGGTCGTTACCGCCGCCCGCGTCGATCGTCTGCGGCAGCCCGTCGGTCGCGAAATCGCCGTTGTAAGTCTCAGCGCCGTCCGTTCCCGTAATGTTGTGCGCTTTCCCGTCGCCAGGATAAACCTGGATGGGATTGCCCTCGGTCGAAGGGTTGGGGAAGGTGTTCCCGGTGACGAAGTCGTTCAGATCGACCGTGTCGGCCGTGAACGGCGCCAGGTTGATCGAGCCACCGTAAAGACCGTCGAAAGTGTTCGAGTCGATCAACACGCCCGTGGTCTCGCTGACCACGCCGCCGCCGAGCCCGCCATCGGCTTCGGTGCCGCCGTCGAAGTAATTCTCGCTGATCGAGCCTTCGCTGCCGCCGCCGCTGACATAGATCCCGGAGCTGTATCCCGAGAACAGATTGTTGTTGATGTCGAGGCCCGTCACCGTGCCCGTCAGGATAGCGTAAGCAGGATTTTCGGCGATGTCGCCTTCGAGGACGCTGTTGACGAGCGTGAAGTCATTCGCCCTGACGGCGATGCCCTGCTCGAATCCGTCCTGAGCGATGTCGCCAACGATCTTGAAGCCGTCGATGGTCACCCCCGCGGCGGTTACGAGGATGCCGCCGTCGAGGATCGTCTCGGCACCGCGCGCGCCGGTGCCGGGAGTCCCGGCGTTGGCGCCCTGGAGAGTGATGTCCTTGTTGATCACCAGGTCTTCGGCATAGGTCCCCGGATAGACGACGATCGTGTCGCCGTCGTTGGCATTATTGATCGCTTCCTGGATCGAGTCGAACGAGCCGCCGCCCACGATCGTGGCCCCGGTGCCGGTCACGGTGACCGTGATCGTCGAGTAATTCGGATTCTGGGTCGTCTCGGCGCCCGAAGTGTCCTGGGCGCGATAGTCGATCAGGACCGTCGCCGTCTCGCCCGGCGCAAGATAGTCGAAGTCCGCGCCCGGATCGTAGGTGATCTGGGTCCCGTCGGCACTGACCGTGATGCTGCCCGGAGTCCCCACCTGCGGCGGATCGCCGAAGGTCTGGCCGCCACGCACGTTCGCCGCCGAGATCGTCAGATCGTCGCCATCGGCATCAAAATCGTTCTCCAGCGGAGAGATCGTGACCGGAGCGTTCTCCGTGGTCGAGGCGACATCGTCATTGGTGACCGGCGGGGTATTAGCCATAACTTTGGATCCTTCAAAGGCGAGCAAGCGATTGGACTACAAAAAACGGGTGAACCCCCATGGGACGGGCCGCCAGAGTGCATAGCGGTAACCGCACCAGTTAAACGTCATTTCAGGATATTCTTCCAAGCACGCCGGAATTCCCCCCGAAGCGCCATCGAACCTGATTTCACCCTACAATCGCACGAACAAATCCGGGAAGCTAGTGGGAAATCGGTGGGAACTGCCATTTTATCAACACCATGAGGGAGGCCGGAGATATGGACCTCCTTCGGCCGTTGCCGTTGCCTGGTCCCCGCGGAGCCCCCGCCGCTCCGGCTCGCGACGCCCTGAGCGCCAAGGCCGGCGAGACACTGCGAGTCGACATCCGGAGCGGACGGCTTGGCCGGTCCAAGGTAGAAAACGGCCGCGCGGGCGAGCCGAACCCCGCCGTCCGGGCCGATCTAGCGGCTTCCGGCCAGACGATCCGGGGCGGACGCTGGGGCCTGCCATCCTCCTCCCAGGGCGCGGATGAGGCCGATCGTGGCGACGTAGCGGGCGATATTGACCTGCACGGCGGTCCGGCGGTGATCGAGGACGGCTCGAAGCCCCTCGACATATTCGAGCTGGCTGATCAGGCCGTTGGAGTAGCGGGCCCGGAGCATCGTCGCCAGGACCTCGTCGTCGCCGGCGATCGAGCTCAGGGTCTGGGCTCGCTCGCCCAGGATCCGAACCGCGCTGAGCTGATTGTCGACGTCGCGCAGAGCGGTCAGAAGCTGGGTGCCGTACTCCGCCGAGGCGAGCGAGAGGTCGGCCCTGGCCGAACGCACCCTCGCCTTGTGGCGGCCGCCGTCGAGGCCGGGCACCGAGAACAGGAAGCCGAGCCCGAAATTCTGGGTCGCCGAGCCGAGCAGGCTTCCAAGAGACGGCGAGGCGAACCCCTGGGCGCCAGTCAGGCTGAGGCTTGGCAGCCACGACACTTTGGCGGCCCCCACCCGGGCGCGGGCCGCCTCGACGCTGCGCAGCCCGGCCGAGATGTCGGGGCGCCGGGCGATGACGGCGCTCGGGATATCCGACGGGATGATCGGCGGTGTGCCGAGCTTTCCGGGAATGGCGATATCGGAGGGCGCTTCCCCCATCAGCAGCGCCAGTCCGCTGAGCAGCTCGGCGCGGCGGCGATCGAGGTCGTCGATGTCCGAGCGGACGGTGGCAACCTCGGCGCGCGCCCGGTTGACTGCAAGCCGGGTGGCCAGGCCGTTGCGTTCGCGCACCTCGATGATCTTCAGGGTGGCGCCCTGGTCGTCCGCGGCCTTGGCCAGGATGGAGCGCTCTTCGTCGAGCGCGCAGATCTCGAAATAGGTCTGGACCGTGTCGGCCTCGACGAGCAGCCGGGCGTGGCGGAGCAGGTCCGCGCTCGCCGCCGCATCCAGCCGGGCCGCCCTTTTCGCTTTCGAAAGCCTTCCGAGCAGGTCGATCTCGTAGCTGAGGCTTGCCGACGGATAAAACAGGCGGCCGCCCTGCCCGGCCTCGTTGATCAGCGGGCCACTGCGCTGCGACGCGCCGCCGCCGCCGCCGAGCGAAGGGTTTCGTGCCGCGGCGGCCCCGCGAAGCAAGGCGCGCGACTTTTCGAGCCGTGCCGCCGCCTCATAGATGCTGCCGTTGCTCTTGCGGGCCTTGTCGACGAAGCCGTCGAGCACGGGATCGTTGAAGACCTTCCACCAGGCCTCGTCGGCGAGGCTCGCTCCGGGAACGGTCGCGGCCGGATAGCGATCGGCGGCGTTGAAGCGCTCGGGAATGGCGGGTTTGGGCAGCTCGGGAGCACCGGGCCTGGCCGCCTGCAGCGGGCCGGACCCGGCGATGAGCAGGGCCAGCCAGATTCCGGAATATCGTGCTCTGGAGCTCGACGGCATCGTGCCACGCTTTTCTTCACGAAGTGGGTGCCGGCCTGAAAAGTATAGCCACCCAGCCGAAGCTGGATGGCTAAACCTCGCCGATGGCGTTTCGGGTTGCGCAAGGCAGCCTGACGCCATTTGCAAGCCTCGACTACGCGAGGTCGTAGATCGTCGAACCGCTGCAGCGGGTGGTGGCGCCGCAACGGGTGGTTGCGCCGCAGCGCGTGCCTCCGGCGGCTGCGCCGGCGCGGACGTTGGTCCTGATTTTCATTTTAGCTTCCTCTCATGTTTTGCGCTTGCTTGCGCAATATCGGGCCGGCGAATTGCCGGCCCGATGTCGCGGCTTATGCCAGCACGTAGTCGGTGCTTCCGCCGCAACGGGTTCCGCCGCCGCAACGGACGGTGGCGCCGCAGCGCGTGCCTCCGGCGGCGGCGCCGGCGCGAACGTTGGTCCTGATTTTCATGTTACTTCCTTCCACGTTTTGCGCGTTGTGCGCGTCATCTGGCCGGCCCATGCCGACCGGATATCTCGACCTGCGATTAGAGGGCGTAGGTCGTGCTTCCGCCGCAGCGGGTGCCGCCGCCGCAACGGACGGTGGCGCCGCAACGGGGGCTTCCGGCGATGGCGCCGGCGCGAACGTTGGTCCTGATTTTCATGTTACTTCCTTCCACGTTTGTGCGCGTTGTGCGCATCATCCGGCCGGCCCAGGGCCGACCGGATGCTTGACCTATGCTTAGAGCGCGTAGACCGTGCTTCCGCTGCAGCGGGTTCCGCCGCCGCAACGGACGGTGGCGCCGCAACGGGGGCTGACGGAGGCGCCGGCGCGAACGTTGGTCCTGATTTTCATGTTAGCTTCCTCTCATGTTTGCGCTTGATTGCGCATTATCCGGCCTGCCCCTTGGGCCGGCCGAATCTCTTCTATGGCTTAGTAGGCGTAGACGGTGCTGCCGCCGCAACGGGTCGAGCCGCCGCAACGGGTGCTGCCGCCGCAACGATCCTGCGTGCCGCCGCAACGATCGATGCGCGAAACCGAGCCCGCGCGAACATTGGTCCTGATCTTCATTTTAGCTTCCTTCCACGTTTGCGCATGTTGCGCGTCTCCCGGCCCGGCATCTTGCCCGCCGAAATATCTTCATCAGCCACCCCGGGGTTCACCCTCCGCCCGGCCGACGATCCGGAGAGCGGCCGAGCCCCCGCCGGCCGCTCTCCACATGAGCTTAGATCCCTTCGTCGAGATTGCGGCGGGGGCCCTCACCCGCACGAACGTCGATCCTGATCTTCAAATGCTTCCTCCACGTCTGCGCTCCCAGGCGCCTCATCCCGCGGCCGGCTCGTCCAGCGGAATCTCTCTTGGCGCCAAAGCAATATTCCTGACGCCCTCGCTGATGGTGACGCTGTCGACCGTGACGTCGATCGTGACTCCGAGAAACTTCGCGATATCGTCGATGAGGAACGGCACCTCTATTCTCTCGTCTTTCGAGTCCACGCTCTTGTCGAGGCCGACATAGGTCGCCAGATCGCGTCCGAAGAAAGTCTCCTTGGGCCTCTCCCGCCCGAGCAGGCTGTTGATCCGGTCCTGCACGTCCAGCGAGACCCGAAGGGACACCTGGACGAAGCTGATGAACCGGCCCAGCCAGTCCGCCAACTTGGCGAAGAACTCATCGCCTTCCGGCAGATCGTGAAACTGGCGGGCGAAAAGCGCCCGGAGCTCCTCCATCGTCTTTTCCGGCAGCGGCGGCGGATTTTCGTATTGGTCCTCCAGCGTCGGTTCCGGGAAGCTGCCCGTCAATCCGAAGCCGCATTTCTGGTACATGTCGTTATAGGCGATCAGGCGGCTCTTCCGGAACGCGTCCGATTTTAGCCAGCCCACATCCTGGGTGACTTCGTGGATCTTCTCGGTGCGTTCCCGAAGCTTGGCCAGGGTCGGCGAGTCGGACTTGGTCCAGGCTGCGACGATCTCCCTCAGCTCGGCATGACCGGCCGTCGAGGTCGGGAAGAGCGAGAAAACCGATCCGAAAGCCTGCAGCCCGAGCAGGCCGTAGTCCATCGCCCGCTCGACTTCGTCCAGAGCCGCCTGCACGTCCGGCTCGATCTCGTCCGGCCAGCCGCCCTTCGGGTCGGCGCGGTCGAGGATGACGGCGAGGAAATCGTCGACCATCGCCGGCGGGCCGGCGCAGACGCCCTGCCCGGTATGGAACGAGTAATTGCGCTCGGCATATTGATGCGACTCGAAACCCGTCATCGGAGTCGTCCCCGACCGGGTCGGCTCGCCGAACGGGACGAAAAGCATGTGGTGCATCAGCATGCGCAGGCCGTCGGTCAGCCGGAAGGCCGACGAAAGCGCGGGGTGAAGCTTGCCATTCTCGATTCGGTTCTCGACCCGCATCACCTGGTAGGTGGGAAGCGCGAGCACGCAGACCGTCATCCGCTCGATGTCCCCGACCGTCCAGCCGCGCTCGTCGACCTCGGGGAAGCGCGCCCGGTAGGCGTCGCTGACCCGCCGGACGATGACCATCATGTGCCGCCATTGGTTGCGCATGATCCTGAGAGCGGTCACGTTCATCGGGAGATCGGGCTGATAGCGCGTTCCCGAATAGGTACAGGTCCGCCACAGCGTCGGACGGTCGAGCCGCATCGCGGGCGGGAAGACGTTCGCTTCCCCGACCTGCCGGTTGTCGGAGTCGATATACATATGCGCGACCCGGAAGATCGGGATGACGAGCTCGATATAGCCCGTCTCCAGCGGCCGGCCGCGGATCATGGTCATGATCTCCTCGGCGTCGTCCCAGGTCTTTCCGGTGTCGATCTTCGCGGGCATCAGAAGCGTTTCGCGCTCCTCGTGGCGCAGCGCCGCGGGAACGTCGTCCACCTCGTCCGCAAATTTGAGGACGTCGGCTTCGATGAGGTCCTGCAGCATTTCGCGAACGCGCGGCCACTCATACTCGCCCCATTGCAGGGAGTCGCCGGCCCGGAAGCGCGACTGCTTGATCAATGTCTCCCCGAAGGAATAGAAAGCCGGGTCGTCGAACGCGATCTCCTTGTCGCGAAAGAAGATCCGCAGCTCCCGGGGAGTCTCCTCGTCTTCCCAATATTGCGAGAAGGCGCCTTTCGACATCGGAAAGAGCAGCTCGTCGTCCTGATGCAGGGCACGCTTCGCGCGGGTTTCATCCTCGTCGGATGAGTCGCTGGCAAACTCGATATCCGCGGAACCGACTGCCGAAGCTTGATTGGAAAGCGTAGACATACGTCGACAATACTCCGTCGAGGCTACGAGCGGGAAAAATCGCTCCCCCGCCGATCCTGGACCGGGGAGACTCAGGCTGGCTGAGGAGCCCCGGTCACTGAGACGATAGGCCGCGAACGGACCAACTCAAGCTCATTTGATTCGCATTTCGGATGTATCCGTGGAAACGCTAAGTTGCCTGTAGGAGAAACCGGTTTCCACGTGAAAAGTGCCGGTTTCGGATCAATAATGACCGTAGTTGTACCGCCTTTCCGGCAGCCCAACCTGATGAGTTAACTTCTGCCGGAGGAGCTGTCCTGCGATGAGCTCGCCAACGTGCTTTGATTTCCAAAACTCTTCCAATAAGCAGTGCCTGGGAGTGCACCTTGGCGTTGCGCCTTGCAGAATCAGGTGGTTAAGGTGGCTCCGGGGAGAGTGAGTTGACGTTCCAGTTTTCCAAGACGACCCAATCGCTGGCGCTCGACTCATCGCGGATCGTCCTGATTTCCCTGGCGCTCGCCGGCTTGGCCCTCGTGGCCTGGCTACTCTGGTTCGGCTTCGGCAACGTCACCGTCTATGAAGTCTCCCGCCAGGCGCGGCTCCAGGTCGGCAGCGCGCCTCGCGAAATCTCCTCGCTGCTTGCGGGCAGGCTCACCCAGGCGCCCATCGTCATCGGGCAGAAGGTCCGCGCCGGCGACGTCCTGGTCGAGCTCGATTCGACCCGGCAGCAGCTTCGCCTCTCCGAAGCCCAGGCGCGGCTTCCGCTCTATCCCGCGAAGATCGCTTCGCTGAGGAAGGAGATCGCCTTTCTCGGACGCGTTCTCGAAAATGAGCAGCGGTCCACCCTCGCGGCCGTGCGGGCTGCCCGGGCCCGGCTTCAGGGGGCGAATGCGGCCTCCAGATTCGCCAACGACAGCGCGGCCCGGATCAGGAGCGACGCGGCGACCGGCGGATCGGCCACGGTCGACGCGGTTCGGGCGGCCGCGGACGCCCGCAAGGCCGAGTCCGAGCGGGACATTTCCGCCGCCGAGCTGGCCCGGCTCGGAGTCGATGCGACCGTCAACGCCGACCAGACCCGGGTCCAAATGGAGAAATTGACTCGCGACCTGCTGGCGACCGAGGCCGAAGCCGCCTCGACTCGCGAATCGATCCAGCAGCTGCGTCTCGAAGTGGCGAATCACCAGATCCGCGCTCCGGTTTCCGGAGTCGTCGGCGAGATGCGCGCTCTCAGCGCCGGCGCCTATGTCGCTCCGGGGCAGAAGCTGGCGACGATCATCCCCGAGGGCGATCTTCTGATCGTCGCGGACTTCGATCCGACGACTGCGCTCGGCCGCATCCGGCCGGGGCAGACGGCCCGGTTCCGGCTCGAAGGATTCCCCTGGGTCCAGTTCGGAACGATCGAGGCGACCGCGATCCGCGTCGCAGGCGAGATCCGGGACCAGTCGCTGCGCGCCGAGTTCCGGATCCGGCGCGACTCGACCCGGGGCCTCGTTCTTCGTCACGGGCTTCCCGGCAGGATCGAGGTCAGGGTCGAGACGGTGTCGCCCGCCAGGCTGCTCCTGAGGTCGGCCGGACGGATGACCGAAGGCCCGGAGCCTCGGGTCCGAGCCGGGCGATGAGCGAGGTCGAGGACAAGCCGAAGGGGCGCCGCTTCCTTGCGGCCGAGGTCGTCCAGGTCTCGACGATGGATTGCGGTCCGGCGGCGCTGAAATGCCTGCTGGAAGGCCATCATGTTCCGATCAGCTTCGGCCGGCTGCGCGAAGCCTGCCAGACAGACGTCGACGGCACCTCGATCGACACGATCGAGCAGATCGCGAGGGATCTGGGCCTGGTGGCCGAACAGGCCCTGGTGCCGGTCGACCATGTGACCCTGGCCAGCGCCCGGACCCTTCCGGCGATCGTGGTCGTCAACCGGGGCGCCGCCCTCCACTTCGTGGTCGCTTGGCGCCGCCACGGCCGCTGGCTCCAGGTGATGGACCCGGCCGTCGGGCGCCGCTGGGTGACCCTTCGCCAGTTCCGGCAGGAAATCCACGTCCATACGCAATCGGTCGACGTCGCCGACTGGCGCGACTGGGCCACGACCGACGACTTTCTGGACCCGTTGCGGGAGCGGCTGGGCCTCCTCGGCGTGGGTCGGGCGCCCGCCGACGAGCTCGTGGCCGACGCCGTGGCCGATCCGGGCTGGCATCCGCTCGCGGCGCTGGATGCCGGCACCCGGCTCGTCCAGTCGCTCATCGACAATGGGGGCATAAGACCGGGCGCGGAAGCGGAAGGCGTGCTTCGCGAGCTCATTCGCGACTCGTCCGAAAGCCATGCCGGCGGGCGGGCCGACTCGCTCATCCCGAAATCCTTCTGGTCGATCGTCGAGGATAAGCCGCCGTCCGCCGGCTCGGGCGGGGCTCTCAAGGTCGGCGGTGCCGTCGTTCTCGGAGTCTCGGGCCTCAGGCCGGACGACGCGGAGGCCGCCGAGAAGCGCAAGCCGCTTTCGCTCGAGCTTGCTGCGGCGCTCGCCGAAAAGCCCGTCCCGCCGCTCGCGGCCTTGTGGAAGATGCTGGGCGAGGACGGATTGCTCGCGCCCCTCGCTTTGGTGCTCGCCGGCGCCTTTGCGGTGAGCGCGGCGATGATCGAGGCGCTGCTGTTCCGGGGGATCTTCGACATATCGGCGCAGCTCGCTCTGCCGAGCCAGAGGCTGCTCGCCGCGATCGGCCTGCTCATCTTCGCGACGATCCTGCTCGCGATCGAATATGCGAGCGGGCTCGGCACATTGCGCTGGGGCCGAAAGCTCGAGGCTCGGCTTCGAATGGCGCTCCTGGCCAAGCTGCCGCGTCTCAACGACCGTTATTTCCACAGCCGCCCGATCTCGGACATGGCCGACCGCAACCACAATATCCAGTCAGTGCGCGGAGTGCCCGGGCTGGGGCTCCGGCTCATCCAATCGGTGCTTGAGCTTGCGATCACCTTTGCCGGAGTCGTGATCCTCGCTCCGGGCAGCTGGCTGCTCGCCGGGCTGCTCGCGCTCGTGGCGCTCGGCTTCCCCTTCACGACCCAGCATCTGCTCAACGAGCGCGACCTTCGGGTGCGCAACCACGCAGGCGCGCTCAACAGCTTCTATCTCGACTCGATGCTCGGCCTCGCGCCGGTGAGGGCCCACCGCGCCGAACGCAGCGTCCAGGGGCAGCACGAGAGCCTGCTCGTCGAATGGTACAAATCGCTTCGAAGCCTGATCAACCTCTCGCTCGCGACCGACATGGTGCAGTCGGTGATCACCACGGTTCTCGTCGGAGCGCTTCTGCTTGCGCATTTCTTCAGCGCCGGGCGGGTCACCGGCTCGGATCTTCTGCTCGTCTACTGGACCCTCAAGCTTCCTGCGCTCGGCGGCCAGATCGCTCGGCTGGTCCATCAATATCCGGCGCAGCGCAATGTCCTGTCGCGACTGCTCGAGCCGCTGTCGGCGCCCGAAGACCTCGAGCTGACCGACGAAGAGCGGGCGGCGATCGCGACCCGGGGGTCGAAATCCGCGGCCCGCGGAATCGCGCTCGAATTTCACGACGCAAGCGTGCTCGCCGCGGGTCACACCATCCTTCGGTCGGTCGACCTGTCGATCGCTCCGGGCGAGCACGTCGCCATCGTCGGAATGTCGGGGGCCGGCAAATCGTCGCTGCTCGGAGTGCTGCTGGGGTGGCACAGGCTGGCGACCGGAGGCCTCCTGATCGACGGCAAGCGCGCTTCGGCTCGGGACATCGAGGCGTTGCGCCACGAAACGGCCTGGGTCGACCCTGCCATCCAGATCTGGAACCGCTCGCTGCTCGACAATCTCACCTACGCAGCGAACGAAGAGGCCACTCTCGGCGTTGGCGACGTCATCGCCGCGGCGCGGCTCCGTGGAGTCACCCAGAAGCTACCCCAGGGCCTTCAGACCTTTCTCGGCGAGGGCGGAGGCCTGCTGTCGGGCGGCGAGGGACAGCGGGTCCGGCTCGCGCGCGCACTGCTCAGCCCGACGACCCGCCTCGCCCTGCTCGACGAACCCTTCCGCGGAATGGACCGCACCCAGCGCCGGGCCCTGCTCGCCGAAGCGCGCCAATGGTGGGCGTCCGTGACCTTGCTGTGCGTGACCCACGATGTCGCGGAAACCCTGGCCTTCGACCGGGTCCTGGTCGTCGAGGACGGCCGGATCATCGAGGATGGACCGCCCGAGGTCCTGATGGCGCGCGAGTCGCGCTACCGCGATCTGGTCGACGCCGAAGCCGAGGTGGGCGAATCGATCTGGAAGGGCGATTTCTGGCGCCGCCTGACCCTGTCCGGCGGCCGCCTGAAAGCCAGCGAGACCCTGTAATGGCGGATGCCGGAATCGAATTCGGAGCGGCCGAGCCCGATCCTCGGATGATGGCGGCGATGCGGCAGTTCCTCTGGCCTTTCGCCCGGATCGGCGAAGGGATCGAGGAGCTTTCGCGCCGCGCCGGCCTGCGCCCGAAAGCCGGGTCGGACTCGGTCAAGGTCCCGGCTGCAATCGCCGCCGGCAATGCCCGCAACCTCGCCGACTGGTTCGAATGGGCTGCCGAGCATCTCGGGATCGAGGCCAATCTGGTCCAGACGCCGGTCTCCGAAATGCCCGATCTTCTGCGCGCCGGCGGACCCGCGGTTTTCCCCAACGGAATGTACGGTATTCACGGCGTCTTCCTGCTGGTCGGATGGCGGCGCGGCAGGCCCCTGATGCTGGCCCCCGACCTTCGGATCCGCTCCTGCGATCCGGAGCATCTTCGCGGAATGATCTGCTGGCCGCGCGAAGGCCCGCTGATCCCGGAGATCACCCGGCTGGTGCGGGCGACCGGGATCGACTCGGCCCGCGAGCCGAAAGTCCGCGCCGCCATGCTCCGCGAGCAGTTGGCCCAGTATGAGGTTGAGCGCATCTGGGTGCTCCGGCTGGCGCCCTCGGCGAGCTTCTGGAAGCAGCTCTCCCGGATCGGCGCCTTCCGGAAGGTCGCGGCGATGACCGGCCTTTTCGCGGTGAGCTACGTCGCCGAGATCGCCGGCTGGGCGCTGATCGGCTCGGCAGCGCTGGGTGGGACGTTCGACCTCGGCTGGTTCATGGCCTGGCTGATTCTGATGGCGACGATGATCCCTCTCCAGACCATCGGGGGGTGGTGGTCGGCGACTTTGGCGCTGGATGCGGGCCGTCTCCTCAAGGCCCGGCTCCTCGCCGGCGCGCTGCGCATGTCGTCGGACAGCATCAAGCGGCAGGGAGTCGGCCAGTTGCTGAGCCGGGTCGTCGAATCGCAGGCGCTCGAATCGCTGTCGCTCAACGGCGGAATGTCGCTGCTGCGCTCGATCCTGCAGCTCGGCTTCGCGGCATGGATCCTCGCCCAGGGGGTTGCCCCGGGCATTCATCTCCTCCTGCTGGGCGGGTGGACCCTGCTCGCGGTCGCCTTGAGCTGGAACTTCTTCCGCAAGCTTCGGACCTGGACGATGACCCGGCTCGACATGACCCACGAACTGATCGAGGTGATGGTCGGCCACCGGACGCGTCTGGCGCAGGAACCGCCCGACCGGAGCAACAGCGGCGAGGACAGCGCGCTTCAGAACTATCTCCAGATTTCGGGGGCGATGGACTGGACGGCCGTCTCGACGACCCTCGGCGTTTCCTCGGGCTGGGTGATCGTCGGTCTGGTCGGCCTGGTACCCGCCTTCGTCGGCGATCTCGATGTTTCCTCGACGGCGATCGCGATCAGCCTGGGCGGGATATTGTTCGCCCAACGCGCCTTCGGCGGGATTTCCGAGGGCCTGTCCGCGGCCGGCCGCGCCTGGGTGGCCTGGGCCCAGGTCGCCCCGATGTTCCACGCCGCACGCAACAAGACCTCGTCCAAGGCCTATGTCACGCTCGAGCAGATGGAAAACGAAGCGATCAGGATGCCGTTGATCGACGCCCAGGCCCTGTCCTTCGCCTATCCGTCGAGCAACGAGACCGTCATCGAAGCCACCGACCTGGTCATCGCCCATGGCGACCGGATCCTGCTCGAAGGCGCTTCGGGCGGGGGCAAATCGACCCTGGCGGGGCTCCTGACCGGGCTTAGCGCCCCGAGGTCGGGGCTGCTTCTGCTCAACGGGCTCGACCGCCACACTCTGGGCGACGACTGGCACCGCCTCGCCACCTCCGCTCCGCAGTTCCACGAGAACCACATCCTTTCGGGATCGATCGCGTTCAACCTGCTGATGGGGCGGCAATGGCCGGCCCCCGGCCCGGATATCCTGGAGGCTCAGCAGCTTTGCGAGGAGCTGGGGCTCGGTCCCCTGCTCCAGCGAATGCCGGGCGGGATGAACCAATATGTCGGGGAGACCGGATGGCAGCTCTCGCACGGCGAGCGAAGCCGGATCTATTTGGCAAGGGCCCTCCTGCAACGCGCCCATCTGACCGTTCTGGACGAGAGTTTCGCGGCCCTCGACCCAGAGACCCTGGCGCTATGCCTCGACTGCAGCCTCAAGCGGGCGCGCACGCTCATGGTCATCGCCCATCCTTGAGCCTTTGGGCAGGCTCGGTCGCCGCGGAGCCCTGGCCCAATCGGCCAGGATCATGCCGGGGGTCTTGGTCAGGCAGCCACCAGCGGGCAGGCCACTCCCGGCACCTCGACCCTGAACTCGAACAGGTCTCCGGCCTGGGGCTGCCGCTCGATCTCCGCCGGGGACAGCAGGTGGCGCGCCGTCGTGGCGTAGGCGGTGCGCAGGTCGTCGCCGCCGAAGGCGATCTTGGTGATGTTGGCGACCGGAAAGCGGACCCGCTCGAGCAGCTCCCCGGCGGGCGAATAGCGGCGGGCCTCCCAGCCGCCATAGAGGCCGATCCAGACACAGCCCTCGCAGTCCACGGTCGGACCGTCCGGATGGCCTTGTGCCAGAGGGATCCGGGCGAAAGGCCGGGAAGGCCCGAGCGCTCCGTCGTCGCCGACGTCCGCGCACTCGATCGATCCGGCGCGGGTATCGACGAAATAGAGGATGCGTCCGTCGGGCGACAGAGCCGGGCCGTTGGTGATCGCGATTCCGTCGAGGCCGGTGGGAACGACGAGCCCGCGGTGGAAGGCGTAAAAGGCGCCGGTCTTTCCGGCCTCGCCATTGTCCATGGTGCCGAACCAGAGCCGTCCGCCCGGCCCCACGGTCCCGTCGTTGAGACGGTTGTTCGGCCGCTGCGGCTCGACCTCTGCGATCAGAGTGAACCGTCCGGTGGATTCGTCGAAGCGGTGGAGTCCGCTCATCAGGCCGGCGACGAACCCTCCGTCCGCCGCCGGAAGAACAAAGCCGACCTGCTCGGGCGCCACCCAGGTTTGCCGGTCGCCCGACTTCGGATCGAAGCGGTGGATCCGGCGCTTCTTGATGTCGGTGAACCACAAGGCCCGGTCGCGCGGGACCCAGACCGGGCCCTCGCCGAGTTCGGCGGCGACGTCCCAGACGCTTGTCGGTTCGGTGGAAGCCATGGCGATGCTCCTGCCACATGCTGCGGCGAGGTCAATGGCCAGCTTTCCAGTCGCAGCTATGTTCGCTATTTGTTCTCCATGCCTGATCCGCCCGCCGTCCACCCGCTGCACGACCTGTTCGACGTTGCCGTCAGGGGCCGGGCGGTCCGGCTGACCTGCACCCGGTGCGGGCATGGCACGGTCGTCAGCAGCCACGCTCTGTGGTGGCTGTTCCACAAGAAAGGATGGGTGGATACGCTTCGGGAAGTGCGGCGGCGCTGCCTGTGCATCATGTGCCTACACCGGCGGGGACTGAAGGTGCGCGATCCCGTGCTGGACCTGGTCGACGAGGCGCCGACCGACACCAGCCTCCCCATGCCCTCGGAGCTCGACTGGAAAAGGGAGCTCAGGCGCCGCCGGTGACGGGCCGGATTGGGGATGGCGGCGCAAGCGCGATTGGACGATAATCGATTCGAACCCGGCCTCGCGGAGCCTGCCATGTCGATGGACGACGAGCTGATCGATACTCCGGACGGCCCGATGACCTGGGCCCAATGGAAAAAGAAGAACCCGATCCAGATCCCTTCGCGCCGGACCAAGGGCAAGAAGCTCCCGGTAAAGGTCAAAAGGTTCACCGGAGAGAAGTGACCTCGGCGCCGAGCCGGCTCGTTCGATAACGCGGCCGGCGGGTCCTTCCGCAAGCCGTCATCCTTTCCGGCCCCGGAACAAACGGTTCGAACGCGGCATTGAGCGGCGAAAGATGGAGGTTCAATGGCCAAGCTGTTCAAGAACAACGGCCTGACGATCGTCCTCATGCTGCTCTTCCTGGCCAGCATCCTCGGTCAGTGGATCTCGGGCTGGATGGTCCAGAACGAGGAGCTTGCAAGGCACGGCGAGACGACGCTGTCGCTCGCGGCCTATGCCGTGGACCCCGAATTCATCTCGTCGGTGTTCGAGAATTGGGAGAGCGAGTTCCTTCAGATGTCGGCCTATGTCGTCCTGACCGCGATGCTCATTCAGAAGGGGTCGGCGGAATCCCGCAACCCCGACGACCCGCCCCGCGACCGGAACCTCGAGTCCCAGGCGCACAAGCCCGGCGCTCCCCGGATTCTTCGGGCCGGCCCCGCCGCGCGCTGGCTCTACGCCCATTCGCTCGGCCTGACTCTGTTCACGCTCTTCCTTCTCTCTTTCAGCCTCCACTGGTGGAACAGCGCCGAGTCCGCCGCCGCCGAGGCGATCCGGCACGGCGAGACTCCGCTCGGCCATCTCGACTATCTGGCCGACCCGCAGCTCTGGTTCGAAAGCTTCCAGAACTGGCAGAGCGAGTTCCTCTCGACCGCCGTCCTGATCGTCCTCTCGATCTGGCTCAGGCAGCGCGAATCGCCCGAATCCAAGGCCGTGGCCGCGCCCCACGAATCGACCGGCGCCGCCTGAGGCCGGGCACCGAACCCCGGCCGCGCGCGGGCACTTTTCCGGATCGCTTAAATAGGTTATGAAAGAATCGGGGACGGGAGATAGTCGCCGGAAACGGCAGCTGTCGGCGAAGCGCCTCGGTACGAATCCCGGGGCGCTTCGTTTTTTTGGCCCTTTTTTCCAAACTCAACTTTTTTGGGAACCCGAGGGCGGGGAGGACGTTCTGCATGTACCCCCCCCGCGGTGATCGGCACCCTCCCCCCTCCCCGCCGACACCGCAGAGCCCCGGCCCGAAAGGGCTGGGGCTTTTTCTTTGGAGCATTGGCCGGGGGATTGGCCGGTTGTCTTGCAGCTAGCGTCATCCCCGACCTGATCCGGAACCCGTGAACACCGCAGTCGCCGAGCGACCCTCGCCGCGCGTTCATGGATTCCATAACCCTTGCAAAGCGCTCGGAGACAAAGCCCCTCACCTTCAGGGGAGGGGTTGGGGTGGGGAATGTGGGGGAGAATGTTCGCTGACGCCGGTGAGGCGAGCAGACAACCCCCACCCCAACCCCTCCCCTGAAGGGGAGGGGTGAGCACCCAGCGACTTATGCAAAGGTCCGCGAAAGCCAGCCGCAGCGCTGCGGATAAGTCGCTCGAAGACGGGAGGCCGCTTTTGTTCTCGGGCCTTGACATCCGAACACATCATGAACATGATGTAGTTTCAGCACCGTACCGTACTTCTACGGATCAAAGTTCCACTCCGTGCGTTGGGCGGTTGTGGATAAGTAAGGGGATAAGGCTGTGATTTACTTGGCTGCCGCGCTCTTTTTCACCCTCGCCTTGCTTGCCGCTCTGGTGGCGACCCATGTGACGGTGCGGCTGTACTGGCCCGAAATCCTGCTCGCGCTTCGCGGCGAGTTGGGCGCTATGCCTGCGGCGGCTCGGCCCGCGCCGGCTCGGGAGACCGCTGCCGCCTGAACTTCGCGTAGCTTGCGATGCTGACCGGGATCATCAGGGCATAGAGCAATGCTGCGACGCTGAGGGTTGGGAAAGGCGCAGAGATCAGCGCCGCGAACACCAGAGCGATGACGACGAGAGCGCCGAGCCGGACATGGCTGCGCAGCCGGAGCGAACCCCACGAGAAGGTGGCGAGGTTCGAGATCATCAGGAACCCCACGATGGCCGCCCAGGGCGCCGCCAGCCAGGTCTCGCGGAAGACCGAATGGCCGGTCCACTCCCACAGATAGAGCGGAAGCAGCACGAGGCCCGCCCCGGCCGGCGCGGGAACACCGGTCAGGAAGCCCGCCGATTTGTGCGGCTGCTCGAGAGCGTCGATATTGGCGTTGAAGCGCGCCAGGCGCAGCGCCGCGCAGACCGCATAAGCGAGCGCGAACAGCCAGCCGTAGCGGGCCCAGCGTTCGACCTCCGGGCCGAGGCCCTCGAGCCCCTGAAGCACCCACAGATAGAGGATGATCGCGGGAGCCACTCCGAAGGCGGTGACGTCGGACAGCGAATCGAGCTCGGCGCCGAATCGGCTCTGCCCGTTGAGAAGCCTTGCGATGCGCCCGTCGAGACCGTCCAGAATGGCCGCGATGACGACCGCCGCCACCGCCTTGTCCCATTCGCCGCCGATCCCGAATCGAATTCCGAACAGGCCCGAGCACAAGGCGAGAGCGGTCACCGCATTCGGGACGATGGTTCGAAGCGGGATCCCGCGGCGCGGCCTCACCGCCCGCACCGGCCCGTTCACTGGGCGACTCCCTCCAGCGCTTCGGAGACTCCGGCGCGGGCGACGATCGTCTCGCCGGCAATGGTGCGCTGGCCGAGCAGGACCTGCGGCGAGGTCCCGGCCGGAAGATAGACGTCGACCCGGCTTCCGAAGCGGATGAGGCCGACCCGCTGGCCGGCCGCGACATAATCGCCCGCCTTGACCCAGGGCACGATCCGGCGCGCGACCAGCCCGGCGATCTGGGTGAAGCCGATCCTCAGGCCGTCGCGACCCTCGACGAGGAAATGCTGGCGCTCATTGTCCTCGCTCGCCTTGTCGAGATCGGCGTTGAGGAACTTGCCGGCGATGTAGACGACCCGCTTGATCTCCCCGGCGATCGGCGAGCGGTTGATGTGGACGTCGAACACCGACATGAAGATCGAGACCCGCATGCAGGGCCCGGGCGGAAGCCCGTCCTCGCCGGTGAGTTCGGCCGGGGCCGGGACGGTTGCGATCATGGTGACCAGTCCGTCGGCGGGGGCGACGATCAGGCCTTCGCCCTTGGGCGTGGTCCGGATCGGGTCCCTGAAGAAGGCCGCGACCCAAAGGCTGATCCCGGCGAACAGCCAGCCGGCGATCTCCCACTCGACCACCACCCAGAAGAAGAGGGTGATGGCGGCGGCGATGACGACGAACTTGCGGCCTTCCGGATGCACGCTCGGCATCCGGTAGCGCACGTTGGTCGTGACCAGGTCCGGCTTTTCGAGGGAGGTCATGGTCTTGCCTTTAGGCGGGGGGGCCTCGCGACACAACCGCGTGGCGACCACCAGCCGTCATCCCGGCGAAAGCCGGGACCTCGGCGAGACCCGCCGTGACTTCGCGCCCCGAGGTCCCGGCTTCCGCCGGATGACGAGGAGGTGCGGTTGATCCCCGCCCGTCCACCGCCTACAGCGCCCCGCAACCTCTACATCCAAAAGAAAGCGCGAGCCGAATGGCGAAGATCAAGGTGAAGAACCCCGTCGTCGAGCTGGACGGGGACGAGATGACCCGAATCATCTGGCAATGGATCCGCGAGCGGCTGATCCTCCCCTATCTCGACGTCGATTTGCTCTATTTCGATCTCGGAATGGAAAATCGCGACTCCACCGACGACCGGGTCACCGTTGAATCGGCCGAAGCGATCAGGAAGCACGGCGTCGGTGTTAAATGCGCGACGATCACGCCGGATGAGGCCCGGGTCGAGGAATTCGGCCTCAAGAAGATGTGGAAGTCGCCGAACGGCACTATCCGCAATATCCTGGGCGGAGTCGTCTTCCGCGAGCCGATCGTCATCGAGAACGTGCCCCGGCTGATACCGGGCTGGACCGACCCGATCGTCGTCGGCCGCCACGCCTTCGGCGACCAGTATAAGGCGACCGACTTCAAGGTCCCCGGCCCGGGCAAGCTCACCATCAAATGGGTCGGCGAGGACGGCCAGGAGATCGAGCACGAGGTGTTCGACTTCCCCTCGTCGGGAGTCGCCATGGGCATGTACAATCTCGACGATTCGATCCGCGACTTCGCCCGCGCCTGCCTCAATTACGGCCTGGACCGCAAATGGCCGGTCTACCTGTCGACCAAGAACACCATCCTCAAGGCCTATGACGGCCGATTCAAGGACATCTTCCAGGAGATCTTCGACGGCGAATTCAAGGCCAAGTTCGACGAGGCGGGCACCGAGTACCAGCATCGCCTGATCGACGACCTGGTCGCCTCGGCCTTGAAGTGGAGCGGCAAGTTCGTCTGGGCCTGCAAGAATTACGACGGCGACGTCCAGTCCGACATGGTCGCCCAGGGCTTCGGCTCATTGGGCCTGATGACCTCCATCCTGATGACCCCCGACGGCAAGATCGTCGAGGCTGAGGCCGCTCACGGCACCGTCACCCGCCACTTCCGGATGCACCAGCAGGGCAAGGCGACCTCGACCAACCCGCTCGCTTCGATCTTCGCCTGGACCGGCGGATTGAAGTTCCGCGGCAAGTTCGACGACACGCCCGAGGTCACCCGCTTCGCCGAGACCCTCGAGCGGGTCTGCATCGAGACGGTCGAGTCCGGCCAGATGACCAAGGACCTTGCCATCCTGATCGGCCCCGAGCAGAGCTGGATGACAACCGAGCAGTTCTTCGAGGCGATAAGGGCCAATCTCGAAAAGGCGATGGGCGTCTCTGCCTCCCCATCGTAGATGGGGAGGGGGACCATGCGAAGCATGGTGGAGGGGTAAAAGCCGCAAACTCAGTGGGTTCACGTGCGGTCCTTTGAATGCGCGGCAGCTACCCCTCCACCACCCTTCGGGTGGTCCCCCTCCCCATTGGCGGAGCCAATGGGGGAGGCAACATGCTCCGCCTTCCAGCCGAAGCCGATGAAGGCTGCGGGGAAGCGGCGGAGCCATTTGAAGCGGTCCAGCAGGCGCAGCGCCAGCGCCGGCTTCAACGGCCCCTCCCTTTTCTCCAGCAGGCGCGAAACCACCCGCCGCTGCGCCGCGTCCTGGAAGCCCTGGATCAGCCGCACCGCCGGCAGGCGCCGCTCCTGCACCTTCGGCAGCAGCCGATCCACATCCTCTCCCGCCGCCATCGGCCCGGCGAGGATGTTGGCCGCCGCAACCGCGTCCTGCACCGCGACGTTGATTCCGACTCCGGCAATGGGCGACATGGCGTGGGCGGCGTCGCCGATGACGAGGAGACCCGGCGAATGCCAGCGCTCCAACCGGTCGAGAGCGACGGTGAGCAGCTTGACGTCGTCCCAGCTCGCGATGGCCGCGACGTCGAGAGGGATGTTGCGGGCCGTCGCCGCCACGTCCGCCCGGAAGCGCTCGAGGCCCCGGCCCCTGACTTCGTCCGCCGTGCCCTTGGCGAAGACGTAGGCGCATTGCCAGTAATCGCCGCGGTCGATCAGGGCCATGATCCGACCGGAGACGATGACTCCGGTCGATTCGTTCTCGGCCGAGCGCGCCTTCGGGATCCGGAACCAGAAGACGTCCATCGGCGCCCCGAACGCGCGCAGCGGGAGCTGCGCCTCCTCGCGAAGCACCGAGCGCCGGCCGTCCGAGGCGACCACCAGGGTCGCGGGCAGCTGACGCTCCTCGCCTTCCCAGCGGTAGCGCACGCCCGCCACCCTGCCCTCCTCCCGGACCAGCCCGTGCGCCTCGGCGTTCATCAGCAGCGTGAAATTCGGGTAGCGGCGCGCCTCGTCGGCGACGAAATCGAGGAAGTCCCATTGCGGCATCATCGCGATGAAGTTCCAGCGCGGATCGAAAGCGGAGAGATCGGCGATCTCCAGCTCCCGGTCGCCGACCCAGGCGCCGATGCTTCGGACCTTGTCGTGCGGCCGCTCGAGCAGCCGGTCGAGCAGCCCGAGCTCGGAGAATATTCTCAGGGTCGAGGGATGGACGGTGTCGCCGCGGAAGTCGCGGAGGAAGTCCGAATGCTTCTCGAGCACGGTCACCTTCACCCCGGCGCGGGCGAAAAGCAGGCCCGCGACCATTCCGGCGGGACCGCCGCCGACGATGACGAGATGGTTTTGCCCCCCGGCCATGGCTGACAATGGCGCCTCAACCTGCATAAAGGCAAGATGCACGGCAACTTCCAGACCTCGGGCTTCAGCGACGCCCTGGTCATCCTCGGCGCCGCCGGGGTGGTCATCCCGGCCTTCGCCCGGTTCCGGATCAGCCCGGTGATCGGCTTCATCCTGGTCGGCCTCCTCGTCGGCCCGGCAGGTCTCGGCGCAATGGCCGGAAGGATGCCCTGGCTGAACTACATCACCATCACCAATCCCGATGCGGTGGAGCCCTTCGCCGAATTCGGGATCGTCCTCCTCCTCTTCGCCATCGGACTCGAGCTCTCCTTCAGGCGCCTCTGGACCATGCGGCGGCTGGTCTTCGGGGTCGGGGCTGCGGAGCTACTGGTCTGCGCGCTTCTGCTCGGGCTCGCGGTCAACCTGCTGGGCCAAAGCCTCAGCGGCTCGGTGGCGCTCGGCCTCGCCCTCGCCTTGTCCTCGACCGCGCTCGTCCTTCCGCTGGTGGGCACGACCAGCCCAGTCGGCCGCTCGGCGCTGGCGATGCTCCTGTTCGAGGACCTGGCGATCGTCCCGATCATCTTCCTGCTCGGCGCGATGGCGCCCTTCGCCGCCACGAGCGGCTTCGACGGGCTCGTGAACACGCTTCTGCTCGGCGCCGCCCTCGTCGCCGCCATGCTCGTGCTCGGACGACTGCTCCTTCCCCGCCTGTTCGCCCAGGCCGCCCGGACCAAGAGCCCGGAGCTGTTCCTCGCCGCCAGCCTCCTGGTCGTGATCGTCGCGAGCCTCGCCACCACCGCAGCCGGACTGTCGCCGCTGATGGGCGCACTGCTCGCCGGGATCCTGATCGCCGAGACCGACTATCGAAGCGAGGTCGAAGTGATCACCGCTCCGTTCCGGGGCCTCGCGCTCGGCATCTTCCTGATCACCGTCGGGATGAGCGTCGACGTCCGGGTCGTCGCGGCCAATTGGGAAAAGCTCGCCGGAGCGGTCGTCGGGGTCGTTCTTCTCAAGGCTCTGGTGACCGGCCTGCTGCTTCGACTCAACGGCGCCCGCCGGGCGGTGGCCGCCGAAGCCGGGCTGATCATGGCCTCGCCATCGGAGACGACCCTGATCGTTCTCGCCACCGCCGCCGCGGCTCAGCTGATCAGCGCTGAGACCGCCGAATTCTGGCAGATCGTCACCGCCATCGGCCTCACGATCACCCCCTTGCTCGCCAAGCTCGGCCAGATGGCGGCCCGGCGAGTCGACGTCCAGACCGAGGACGGATCGCCGACTCTCGCACATGGCGACGAGCCGGCCGTGGTGATCATCGGCTTCGGCCGGGTCGGCCGGCTCGTCGCCGAGATGCTGACCGCCCATGGCCGCAATTACCTCGCGGTCGATTCGAGCATCGACACGGTTTCAAGCTGCCGCAAGGAGGGGATCCCGATCGTCTACGGCGACGTCGCCCGGGCCGAGCTGATGGACCGGCTCAACCTCGGTCACGCCGCCGCCCTCGTCCTCACCATGGACGATCCGGTGCTCAGCGTCAGGGTGACCAAGAAGGTGCGCGCCTGGTGCCCGAACCTCACCATCGTCGCGCGCGCCCGCGATTCCGCCCACGCCGCCGAGCTGTACCGCGCCGGGGCCACCGACGCCGTTCCCGAAACCCTCGAATCCTCGCTCCAGTTGTCCGAAGCCGTGCTCGTCGACCTCGGAATGGCGATGGGCCCTGTCATCGCCTCGATCCACGAGAAGCGCGCCGAGCTGAGGAAGGAGATCATGGAGCTGGGCGAGATGGACCAGGAGCCGACGCTGGAGCGCCGCCGGCTGAGGGACGCGCTGAAGGCAAGGTGACGGCGTTCCACGTGGAACACTTCATGAACATTACTTTTTCCACGCAAAGCTCGGAAAAGACGAGTCCGAACTTCGCAAAGTGACACCCCACCACCGTTCCAACTGCGCCTAGGCCGCTGTTTTAACGGGAAAAGCAGGTCACGGGCAATTTCGGCTGGGAACGATCACAATCGCCTAGAATCGTTAGGAATCGCCACGAAACGCCACATTAGTTGACGAAGGCGAGACTTTCCTGCTGGCGTTCCACGTTCGTTCCGGGTAGGGCAAGTCATGGCCAAGCGATCCGGCTCCGCCGACCTACCGCTTCACGGCGGGCGGGTCCCCGCCTGGCTCGGCGAGCGCATGACGCGGCTGGGCACGGTCATGGCCGAGGCGATCATTCTTCACGAAGGCCGGGACGCCCTGCTCGCCCGGCTCGCCCATCCCTTCTGGTTCCAGTCGTTCGGGGCGGTGATGGGGATGGACTGGCATTCGTCCGGGATCACGACCAGCGTGATCGGAGCACTGAAACGCGGCCTCAACCCGCGCGCAGGGGAGCTCGGGATCAGGGTCTGCGGCGGGCGCGGCCGTCATTCGAGGGCGACTCCGGCGGAACTGGCGCTGGCAGGCGAGGCGGCCGGGTTCGACGGGGTGGAGCTGGCCCGGTCGAGCCGCCTGGTCGCCAAGGTCGACAGCGCGGCGCTTCAGGACGGGTTCGACCTCTACCTGCACGGCTTCTTCGTCACCGACGGGGGCAAATGGGCGGTGGTCCAGCAGGGCATGAACGGCGAGCGGCGAACGGCCAGGCGCTACCATTGGCTGTCCGAGGGCCTGACCAGCTTCGTCGATTCCCCCCACGCCGCGATCGAGGGCCGGCGGCAGGGCGAAGTGCTCAACCTCGCCGACCGGCGTGCCCGAGCCTCGCGCGAGGCCCAGCTCGAGCTTCTCGCCGAGCTCGGCCCCGACCGGCTGGCCCGCGAGGCGGCGGCCGTCGAAAGGGCCCCGGCCCTGCCCTCTGCCGAGCCGCTGCTGCCGCATCTTTCGCTCCCCGATCACCACGACGTCCGCTCCGACGACGTCGTCCTGCGCCGGCTCCACGGCACCCTGGCCGCGGCCGCGGTGGCGGGGCCGAAGGACTTCGCCGATCTGCTGCTCGTCCCCGGAGTCGGCGCTCGAACCGTCCGGTCGCTCGCCATGGTCGCCGAGGTCATCCACGGCGCGCCGTCGCGCTTTTCGGACCCGGCGCGATTCTCGCTCGCCCATGGCGGCAAGGACGGGCATCCGTTCCCGGTCCCGATCGAGGTCTACGACCGAACGATCGGCGTTTTGAAGAGCGCAGTCGAGCAGTCGAAGCTCGGCCGGGACGAGAAGCTCGGAGCCATCCGCCGCCTCGACGAGCAGGCGCGCCGGCTGGAGGCGCATGTCGGAGGGCCGAGCTTCGAGGCGGTGATGGCGGAGGAGCGGCGGCTTTCGCACAGCTATGGCGGCCGAAGCGTGTTCGGGCTGGAGCCGCCTGCGTCGGCGACCGACGCGGCCTGACCCGTCATCCCGGCGGAAGCCGGGACCTCGGGGAGACCCGCGGAGACTATCCGACCTGAGGTCCCGGCTTTCGCCGGGATGACGGATGGGCCGTATCGACTTCGAAGCTCCTCGTCCTCCCCGTGATACGAAGCCTCATGGGGAGGGGACCACCCGAAGGGTGGTGGAGGGGCAATTACGGACTCGGCAAGGCCCCTCCACCGCACTTCGTGCGGTCCCCCTCCCCATCGCCTGCGGCGACGGGGAGGACTGATTGCCGACCGGATCGCCCTTGTTCCGGCGACACGAAGGGCACCAAGGGACTTGAGCGGCGCGGACGCTCGCGGCCTTTTCGAACGGGACGTGCGCGAAGCCACTGCGCGGATTCCTGGTGTCCTTCGTGTTCTTGGTGCGAACCAAATCTCCCCGGCGTGGCCGCCGCACCGGCTATTGAATGCCGGCGCCGCGCTCGAGCTACTCCGCGAGGCTTTCGCGAGCGTCGCCGTCATCCCGGCGGAATCCGGGACCTCGGGGAGACCCGCCGAGACTATCCGACCTGAGGTCCCGGCTTTCGCCGGGATGACGGCTGCCGTATCGACTTCGGAGCTCCTCGTCCTCCCCGTGAGGCGAAGCCTCAGGGGGAGGAGACCACCCGAAGGGTGGTGGAGGGGCAATTACGGACTCGGCAAGGCCCCTCCACCGCACTTCGTGCGGTCCCCCTCCCCATCGCCTGCGGCGACGGGGAGGACTGATTCGCCGACCGGATCGCCCTTGTTCCGGCGACACGAGGGGCACCAAGGGACTTGAGCGGCGCGGACGCTCGCGGCCTTTTCGAACGGGACGTGCGCGAAGCCACTGCGCGGATTCTTGGTGTCCTTCGTGTTCTTGGTGCGAACCAAATCTCCCCGGCGTGGCCGCCGCACCGGCTATTGAATGCCGGCGCCGCGCTCGAGCTACTCCGCGAGGCTTTCGCGAGCGTCGCCGTCATCCCGGCGGAAGCCGGGATGACGGTCAGGCGACGACCGTCTCTTCCATCAGCGCCGCCTTGACCGCCTCGATCGCCGCCGCCGCCTTCGACCCGTCCGGGCCGCCGCCCTGGGCCATGTCGGGGCGCCCTCCCCCACCCTGGCCGCCGACAGCCTCGACCGCCTTCCGGACGAGGTCGACCGCGCTTCGGCTTCCGGCCAGGTCGTCGGTCACGCCCACCGCCACGGTGGCGCGGCCATCATTGACGGCGACCAGGGCGACCACGCCCGATCCGACCCGCTTCTTCGCCTCGTCGACCAATCCGCGCAGCCCCTTGGGATCCATTCCGTCCAGCACCTGGCCGATGAAGCCATGGCCTCCGACCTGCTCCCTGCCCTGCGCCTCGGCCTTCGATCCGCCGCCCATCGCGAGAGCCTTCCTGGCCTCGGCAAGCTCGCGCTCCAGGCGGCGCCGGTCGTCGATCAGGGCCGCGACCCGGGCCGGGACTTCCTCGGGAGACGCCTTGAGAGTCGCCGCGACTTCCCTCAGGCGGTTCTCGCGCTCGGTCAGCCACCGGCGCGCCGCCTCGCCGGTCAGCGCCTCGATGCGGCGCACTCCCGCGGCGACGGCGCTCTCCGAGACGATCTTGAACAGCTGGATGTCGCCGAGCGCGTTGACGTGGGTGCCGCCGCACAATTCGACCGAATAGCTGGCGTCCGACCCGCGGCCCATGGAGAGGACCCGGACCTCGTCGCCATATTTCTCGCCGAACAGGGCCATTGCGCCCGCCTCGATCGCCTCGTCCGGGCTCATCAGCCGGGTGGTGACGGAATCGTTCTCCCGGATATGGCGGTTCACCTCCTCCTCGACCGCGGCGATGTCCTCGGCGGTGAGCGCCTTGGGGTGCGAGAAGTCGAAGCGGAAACGGTCGGGCGCGACCAGGCTTCCCTTCTGGGTGACGTGGCCGCCGAGCCGGTGGCGGAGCGCCGAGTGGAGGAGGTGGGTTGCACTGTGATTGGCGCGAACCCGGCCGCGCCGCTCGGCATCGACGTCGAGGTGGACGGCGTCGCCGACCGCGACCTCGCCGGCCCTGACGACGGCATGGTGGGCGTGAAGCCGGCCGAGGGGCTTCGACGTGTCCTCGACCTCGGCCTTGAGCCCCTTGTCGCCGGTCACCGTGCCCGTGTCGCCCATCTGGCCGCCGCTCTCGGCGTAGAAAGGCGTCTGGTTGGTCAGGATGACGACCTTGTCCCCCGCCCCGGCGCGATCCACCCGGGCGCCGTCCCTGACCAGGGCGACGACCACGCCCTCGCCCTCATGCCCGGCATAGCCGGTGAACTCGGTCGAGCCCTGCTCCTCGGCGATGTCGAACCAGACGTCCTCCGATGCGCGCTGGCCGGAGCCCTTCCACGCGGCTCGGGCGGCGGCCTTTTGTCCGGCCATGGCTTCGTCGAAGCCTGAGCGGTCAACTCCCAGACCCTGGGCGCGAAGCGCGTCCTCGGTCAGGTCGTAAGGGAAGCCGAACGTATCGTAGAGCTTGAAGGCGACTTCGCCGGGCAAGGTATCGCCGGGCTTCATCGCTCCGGTCGCCTCGTCGAGAAGCCGGAGGCCGTTGGCGAGGGTCTGCCGGAAGCGGGTCTCCTCCAGCTTCAGGGTCTCCTCGATCAGCGGCTGGGCCCGGACCAGCTCGGGATAGGCGGCGCCCATCTCGGCGACCAGCGAGGGCACCAGCCGGTGCATCAGAGGCTCGCCGCTTCCGAGCAGGTGGGCGTGGCGCATGGCGCGCCGCATGATCCGGCGAAGGACGTAGCCCCGCCCCTCGTTCGCCGGAAGGACTCCGTCGGCGATCAGGAAGCCCGAGGTGCGAAGGTGATCGGCGATGATCCGGTGGCTCGCGGCCGTATCCGCCGTCGCGGCGTTCTGGGTCAGCGACGACGAAGCGGCAATGAGAGCCTTGAACGTGTCGGTATCGTAATTGTCGTGGACGCCCTGCATGACGGCGGCGATCCGCTCCAGCCCCATGCCGGTGTCGATCGACGGAGTCGGAAGCTCGCGGACGATCTCATTGTCCTCCTGCTCATACTGCATGAAGACGAGGTTCCAGATCTCGACGAAGCGGTCGCCATCTTCGTCCGGCGATCCCGGCGGGCCGCCCGGGATATGATCGCCATGGTCGTAGAAGATCTCCGAGCAGGGGCCGCACGGGCCGCTGTCGCCCATCGCCCAGAAATTGTCCTTGGTCGGGATCCGGATGATCCGGCTCTCCGGAAGGCCGGAAATCTTGCGCCAGAGGTCGAAAGCCTCGTCGTCCGTGTGGTAGACGGTGGCGGTGAGCCGGTCCGGGGACAGGCCCCATTCCCTCGTCAGCAGGGTCCAGGCGTGGGTGATCGCCTGCTCCTTGAAATAGTCGCCGAAGGAGAAATTCCCCAGCATCTCGAAGAAGGTGTGGTGGCGGGCCGTGTAGCCGACATTGTCGAGGTCGTTATGCTTGCCGCCGGCGCGCACGCATTTCTGCGACGAAGTCGCGGTCGAATAGGGCCGGGTCTCAAGGCCGGTGAAGACGTTCTTGAACGGCACCATTCCGGCGTTGACGAACATCAGCGTCGGGTCGTTCTGGGGGACGAGCGGCGCCGAGGGCACGATCCGGTGCCCGTTGGAGCCGAAATAGTCGAGAAACGACCGGCGGATGTCGTTGGTGGAGGTCATGGCGCCAGGGTAAGCCACATGCTGCGCTGCGGCAAGCGAGGGCTTCTCGCCTCCGTCATCCCGGCGAAAGCCGGGGCCTCGGGTCGAACAAGGCGTCCTATGTCGACGAGGTCCCGGCTTTCGCCGGGATGACGGGGAGTTAAAGCCCTGTCGGGGCCGCCGCTTCCTCCGCGGTCACCGGAGCTTCCGCTACCTCGACCGGGACCGGGACCGGCTTCTCCTCGCTGCTCACCGGGTAGCTGGCGTAGCGCTGGATCCTTTCGCGGTCCGGGTCCGCCGCGGGCGGGGCCGCGGAGGCGTAGGTCACCGCCGTCGGCTCGGGAGCCCTCAGCAATTCGCCGCTTTCGTAGCCGTCCACCGCGGGATCGTGCCTCGGCACATAGGCGACCGGATAGTCGCTGCAGCCGACGCAGCCCGTGCCGAGCTCCCCGACTATCACCGGCTGCTGGGCCGCCCGATAGTCGGCCTGCTGGACTTGCCCCCAGTCGGGGCTCCGATAAGGAGCAAGATCGGCGTGGAACTCGTCCTCGGCCTCGTTGAAATAAGCGGGGTTGATCTCGGCGATGGCCGATTTGCCGAGGGTGATGCCGAGCGCGGCGCCGAGGATGGAGAGACCGGCCATGACCGGCAGGGTCGTCGAGACGGGCATGGGGTCGCTCCCTGGGTAAGCGGACACGTTCGTAACGCAGGTTAAACCCGCGATGGGGCGAGGTCGTTCCCTGACTCCCGGACTCCCGTCGTTGCGCGCGAAGCGAAGCAATCCAGTACGGCCTCAGAGGCCCGCTGGATTGCTTCGTCGCTTCGCTCTGCGATGACGGCGCCTGCGTTAGCCCCATCTCCCCCCTTGCGATTCGGCGCCAAAGGGTGGAACTCTGGCGGGATTGAGCGCGAACGCGCTTCAACGCGGCTCGCGCCTTGGAACGCAAGGAGAGACGCATGCCCGAAAGATCCGCAGGCACCAGGACGATCGCCCTCGTTGGACCGGGCGGAGCGGGCAAGACCAGCCTCGCCGAGGCCCTGCTCTTCGCGGCCGGGGCGGTCGACCGCCAGGGCAGCGTCGACGCCGGAACCAGCGTCGGCGATTCGAGCGCCGAGGCCCGGCAGCGCGCCGGCTCGACCGAGCTCAACCTGATGCATTTCGAATTCCTCGGCGACCGCTTCGCAATCGTCGACTCGCCCGGCTCGGTCGGCTTCTGCGCCGACGGAGCGCTCGCGGTGGCCGCCGCCGATCTCGCCGTCGTCGTCGTCGATCCGGATACCGGCCGGGCCATCCTCGCCGAGCCGGCCCTCAGGCAGCTCGAAGCGCTTGGCGTTCCCCACCTCATCTTCGTCAACAAGATCGACCAGGCCCGCGGCGGAATCCGGGCGCTCCTCGAAGCGCTCCAGCCGATGAGCTCCTCGCCCCTCGTCGCCCGCCAGATCCCGATCCGGGAGGGCGAGAAGGTCACCGGCTTCGTCGACCTCGCCCTCGAACGCGCCTTCAAATACCGCCCGGGCAAGCCTTCCGAGCAGATCGAGATTCCCGCCGACCTCGCCGACCGCGAGTCGCAGGACCGATTCCACATGCTCGAGCAGCTCGCCGACCATGACGACGCCCTGCTCGAACAGCTGCTGATGGACGAGACTCCCGACCGGGCGACGATCTTCGCCGACATCGCCCGCGAGACGAAGGAGAATCTCGTCGTTCCGGTGCTGTTCGGCTCGGCCCTGAACGGCTTCGGGGTTCGCCGGCTGATGAAGGCGCTCCGCCACGATTCGCCCGCTCCGGAGGCCGCGGCCGCACGGCTCGGCGCCGGCGGGGGCTGCGCCTTCGTGTTCAAGGTGTCGCACGGCGGCAATATGGGCCGGCTCGCCCTCGCCCGGGTCTTCGGCGGCCCGCTCAGCGAAGGCACCGAGCTGAAGAGCAGCGGCGGCGAGACGGTTCGGGTCGGCACCCTCTTCGCGATGCAGGGCGAGAAGCCCTCGAAGCTCGGCAAGGCGGCCGTCGGCGACGTCGTCGCCATCGCCAAGGCCGAAGGAGTCAATTCCGGCGAATGGCTCGGCGCCGGCGGCGGGGCGCCCGGGCTTGCGCTTCCGCCGTCCAATTACGCGCTCGCAATCGCCACCAGCGACCGCAAGGACGACGTCCGCCTGTCGACCGCCCTCCACAAACTGGTCGAGGAGGATCCCTCGCTCGATTGGGAGCAGGACGAGGCGCTTCACGAGACCCGCCTCAGGGGGATCAGCGACGAGCATCTCAAGGTCACCCTGGCGCGGCTGAAGCGCCGCTACGGGGTCGCAGTCGAGGCCCATCCGCCGGTCGTCGGCTACAAGGAATCGATCCGAAGGCCGGTGACCCAGCGCGGCCGCCACAAGAAGCAGTCGGGCGGCCACGGCCAGTTCGGCGACGTCGTCATCGAGATCCGGCCGCTGGGACGCGGCGAGGGCTTCAAGTTCGACGAGAAGATCCACGGCGGAGCGGTGCCCAGGCAATATTTCTCCGCCGTCGAGCAGGGCGTGCGCGACGCCTTGGCCAAGGGACCGCTCGGCTTCCCGGTGGTCGACGTGGCGGCGACCCTGGTCGACGGAAGCTACCATAGCGTCGACAGCTCCGAGCTCGCCTTCCGAACGGCAGGGCGGATCGGGATGAGCGAGGCGCTCGCCGCCGCCCAGCCGCATCTGCTCGAGCCGGTCCACAAGGTCACGGTGGTCACGCCCGGCTACGCCACCTCGCGGGTCACCTCGGCGATCGCAACGCGCCGCGGCCAGATGCTCGGAATGGACAGTCGCCCGGGCTGGTCGCGCTGGGACGTGGTCGAGGCGCTGGTGCCGGAGGCGGAGCTGCAGGGGCTCGACGCCGAGCTGCGCTCGGTGAGCCAGGGCCTTGCGACCTACGAGGCGGTATTCGACCATCTCTCCGAGCTGAACGGCAAGCTGGCCGAGGACGTCGTCCAGAAGGTGCTGGAGCCGGCATAACTTTGCCTCCCCATCGCAGATGGGGAGGGGGACCACCCGATAGGGTGGTGGAGGGGTAGCTGACTCGGCCTGTTCCAGTTACCCCTCCACCCCGCTGCGCGGGGTCCCCCTCCCCATGCTGCGCATGGGGAGGCAAGTAGCTTGACCCCAGCCCAACAATCGCCTTCCTAAGCGCCAACCAAAGCACGAGGAGCCGCGCGTGGCCAAACGTCTGACCTACTGGATCCTGATCGGCCTCGTGCTCGGCATCGTCGTCGGCTGGGGCCTGAACTATCTGCTCGGCGACGGAACGCCCGAAGGCGGTCCGGTGGTGAAGGAGGTGGCGCGCTATCTCTCGATCCTGACGACGATCTTCCTCCACCTCATCAAGATGATCATCGCTCCCCTCGTCTTCTCCACCCTGGTCGTCGGGATCGCCCATATGGGCGACACCGCGGCGCTCGGCCGGGTCGGGGTGAAGGCGCTCGGCTGGTTCGTCGCGGCCAGCCTCGTCTCCTTGACCCTCGGTCTCATCCTCGTCACCCTGTTCCAGCCCGGCACCGGCCTCGAGCTGACCCTGCCGCCCGCCACCGCCTCGGCCGGGGTCGACCGCTCCGCCTTCGACATCGTCAAGTTCTTCGGCAACATCTTCCCGGAATCGATGATCCGCGCGATGTCGGAGAACAGCATCCTCCAGATCGTCGTCTTCTCGCTGTTCGTCGGGGTCGCGATCACCGCGGTGGGCGAGCCCGCCCGGCCGCTGGTCCGGGCGACCGAGGCGCTGGTCAAGGTGATGCTCGTCATCACCGACTATGTGATGCGCTTCGCCCCGGTCGCGGTGTTCGCGGCCGTCGCCTCGACGATCGCCCAGCGCGGACCGTCGATCCTCGGCACCTACGGCTATTTCATGGGCAGCTTCTACGTCGGGCTAGTGCTGCTCTGGGTCCTTCTGATCGGAATCTGCTTCCTCATCGTCGGCACCCGAACGAAGCTTCTCGTCCGCTACATCCGCGATCCCATCGTCCTGGCTTTCTCGACCGCTTCGTCTGAAGCCGCCTATCCGCGGACGCTGGAGGCGCTGGACCGGTTCGGAGTTCCGCCGCGGATCGCCAGCTTCGTCCTCCCGCTCGGCTATTCGTTCAATCTCGACGGCTCGATGATGTACATGACCTTCGCGACCCTGTTCGTCGCCCAGGCCTACGGCATCGAGCTTTCGATGACCCAGCAGATCCTCATGCTTCTGACCCTGATGATCACCTCCAAGGGCGTCGCGGGAGTGCCGAGGGCGAGCCTCGTCGTGATCACGGCGACCATGGCCCAGTTCAACATTCCCGAGGCCGGCCTGCTCCTGATCCTCGCGGTCGACCATTTCCTCGACATGGGCCGTTCGGCGACCAACGTCGTCGGCAACGCGGTCGCGAGCGTCGTGGTGGCGAAATGGGAGGGCGAGCTCGACCCGCCCGAGCCCGCCGACATCGAGCCCCCCCACGCCCCCGCCCACGTCGCTCCGCCCAGGCCCGGAGAGGAGCCGTTCTAAGCTTGCCTCCCCATCGCAAGATGGGGAGGGGACCACCCGAAGGGTGGTGGAGGGGTAATTGGCTCGGAATCAGAGGATCCGGCACAGACAGATGGCCGAAGCCTCCGCCAGCTACCCCTCCACCATGCTTCGCATGGTCCCCCTCCCCATGCTGCGCACGGGGAGGCAAAATCAATCGAAAGGCTGGTCGATTGAGGGGGGCGGCCTTGAGAACCAGCGCGGGCCGCCGGCCGTCATGTACAGGCAATCCTCGAGCCGGATCCCGAACTTGCCCGGGAGATAGATCCCGGGCTCGTTCGAGAAGCACATGCCCGGCGCCAGCCTCGTCGTCTCGCCGTGGACGAAATTGACCGGCTCGTGCCCCTCCATCCCGATCCCGTGGCCGGTCCGGTGCGAGGTGCCGGGCAGCTTGTATCCCGGCCCGTAGCCCCACGCCTCGTATTGGCGGCGGACGGCGTCGTCGACGCTTCCCGCCGGAGCCCCGAGGCGGGCGGCGGCGAAGGCGATGTCCTGGCCCCTGCGCATCTGGTTCCAGACCTCGCGCTGCCCGGCATCCGCCTCGCCGAAGACGAAGCTGCGCGAGATGTCGGACTGATAGCCGTGGACGGTGCAGCCGCAGTCCATCAGCACCACCTCGCCTCGCCGAACCGCCTGCGGCTTGCCGCTGCCGTGCGGATAGGCGCTCGCCTCGCCGAGCAGGATCAGCGCGAATTCGGGCTTTCCTCCGAGCGCGACGGTGGCGCCGTTCATGATCGCTCCGATCTCGGCCGGAGCCATGCCCTCCTCGATTCGCGTGTAGGTATGGCGATAGGCGGCGATCGTGACGTCGGCGGCCTTCTGCATCAGAGCGATCTCGGCCGGCGACTTGATCATCCGGCAGCCGCGGACGACCGCGGCGCCGCTTCGGATATCGACTCGCGGCATCGCCCGGCGCAGGCCGTCGACGGCGAAGAATCGGACCGTTTCCTCGACCCCCACCGGCCGGCTCGACAGCTTCCGGTCCCGCAGCGCCCCGGCGACCAGCTTCAGCGGGTCCTCATGCTCCACCCACGTGCGAACCTCCGCCGGAACCGCCAGGCTCTCGCGGACCGACGGTTCCTCGAAGAAGGGCGTGAAGATTATCGGATCGCCCTCGGCCGGGATGAGCGCGGCGGTAAGCCGCTCGCTCCGGCCCCATCGTACTCCGGTGAAATAGTCGAGCGAGGCGCCGGGCTCGATCAGGATCGAGCCGAGGCCGTGCCTGCGCATCAGCGCCCTCGCCTTTTCGAGCCGGGTCAGCCGCTCGGCGGACCCGATCGGAGCGACGTCCCCCGTCATCGGCTTCAGCCCCGGCTCGGCCGCGGCGAGCAGGGCGGAGGGACCGGCGGCGAGCGCGCTCCCGGCCGCGAGCGCGCCCAAAGCGAAGCCCCGGCGGCTCATCTCAGGCATAAGCATAGGTCCCGCCCTTCCTCAGCGCCGCTCCGTAAGCGGGACGCGCGTGGATCCGCTCAAGCCAGTCGACGAGGTTCGGCCGTCCCTCGTCCAGCCCGGCGCGGTGGCGCGACGCCTCCAGCGGGAAGCTCATCATCACGTCGGCGGCGGTGAAGGCCTCGCCCGCGAACCAGGGCCGGCCGGCGAGCTCCGTCTCGAGCCAGTCGAGATGCTGGTCGAGCATCTTCTGGACCGGCGCCCGGGCCGGCCGGCCGAGCAGGCCCATTCGCCGGACGATCAGCATCGCCAGCAGGGGCGGCATCATCGAGCCTTCGGCATAATGGAGGAAGTGGCGATAGCGCAGCCGGTCCTCCCGCTTGGGCGGAGGACCGAGGCGATTATCCGCCTTTTCGACCACATATTCGACGATTGCTCCAGTTTCCGCCACTATCCGGCCCTCGTCCTCGATGAGGGGCGACTTGCCGAGCGGGTGGACCCGCCTCAACGCCGGCGGGGCGAGCATCGTCTTCTTGTCGCGCTCGTAGCGGCGGACTTCGTAGGGGAGCCCGAGCTCTTCGAGAAGCCAGAGGATCCGCTGCGAGCGGCTGTTCTCGAGATGGTGGACGACGATCATCGATTGTTCCTGTGGCAAAGGCCCGCGACCTCCTTGATCAGCTTTGCGGCGAGCACCGCGGTGACTCCGCCGAGGTCCCGCCCCGGATTATATTCGACGATGTCGGCCCCGACGATGGGCGCCCGGACCCGCTCCAGGACGGCGAGGACCTCGCGGACCGAGAGGCCGCCGGGCTCGTGGTGCGAGACTCCCGGCGCGAAGGCCGGATCGAAGCCGTCGAGGTCGAGGCTGATGTAGAGCGGGCCCGCGGGAATCGGCACCGCCTCGGGCGAGAAATGGCGCATCTCGACGATCTCGACTCCGAACCGCTCGGCCTGCTCCCGGCAGTGGCGGTTCAGGGTCCGGATCCCGACCTGGACCAGCCGGCGCGCAAGCCCCCTCTCCATGATCCGGGCGAAGGGCGAGGCGTGCGAGCGGGGGTTGCCCTCGAAATCGTCGTAGAGATCCGGATGGGCGTCGAAATGGAGGATGTCGACCGGGCCGTGGACGGCCGCCAGCGCCTCGAGCACCGGGACGGTGATCGAATGGTCTCCGCCCAGAATGAGGGGCACGGCGCCGTCCGCGGCCGCCTCGGCCACCGCCGCCGCGATCAGCGCGTCGTCGCCGTCCGCCTCGTCCAGGGGGAGGTCGCCGAAGTCGGAGAGGCGGACGTCTACGCCCAGCTCGACCCCGGACTCGGCCGCCATGTTGCCGTGATCGGAGTGGAGCGCCGATCGGATCAGCGGCGGCGCGAGGGCCGCTCCGCGCTGGAAGGACGAATGGCGATCGGTCGGGGCGCCGATCAGCCGAAGCTCCGGAATATCGGTCCTGGTCGCGCCTCGGGTCTCCATGGGCCGTGTCTGTGGAGAGGAGCAAAGGGCTTGTCCAGCGCTCGGCGATGGAGGTCCGCCGTCACCCTGAACTTGTTTCAGGGGCCGGCGCGTCCCCCGTCGGGACGTCAGGCTGCGCGACAACGCTTGCGCCTGCCGCCCGGCGCCTCGGCGCCAATTTTTAAGGAGACGAATCCAGGGCCTGCCGGCCTGGGAGGCGATGCATACGATGCGAGGCGGCAGACTGCGGAGCGGCTCGACCCTGGATGCTGAAACGAGTTGCGCATCACGATGCATGGAATGGCGATTTAGGGGAACCGCATCGCCGCCGCATCGTCTATGCGCGTTCCACCTCCGAGGATCGAAATGCTTCAGCCGCCCCGCCCCCCTCTGGCCGACGCTCGCCCCGGCTTTCGCGAGTTCGTGGTCCTGATGGCGGGCCTGATGTCGCTGAACGCGCTCGCCATCGACGCGATGGTTCCGGCCCTGCCCGCGATCGGCGAGGCCCTGGACGTGGCCGATTCGAACAGCCGCCAGCTCGTCGTCTCGCTCTACGTGCTGGGGTTCGGCCTCACCCAAATCGTCTACGGGCCGCTCTCCGACCGCTTCGGGCGAAAGCCGGTGCTGATCGTCAGCCTCGTCCTCTATGTCGTCTTCGCGCTGACCTGCTGGGCGGCGCCGACCTTCCCCCTGCTTCTGGCGGCGCGGATGGCCCAGGGCGGCGCCGCGGCCTCCACCCGGGTGCTCGTCGTCTCGATCGTCCGCGACCGCTTCGAGGGCCCGCAAATGGCCCGGATCATGTCGCTCGCCTTCCTCGTCTTCCTTCTGATCCCGATGCTCGCTCCGATGTTCGGCCAGCTCACCCTGCTCGTCGCGTCCTGGCGCGCCATCTTCTTCGGGCTGGCGCTCGGCGGGGCGATCATGCTGCTCTGGACCCTCATCCGACTGCCCGAGACGCTTCGCCCGGAATACCGTCGGCCGCTCGACCCGAAGACGATCTGGGACGCGACCTGGCAGACTTTGAGCAACCGCCAGTCGCTCGGCTACACGCTCGCCTTCACCTTGATGATGGCCAGCCTGATGGGCTATATCAACTCAATCCAGCAGATCGTCTTCGACGTCTTCCGCCGGCCCGAGCTGATCGCCGCGACCTTCGCGGGGGTCGCCCTCCCCATGGCGGCGACGTCCTACGCCAACTCGCGGCTAGTCGAGCGGATCGGAACCCGCCGAATCGCCCATACCGGCCTGGCGCTGTTCACCTTGTCGGCTCTCATCCACCTCGGCATCGTCCTGAGCGGCGGCGAGAGCCTGTGGCTGTTCATCGCCCTGCAGGGTTTGACCATGGGCTGCTTCGGGCTCGCCTCGGCCAATTTCGGATCTTTGGCGATGCAGCCGCTCGGCCATGTCGCCGGCACCGCCTCGTCGGTCCAGGGCACGATCGGGACGATCGGCGGAGCCCTGCTCGGCCTCCTCGTCGGCCAGAGCTTCGACAACAGCGTCGTCCCGATGGTCGGCGCCTTCGCCCTTTTCGGAGCGCTCGGACTGATGATCCTGCTGGTAACGGAGCGCGGACGGCTGTTTGGCAGGGGGTGACCCAGCGGCGATGGCCGGCTGACCCTGCCGTGCCCCGGCCGAAGGCCCTATAGGGTTCGCACAAAGTTCACAAAGGGCACAAAGAGGCTTCGCCCTGCCGGCCTTTACGGCCCTTCCGGATCGGCGGTGAACAAGCCGCTACGCGGACTCTTTGTGTCTTTGTGGTCTTTGTGGTCTTTGTGCGAACCCAACTTCTTTCTTCAAATCGTCTGCCCCGGACCCGGACGAAGTTCACGACCTCGCGTTAAATATCGTCCTCCGGGCTCGGGCCGGCCATCAGCGCTTCGGCGACCTCGTCGGTCTTGCCGCGGATGGCGCGTTCGAGGCGGGCGGCGACCTCGGGATTCTCCTTGAGGTAGGTCTTGCTGTTCTCCCGGCCCTGACCGATCCGGATCGAATCGTAGCTGAACCAGGCGCCGGACTTCTCGACGATTCCCGCCTTGACCCCGAGGTCGAGGATCTCGCCGACCTTGGAGATGCCCTCGCCGTACATGATGTCGAACTCGACCTGCTTGAACGGCGGAGCCACCTTGTTCTTCACGACCTTCACCCGGGTCGTGTTGCCGACGATGTCGTCGCGGTCCTTGATCTGGCCGGTGCGGCGGATGTCGAGCCGGACGGAGGCGTAGAATTTGAGGGCGTTGCCGCCGGTCGTCGTCTCCGGATTTCCGTACATCACGCCGATCTTCATCCGAAGCTGGTTGATGAAGATGACGAGGCATTTGGACTTGGAGATGGAGCCGGTCAGCTTCCTCAGCGACTGCGACATGAGGCGCGCCTGGAGTCCGACATGACTGTCGCCCATCTCGCCTTCGATCTCCGCCCGGGGGACGAGCGCCGCGACCGAATCGACGACGAGGACGTCGACCGCGTTGGAGCGGACCAGGGTGTCGGTGATCTCGAGCGCCTGCTCGCCGGTGTCGGGCTGGGAGACGATCAGCTCGTCGACGTCGACCCCGAGCTTCCGGGCGTAGACGGGATCGAGGGCGTGCTCGGCGTCGACGAAGGCGGCGGTTCCGCCGTTCTTCTGCGCCTCGGCGATGACGTGGAGCGCGAGCGTGGTCTTGCCCGAGCTTTCCGGACCGTAGACCTCGATCACCCGGCCGCGCGGAAGTCCGCCGATTCCGAGCGCGATGTCGAGGCCGAGCGAGCCCGTCGAGATGGTCTCGATCTCGACCGCCTCGCGCGAGCCGAGCTTCATCGCGCTGCCCTTGCCGAATGCGCGGTCGATCTGCGCCAGCGCGGCCTCGAGGGCCTTTGCCTTGTCCATAGTGTCCGAGTTTCCCACCACCTTGAGTGAAGCCGCCATGGCCCGCATCCCCTATTGCCTTGCGCGCCGCCGTTCAACGCGATTGTGTCAATGTACGCGATCCGTTCCACAAGAACAAGAGGAAAACGCCTAGCCATCCCGGGCACTGCCGAGCCGCATCCGAAAATCGAGTCGAGGCTCCTCGGATTACCCTTTGCCCCCAGCCACATAAAAATTGGTGCCTGGCACCAATTTCGAGTTTCCGATGCGATTTTGGTATCCCTGCGACGATCGGTTAACCGAGGGCCCATGGGCCGTTCCGTCCGACTCACCGTTCCCGGCCACCCCCATCACGTCACCCATCGCGGCAACAACCGGCAACGCACCTTCTTCTCCGAGCGCGACCAGCGGCTATACACCCGCTATCTGGCCGAAGCGTGCCTCGCGACCGGCACTTCGGTCTGGGCGTGGTGCCTGATGCCCAACCACGTCCACCTGGTGCTGGTGCCCTCCGTCGAGGGCGGGCTAAGCGCCGTGCTCCAGCGCACCCAGGGCCGCTATACCCGGGCCGTCAATGCCCGCGAAAAGTGGGTCGGCCAGCTCTGGCAGGGGCGCTTCGCCTCGTTCGTCATGGACGAGCGCCACCTCCTCGCCTGCGCCCGCTACGTCGAGCTCAATCCGGTCCGGGCCGGGCTCGTCGCGAGGGCCGCCGACTGGCCCTGGTCCAGCGCCCGCGCGCATCTGGGCGGACCGCCCGACCCGTTGACGGACATCCGCCCGTTGCTCGAACGATGGCCGGACTGGCGGTCGGTGCTGGACGCCGGCGAGGACGAGCCGGCGCTGCAGGCGATCCGGGCGCGCGAGCGCAGCGGTCGCCCCCTCGGCGGCGAGGCCTTCCTTGCCCGTCTCGAGACCGCCACCGGACTTCGGCTGCTGCCCCGACGGCCTGGCCGGCCCCCAGCTCGCGCCCGGTAATTCGACGACTGGGACAATATTCGACGATTCGTAAAATTGGTGCCTGGCACTGATTTGACGGGCGCCGAACTTGAAACCCTTCCGCCAACCGAATATTTTCAAGGACTTGGAAATTGGTGCCTGGCACCAGTTTCCCAACCGAATATTTTCAACGACTTGGAAATTGGTGCCTGGCACCAGTTTCCATCGCGCACAAATGAGTAAGGATCCCCCGCTAGGCTGCGCCCATGGCCGTCCCGCTCCTCGCCGCCCTGCTGCTGGTCAACCTCGTCACCCTGTTCCGCTTCCGGGAAGACAAGAGGCGGGCGGTGGCGGGGGCGTGGCGGGTGCCCGAATCGACCTTGCTCGCCCTCGCCGCGATCGGCGGGACTCCGGGCGCCCTGCTCGCCTGCCGCCTCTTCCATCACAAGACCCGCAAGCAGCCCTTCGCGACTCTGCTCCTGCTCACCGGCGCGGCCCAGGCGGGGGCGCTTGCCGGCTTCTTCCTCGGCTGACTCTTGCCGCCCAGCGGCCGCCGCTCTATCGCGCCGCCATGCCCTTCCCGCACCGCCACCTGCTCGGGATCGAAGCGCTTTCCGCCGAAGACATCACTTTCCTGCTCGACGAGGCCGAGCCGTGGGTCGAGTTCAACCGCCGAGCCCGCAAGGCGGACCTGCGCCTGGCCGGCCTCACCCAGTTCAACCTGTTCTTCGAGAACAGCACCCGCACCCTCTTCTCGTTCGAGGTCGCGGGCAAAAGGCTCGGAGCGCAGGTGGCGAACTTCCACCCGGGCGGATCGAGCGTCCGCAAGGGCGAGAGCCTCATAGACACCGCCCTCACGCTTGGAGCGATGCGGCCCGACGTGATGATCGTCCGCCACGGCGAGACCGGGGCCCCGCACCAGGTCGCCCAGGCGGTCGACTGCCCGGTGATCAACGCCGGCGACGGCACCGGCGAGCATCCGACCCAGGCCCTGCTCGACGCCCTCACCATGCGCCGCCGCAAGGGACGGATCGAAGGGCTCGAAGTTGCGATCTGCGGCGACGTCCGCCACAGCCGGGTGGCGGGATCGAATCTGAAGCTTCTGCCCAAGCTGGGAGCGAAGGTCCGGCTGGTCGGCCCCCCTTCGCTGCTCCCGGCGGAGGGCTCGGGCCTTCCCGCCTTCACCGACTTCGACGAGGGCATAGCCGGCGCCGACGTCGTCATGATGCTGAGGATCCAGCGCGAGCGGATGGAGGAGAGCGTCTCGGGAAGCCTCGCCGATTTCCATGCCCGCTACGGGCTGACGATGGAGCGGCTCGAGCGGGCCGCTCCGGACGCCATCGTCATGCATCCCGGCCCGATGAATCGCGGCGTCGAGATCGACGGCGAGGTCGCCGACCATCCGACCCGCTCTGCGATACTCGAGCAGGTCGAGATGGGCGTGGCGATGCGGATGGCCGTGCTCGACGTCCTGACGAGAGCCCGGCGCTGATCTCCCACCAGCATTAATTGGTGCCAGGCACCAATTTCAGGTGCTTGGAATCCTGCGACTTTTTTCCGTTAATTGGTGCCTGGCACCAATTTCGGGTCAGCCTCGACGAGCGGTCGCGTAGCGGCTCGCCCACCGGACCGGAGCGTCGCCGGCGACGGTCCGGACGAAGCAGGCGCCGCCCTTGGCCTGGATCGAGCGGCAGGCCCGGCCCGCCGCCTCGCGGCTAGCGAAGCCTGCGACCGAGAGGCGATGGAACGTCCCACGCCCGGGAACGGTGACCGTGGTGCTGAGCGGCGTCAGTTCGGTGAAGCCGAAGCGCTTGAGCATCTGCGCCCAGGCCCGCTCGACGGACGAGGAGGAGGAATAGGCGCCGAGCTGGACGGCGAACCGGCCGGCGCCGGCCTGAGCGGCACGGGCCGGGCGGCGAGGCGCCTCGAAGCGGTGCGCCGGAGCGTCGATCGAGCGCCTCGGGGCGATGACCGAAGGCTGCGGAGTGACGAGCGCCTCGACGGCCTCGGCGTAAAGCGGCCGCGTCTCCTCGGCGGGCGCCGCGGCCTCGGCGGCGGCGCGCTCGCTGACCCATTGCGGAAGCTCGGTGGTCGCGATCTGGACCGGCTCGGCCCGGGGGGCAGGAGCAGGAGCCGGCTCGGCCTGGGCGAGGACGACGGGCTCCGCCGAAGCGAGGGCGGGCGCGGTTGCGGCCACCGTCTCGGGCGAAGGCTCGGGCAGCGGCTGGGCGGCGGCGAAAGCGGCGGAATCGGCCTGGGCCGGTGCAAGAGCGAGTCGAACCGGCTGCCCCGAATCCTCGGCGGGAGTGACCCCGAGCAAGGCGGCGACCTGGGCCGCTCCGCCGCCCGGCTGGGCCAGCGACGCCCATTCCTGGAGGCGCGAGCCGAGAACGGCCGGCGAGAGATCCTGGGACGCGGTCACCCGGGCCTTTTCCCAATCGCCGGCAAGGGCGTAGGACAAAGCGAGATTCTGACGGACCCGGGCGGTGGCGCCGGGGGCGCGGGCCGCCGGCTCGAGCAGTTCGATCGCCCGGCGAGCCTCGCCGGCGAGCGCGTAGGCAAGTCCGATGTCGGCGGGAGAAGCGGTTTCGGCGATCCGGTCCAGCTCGGCGACGGCGCCGGCCGGGCGGCCGAGCGCGATCCGCGTGAGAGCGATGCTGAAGGAAGCCCGCGCATTGGTGGGATCGAGCTGCCGGACGTCCGCGAAAGTGGCTTCGGCGGATTGGAACCGGCCGTTCTTGAGATAGAGATCGGCCAGCATCATCCGGTAGCCGACGTCGCGCGGGCTGAGCTCGACGGCGCGCTCCGCATGATCGAGGCCCTGCTCATACTCGCCCTTCCTGACCGCCGCCTGGGCCCGGGCGAAGAGCGACGCCGCGTCCTGCTCGGCCTTCGGCGCCCTGGCCGAGGCCGAGGCGATTCGCGAGGCCGGCCCGCAGGCGACCATGGTCGATCCGATCGCCAAAGCGGAGACCGCGAACTTCAGTGTGACGCTCTTGTTCATCTTACCCACTCCGCTCAACGCTGATCCGCCTGCCCAGCAGCGGCCCCGGCAAGGGCCTCCAGCTCGGGCATCGAATCGAGGAAATCATCGAGAGCCTCGGTCACCAGCTGCTGCGCCGAACGGCGCGACAGGGCGCAGGCGAGGCGCAGTTTCAGATGCCGCTCGGGATCGAGGCGAAGGGTGAAGGCCGCCTTGGCCTTGGCCTTCGCCGCCGTCGCCGGCCCCCGAACGGGCGCGGTGCGCGAGCGCGGAAGCTTGACGACGCGCGTTTCAATCGGCGCCTGAAACCTGGGCTTCGGCTCGGGCTGGAGCTCGGCTTCGGGCTGCGGCGGCGCTTCGGCCTCCGGCGCCTCGGGCTCGAGTTCGGGCTCCGGCTCGGACTCCGGCCCGGACTCCGGCTCGGGGACGAGCTGGGGCTGGGCGAGCCGCGCCTCCAGGTCGCGCTGCTGCTCGACCACCGCCGGCGGCTCGCTGTGAGCGCGGCCTCCCGGTGCGGGCGTCAGCGCCTCGATCGAGCTCGGCACGTGCTCGGGAAGCTCGTGGGCTTCGCCGATGTCGTGAAGCGCCCCCGGGGCATGCCCCATGTCGTTCCAGCCCAGATCCTCGAGGCTGGAGCCGAAGCTTCCGAAACCCTGGGGACGCATCGCCGGCTTGGCGGCGCCCTTGCGGGCGAGGAGGCCTGAGGAGAGGGAAGCGAAAGGCTTGGTCTCGGCCATCTTGAGCACCCCTTACTGGCCGACCACGCGGCGGCCGAAGCCCCCGGCGGGTCGAGCGGTGGTGGGATGGGCGGAGAAACCCTGGGGCGCCGAGAAGACGGTGCGTCGGAAATTCTTTTCGAGCCGGTCGGCGACATAGTCCCAGAGCTCGACCACCTCCTTGGCGGACTTGCTGTTGGGATCGACCTCCATCACCGTCCGGCCGTCGATCATCGACGCGGCGTAATCGGTGCGATGGTGGAGGGTCACCGGGGCGACGGTGCCGTGCTGCGAGAGCGCGACCGCGGCCTCGTAGGTGATCCGCGCCTTGGGAGTCGCCGCGTTGACGACGAAGATGAGCGGCTTTCCGGCGCGCTCGCAAAGGTCGACCGTGGCGCCGACGGCGCGAAGGTCGTGCGGGCTCGGCCGGGTCGGGATGAGGATCAGCTCGGCGACCTGGATGACGCTCTGGATCGCCATCGTGATTGCGGGAGGCGTGTCGATCACCGCGAGCTTGAAGCCCTGCTGGCGAAGGATCTCGAGGTCCGCGGCGAGCCGGGCGACCGTGGTCTGGGCGAAGGCCGGCATCTCGGCCTCGCGCTCGTTCCACCAGTCGGCGAGCGATCCCTGCGGATCGATATCGATCAGGCAGACCGGGCCTGCACCCGCCCGTTCCGCCTGGACGGCGAGATGGCCGGACAAGGTGGTCTTGCCGGATCCCCCCTTCTGCGACGATAGTGCCAAAACGCGCATGTTTTCCCCTCGGGCTCGCAAAGCTTGCCGTCCGTTTGCGCCGCCTTTGGCTAAAATCCGGTTAACGCGAACGAGGGTGAGGCGTCATTTTTGAGCGGTCGACCAAACCCCGTCGCCCCAGCGAAGGCTGGGGCCCCGGCGGGTGAAAAGCGCCGAGCCCTTCACGCCCTAGGGTCCCAGCCTTCGCTGGGACGACGAAATCATTCGCTCGCTTTATGCTAAGGGCGAATTAAGGATTTTCGGCTAGCTCCACGGCTCGAAAACCCTTTCCCGCGCGGGAGACAAGATGATGCACTTTTCCGGTCGGCCCTTGCTCGCAGCCTGTGCGGCAGGCGCCTTGCTAATCCTCGGAGCCCAGGCTGGAGCCGGCGCCGCGCCGTCCGACGTCAAGGCGGGAATCGAGCGCTGGAGCCGGGGCGACTATGCCGGCGCGATCGCCCAGTGGCGGCCGCTCGCCGAAGCCGGCAATGCCGACGCCCAGTTCAATCTCGGCCAGGCCTACAAGCTGGGCCGCGGAGTGCCGGCCAACGCCGCGACGGCGCAGAGCTGGTACCAGAAGGCCGCCCGCCAGGGGCACCAGCAGGCCCAGGTCAATGTCGGGCTGCTCCTCTACAATGGCGGCCGGCGCCAGGAGGCGCTGCCCTGGATCCGGAAGGCGGTCGAGCTCGGCGATCCGCGCGCTCAATACATATTGGGCACCGAATTGTTCAACGGCGACCTCATAGCCAAGGATTGGCCGCGGGCTTACGCACTGATGCTCCGGGCCGCCGACGGCGGGGTGCCGCCGGCCGCCGACAATCTCAAGGCGATGGACCGCTTCATTCCGGCGGACCAGCGCAGGCAGGGCGTCGCCCTTGCCCAGCGCATGGGCCGACCCGCCGGTCCGGGCGGAATGAAGACCAACGTCTTCGCGTCCGCACCGGTCGCCGTCGCGAGCCCGCGTCCGGCCCCGGTCAATTCGAACGCCCCGCCGCCGCGCCGTCCCGTCGCCGCTCCGGCTCCGGCCGCGGCCGCGGCCGGGGGCCGCTGGCGGGTGCAGCTCGGCGCCTTCGGAAGCGCCGGCGGCGCCCAGCGCGCCTGGGTTGGACTGAGGGGCAAGGTCGGGGCCTTCGGGTCGCTTCAGCCCAATTACGTCGCCGCCGGAGCGGTCACCCGGCTCCAGGCCGGGCCGCTTGCAAGCCGGGCCGCCGCCGACCGGGTCTGCGCGGCCGCCAGGGCCGCGGGCGCGGCCTGCTTCCCGGTCGCGCCTTAACCGAATTTTCGTCGAGCGGAGCTATGGTCGCCCTCTGTTTGGGGGAATGAGCATGGCGGCAGTCGGCAGGATCGGGAGCGAAAGCCGGATGGCGTCGCGCTGGCGGCGGCGGCGGATGTGCATCCTGGTCGCCGGAGCGCCGGCCCCCGCGGCGCTGCGCACGATCTGCGCCAGCGGCGCCTTCCTCGAGACCAACGCCCGCCCCGCTTTGGGCGACCCGGTCGAGCTTCGCCACCCGGAAGCCGGGGCGATCGAGGCGACGGTGCGGGGCATCGCCCCCGACGGAGTCGAGCTCGGCTTCCCGCTCGGCGAGGAGTCGGTCGCTTTCGCCCTCGCCGCCATCGCCGCCGACATGAGCCGCCCCTGATCGACGCCCCGATCGGTGCCAGGCACCAATTACTAAGTTGCTGTTTTTACTGACCCGCCCTGAGAAATCGGTGCCAGGCACCAATTTCTAAGTCGTTGTTATCGCTCCCATTCGCTTCGGGCCCAACCCTGGGCGTAGAGCAAGGCGGTGAGGTCGTTGTGGAGGATGCTCGAGTCGGCGGCCGCCACGGCGGCGGGCTTGGCATGGAAGGCCACGCCCAGGCCCGCTTCCTTCAGCATCGGGACGTCGTTGGCGCCGTCGCCGACGGCGAGCGCTTCGTCGGGACGGAGGCCGAGCTGCGCCGAAGCGTCGAGCAGGGCGCCGCGCTTGCCTTCGGCGCCCAGGATCCGCCCTTCGACACTTCCGTCGAGCCTGCCCGCCACGACGCCCAGCCGGTTGGCGACGACCCGGTCGAAGCCGAGCTCGGCCCCGACGGGATCGGCGAATCGGGTGAAGCCGCCTGAGACGAGGAGGGTGAAGGCCCCTTCCCGCTTCATCGTCCGGACCAGCGCCCGGGCTCCGCCGGTGAGCCTGACCCGTTCGGCTCGGCAGCGGTCGATCGCGGCCTCGTCCAGCCCGGCGAGAAGCGCGACCCGCTCCGCGAGCGCCGCCTCGAAGCCGATCTCGCCCTTCATCGCCCGCTCGGTCACCGCCGCGACCTCGTCCTTCACGCCCGCATAATCGGCGAGCTCGTCGATGCACTCGACGGAAATCATCGTCGAATCCATGTCGGCGACGAGCAGCCGCCGGCGCCTCGACGCCTCGCCCTGGACGATGACGTCGACCCCGTCGATCAGGCCTTCGAGGGCCGCCCGGGCAGGCCCGGGGGCGGCCGAGAAGAGCAAATCGCAGGCCTTGTCCTCCTCGATCCAGCTCCGGCCGAAGGGCGCGATCCCGGCGCCGGCGAGCGAGTCGGCGGCAAGGGAAATATCCCCGCCGGCCAGGCGATCCTTTGCTATCAGGGTGGCGATGAACATGGCTTCCTCTTCGCCGCGGCGGCTGGCGCTTATCGCGGGGCCGACCGCGAGCGGCAAGTCGGCGCTCGCGCTGGCGCTGGCCGAAGCGGCCGGCGGAACCGTGATCAACGCAGACAGCGCGCAAGTTTATGCGGATCTGCGCATAATCTCGGCCCGGCCCACCCCGCAGGACGAGGCCCGTGCCCCTCACCGTCTCTACGGCTACAGGGACGGCGCCGAGGCCTGTTCGGCGGCCGACTGGGCGGCCGACTCGAAACGGGCGATTCAGGAGGCGCACGAGGCCGGCCGGCTGCCGATCCTGGTCGGCGGAACCGGTCTCTACATCCGAACCCTGCTCGACGGGATCGCTCCGATACCGGACATCGATCCGGCGATTCGGGCGGCCGTGCGGTCATTCACCGTCCTGCATAATTATGCAGCGCTGACCTTCGAGGATCCAGCCGCGGCGGCGCGGCTCCGGCCGGCGGACTCGACTCGGGTGGCGCGCGCGCTGGAAGTGGTCCGCTCGACCGGGCGCCCTCTTGCCGAGTGGCAGAAGCAACGCTCGGGCGGAATCGGGCACGAGGTCGAGCTCGCTCCGTTGATCCTCCTGCCCGAGCGCGGCTGGCTCTATGCCCGCTGTGACGAGCGATTCGAGAAAATGATGTCCGAAGAGGGCCTTGAGGAAGTTCGTTCGCTTCTCGATCGAAGGCTGAACCCGATGCTTCCGGCGATGCGCGCGATCGGTGTGCGCGAGATCGCGGCCTTTCTGCGCGGCGAGGCGAGTCGGGAGGAGGCGGTTGCGGCGGGGCAAACCGCCACCCGCCAATATGCGAAGCGCCAATATACCTGGTTCTCGCGCCAGCCGCCCGCCGATTGGCCGCGCTTCGCCGACGGGATTGCCGGGCCGGCGGACGTGATACCCTCGGTCCGTTCGCCCTGAGCTTGTCGACGCCTTGCTCTTCCGACTACCGGGAGGACGAAAAAAAGCCCTTCGACAAGGTCAGGGCGAAGGGAGTAGTTCGATTTCGATGCAGGTCTATCGCGACGCCGATTGCGACCTCGCGCCGATCCTGGGACGGCGGGTCGCGGTGATCGGTTACGGCAACCAGGGCCGCGCCCAGGCGCTCAACCTTCGCGACAGCGGCGTTTCCGTCCTTATCGGCCTTCCCGAAGGATCGAGCAGCCGGCTCCGAGCGGCCGAAGACGGATTTGACGTCATGACGGCGGCGAAAGCCTCGGAAAAAGCGGACCTCGTCGTCATGCTCGCCGCGGACGAGCTTCATTCGAAAATCTATGCCGAAGAAGTCGCCCCGAACCTCGTCGAGGGCGGCGCGCTCGTCTTCGCCCATGGCCTCAGCATCCGCTTCGCCCTGGTCGAGCCGAGGCCCGACCTCGACGTCCTGCTGGTCGCCCCGAAGGGACCCGGAACCGCGCTTAGGCGCGAATATCAGCAGGGCGGCGGGCTCATCGCTTTTTTCGCGGTGCACCAGGACCCGGCGGGCCGTGCCGAGGCGCTCGCGCTCTCCTACGGCGCGGCGATCGGAAGCGGCCGCGTGGGAATGCTCAGGACCAGCTTCGCCGAGGAATGCGAGGCCGACCTGTTCAACGAGCAGGCGGTTTTGTGGGGGGCGATCCCCGAATTGATCCAAGCCGGCTTCGAGACATTGGTCGACGCCGGCTTCTCGCCGGAAATCGCTTATTTCGAATGCCTTACCGAGGTGAAGCTGATAGCCGATCTCATCTACGAGCGCGGCATCGCCGGGATGCGCGAGGCGATCTCCAACACCGCCGAGTTCGGCGCTCTCAAAGGCGGGACCCGCATCGTCACCGCCGATACGAGGACCGAGATGCGCCGGATCCTCCGCGAGGTGCGCGGCGGCGCCTTCGTGCGCGAGCTGATCGCCGATTCCGAGGCGGGCTATCCGCGGCTGAAGGCCAGCCGGGCCCAGGCCGCGGCCCACCCGATCGAGCAGGTCGCCGAGCGGCTGAGGGCGCTTGCCGGACGGAGGCGCAATGGCTGACGGGCGCCCCTGGGACCGGCGCCGCTTGCTCGAGACCGCGTTCGTGGCCGCGGTGGCCGCCGGGACGGTCTGGGCCGCCTGGGCCCTCCTGCACGATCGCCGGCTTCCCGGGCGCTTCTCCCAGGTCCAGCTCGGGATGGACCGCAAGGCCGTCGAGGCCGTCCTCGGCGCCCCCGACTGGGAGGGACCCTGCACGAGCTATGTCGCCTATCCGCCGAGGGCCGAATGCTCGAGCGAGCTCGGCTATTCCTCCGCCTTCGCGCCGCTTCGCGCCGTTCACTACATCGTCCAGCTCGACCGGAGCGGGAAGGTGATCGAGGCCCAGCCGGCATGGTCCCGGTGAAGGCGCGATAATCCCCCCCTGCATTTGCAGGAGAGGATTAGTGACTGTCATCCGATTGACCCCGATCCGGGCCCCGGTCTAACGGCCTTGCGCGATGAGCGTTCGTCCCCGCCCAGCCTGGCTGCCCCCCCCGGACGGCTCCCGCGACCTGCGGGTCGAGGATCCGACCAACCATTTCGTCGTCCACCTGATCGGACGAATGCTGCTGCCTCTGGCGCTGAGGGCAAGGATCTCGGCCAACATGGTCTCGGTGGCCGGGTTGGCCGTCGGCACCGGGGGCGCCCTCGCCTATCTGGGCTGGCGCGATCCGGCGCTCGCGAGTGTCGGCTTCCTGCTCACGGTCGCCTGGCTGGTGATGGACGGCCTGGACGGGATGGTCGCCAGGGCCACGCGCACGGCAAGCGCGCTCGGCCGATTCCTCGACGGCCTGTGCGATCACGGAGTCTTCCTGATCCTCTATCTCGCGCTCGGAGCCTCGATCGACACTCCGCAGGCCTGGATCACCGGAACGATCGCCGGCTTCGTCCACGGCGTGCAGTCCAGCCTCTTCGAAGGTGAGCGGGCACGCTACCATCGCCGCGTGCGGGGCGATCCCGGAAGCGAGACCCCTCCCCCCTCGGCCAACGCCGTGACGCGCTTCTACGACCGGCTCGCGGGCTCCCTCGACCGGATCGCAGGCCGATTCGACCGGGTCCTGGCCGAATCCTCCGACCGCCGCCCCCTGGCGGCCTGCTATGGGGATCGGGCCGCTCCGGCGCTCAAGCTGATGAACCTGCTCAACGCCAATGCCCGGACCAGCGCCATCTACGCCGCCTGCCTGGCCGGAGACCCGATGCTGTTCTGGTGGTGGACATTGGGGCCGCTCACCCTGGTGACGGTGGCCGGCCTGGTTTGGCACCGGCGCATCGAGGCCCGGCTGGCCGCCGAGGCCCAAGCGGATCGGCCCTGAGTTTTTTCAAGCACTTATAAATTGGTGCCTGGCACCGATTTTCGACTGGCACCGATTTTCGCCAATTTTCGAGCGCCGGCCGAGGCGCGGCCGGTGGCCGAGCGTAGAAGCCCTCCCGAACGATTCCAGACACTTATAAATTGGTGCCTGGCACCAAACAGGGCCGAAGACGAAGCGCGCTGACCGTTTCGGGCACTTGAAATTTGGGGCGTGGGGCTTTTACGGGCCGATTTTCCCCGACGTCAAGGCGATCTGCGCCTGCGGCCGAAGCGGTTCCAGACCCCGAGCGGCACGGCGATCAGAACGAAGACCGTCAGCGCCCCATAAGCCCATGCGTCCGCGAGGCGGTGAGCCAGCAGAGCGACCAGGATCATGCAGGGCACCGCCAGCAGGGGAGTCACCTTGCTCGACCACCACAGGAAAGTGCCGGACGGGGTTTCGAACCAGGTCCGCCTGTCCCGCCGGAGCAGGACGATCGTCGCCGCGGCCTCGAGGCCGAGCAAGACCGCGATCGTCCAGCTCAGCAGGTCCGTCAGCGAAGCGAAGCCGAACGTCATCTCACTTCCGCCCGAACAGCTTCTCGATGTCGCCGTGCGCCAGCTTCACCCAGGTCGGCCGGCCGTGGTTGCACTGGCCGCTATGGGGGGTCACCTCCATCTCGCGAAGGAGGGCGTTCATCTCGGCGATCGAGAGGATCCGGCCGGCCCGGACCGAGCCGTGGCAGGCCATGGTGGCGGCGACATGGTCGAGCCTTTCCTTGAGCGCCAGAGCCTCGTCGAAGGCGGCGAGCTCGTCGGCGAGGTCGGTGACCAGGCCCTTCGCGTCGCCGTTGCCGAGGAGGGCGGGGGTGGCCCGGACCAGCATCGCCCGGGCCCCGAAACGCTCCAGCTCGAGGCCCATCTCGGTGAGCTCGGCCGCCCGGGCCTCGAGCCGGTCGCAGCCCGGTTCGTCCAGCTCGACGACCTCGGGGAGGAGCAGGGCCTGGCGTGCGACCGCGCCGTCCGCCATGGCGCGGCGCATCCGCTCGAGCACAAGCCTTTCGTGGGCGGCGTGCTGGTCGACGAGGATGAGGCCGTCCTCGGCCTCGGCGACGATATAGGTGGCGGCGACCTGGCCGCGGGCGACTCCCAGCGGGAAGCGGGTCGCCTCGGGGGGCGGCGCAAAGGCCGATTCGCCGCGGGCGGCGGGAAGATAGTCGGCGCGGATGTCGCGGAAGCGGCTAAGCCCCTCCCCTTCAGGGGAGGGGTTTGGGGTGGGGGCTGTGTAGGTGAAGAGGCCGGGTCTCGTGGATGACAACATCCCCCACCCCAACCCCTCCCCTGAAGGGGAGGGGCCTTGCTGCCACGGCACGTCCGCCGCGGGGCGCGAAACGCTCCTGAACCCCGCCGAATCCAGCGCATGCCTCAGCCCTCCGACGATCAGGCCCCTGATCCCCGCCGGGTCGCGAAACCGGACCTCGGTCTTGGCCGGGTGGACGTTGACGTCAACCTCGTCGCCGGGGAGGTCGACGAACAGGGCGATGACGGGATGGCGGTCGCGGGCGAGCAGGTCCTGATAGGCGGCCCGGACGGCTCCGATCAGCAGCCGGTCCTTGACCGGGCGGCCGTTGACGAACAGGAACTGATGATCGGCGACCCCGCGGTTGAAGGTCGGGAGGCCCGCCACTCCGCCGAGCCGGGCCGGCCCGCGGTCGTAATCCACAGCGACGCTGTTTTCGTGGAGGGCGCGGTCGGTGAGAGCGGCGACCCGGGCCGGGCGGTCCTCGCCGGGCTGGACGACGAGGGTCCGGCGGCCTTCATGCTCGAGGCTGAAGCCGATGTCCGGCCGGGCCATTGCGAGCCTCTTCACGACGTCGAGGCAGGCGGCATATTCGGAGCGCTCGGAGCGGAGGAACTTGCGGCGGGCCGGGACGCGGCCGAACAATTGCTCGACCCGGATCCGGGTGCCGGGCGGAAGCGCGGCTGGGCCCTCCCCTTCCAGCCTGCCGTTGTCGACGATTCGCGACCAGCCGTCGCAGCCCCGGACCCGGCTCTCCACCGCGAGCCGGGCGACGCTCGCGATCGAGGGCAGAGCCTCGCCCCGGAAGCCCAGGGTGGTCACCGCCTCGATCTCCTCGCCGGGGAGCTTGGAGGTGGCGTGGCGCTCGAGCGCGAGGGCCATGTCGGCCGGGCTCATCCCGCAGCCGTCGTCGGCGACCTCGATGCGCCCGGTCCCTCCACCCCCCAGGGAAATGGCGATCCGGGTGGCCCCCGCGTCGATCGCGTTCTCGACGAGTTCCTTCAACGCGCTGGCCGGTCTTTCCACCACTTCACCCGCCGCTATGCGGTTGACCAGATGCTCGGGAAGGCGGCGTATTGACATCGATCCGGTCGATAGACCAAGCGGCGCTATCCCGACAGGCTTGTTAACTCATTTGTGGAACAAGGCGACGGGCCATCCTATAGAGAAAGGCGAGCGCGCCGGGCACCATGCCGCGGCGGCGTTTTTCAAGAAGCGGACCCAGCTCAATGTCACTCTTGCGTTTCTTCAAGTTCCCCTCGCACGACATGGCGATCGACCTCGGAACGGCCAACACGGTCGTCTACGTCCGGGGCCGGGGCGTGGTTCTGAACGAGCCCTCGGTGGTCGCCATCGAGACGATCAACGGGGTGAAGCGCGTGAAGGCGGTCGGCGACGACGCCAAGATGATGATGGGCAAGACGCCCGATCAGATCGAAGCCATCCGCCCTTTGCGTGACGGAGTCATCGCCGACATCGACGTCGCCGAGCAGATGATCAAGCACTTCATCCAGAAGGTCCACGGCAAGCGCCGCTTCCCGCGCTGGCCGGAGATCGTGATCTGCGTCCCCTCGGGCTCCACCTCCGTCGAGAGGCGCGCGATCCGCGACGCGGCCTCCAACGCGGGCGCAAGCCAGGTCTGGCTGATCGAGGAGCCGATGGCGGCCGCGATCGGAGCCGACATGCCGGTGACCGAGCCGATCGGATCGATGGTCGTGGACATCGGCGGCGGGACGACCGAGGTCGCCGTGCTCTCGCTCCGAGGCCTTGCCTACACGACCTCGGTCCGGGTCGGAGGCGACAAGATGGACGAGGCCATCTCCTCCTACGTGCGCCGCAACCACAACCTCCTCATCGGCGAGGCGACGGCCGAGCGGATCAAGAAGCAGGTCGGGATCGCCAAGCCGCCTACGGATGAGAACGGCCAGCCGAGCGACGGCCTTTCGGTCCACATCAAGGGCCGCGACCTCGTCAACGGGGTCCCGAAGGAGATCACGATCAACCAGCGCCAGATCGCCGAAGCCCTGTCCGAGCCGGTCAACACGATCGTCGAGGGCGTCAGGATCGCGCTCGAGAACACCGCTCCGGAGCTCGCCGCCGACATCGTCGACCAGGGCATCGTCCTGACCGGCGGAGGCGCACTCCTGCAGGGACTGGACGAAGTGCTTCGCGACGAGACGGGGCTTCCGGTCACGGTCGCCGACGATCCCTTGACCTGCGTGGCCATCGGCACCGGCCGGGCGCTCGAGGAGGAGATCTTCCGCGGCGTTCTGCTGACCGCCTGAGGCCGGCCCGGGAGGCTTCCAGGTGGCCCCGCCATCCACCCGACGCCCCGGATTCTCGCGCCGGGCGCAATACGGGCTGTTCATTTCCTATGTGATCGCCGTCGGGGGCGTGCTTCTCGCCGGGCTCCTGCTCGTCATCGCAATCGTCGACCCGAGCGGCTTCAACGCCTTGAAGGGCGTCGCGCTCGACGTCACCAGCCCGGTGTCCTCGGCGGGGCGCGGAGTCTCGCGCTTCTTCGTCGGAATCGGCGGTTCGGTCGGCAATTACATCCAGGCGGGCAGCCAGAATTCGGAGCTGAAGCGGCGGCTCGACTCGTCGCGGCGAAGGCTGATCGAGGCTCAGGCGACCGAGCTCGAGAACAAGAGGCTGAAGGCCCTGCTCGGGCTGACCCGCGAGACCCAGAACCCGGTGGTGGTGACCCGGATCGTCGGCTCCTCCTTCGCGTCGGTACGGCGGCTGGCCACGCTCTCCGCCGGCGCCTCCGCGGGGGTCCGTCCGGGCCAGCCGGTGCGCTCCGCCGACGGACTGGTCGGCCGGGTGATCGAGACCGGGCGCTGGGCGAGCCGGGTGCTCCTCGTCGGCGACAGCGCAAGCAACGTGCCCGTCCGCCTGGTCCGCGACGGGACCGCGGCGATCGCGACCGGACATGGCGACGGGACGATCGACCTGAAGACCCTGGAGCTCGGCAAGAACCCTTTCCGCCGCGGCGACGTGCTCGTGACCTCGGGGGTCGGAGGAGTCTATCCTCCCGACATTCCGGTCGCGGTGGTGGTCTCGGTCGCCGGCGAGCGGACGGTGGCGAAGCCGCTCGCGGACCCGGCCAATGTCGAATATGCGATGGTGCTCGACATCTACCAGCCGCTCGCCGACACGCCGCTCACCGAGACCACCGAAAGCGCCTTGACGGGCGCGGGCCAATGAGCCGGATCGCCGGATCGAGCCGGGACGTCGCGCTGCTCGGCTTCCGCCGCCAGTGGGTGCCAATCCTCAGCACCTTGGCCGCCTCCCTGCTGGCTCTGCTCCCCTATGTCGCGAGCCGGCCGATCGTTCCCGACTTCGCCTTTCTCGTTCTACTCGCCTGGCGGCTCTTGAGGCCGGAAATGTGGCAGGCGCATATCGCCCTTCCGCTCGGCCTGTTCAACGATCTCGCGGCGGGGCTTCCGGTGGGCCAGTCGATGGCGCTTTGGACCCTCACCTTCCTCATCCTCGACATCGTCGACAGCCGGGTCGGCTGGCGCGATTACTGGATGGACTGGCTGTTCGCCGCGGCCGCGGTCCTCTTCTACACGGCCGGGGGATGGTACGTGGCCCGGCAGATGGGGGGAACGGCGCCCTTCGCCACCCTCTGGCCGCAGCTCGCTTTGTCCGTCTTCGCTTATCCTTTGGTGTCGCGGCTGGTCGTCGCGCTCGATCGCTGGCGGCTGCAGCGATGAGGAGGCGCTCTCAGCCCGTCATCACGGAGAGCAGCCAGCTCTTCACCTTCACCCGGCGTGCAATGGTCCTGGGCGGATTCCAGGGATTGCTCGGAGCCGCCCTCGCGGGACGGATGGGCTATATCTCGATCGCCGAGAACGAGCGCTACAAGACCCTTTCCGAAAGCAATCGGGTTCAGCTTCGGCTGATCCCGCCGAGGCGCGGGTGGATCGTCGACCGGGCGAACCAGCCGATCGCCATCAACCGGAGCGATTTCAGGGTCGACCTCATCCCCGACCGGCTGAAGGATCCCGACCGGATCATCGCCGAGCTGACCCGGCTTCTCGAGCTCCCCCAGGACGAGGTCGACCGGATAAGGGAGGAATTGAAGCACGCCGCCGGCTACCAGCCCGTTCCGGTCGCCGAGAATCTGCCGTTCGAGAAATATGCGGCGGTGACCATCCGCCAGCCGGAGCTTCCCGGAGTCGCGCCGCTGCGCGCCTTCTCCCGCTTCTACCCCGACGGAGCCGCGGTTGCCCACCTGGTCGGCTATGTCGGCACTCCGAACAAGACCGAGTATGAAAAGGAGGGCAAGGCCCCTCTCCTGATCACCCCGGGCTTCAAGATCGGCAAGGAAGGCATCGAGAAGACGATGGAGCCTCGCCTTCGCGGGCGGCCGGGGGCCGAGCGGGTGGAGGTGACCGCCGGCGGCAAGCTGGTGCGCCAGCTGACGACGCTCGAGGACAAGAGCGGCCCGCCGCTTCCGCTCACCATCGACGCCGGGCTGCAGACCTTCGCCGCCCGTCGCCTGGGAGAGGAATCGGGCTCGGTGGTGGTGCTCGACTGCCTGACCGGGGACATACTGGCCCTCGCCTCGATGCCCGCCTACGACCCCAACAGCTTCACCGACGGGATCAGCCGCAACGAGTGGAAGATGCTGTCGCAGGACGAGCGCAAGCCGTTGCTCAACAAGGCCCTGAACGGCCTCTACCCGCCCGGTTCCACCTTCAAGCCGATGGTCGCCATGGCCCTTCTGCAGGCCGGGATCGATCCCAAGGACCATGTCAACTGCCCCGGCGGCTTCCAGCTCGGCAACCGCTTTTTCCGCTGCCTCGGCCGCCACGGCTCGATGACCATGCACACCGCGATCGCGAGGAGCTGCAACACCTATTTCTATTCGATGGGCCGCCGCGCCGGGATCGACATCATCTCGGCCATGGGCAAGCGCCTCGGCTTCGGCCAGAAGTTCGACTTGCCCGTGGTCTCCCAGAATTACGGGACGATGCCGAGCGCCGAGTGGAAGAAGGCGCGCTACGAGAAGAGCGCCAAGCTGGTCGAGCGTCCCGACTGGACAGAGTCCGACACCTTGAACACCTCGATTGGCCAGGGGTTCGTGATCGTCAATCCGCTGCAGCTTGCCGTGATGGCGAGCCGGGTCGCCTCGGGGCTCGATCTCCAGCCCAACCTCATCCGCCGAAAGCGCCCGGCCCCTGCCCCCCTGCCCTTCGCCAAGGACCATTTCGAGACGGTCCGCTCGGGCATGTGGGAGGTGGTGAACGGCGCCGGCACGGCGGGCCGGAGCAAGCTCGAGCTTCCCGGGATCGAGATGGGCGGCAAGACCGGCACCGCCCAGGTCCGGCGAATCACCGGAGGCCAGCGCGGCCAGTCCGGCGCCTGGAAATATCGAGACCACGGCCTCTTCGTCTGCTTCGCGCCGACCGCCAATCCGCGCTACGCCTGCTCGGTGGTGATCGAGCACGGAATGGGCGGAGCCCGGGCGGCGGCGCCGGTCGCCAAGGACGTCCTAACCTATCTGTTCGACAAGCCCAAGGCGCTTGCCGCGCTCGCCACCTTCGAGGAGCAATGGGGCGGAACGCTCGCCGAGCGGATGGAGCGGCGGGCGCAAAGCTGGCTCGCGGCCGCGGCCGCCGAGAAGGCTGGCGGCGGCGGGACGCCCGGGATCGGCCGCTAAATGGGGCTCGCCTTCGTCCCGGCCCCTCTCGCTACGCTGCCGTGGCGGATGCTTTGGATCGTGACCGCTCTCGGCGGCGCGGGCGTGCTCGGCCTCTATTCGGCCGCAGGGGGCTTCATGATGCCTTGGGCGCTTCCGCACATGATGCGCTTCACGGTCTTCCTCGCAATGGCGCTCGCTTTGTCGAGGATCAAGCCGCAGACGTTCCACGACTTCGCCTTCTTCGCCTACGGCGGAGGCATATTGCTGCTCATCCTTACGCTCGCGCTGGGCGTGATCGGCGGAGGCGCCCGAAGCTGGCTCGAACTGGGCTTCCTCCGGCTCCAGCCGTCCGAGCTGATGAAGCCGATCATCGTCCTCACCCTCGCCCGATTCTATGCTCACGTCCCGCCCACGGAGATCAGGCGTCTTTGGGCGATGTGGCCGCTCGCCCTGATCCTCGGTCCGCCCATCCTCCTCATCCTGCTGCAGCCGGACCTCGGAACGACGATGTTGATCATCCTCAACACGATCGCGCTCATGTTCCTGGCGGGGCTGCCCCTTCGCCTGTTCATCGGCGGCGGCCTTGCCGTCGCGGTCTCGATGCCGATCGTCTATTCCTTCCTGCTTCCGCACCAGCAGGAGCGGGTCCTGATCTTCCTCAACCCGGAGACCGACCCGCTCGGCGCCGGCTACCACCTCACCCAGTCGAAGATCGCGATCGGTTCGGGCGGAGTCTTCGGAAAGGGCTTCCTCAACGGCACCCAGAGCCACCTCCATTACCTGCCCGAGCAGCATACCGACTTCATCTTCTCGGCCATCGCGGAGGAATGGGGCCTGATCGGCGGCTGCGTCCTCATACTCCTCTTCTTCCTGCTCCTTCGCTGGGGGATGGGCGTGGCCCTGGAGGCCAAGGGCCGGTTCGAGCGGCTCGCCGCGGCGGGGCTGACGCTCACCATCTTCTTCTACATCGCCGTCAATCTGATGATGGTGATGGGCCTCGCCCCCGTCGTCGGGATCCCGCTTCCCCTCGTCTCCTACGGCGGATCGGCGATGCTGACGGTGATGATCTGCCTCGGAATCCTGATGTCTATCGAACGCCACAACCGAAGCGAGCGGCGGGGGCGGTAGAGGCCTTGTCATTGCGAGAAGCGCAGCGACGAAGCAATCCAGAGCTGCGCTCGCGGCACGCGCCGGACTGGATTGCTTCGCTTCGCTCGCAATGACGGACTATCGCGCGATCCACGGATGGCGGTCGCCGCTCGCGACCGTGACGACCTTGGGCCTCTCACCCAGAGTAATCGCCAAGCCGCCGCTCTTCGCCAGGAAATCGCGATCCGCTTTCAGCCATCGGGGCCGGCACGCCGCCGGCAGCCGCCGTTCAGAGACAACGATGTCGGCCTCGGCGCAGGCCTTGCGCAGCGCCTCGATCGGAACCAGCCGGACGCTTCGGCTCGCCAGCAACCGCCAGCCGCGAAGCTCGGCGGCGCAGAAATCGGCGCTGCACTCGGCGGTGCGCAAAGTCTCAAGCTCGCCCGCCTCGCCCTCCAGTCCCGCGCTCTGGCTCATCAGGTCGCGGACATAATCGCCCGCGCGCCCGCGAAGCAGGGCCAGCTCGCCCGACCCGGTCCTGAGCGCGAGGTGACGCCCGTCCCCGGTGACGAGCAGGTCGGGAGTCGGGGTCAGCAAGGCCGCGACCGCTCCGGCCGCGATCGGGAGGAGGCCCCAGCGCCGCCAGCGGGTCCGCCACAAGGCCAGCCATATCCCTCCGGCGAGCATCGAAGCGAAGGCCGCCGTCGGCAGGGTCGGGAGCCTCGCCACCGCCCCGGGCGCAGCGGCGACGGCGTGGGCGAGCGCGAGCAGGAGGTCGAGCGCGGCCCCGGCCAGCCACCAGAGCGGCGCTCCGACGCCGGCGAGGTCGAAAAGCAAGGCGAGCGCCTCGAGCGGCATGATGACGAAGGTGGTAAGCGGAATGGCGACGATGTTGGCGAGGGCGCCGTAGAGTCCGGCCTGGTGGAAGTGCCACAAGGCTATGGGGATAAGGGCCACCTCGACGGCGAAGCCGGTAAGAACGAGGCCGAGGAGGAAGCGGCCGAGCTTCACCGGCCAAAGCTCCTCGCGCCGGGCGAGAAGCGCGCGCACTCGCGGATGCTCGTGAAGGGCGACGATGGCGGTGATCGCGGCGAAGCTCATCTGGAAGCTCGCGCCCGGGAGCGACTCGGGCCAGAGCAACAGGACGACGAGCGCCCCCACCGCCACCAGCCGCAAGGTCACCGCTTCCCGGCCCAAAGCGATCCCGAGGAGGACGAGCAGCGCCGCGATGCAGGAGCGGATCGTCGGAACCTCCGCCCCGGTCAGCAGGGTATAGGCGACCCCCGCCAGAGCGCCGGCGCCCGCGGCGATCAGGACCAGCCGGAAGCGGAGCGCCAGCATCGGGCTGAGCGCCAGCAGCTTCAAGGTCAGGAGCATCACCGCCCCGACGACGGCAGTGAGGTGGAGGCCGCTGACCGAGAGCAGATGGGCGAGACCCGAGCGGCGCATGGCTTCGGCGTCCTCTTCCGGGATCCCGCCCTGGTCGCCGGTGGCCAGAGCGGCGGCGATTCCCCCTGCCCCGCCCGGCAATCGTCCGCGGATATGGTCCGCGAGCCGTTGGCGCATGCCGGCCAGCCCGGCGCGCCAGCCCTGGCCGGTCGCCGGAGCGACGACCCGCACCAGGGCGACCCGCCCGGTACCGCCTATGCCCTGGAACCAGGCGGCTCGGGCAAAATCGTACGCGCCGGGCAGTGCCGCCGGGGCGGGCGGCATCAGATAGCCGCGCAGCCGAACCGTCGCTCCCCCCTCGATCCCGTCCGGCGCGGTCGCGGAGTCGACATTGACCCTCAGCCGCGCAGGGAGGCCCGATTCCCTGGCGGGCTTCACCACGAGGCGGATCAGATCGCGCGCCGGCAGGCGCTGAAAGCTTTCGATCCTCGCGTCGAACTCCGCCGCCCGAGGGTGCCCGAGCACCGGCGCCGCGACCCGCTCCGACTTCCACCAGATGTTGGCGCAGCCGAGGATCGCGGCGAGGCAGAAGATCGAGACCGCCCGTCCCCAGCGCGTGCCGGGGGCCAGTCCCCGGGGCGCAAGGGTCATGGCCGCGGCGAGCAGAAGGAAGGCGGTCCAGGCCCGGGCGTCCGGAAGGGCGAACCAGGCGGCGGTGCCCAGGCCTAGGCCGACCGGAAGCCACAGCGGCAACTGGTCCCGCTCCGAGTCGGCCAGGAATTCGAGGCGGGCGGAGAGATTCGTCATTCCGGCGGAAGCCGGGACCTCGGGGAGGCCCGCCGAGACTTCTCGACCTGGGGTCCCGGCTTCCGCCGGGATGACGGATGGGCTCATGGACAGCCCCTTTGTCGGCGCCGATCCGCTATGCTAGGAGCCCATCCGCAACCGGCCGTCATGGCTCGCATCCTTGGAGAAAAGGCGCTTGAGCGCAACCGTCCAGCCCGGCGGGGTCGTCACCCGCTTTGCGCCCTCGCCGACCGGCTTTCTGCACATCGGCGGCGCCCGCACCGCTCTCTTCAGCTGGCTCTACGCCCGTCACCATGGTGGCCGCTTCCTGCTGCGCATCGAGGATACCGACAAGGCGCGCTCCACCCAGGCGGCGATCGACGCCATCCTCGAGGGGATGCGCTGGCTCGGCCTCGATTGGGACGGGCACGAATATTATCAGTCGCAATTCGCTGTCCGCCATGCGGAGGTGGCCCACGAACTGCTCGCCCGGGGCCACGCCTATCGCTGCTACATGGGCGCCGAAGAGCTGGCGGCCCAGCGCGAGCGCGCGCAGTCGGAGAAGCGGCCCTACCGGGTCGAGAGCGCTTGGCGGGACTGCTCACCCGAGGCCGCGCGCCCGGACGCCCCCTTCGTCGTGCGCCTCAAGGCGCCGCGCGAGGGCGAGACAATGATCCATGACCTCGTCCAGGGGCCGGTGACAGTGCGCAACGAGGAGCTGGACGACATGGTCCTTCTCCGCTCCGACGGCACCCCGACCTACATGCTCGCCGTGGTGGTCGACGACCACGACATGGGCGTTACCCACGTCATACGCGGCGACGATCACCTCAACAACGCCTTCCGCCAGCTCGGGATCATCCGCGGCATGGGCTGGCCCGAGCCCGCCTACGCCCATGTGCCGCTGATCCACGGCCAGGACGGCGCCAAGATGTCGAAGCGGCACGGCTCGACCGGGGTGATGGACTATGAGGCCCTGGGCTTCCTGCCCGAGGCTCTCGCCAATTACCTGCTTCGCCTCGGCTGGGGTCACGGCGACGACGAAATCATCTCCCGCGAGGACGCCGTGCGCTGGTTCGACCTCGCCCAGGTCGGAAAGTCGCCGTCGCGCTTCGACCTCAAGAAGCTGGAGAATCTCAACGGCCATTATATTCGCGAAGCCGATGACGGCCGCCTGGCGGGGTTGATCGCCTCCCGGATCGCGAAGCTGATCGGGCGCGACCTGTCGACGGCGGAGATCGAACTTCTCGTCCGAGCCATGCCGGAGCTCAAACCTCGAGCGAAGAACCTCAACGAACTGGCTGAAAACTCGACGTTCCTCTACCAGGCCCGACCGCTCGACTTCGACGAAAAGGCGGGCCAGCTTCTGGCCGGCGACGCCCCTCGGCTGCTCACCCGGGCCTGGGCTTCGCTCAATGCGCTTGACGAATGGTCGGCGCTCGCCACAGAGGCGGCGGTGCGCAGCACAGCGGAAAGCGCCGGGGTCAAGCTCGGCCAGGTGGCGCAGCCGCTGCGCGCCGCGCTCACCGGACGGGCGACCTCGCCCGGCATATTCGATGTTCTGGTTCTGCTGGGGCGCGAGGAGAGCCTCGCCCGCATCGCGGACCGGATGGACGGAGCAGAATAGATGGCCGACTCGAACGCCACTCTCACCCTCGGCGAGGGCAATCACGCCTTTCCCGTGCGCCACGGCTCGTGCGGCCCGGACGTCGTCGATATCCGAAAGCTCTACGCGGAGACGGGGGCCTTCACCTACGATCCCGGCTTCACCTCGACCGCGGCCTGCGAGAGCGCGATCACCTATATCGACGGCGACAAGGGAATCCTCCTCCACCGCGGCTATCCGATCGACCAGCTCGCCGAGCATTCGACCTTCATGGAGGTCTGCTACCTGCTCCTGAACGGCGAGCTTCCGCAGAAGTCGGAGCTCGAGAATTTCACCTACACCATCTCGCGCCACACCATGTTGCACGAGCAGCTTTCGACCTTCTACCGGGGCTTCCGCCGCGACGCCCATCCGATGGCGGTAATGTGCGGAGTGGTGGGAGCGCTCTCGGCTTTCTACCACGATTCGACCGACATCACCGATCCCGTGCAGCGCATGATCGCCAGCCACCGGCTGATCGCCAAGATGCCGACGATCGCGGCGATGGCGTACAAATATACGCTCGGGCAGCCGTTCATGTACCCGCAGAACAGCCTGAGCTACACCGGCAACTTCCTGAGGATGACCTTCGGGGTTCCCGCCGAGCCCTATGAGGTCAATCCGATCGTCGAACGGGCGATGCGCCGGATCTTCATCCTCCACGCCGACCATGAGCAGAACGCCTCGACCTCGACCGTCCGCCTCGCCGGATCCTCGGGCGCCAACCCCTTCGCCTGCATCGCGGCCGGCATCGCCTGCCTGTGGGGCCCGGCCCATGGCGGCGCCAACGAGGCGGCCTTGAACATGCTTCACGAGATCGGGCGGCCCGAGCGAATCCCCGAATTCATCGCCCGGGCCAAGGACAAGGACGACCCCTTCCGGCTGATGGGCTTCGGTCACCGGGTCTACAAGAATTACGACCCGCGCGCGAAGGTGATGCAGGCGACCGCGCAGGAGGTTCTGAAGGAGCTGGGAGTCACCGACCCGGTCTTCGACGTCGCCCGCGAGCTCGAGCAGATCGCTCTCAGCGACGATTATTTCATCGAGAAGAAGCTCTATCCCAACGTCGATTTCTATTCGGGAGTCGTCCTCTCCGCGATCGGCTTCCCGACCTCGATGTTCACTGCCCTCTTCGCTCTGGCGCGGACCGTCGGGTGGGTCGCCCAGTGGAACGAGATGATCTCCGATCCCGAACAGAAGATCGGTCGCCCAAGGCAGCTCTACACCGGGCCTACGCAGCGCGATTACGTCCCGGTGGAGCAGAGGTAGGGCCCGTCCCAACGCCCTGATCCCGGCCGCTTGCTTTTTCCGGGAATTGGTTCTTTTCTTCCCGTTCCGACTCGGATCAGGGGAGAAGCACCATGCCTTCCGCGATAGAGCTGCTCAAAGGAATAGGTCTGTTGTCCGCCACGGCGCTCGGAGCGCTGGTCCTTTCGACGCTCGGTGCGAGCCCGGCTTTTGCGGAAAAGACCGCCGCCCAGATCAAGTGCGAGGAAGAAGGCGGTACCTGGTCCGACAAGGGCGAGGGGAACACCTTCTGCTTCAAGAAGCTGCCGCCCATGACCCGGGCCACGCCCGGCGGCGCTTCCCCGACCGGCGCGACTGCCGCAGATCACGCCATAAAGACCAAAGGGACCGGCGCGTCGGGACGTATGGCCGGCGCCGTCACTTTCACCGTAACCGGCACCTACAGCGACGGCAACACCCGGCGGCTGAAGGTGCGGACCGACTCCAATACCGACGGCGGAATGACATCGACCGACGGGGAGCTTCATGTGACCTGCGCCCGAGGCCTGGTCGCCGCCGCCGCCTTCAGCGACGGCGAAACGGGATCCGAGCAAGCGACCGGGAAGCGGCAGCACCAGCCGGTGAGCTTCGTCAAGGCGAACGCCGTCTATCGCGGCACCTGGGATCTCAAGGAAGCGAAGGGCCACTATACGGAGTCGCGCCTTGCCTCCTCGAGACCGGTCGTGCTCGACTCGAGCGCGGCTGCCCTCTGCCGGTAGCTGGAATCGTCGTTGACACGGAAGCTGGCGCTTGTCCCCAATTAGCCGAGCTTCGACTTTAACTCTTTGAGCAGCGCCAGCGACGAGCAGACGTCGTCGAACATCAGCTTCACTCTCTCCTCGCCGGGGCGCGAGCGGAGCATCGAGCCGGGCTCGAACCGGTCCTTGCCGGTCGCGGCGACCAGCGCCTCCTCCGGGCCTGCATAGACGAAGACCCGGCCGGCTTTCCGCAGCTCGAGCAGGCGGGCGCGGAAGGCGGTGTCGAAGAGGAGCTCGCGGGCTTCCATCGGGCGGGTGGAATAGACTTCGAACTTCTTCTCGAAGGCCTCGTCTCCTTCGATCCGGACCCGCTCCATGTCGCTTGCCGGCTTCCAGAAGTTGAAGATCTTCTTGTCCGGGACGATGGCGGTGTGGCCCTGGGCGCCGGGCCGGCGCTGGACGGCGTACATCTGACCCGAGAACACCGTGTGGGTATTCTTGCCGGAGCGGCGCTGAAGGCAGGCTTCGTAGACGGCGAAGCCGCGGCCCTCCTCATCGGTGCCGTTGAACAGATCCGTGAAGGTCTGGCTCGAAAAGCCCGAGCTCCCGAACAGGAGGGCGCGGCCGCCGCCGAAGGCGGGCGGCGAGAAATCTGACGGGAAATATTCCAGCCCCGCTTTCTTCGCGACCTCCTCGAGGACCGGATGCTTCAGGCCTTCCTTGGCGGCCATCAGCGGCGCGGCGGCGGCGATGAAGGTCCCGACCAGGAAGGCCGCGAAAACGATGACGGCCATCGCCTGCCAGCCCGCATTGAGCAAGGTCGCGAGCGCGGCCGCCGTCAGGGCGACCCCGATCGAGCCCCTCAGCCAGAATTTGCGGACCGCCGCCTTGCGCTCGCCCTCCAGAGCTCCGATCCGCTCGCTCACGCTGCCGGCCGCGCACAAGGTCTGGAAATCCGAGTCCGTAAGCTGAATCATCGCGCGCGCCCCCTCTTGCCTCGGGGGGAAACTGCCAAGGCGGCTCGACCCGCGCAACAGTTGAAACACGATGGTCCGGGATTCGGCATCGGGCGGCAACAAGGCGAGCATATTCCCTCCCGATCCTGTTCAAAGATCGGAGTTGCTCATGTTGACGATCATCGCTGCAGCCCTTGCCGCGGCCGCGCCGGGCCCGGGCGAACCGACGCTCGACGAGGTCCGGGCCGCCACCGCCCGCTTCCGCAAGGTCGAAGTCGCCCTGGCCGAGGGCTATGTCCGCGATCCGGGCGATATGTGCGACACCGCCTCGATGATGGGGCGTCCGAAGGCGCTGGGTGGAATGGGAATCCATTTCTTCCGCCCGGACCTGCTAGGGATCAAAGGGCCGCCCAATCCGCGGGTCGACGGCGGCGGCACCCACACCGATTTCCGCAAACCCTCGATCCTGATCTACGAGCCCCGCGCCGACGGATCGCTCGAGCTGGTCGCGGTGGAGAATTTGGTCTTCAAGAAGGCGTGGCACTCGGCCGGCAATAAGGCCCTACCGACCTTCCACGGGGTCGAATATGACGACATGGCCGACGATCCGGCGACGCCGGTCGACGAGGCCCATATGTTTGAGCCGCATTACGACCGCCATGTCTGGCTGTATCGGCCCAACGCCAACGGAATGTTCGCCCAGTACAATCCGACCGTGACCTGCCAATTCCACAAGCCGATGGTCGTGGCGGGGAAAGGCGCGGAGCACTCCGGGCACTAACCGTCAGGGCCTCAATGGCAGAGTGAACGTAAACCTCGCCCCCTGGCCGGGAGCGCTGTCGACCGCGACGTCCCCGCCCATGGCGCGGGCGAGCCGGCGGGCAATGTAGAGGCCGAGGCCGGTTCCGCCCGCTTCGGTCGGGTCGACCCGCTCGAACTTCTCGAAGATCCGCCCCTGGTCCTCGTCCGAAATGCCCTTTCCCTGATCGGCGATGATCAAGGCGGCGAGATCCCCCTCGCGGTCGGTCCGAATCCAGATCTGGCCGCCTTCGGGCGAGTAGCGGATCGCGTTGGTGAGCAGGTTGACGACGATCTGCAGCGCCCGGCGGAAATCGCCGGAGGCCGGAAGGCTGTCCCCCGGCGCAGGGGAGTCTATCCGGACCGGCCGCTCGCCGGCTCGAACCGCGAGGAGCCCGGCGGCCCGGCGCGCGACGTCGGCGAGATCGATCTCCTCCGTCTCGGGACGGAAATCGGGCCGCTCGATCGCCTGAAGATCGACGAGGTCATCGACCAGGGCGAGAAGATGCCGGCCGGCGGTCGCGATATCGCCCGCATAACCCGCGTAATCGCTCTTGATCGGCCCGTCCCCCTGGGCCCCGATCGTCTCCGCGCTGGCGATGATCTGGGCGAGCGGGGTCCGCAGCGCCTTGTCGAGCCTCTCCCCAAAAGCACCGGGCTCCGAACGGGCCTCGGCGGTCGGCGGAGGCGGCGGAGTCCCGGCGGCGGGAAGAGCCGCGGCGGAGCCTCGGAAGCCGGCGAAGCGGCCCATCCCATCGATCAGCGGGATTCCGGCCAGCCGGTAGCGGCCGCCGCGGCCGCCGCGAAGCTCGGCGCACTGACCGTCGAATCGCCTTTGCTCGGCCAGGGCGGTGAGAAGCGGAAGCTCACCTTCCTCCCCTTCCTCCAGGCGGAACAGGCGAGTGAGCTGCTGGCCGACCAGCTGGGCGGGAGCCTTGCCGGCCGCGGCGGCGGCGGCGGGCGAGACGATCGTCAGTCGAAGCGCCGAGTCGGTCTCCCACGTCCAGTCGGCGCCGGCGCGAAGGAAATCGGCCTGACGCTCGGCGTCGGACGCCGGCGCGGGGCCGCGCGCCGGGCGAGCGACCCAGCCGGTGACGGCGAGGTCGACCCAGCCTTCCTTGGGCTCGGCGCGCACCCACAGATCGAGGTCGCACTCGCCTTCGGCGGCGACCGCGCCGCGCGAGATGACGATTCCGAGGCGGCGCGCCAAACGGACGAGCGCGGCGATCTGGGGCACCGCGAGCGGCCCGCCTTCCTCGCCGCCGGCGGAACGATGAAGCGCCATCAGGCGGGCGTCGGCCTCCACCAGCCGCCCGTCGAAGTCGATTCGGCCCCGGACGGCCTTCTCGGCGCTCATGATGCAAGCCTCGCCACGGCCGAGCGATAGGCCGGATCGAGGCTCCAGAGGAGTATGTGGTGCCGGGCCTGGGCCGGGTCGACCGAATCGAACAGGTCGAGCTGCGCCGCCACCGACTCCTCGCGGCCGGCGAGGCGGAGCAGGATCGACGCCACGGCCTCGCGCGCCAGGTGCGCCGCCCGAAGCATGATGGCGGGACCCCTGCCCGACGCGTCGGAAAGCAGCTCCCACGAGGCCTGGGGCTCGAGCCCGGTTCTAAGAGAGAGCGCCGCCAGAAGGAGCGGCAGAACGCCCTCGCCGGCGGCGCGGACGAGCAGGTCGTCGTCGAGCCGGGCCCGCTCCTCGAGCCGGAGCGCGAGCCGGCGCGCCAGGGAATCGACCCCGGTCCCTTCGTCGTAGCGGCCGAGCATGGCCGCGGTCGCCGAGGCGACTGCTCCGTCGGCCGCGGCCGGGGCGACCCTGTGGCGGGCGATCAGATAGGTGCGAAGCGCAGCGGCGACGGTCCAGGCGAGACCATGCGCGGCTTCGGCCGGAAGGTCTCCGCTGGCGAGAAGCGGTTCGTGGAAGGCGTCGAGACGTCGGCTCTGGGCGATCAGGAGCGAAACCGCGGCAGCGGCGAGCGCCGGGTCCTCGTCCCCTGCCAGATCCGTGAGCAGCCCGGCCTCCGGGGCGGCCCGGGCGAGCCGATGCTCCTCCGTTCGCCGAAGGAGCATTGCGAACAGGGTCGGATCGGCGACAACTCCGCCTCCCTCAAGGACGGGCAGGGCGATCGGCAGGCTCGCCGACGACAAAGCGGCTCGAAGCGGCAAGTCGTCCCGCCCGGCAAAATGCGCGGCGAGCGCGGAGCGAAGCTCGTCCTCGATGTCGCCGACCAGCCGCCGGAGGAGATTCGAGACGGTGAGACGCTGCCGGTCGCTGAGCCGAAAAGCTTCCGGGAGTGCAAGATCGGCGATGGCCGCCGAGACGCGCGCATGCGCCGACGCGAGCAGCTGCGCCGCGCCGTCCAGCTCACCCCCGTTCGCGCGCACTTCGGACATTGCCGGTGCATACCCCCGTCAGGGTTAAGGCGGCGCTAATCCTGTGGAGGGGCGGCCGCCGGGGCGTGAGCATGATGCTGGGCCCAGAAGAAGCTGGCGCCGGCGTAGAAAGCGAGCAAGGTCAGGCCAGTCCCCCACAGGTTGAAAATCGCGAAGGGAAGCATCAGCCAGGTCATGCCCTTGCGCTCGGCCAGCCAGAGCTTTCCCGGCAATTCGCGACCCCCGGCCTCGATTCGCAACGCCACGCAGAAGGCGATGATCGTCCCCGCCAAAGCGACGCATCCCCAGCCGCGCGCATCGGAAAGGGAATGAGCGAGGACGAGCAGCACTCCGGCCGAGACGACTGGAAGCAGCGTTCCCCACCAGCTCGGCCCCTTCGTCCCCTGAAGGCGAAGCGAACCGAGCCGCTCCGCGATCCCGTCCAGCGGGGTGGCGAGCAGGAGGAAGGCGAGGCCGAGGCCCAGCCAGTGCTTCGCGAAAGCCAGGCCGGCCAGCGCCATCAGCAAGGTCGCGCCGAGGCCGAGAGCGGTTGGAGTAGCCGCGGTCGGCATCAGGGTCCGGGTCGCAAGCCGCTCCAGCGGTGCAAGCAGATAACGCGAGACCCAGTCGCTCCGGCGGACATGGGCGCCCGCGACGATCTGCGCCTCGAGCTCGACGAGATCCTCCGAAGTCTCCGCGACCAGCGGCAACTCGTCCTCCGCCTCGCCCCTGACGCTGATCTGCCGGGCACCCGCCTGCACCGCCCGGCGGAGCAGGGTCGACTGGAGGTCCCAGTCCTGGAGCATCGAGGCGGTCTGCTTCAGCATCTGGCCGTCGATGAGAGCCAGGCCGGCCCAGCGGCTCTGGGCGTCGATTCGTTCGTAGCGGTCGTCGACCCGCAGATCCGGAACGACGAGGATCGCCGGGCCGTCGAGCGCGACGAGGCGCGCGATCACCGCCTCGGGCGCGACGAGGCCGTCGCCGACGATCAGGACTCGGTCGCTGCTATGCACCGCTTCGGCGGCTTCTTCGGCGCTCCGCGCCAGGACGATCGCCACGCCTTCCGCCCGCAGCCCGTCGAGGGCCGCGCTGAGCTCCGCGGTGACCCGCTCGACGACGACCACCACCGGCTCGGCCCCCGTGCCGATCGCGAGCCTGACCTGGCGCTCGACCAGGCTCCGGCCGGCGACTTGAAGGGTCGCTCGCAGACCCCCGTCATCCGCTTCGTGATAGGCGGAAATCAAGGCGGCCAGAGTCACGCGTCTTTCCCCATTTCGGTGGGATAGAGGCCGCGGGCATCCGGCGTAAAGCGATGAACGTCACCCCGAACCCGTTTCAGGGTCCAGTTCTATCTCGCGAGGCTGTCGACGCTGAATGCTGAAACAAGTTCAGCATGGCGGCAGGAGGCTCCCCCTACTCCGCGAAATCGGCGATGGCGGCGCTCAGCTTCCTCAGGACCACCGGATCGCCGGGCGCCCCGTCGAGCGCCTCGTCGGCCAAAGCGACGAGGCCTGTCACTCCGAAGCTTGCGGCCACGCTCTTCAGCCTCGAAGCGGCGATCGACCAATTGGCGTCGCAGCGGGCCCGGCCCATCAGGTCGGTCTGCCGGGTCGCGCTTTCCAGGAACGCGATTCGAAGCTCCCGCATCAGCTCGGGATCGCTTCCGACGGCGGCGGCGAGCGAGGCGTTCAAGGCTCCGGGATCGTAGACCATGTCCTTCCTCTAAGTGCGCCAGCGTTAACACCCCGTATCCTTCCGACTTCCCCACCGCCCGAATCATGGTAAACACCCCTTATGACGGGGGCAGAACGAGCACAGACGGAGCCCGAGCAGGGCTTCACGGCGGCAACCGCAAGCGACTGGATCGGCCCGCCCGAAACCGACGCCCAGGCGCCCGAGGCTTCGGTGGAGGCTTCCCAGGCCCGCCGGCCGGCCCCGGCGGGACTGCTCGGCGGCCTGATCGTCCTTCTGGCCGCGGCCTGGATCGGCGCACTGGCCTATTGGTTCTGGCAGGCTCGCCCTCCGCTCTCCCTCGGCAACGCGATCGCCTGGACCGCCACCTTCACGGGCCCGCTGGCCTTGCTCGCCTTGCTGTGGCTGATGTTCGGAAGGACCTCGCGGCGCGAGGCGGAGCGGTTCACTCGAGCCGTCGAGATCATGACCGCCGAAAGCCGCGCGCTGGAGAGCGTCCTCGAGATCGTCGCGAGCCGGATCGAAGACAATCACTCCAGGCTTCGCGGCGAGGCGGAGCGGCTCATGTCGCTGGGCGACGAAGCGTCCGACCGGCTCGGCCGGGTGACCTATTACCTGTCCAAGGAGACCGCCACCCTCGACCAAAAGGCCGCCGCGCTCGACGCCGCGGCCAATTCGGCCAAGGTCGACATCGGAGTTCTCCTCCACGATCTTCCAAGGGCCGAGGAGCAGGCGCGCGCCGTGGCCGACGCGATGAAGGAAGCGGGCCTCAACGCCCACGGCCAGGCGAGCGCGCTCGAGGCCCAGCTCGCCTCGCTCACCGCCCGCGGCCGAGACGCCGACGAAGTGCTCGGCGGAGCGGCCCAGCGAATGTCCGCCCATGTCGCCCGGATTGAAAGCGGAAGCGCGGCCGCCGCGTCGAGCATGGACGAATCCTCCGCCAAGATGACCGCCGCCGTCGACTCCGCGATGAGCCGGGCCGCCGAGGCGGTCGAGGCCGCGCGCTCGGCTCTCGATCTCCAGGGCCACACCACCCTGGCCGCGATCGAGCAGAGCCGGGCGGCGCTCGACAAGGCGGGCGAGGACGCCGCTCGCAGCCTCGGCCAGCGGATCGAGACGATCAGCGGCAAGATCGAGACTCTGGCCGGCCATATCTCCGCGCAGGACGCGGCAAGCCACGCTTTGGTGGCCGGCCTCGGCAAGGAGCTTGCCGAGCTCGACGGCTGGTTCGACCGGCTCGGCCGAAACGGCGGCGCCCAAAGCGAGCAGCTGGGCCGGTCGGTGGAGGCGGTACGGGCGTCGCTCGGGTCGCTGCTCCAGGAGCTGGGAAGCGGGCAGGAGCAGGCGGGCGGCCTGACCGACCGGGCCGGAAGCCTCGGCACCGCCTTGGCCGCAATCTCCGCCGAGCTTAGGGACGAATTGCCCGTGGCCCTTGCCAACGTGGAGGCGCATGCGGGGCGGGCTCGCGAAGCGGCGGCTTCCATCGCTCCGCTGGTCGTCGAGGTCGAAAGATCCGCCGGTTCCGCCGCGGTCCGGCTCGGCGAGAGCGAGCAGGCGGCGGGCCGCCAGCGCGAAGCCGTCGAAGCCCTGCTCGCCCGGGTCGCGGAAGGTGCTGCAGGGGCGGAAGAGCGTTTGCGAGCGCTTGGAGCGGCGGCCGAGGACGCGAACGAGTCGGGGCAGCGAATCGCGGCAGATACCGGCGCCTCCGTGGAAAGCGTCCGGACCGCGGCGGCGGCGCTTCTCGACGACCTGGGCGCAGGCCAGCGCCGGGCGGGAGATCTCATCGAAAGCGCCGGTCAGCTGGGCTCGGCGCTCGGCGGAATTTCCGGCCGGCTCAGCGAGGAGCTGCCCGCGGCGCTCAGGACGGTCGAGGAACAGGCCGGCCGTACGCGGGACGCGGCCGAGGCGATCGTCCCGATCGTCGGCGACATCGAATCCATGGCCGGGGCCGCCGCTGCCCGGCTCGGCGACGGCGAGGCGGTCCTGGCGCGGCAGCAGGAGTCGCTGGAGGCGCTGCTCGTCCGGATCGGCGAAGGCTCCGCGAGCGCCCAGGATCAGTTGCGAGCGCTCGGCGCCGCCGCCGAAGAAGCCCGGGCTGCGGCTCAGAGGATCGCGGCCGATACCGGTCCCGAGCTCATCGAGGCCCTCCTCCGGGTCCGCGAAGCCGCCGGCCAGGCGTCGGAGCGCGCCCGCGAGGCGATTTCGGCGGCCATTCCCGCAAGCGCGGCGGCGCTCGGCGAGGCGAGCCGGGAAGCGCTCGAGCGGGCGGTGAGCGAGACGGTCGAGCGCCAGATGGCGGAGCTCTCCGCCGTCTCCGAACGCGCGATCGAGACCGCTCGCCGGGCGTCCGAGCGCCTCACCCGCCAGATGCTCTCGCTCGGCGAGACCGCGGCGGCGATCGAGGCCCGGATCGACGAGGAGCGCGCCGAGCGGGAAGAGAAGGAAAGCGAGAATTTCTCGAGGCGGGTCGCTCTGCTCATCGAATCGCTCAATTCGACCGCGATCGACGTCACCAAGATCCTGTCCAACGAAGTCACCGACAGCGCCTGGACCGCCTATCTCAAGGGCGACCGGGGAGTCTTCACCCGCCGGGCGGTCCGGCTGCTCGACCGCAACGACGCCCGCGAGATCGCCCGCCATTACGAGGAAGAGCCCGAATTCCGGGACCAGGTGAACCGCTACATCCACGATTTCGAATCGATGCTGCGCAGGATCCTCGCCGACCGCGACGGCTCGCCGCTGGGGGTCACCATCCTCTCGAGCGACATGGGCAAGCTCTACGTGGCGCTGGCCCAGGCGATCGAGCGGATTCGCTAAATCCTCCCCATCGAAGATGGGGAGGGGGACCACCCGAAGGGTGGTGGAGGGGTAGAAGGCGCAGGCGTTCTCGGTTCGCGCGCGAGATCCTCCGACTCCCTGCCCGCTCCCCCTCCACCACGTTTCACGCGGTCCCCCTCCCCACCGCTTCGCGGCGGGGGAGACGAGCACTTTACCTCGTCCAGTCGAGCATCTCGATGCTGACCCAGCCGAACAGATAATTGGCATAGAACAGCGCGAAGGCGAGCGCGGACACGATGGTCGCCCAGAGTGCGGTGCGGGCGAAGCTGAAGCGGTGCGGAGCGCTCGGGGCGTGGCCGGCCGGGGTCTCGACGCCCTCCTCCTCAGGAGTCCGAACCCCGAAGGGCAGTACCACGAACAGGCTCAGGGTCCAGAACAGGACGTAGATCGCCAGGATCGACTGGAACTTCATGATCTACCTCCCACCGTCATTGCGACGACCAAGCAAATCCAGCTTCGGACCTTGGCCCCGCTGGATTGCTTCGCTTCGCTCGCAATGACGGTCGTTCATCACACCCGGACGACGAGGACGTCCACCACCGGCTTCTTGCCGGTCCATTCGGTGGCGCAACGGCGGACCGCGAGCCGGACCGCCTCCCGCAATTTGTCCTCGCTGGCCGCGCCCTTGAGGGCGGCCTCGGATGCTGCGTCCGCCGCTTCCTCGACGAAGGCTTCGCGGTCCTCCTCGACCGGAATGCCCTCGAGCGCGACCTGGACGTCGCCGACCAGCCGGTCCCGTTCATTGAGCGCGAGCGCGACCGTGATCGTCCCGAAGCTCGCGATCTTGCGGCGCTCGTTCATCGTCGGCCCGTCGGCGGCGAGGATGACGTCGCCGTCGAGGATGAGGCGCCCGACCCGCTCCTCGCCCAGCTTCTTCGGCCCGTCGGGCGCGAGCCGGACGACGTCGCCGTTCTTCTGGACGATGCCCCTGGGCACGCCCTTGGAGCGGGCGAAACGGTCATGCTCCGCCATGTGGCGCATCTCGCCGTGCACGGGGACGATGATCTCGGGCCGGATCCAACCGTACATGGCGGCGAGCTCCGGGCGGCCGGGATGGCCGGAGACGTGGACGTTCGCCTGCCGGTCCGTGATCATCCTGATTCCGCGGGCCGCGAGCTCGTTCTGGATCCGGCCGATGGCGATCTCGTTGCCCGGTATCTGCTTGGAGGAGAAGACGACGAGGTCGCCTTCGCTGAGCTTGATCCGGTGCTGGTCGAAGGCGATTCGGGCGAGCGCGGCGCGGCTCTCGCCCTGGCCGCCGGTGCCGATGATCATCACGTCGCGCTTCGGAAGCGACATGGCTGTCTCGAAGTCGACGGTCTCGGGGAAATCGGTCAGATAGCCGACGCTTCGAGCGACCCTCAGGATCCGGTCGAGCGAGCGGCCGGCGACGCAGACCTGGCGGCCGGTGTCCTGAGCGACCTTGCCCAGAGTGCTGAGCCGGGCCGCGTTCGAGGCGAAGGTTGTGACCAGCACCCTCCCCTCGGCCTCGCCGATCACCCGGTCCAGGCCTTCCCGGACCTGCTCCTCGGATCCCGACGCTTCCTCCTGGAAGACGTTGGTCGAATCGCAGACCAGGGCGAGTATGCCTTCGTCGCCGACCCGGGTCAGTGCGGCGGCGTCGGCGGGGTCGCCGAGCTGCGGGAATTCGTCCAGCTTCCAGTCGCCGGTGTGGAAGACCTTGCCGTAGGGGGTGTCGATGAGGAGCGCGTTGCCTTCCGGGATCGAATGGGCGAGCGGAACGAATCGGAAGCCGAACGGTCCGATCTGCATCGTCCCGCCGATATCGATGATGTTGACCTTGACCTGCCGCTCCAGCCCTTCCTCCTGAAGCTTCTCAGCGATCAGGCCCGCGGTGAAGGGGGTCGCCCAGAGTGGAACTCCCAGGTCGTCGGCCAGATAGGGGATGGCGCCGATATGGTCCTCATGGCCGTGGGTCAGGACCACTCCAAGCAGGTCGTTCCGCCGCTCCTCGATGAAGGTCAAATCGGGGAGGATGAGTTCGACCCCCGGATAAGCCGGATCGGCGAAGGTCATTCCCAGATCGACCATGATCCACTTGCCGTCGCAGCCGTAGAGATTGACGTTCATTCCGATCTCGCCCGAGCCGCCGAGCGCTAGGAAGAGCAGTTCTTTGCCGGGTTTCATTTTTCTCTTTCTTAATCCTCCCTGCGAGCGAAGCTCGTGGGGAGGGGGACCATGCGAAGCATGGTGGAGGGGTAACTCACGACGAATATGGGGTTCGAGTGCGATCCTTCAAAGACCGGCGCTTTCACCCCTCCACCATGCTTCGCATGGTCCCCCTCCCGATCTCACGATGGGGAGGATAAGCGGCTGCGCTTGTACAACAATCCCAGCCCCTGGATCGTCAGATCCGGCTCGATCTCGTCGAAGAGGGTCACATGCTGGTCGAACAGGGTCGCAAGGCCCCCGGTGGCGACCACCTTGACCGGCCGTCCGATCTCAGCCTTCATCCGGTCGACCAAACCTTCCATCATCGCCACATAGCCCCAGTAGATGCCGATATGCATCTGGTCCTCGGTGGTCCGGCCGATGACCGACATATTGCCGGCCGGAGCCTCGATCGCGATCCGCGGAAGCTTCGCCGCCGCGGTGACCAGGGCGTCGAGCGACAGGTTGATCCCCGGAGCAATGATCCCGCCTTTGTAGGCGCCGGAATAATCGATCGCGTCGAAGGTCGTGGCGGTTCCGAAATCCACGACGATCAGGTCGCCTTGGTGGAGGGCGTGGGCGGCGATCGCGTTGAGCACCCGGTCGGCTCCGACGCTCCTCGGCTCCGCGACGTCGAGCTCGATCCCCCATTCCGCCCCGGCCTGGCCCGCGATCAAAGCCTCGACCTTGAAATATTTGGCGGCGAGAACTTCCAGATTATGGGTCGCGCGCGGCACCACCGTTCCGACGATCACCGCCTCCACCACGTCGCGCGGCAAACCTTCGAGCTGGATCAGCTGGTGGAGCCATACCGCATATTCGTCGGCGGTCCGCCGCGGATCGGTCGCGATTCGCCAGCGGGCTCGGATGACTCCGTCCTCGAGCAAGGCGAAGACGATATTGGTGTTCCCGGCGTCGACGGCGAGCAGCATTGGGGCGTCCTAGCGTGGCCTCCGGGGCTTGGCGAGAGACGCATTGAAGGACGGCTCGCGAAACGGACGGCAAGTCCATTGCGCCGGGGGGCATTCGCGAGCGCAGCGGCCCTCCGGAATGTCGATCATGCAGGCGCCTCCACAACGCCCGATCACGAAGCCGTCCTCCCGCCGGAAATAATAAGCGGGCCCGTCGGACGCCGAGCCGAGATCGATGTAGCCTATGTCGCCACAATAATAAGGCTCACGCTTGTAGGCATTCGGGACCAGCCACCGGATCTCGGTATCTTCTCCGGGCAATTTACCCTGGATCACTTCCGGCCCGGACGAAAGGTCACGCGGCACGGGCTGCGCCGGCCCCGATCGGGCTACTTCCTTCCCTGCGTTTCCCTCACTGCTGTTCTCGGCAGGGTCACAGCCAAGGATGAGACCAAGCAATGGAAGAAGGAGCAGGGCTTTCATCCGCCTTCAGACCAAGAAGACGTCGCCGGCATGGATGACCTGAGCGCTGCGGTCGGGCAACCGCAAGCGCAGCGCCCCGCTCTCTTCGAGCCCGTCGAACAGGCCCTCTACCCATGCGCCGCTTGCGGTGTGGGTGGAAAGGGCCGTGCCGATCGGATGGGCGGCGGAAAGCCAGCGTTTCCGGATCGGCTCGAGCCCTTCCTCGCGCCAGACCGCGACCCAGCGGGCGAAGCTTGCGGCCAGCGCTTCGAGGAACCGGGCCGGATCCGGAGCACCGCCCAGCATTCCCATGTTGATCGCCGGGCGGGCGATCTCGTCGGGATGGTCGGCCAGGTTGACTCCGAAGCCGACGACGACCGCGTCGTCGATCCGCTCGAGGAGGATACCCGCCAGCTTGGCGCCGGCGACGAGCAGGTCGTTGGGCCATTTGATCTCGATCGCCACCCCGGCCACCGTGAGGCTGGAGGCCACCTCGTGCAAAGCCACCGCGGCGACCAGGGCCAAGGTCGGTGCCGGCGGGTCCCCGGGGCGGAGCCGTACGAGCGTACTGGCGTGGAGGTTGCCGGGCGGCGAATGCCATTCCCGACCCTGCCGGCCTCGCCCACCGGACTGGCGCACTGCGCGAAGCCAGACCCCTTCCGGAGCGCCCTCTCGAGCAAGCAAGGCGAGGTCGTCGTTGGTGGAGCCCGTCTCGGCGACGGTTCGGATGGGGCCGGCGGGTCCGCCGGTCTCAGACATAGCCGCCATCCTTGGCGATGAGCAGGGCCTGGGACAGGCTCCTGACCCCCAGTTTCTTCATCAGGTTTGCGCGGTGGAGCTCGACCGTCCGGACGCTGAGGCCGAGTTCGTGGGCGACGACCTTGTTCGGCGCCCCGTCCGCGAAGGCGACGAGCACCTCCTTTTCCCGCCGGGTCAGGGTGACGAGCGCGGAGATCCGCGACACGGGCTGGCTTTCGAGGAGCGCGAAGCCCTTCTCGACCGCGGCGATCAGCTGGTCGACTCGGAACGGCTTCTCGATGAAGTCCACTACTCCCAGGCGGCCGGCGCGCATCGCGTGCGGGACGTTGCCATTGCCCGACACCACGATGACCGGGTAGGCGGCGCGCCCCTTGGCGATCACCTCCAGAAGGTCGAGGCCGTTGATCCCGGGAAGGTTGATGTCGACGATGATGCAGCCTGCCGGCCGCTCGCCATGTCCCGCCAGGAAGGACTCGGCGGAATCATATTCCTCGATCCGGGTGCAGCAATCGGCCAGCGACTGCCGCACGAGATCGCGCAGCATCTTTTCGTCCTCGATGATATAGGCTCGCCGCTCACCCATTCGAATTCCAGACTAGCGGCCGCTTAGGCCCGCGGCCATCCGCCGACATAGGTATTTTTCCGAAGTAGGACAGTGCGGCGCGGGGCGAGCACGGTGAACCCGCCGCCGGGGGGAAGCATCCCGCCCCTTCGCTCGGCCTGTTGCTGCATGGATTGGGCCGGCGGCCGGCGTGATCGCCGGCCCAGTCTGGCAGGCTCAGAACAGGGCGCTCGCGGCGTTGTCCGCCATCCTGCCGAGATGGGGGATGACGAAATAGCCGAGCGGGGAGACGAACAAAGCGGCCAGTACGATCAGGACCGACTGCGGAACGTCGTGGGTTTGCGCATAAGCGGGAGCCGGATCGTCGAAATACATCGTCTTGACGATCTTCAGATAATAATAGGCGCTGATCACCGAGGTCGCGATCCCGACCGCCGCGAGCCAGGTCAGGTCGGCCCGGACGGCGGAGTCGAAGACCAGGAATTTGGGCCAGAACCCGAACAAGGGCGGCACTCCGGCGAGGCTGAACATGAAGATCGCCATACCGGCGGCCAGCCAGGGACGGGTGGTCGAGAGGCCTGAGAGACTGGCGATGCTTTCGACCGGCTGGCCCTCCGAATCGCGCATCCTCAGGACGATGAGGAAGGTGCCCAGGGTCATCACCGTGTAGACGGCCATGTAGAATAGCACCGAGGCGACCCCGTAGCGGGTGGCCGCGGCGAGACCGATCAGTGCGAAGCCGACATTGTTGATCGAGGAATAGGCCAGCAGCCGCTTGATGTTGGGCTGGCCGATGGCGGCGACCCCGCCGAGGATGGTCGAGGCCAAGGCCATGAAGATGACGATCTGGCGCCACTCGAACGTGGCGGGCCCCATCGCCTCGATCGCGACCCGGGTGAGAAGCGCCATCGCAGCGACCTTGGGCGCCGAGGCGAAGAAGGCGGTCACCGGAGTCGGAGCGCCTTCGTAGACGTCGGGAGTCCACATGTGGAAGGGAACCGCGGAGACCTTGAAGGCGATTCCGGCCAGGACGAAGACCATCCCGAACAGAATACCGGGTGAGAGCCCCTCGGGCGACGCCTTGGATGTCGAGATGCTTTGGGCGATCTCGCCGAACAGTGTCGACCCGGTGAAGCCGTAGAGGAGCGACACTCCGTAGAGCAGGATGCCGGAGGCGAGCGCTCCGAGGACGAAATATTTGAGGCCCGCCTCGGCCGAGCGGTTGTCGCGCCTCTGGAAGCTGGCGAGGACGTAGGCCGACAGGCTCTGGAGCTCGAGCCCGACATAGAGTGTGAGGAGGTCGCCCGCGGAGACCATCATCCCCATCCCGACGCAGGAGAGGAGGATCAGGCAGGGATATTCGGCCCGGTAGTCGCGGTCGCGAGTGAACCAGCCCGAGGCCGCGACGAGCGAAGCCGCGGCGGCGATGTAGATCAGGACCTTGGCGAAAGCGGCGAAGCTGTCGCCGATATAGAGGCCGTCGAAAGCCGTACCGCCGCGATCCGAAATCCCGGGAACGGCGAAAGCCGCCCCGGCCAGCGCGGCGATTCCGAGCCAGGTGAGCAGACGGGCGCCCTTGTCGCCCATCCAGGCGGCCGCCATCATCAGCGCCAGCGCCGCCAGAGTTAGGATGATCTCGGGCAGGGTGAGGAGAAGCGAGGCGCTCATGACTTATCCGTCGCCCCGGCGAGACCCGCGCACCCCGTCACCCCGGCGAAAGCCGGGGCCTCGGGTAGGCTTGTGGAGACTTCTTGTCCTGGGGTCCCGGCTTTCGCCGGGATGACGATGATCATCAATGCTCCTCCCCAGGCGCGTGGGTGTGGCCTTCGGGCGCGGGCGCCGCCGGGGCGGCGGGCGCGTGTCCGTGCTCGGCAGGCGTACCCGGCGCGTGGCCGTGCCCAGGCGGAGCGTTGGCCGGCTGCGCCGCCTTGGGAGCGCCGGCGCCCCCGTTCGGCAATCCGGCGTCCCCTGGCGGATTGGCCCGCTCGATCCGCGCGAGCAGGAAGCCGACGTCGCGGCGGATCGTCGACATGAAGGTCTCGGGATAGACTCCCATCCAAAGCACAACCGCGGCGATCGCTCCCAGGGAGGCGAGCTCCCGCTTGTCGAGATCGGGCATCGCCGCGGCGTCGGCGTTGCGGCTCGTCCCGTAGGCGACCCGCCAGTAAAGCCAAAGCATGTAGGCCGCTCCGAGGATGATCCCGGTCGTCGCGATCGCTGCAACGAGGCTGCTCGCCTCGTAGGCTCCGACCAGTGCCAGGAATTCCCCGACGAAACCGCTCGTCCCCGGAAGCCCCACCGACGCCATGGTGAAGAGCAGGAACAGCACGGCGAAACCCGGCATGTTGTTGGAGAGCCCGCCATAGCGGTCGATCTCGCGGGTGTGCAGCCGGTCGTAGACGACGCCGACACACAGGAACAGCGCTCCGGAAACGAGACCGTGGCTGAGCATGACGATGATCCCGCCCTCGATCCCCTGCCGGTTGAAGGCGAAGAGGCCGATTGTGACGAAGGCCATGTGAGCCACCGAGGAATAAGCGATCAGCTTCTTCATGTCGCGCTGCACCAGAGCCACAAGCGAGGTGTAGACGATTGCGATCAGGCTGAGGGCGAAGATCAGCCAGACGAGCTGGGCGGAGGCTTCCGGGAACATGGGCAGCGAGAATCGGAGGAAGCCGTAGCCGCCCAGCTTCAGGAGCACTCCGGCGAGGATGACCGAGCCCGCGGTGGGCGCCTGGACGTGGGCGTCGGGAAGCCAGGTATGGACCGGCCACATCGGCATCTTGACCGCGAAGGAGGCGAAGAAGGCCAGCCAAAGCCAGGTCTGAGCCTCGGGCGGAAAGTTCGTGACCATCAGCTTCGGGATTGCGGTGGTATCGGCGTAATTCACCATCCACAGCATGGCGACCAGCATGAGCACCGAGCCGAGCAGGGTGTAGAGGAAGAATTTGTAGCTGGCGTAGATCCGCTGCGCACCGCCCCAGATGCCGATGATCAGGAACATCGGAATGAGGCCGGCCTCGAAGAAGATGTAGAAGAGGAAGATGTCCTGGGCCATGAAGACGCCCAGCGTCATCGTCTCCACGAGGAGGAAGGCCGCCATATATTCCGGAACCCGCCGCTCGATCGATTTCCAGCTGGCGAGAATGCAGATCGGCATCAGGAAGACGGTGAGCAGGACCAGCATGATGGCGATCCCGTCCACCCCGAGCGCCCAGGAGAATCGCCCGAACAGCCCGCGCGCCAGCTCCTGGAATTGCCACTGGTCGCCCGCAATCTGATATTGCGACCAAAGGAAGATGCCGAGGGCAAGGTTCGTCAGGGTCGCGAACAAGGCGACCCAGCGGGCGGTGTTGGCCGAAACGCACAGGCAGACGATCGCCGCGGCAAGCGGAAGGACCAGCATCTCCGTCAGGATCGGAAAGGCATATTCGATCGTGTACCGGATCTCGTTCATCGCGCGCCCCTCGTCATCCCGGCGAAAGCCGGGACCTCGGGGAGACCCACCCAGAATTCTCGACCTGAGGTCCCGGCTTTCGCCGGGATGACGAGATAGCCCTGCTTCATCGCGCCATCGCCCAGGTCGCGGCGGCGGCGAGGCCGAGAAGCATCACCAATGCATAAGTGTAGAGATAGCCGGACTGGAGCCGGGCGGTGAGGACGTTGCCGACCCGGACTGCGGTCGCGGCGCCGTCGGGGCCGAAGCGGTCGATGGTCTTCTCGTCCCCGCGCTTCCAGAAGAGGCGGCCGAGCCACAGCGACGGCCGGATGAAGACGACGTCGTAGATCTCGTCGAAATACCACTTGTTGTAGAAGAACTTGTACAGGATCCCCCACTGGCCGGTGAAGCGGGCGGGGATGTCCGTGTTCCGGATATAGGCTTGGAGCGCGATCAGGAAGCCGACGATCATCACGGTGCCGGGAGCGAGCTTCACCCAGAGCGGCACTTCGTGAATGGCGTGGGCGAGGTGGGTGTCGAAGGCGATGCTCGAGCCCCAGAAATGCGCGCCATGCTCCGCCTCGATGAACGGCGCGTGGAAGAGGAGACCGGCGAAGACCGCGCCAAGCGAGAGCACGCCGAGCGGCACCAGCATGGTCCAGGGGCTTTCGTGGGGATGGTAGCCGCCCGTGCCCTGCCCGACCTGCTGCGCCGAAGCCTCGTGCGGGCGGGTGTCGTGGCCGGCATCCTCTTCGTCGGGATGATCGTGGTGATCGCCGTGGAGGGCGTGCTGGATATGCTCGGATTGCGCCCAGCGCGCCTTTCCGAAGAAGGTCAGGAAGACCAGCCTCCAGCTGTAGAAGCTGGTCAGCAGTGCGGCCGTGATCCCGATGACGAAAGCGAAGCCGCCGACTCCGCTCCCACTGGCGAAGGCGCTCTCGATGATCGCGTCCTTCGAGTAGAAACCGGCGAAGCCGAAGCCCGACCAGCCGGCGACCTGGATGATCCCGACCCCGGTGATCGCGAGAGTTCCGATCGTCATCGCCCAGAAGGTGAGCGGGATGTGCTTCCGCAGAGCGCCGTAGAAGCGCATGTCCTGCTCATGGTGCATGGCGTGGATGACCGAGCCTGCGCCGAGGAAGAGCAGCGCCTTGAAGAAGGCGTGGGTGAAGAGGTGGAACATCGCCGCGCCATAGGCGCCCACTCCCGCGGCGAAGAACATGTAGCCCAGCTGCGAGCAGGTCGAATAGGCGATCACACGCTTGATGTCGTTCTGGACCGTCCCGACGGTGGCGGCGAAGATCGCCGTCGCGGCCCCGATCACCGTGACGAGCGTGAGCGCGGTCTGGCTGGTCTCGAACATCGGCGAAAGCCGGCAGACCATGAACACGCCGGCGGTCACCATGGTCGCCGCGTGGATGAGCGCCGAGACCGGGGTCGGGCCCTCCATCGCGTCGGGGAGCCAGGTGTGGAGACCGAGCTGCGCCGACTTGCCCATCGCCCCGATGAACAGGAGGATGCAGATCACGGTCATCGTGTCGAAGCGCTGGCCCAGGAAGCCGATGGTCGAGCCGGCCTGGCCCGGGGCGGCGGCGAGGATCTCCGGGATCGAGACGGTTCCGAAGACCAGGAAGGTGGCGAAGATCCCGAGGCTGAAGCCGAAATCGCCGACCCGGTTGACGACGAAGGCCTTGAGCGCGGCCGCATTGGCGGACGGCTTGTGGTACCAGAAGCCGATCAGGAGGTAGGACGCGAGGCCCACCCCCTCCCAGCCGAAGAACATCTGGACGAGATTGTCCGCCGTCACCAGCATCAGCATCGCGAAGGTGAAGAGCGAGAGATAGGCGAAGAAGCGGGGCTGGCTGTCGTCCTCCGCCATATAGCCCCAGGAGTAGAGGTGGACGAGCGCCGAGACGGTCGTCACCACCACCAGCATGACCGAGGTGAGAGCGTCGACGCGCAGGCTCCAGTCGACCTTCATCGGATCGGAATGGATCCAGGCGAGGACGGGGTGGAGCTGGCTGTGCTCGGTTCCGGCGATGAAGCCGAGGAAGATCGGCCAAGACAGCGCGCAGGCGGCGAACAGAGCGGCCGTGGTGATCAGCTTGGCGATGGTGTTGCCGAGCATACGGTTGCCGAGCCCGGCGACGATCGCGGCCAGAAGCGGCAGGAAGACGATGAGCTGGACGGTCATTATCTCGTCACCCCGGCGAAGGCCGGGGCCTCGGGGAGACCCGTGGAGACTTCCTGACCCGAGGTCCCGGCTTTCGCCGGGATGACGAAGAGGCGCCCCATCCCCCTCACCCCTTCATCTGGTTGATGTCGTCGACCGCGATCGTGCCTCGGCCCCGGAAATAGATGACGAGGATGGCGAGCCCGATCGCCGCCTCGCCGGCGGCGACGGTGAGGACGAACATGGCGAAGACCTGGCCGACCATGTCGCCGAGATAGGCGGAGAAGGCGACGAGGTTGATGTTCACCGCGAGCAGGATGAGCTCGATCGCCATCAGGATGACGATGATGTTCTTCCGATTGAGGAAGATCCCGAACACGCCGAGCACGAAGAGGATCGCGGACACCGCGAGGTAATGGCCGAGACCGATCATGCGACGCTCCCCGCTGGGAAAAGAGCCCGTTCGGGCTGAGCTTGTCGAAGCCCTTCCCTTCCCTCTTGCGCTGCAAGGCAAGAAAGGCCCTTCGACAGGCTCAGGGCGAACGGTTTGCTGCAATAGCTCACAGCTTCACCCCCTCCCCTATTCCGGGCTGCATGTTGACAACCGCATCCTCCGGCCGGCGGCGATTCTGGTCCGAGACGTTCTGCGGCCTGAGCCCGCTTCGCGTCCGGTGGGTTAGGACGATCGCCCCGATCATCGCCACCAGGAGGACGAGGCCGGCACCCTCGAAGACGTAGAGGTAGCGGGTGTAGAGGATTCGGCCCAGCGCCTCGATGTTGGGCAAGTTCGGATCGGTCGGAGCGCCTCGCACTCCGGCTCCGAGCACTCCGGCGTTCCAGGCCATCGCGGCGAAAAAGATCTCGACGAGGAGGACCAGGGCCAGGATCGCCCCGAACGGCCAGTAGCGGGCGACTCCTGCCCGCAGAGTGGCGAAATCCACGTCGAGCATCATCACCACGAACAGGAAGAGCACGGCGACCGCTCCGACGTAGACGATGACGAGGAGCATCGCGATGAACTCGGCGCCCAGGATCAGGAACAGCCCCGCCGCATTGAAGAAGGCGAGGATCAGCCAGAGCACCGAATGAACCGGGTTGCGCGACAGGATCGTCATCACTCCGCTGGCGATGACGAGGGTGGCGAAGAGATAGAAGGCGAAGGCCTCGATCATGACGGCATAGCCGTCACCCCGGCGAAAGCCGGGGCCTCGGGGAGACCCGCCGAGACTTTTCGTCCTGAGGTCCCGGCTTTCGCCGGGATGACGTGGAGGGTGAATCGGCTGTTCATCTGAAGACGGCCCGGCGCTTAGCGGTAGGGGGCATCGGCGGCAAGGTTGGCCGCGAGCGACCGTTCCCATTTGTCGCCGTTGGCGAGCAGCTTCGCCTTGTCGTAGATCAGCTCCTCCCGGGATTCGACGGAATATTCGAAGTTCGGTCCCTCGACGATGGCGTCCACGGGGCAGGCTTCCTGGCACAGGCCGCAGAAGATGCACTTGGTCATGTCGATGTCGTACCGGGTGGTTCGGCGGCTGCCGTCCTCGCGCGGCTCGGACTCGATGGTGATGCACACCGCCGGACACACCGCCTCGCACAATTTGCAGGCGATGCACCGCTCTTCGCCGTTCGGATAGCGGCGAAGCGCATGCTCGCCGCGGAAGCGGGGGCTGAGCGGGTTCTTCTCGAACGGATAGTTGATCGTCGCCTTGGCCTTGAAGAAATATTTCAAGGTCAGCGCGTGCGCCTTCACGAACTCCCAGAGGAAGAAGGACTTTATCCAGTGGGCGACGATGCTCATAGTGAAGCTCTTTTCGTGCATGACAGCGCCGCGGCGGCGAACGCGGCATCTCCGGCGCAGTCCCATTCGCCCGACATGGGCGCAGACACGGAAGCGGCCGCTGAGAGCATGGCGCCGATCACCAAAACGCTCCGTAGCGCGCCTGCATAAGGTAGCCCGAGATCAGGAACACCCAGATCAGCGAAATGGGGAGGAATATCTTCCAGCCCAGCCGCATCAGCTGGTCGTAGCGGAAGCGCGGCACGGTCGCCTTCACCCAGCTGAAGACGAAGAAGAAGAACATGATCTTGAGAAGGAACCACACGATCCCCGGGACGACGTAAAGCGGCGCCCAGTCGATCGGCGGAAGCCAGCCGCCCCAGAAGAGGACGGCGTTCATCCCGCACATCAGCAGGACGTTGCCATATTCGCCCAGCCAGAACAAAGCGAAGCTCATCGAGCTATATTCGGTCTGGAAGCCGGCCACGAGCTCGCTCTCCGCCTCGGTGAGGTCGAACGGCGCCCGCGCCGTCTCGGCCATCGCCGAGATCAGGAAGATAACTGCCAAAGGCAGGAACAGCGGGTTGAAGCCGAAGCCGTTGGTGATCCAGGCGTGATGGCGCTGCGCTTCGATGATCCCGGAGAGGTTGAAGGTCTCCGACCACAGCACGACCGGAACGAGGACGAAGCCCACCGACACTTCGTAGCTGACCATCTGGGCGGCTGCCCGGAGCGCGGAATAAAAGGGATATTTGGAGTTGGACGCCCAGCCGGCGATGATCACTCCGTAGACCCCGAGCGAGGAGACGGCGAGCATGTACAGCAGCCCGACATTGATGTCGGCGAGCACCATTCCCGGACCGAACGGAACCACCGCCCAGCCGATCAGTGCCACGGTGAACGTGAGGATCGGGGCGATGATGAACAGGCCGCGATTGGCCCCGGACGGGATGATGGTCTCCTTGAGGAAGACCTTGAGCCCGTCGGCGAAGCTCTGAAGCAATCCGAGCGGACCCACCACGTTCGGGCCGCGGCGAAGCGCCATCGCCGCCCAGATCTTGCGGTCGGCATAGATGACCATCGCCACCGCAAGCATCAGCGGAAGCGCGATGATCAGGATGAAGACGAGCGTCGCGAGGAACCAGCCGGCGCCGTAGCCCAGCCAGGTGCTCTGCATCCAGGCGGTCATGCGATCACCGTCATTGATTTCATCGTCATCCCGGCGAAAGCCGGGACCTCGGGACAAGAAGTCACGGCGGTCTCCATGAGGCCCCGGCTTTCGCCGGGGTGACGGGTGCCGACCATTTTCACTCCCAGCCCCCTCATTCCGCGGCCTCCTGGAAGCTTTGCCCGTGAAGGAGCTCGGCCGAGCAGCGCCGAAGCGTCGGCGACGACCGTGCGATCGGGTTGGTCAGGTAGAAATCCTCGATCGGGTAGGCGATCCGGCCGCTCACTCCCGGCGGCGCCCCGGCGAACGCGGGTAGAGGGTCGACGGCAGTCAGCCCTGCGACCCCGAGCCGCGGCACCTCCGCGGCGATTGCGGCTCGAAGCTGGGAGAGATTGTCGAACGCCAAGGTCTTGCCGAGCACGTCGGAAAGCGCCCTGAAGATGGTCCAGTCCTCGCGGGCCTCGCCGGGCGGATGGACCGCGAATTCGGACAATTGCACCCGTCCCTCAAGATTGACGTAGGTGCCGTGCTTCTCCGTATACGCCGCGGCCGGAAGGATGACGTCGGCGTGTCGGACCCCGCGGTCGCCATGGGTGCCGAGGTAGACGGTGAAGGTGTCGGCGAAGTGCGACGTGTCGAGCTCGTCGGCCCCGAGCAGGAACAGCGCCTTCAGGCTTCCGGCACGGGACCGGAGGGTGTCGAGACCCCCGTCGGCGACGAAACCGAGGTCCAATGCTCCGACCCGCGCCGCTGCGGTGTGGAGAAGGCCGAAGGAGGCGCCGAGCGTCGCTGCTGCGGCCCGGGCGGCGGCGTAGACGCCCTCCCCCCGGAGCGCGCCCATTCCGACGATGATGGCGGCATTCTCCTTGCCCGCAAAAGCGTCGCTCACTTCCCGGGGCAGATTGCCGAGCAGAGCGAGATCGTCGCCGAGGTCGGTGACGGGATAAGTGAGATCGACGGCGGGGCCGATCCGGTACACCTTGGCGCCGGCCTTCACCGCCTTGCGAATCCGGGTGTTGACGAGCGGCGCTTCCCAGCGCGGATTGGTTCCGAGGAGGAGGATCGCGGGCGCGGTCTCGATCCCGGCGATCGTCGGGTTGAAGCGGTAGGAGGCCGGGCTCGACACGTCGAACTTCGCACCGTCCTGCCGGCATTCGTGAAGGTTCGAACCGAAGGCTTCGAGCAGCTTTTTGCACGCGAAGACCGATTCCACGTCCTGGAGGTCGCCGGCGATCGCTGCCACCTCCCCGTCCCCGGCGCCCTGCAACCGCTCTGCAATGGCCCGGAACGCCTCGTCCCAGCTGGCGGGATGAAGCTTGCCGTCGCGGCGGACCCAGGGCCGGTCGAGCCGGTTGCGGACAAGCCCGTCCACCGCATGACGGGTCTTGTCGTGCGCCCACTCCTCGTTGACCTCCTCGTTCAACCGGGGAAGCGCGCGCATCACTTCACGAAAACGGTGGTCGATGCGGATGTTGGTCCCGACCGCGTCCATCACGTCGATTCCAGGCACCTTGCGAAGCTCCCAGGGGCGGGCCTCGAAGCTGTAGGGCTTGGAGACGAGCGCGCCCACCGGGCACAGGTCGACGACGTTGCCGGAAAGCTCTGAGGTGACCGCGCCTTCGAGATAGGAGGTGATCTCCATATTCTCGCCGCGCCCGATCGCGCCTATCTCCTCGACGCCCGCCACTTCTTCGGCGAACCTGACGCAGCGCGTGCACTGGATGCATCGGGTCATGATGGTCTTGACCACCGGCCCCATATATTTCTCGGTCACCGCCCGCTTGTTCTCGGCGAAGCGGCTGTGGCCGCGGCCATAGGCCATGGCCTGGTCCTGGAGGTCGCACTCCCCGCCCTGGTCGCAGATCGGGCAGTCGAGCGGGTGGTTGATGAGCAGGAACTCCATCACCCCCTCGCGCGCCTTCTTGACGAGGGGCGTCATGGTCGAGATTTCCTGCCCGTCCGCAGCCGGCAGCGCGCAGCTCGCCTGCGGCTTTGGCGGCCCCGGCTTCACCTCGACCAGGCACATCCGGCAATTGCCGGCGATCGACAGCCGCTCGTGATAGCAGAAGCGCGGGATCTCCTTGCCGGCGAGCTCGCAGGCCTGGAGGACGGTCGCGCCCTGGGGGACCTCGATCTCCGCACCGTCGACTTTGACCTTGGGCATGGTTCAGAGCACCTCGGCCGCACCGCTGCGACGCAGCTTGTAAAGAGCTTCGGCGACCCATCCATGGATGGCGGTGCCGGTGATATCCAGCTGGCCCCGACCGCGAGCGCAGTCGTTCAGCGCAGGCGCCAGAGCCTGCGCCGCGGCGGCCTCCTCCGTGGAGAGGCGGGCCGCACGCACGAGGCGGTCCGCCGCCTCGAGGTTTCGTGACACCGCGCAGCGCACCACGACGTACTCCGGAGGTTCGATAGCGGTATCGTCGCTCAGACTGGCACCGGCAGCGACGGCCGAAGGCGTTTCCTTCAAATCCAGATACAGTCGCTTCGCCACCGCGCCGCGCACGGCCCTGGCGTTCAGTGTAAGCCGCATCGGTCCCACAATTGGCCCGAAGTTCATGCACCGAAGGCGTTTGCGCGTGAACGCATCGAGCAACCGGCCTTCTGAAGCTGTTCCAGGAGACGTTCTCAAGAGCGCGCGCGCTTCGTCAGGCGCCCCTCTCACAGCGCAGCGGGCAAAATCCGCCATGATCTTCTCGCCTCGCAGGTCCGGCCGTTCCAAGGCCGCTACGGGCGCGGCCGCCGTGACAAACGCCAATGAAATGGCCGCGACCCTCATTCCGCCGCCTCCAGAGTCCGGCCCCGGCGCTCCACGATCCGCCGCTCCAGCTCCGGCCGGAAATGGCGGATCAGGCCCTGGATCGGCCAGGCGGCAGCGTCGCCCAGAGCGCAGATGGTGTGGCCCTCGACCTGCTTGGTGACGTCCCAAAGGGTGTCGATCTCGTGGATCTCGGCATTGCCTTCGACGAGCCGCTCCATCACCCGCCACATCCAGCCGGTGCCCTCGCGGCACGGCGTGCACTGGCCGCAGCTCTCATGCTTGTAGAAATAGGAGATGCGGGCGATCGCCTTCACCACGTCGGTCGACTTGTCCATGACGATGACCGCCGCTGTGCCGAGGCCGGAGCCGAGGTCCTTCAGCCCGTCGAAGTCCATCGGGGCATCGATGATCTGCTCGGCCGGAACCAGGGGCACCGACGAGCCGCCGGGGATGACGGCGAGCAGATTGTCCCAGCCGCCGCGGATTCCGCCGGCGTGCCGGTCGATCAGCTCGCGGAACGGCACCGACATCGCGTCCTCGACGACGCAGGGCTTGTTCACATGACCTGAGATCTGGAAGAGCTTGGTGCCCTCGTTCTTTTCGCGCCCGATGCCCTTGAACCAGGCCGCGCCGCGGCGAAGGATGGTCGGGACGACGGCGATGGATTCGACGTTGTTGACGGTCGTCGGGCAGCCGTAGAGGCCGGCACCCGCCGGGAAGGGCGGCTTGAGGCGGGGCATGCCCTTCTTGCCCTCGAGGCTCTCGAGCATCGCCGTCTCTTCGCCGCAAATATAGGCGCCGGCGCCGCGGTGGACGAAGAGGTCGAAATCGTAGCCGGACTTGGCGGCGTTCTTGCCCAGCAGGCCGGCGTCATAGGCCTGCTGGACCGCGGCCTCGAGAGTCTGGGCCTCGCGGATGAACTCGCCGCGAATGTAGATGTAGCCGGCGCGGGCGCGCATCGCGAAACCGGCGATCAGTGCGCCTTCGATCAATTTGTGCGGATCGTGGCGGATGATCTCCCGGTCCTTGCACGATCCCGGTTCGGATTCGTCGGCGTTGATGACGAGGAAGTTCGGCCGGCCCGGAGTGGGCGCCTTGGGCATGAACGACCATTTCATTCCGGTCGGGAAGCCCGCCCCGCCGCGGCCGCGAAGGCCCGAATTCTTGATCTCGTCGATGATGGCGTCTTCGCCGACCGCCATGAGCGCCCTGGTATCGTCCCAGTCGCCCCGCGCCTGGGCGCCCTTCAGCCCCCAGTCCTGGAAGCCGTAGAGGTTGGTGAAGATCCGGTCCTTGTCGTCGAGCATCAGCGCGGACCCCCGATCGTCTTGCGCACAGCGAAGTAGGCCACGACCGCGACGGCCACGGCGATGGCAACCCCAATCAGCTTGAGAGTGAAGAAAACCAGCTTCACCAGCAGCCAAAGCACGACGATGCCGACCAGGATGGAGATCGCCAGCGAGCCGAGGGCCTTCATGACTGCGCTGCCTCGCGGTCCGTAACCATCGCCGTCACACCCGCGAAAGCGGGGGTCCCGCTTTGGCGGAGCGTAGGAACAAGAAGCGGGATTCCCGCTTTCGCGGGATTGGCAGCAAGGGGTGCGGTGCTTCCCATCAGGCGCCCATTCCGAAATAAGCCGCAGCGACAAGCGCCACGATGACGACGAGAGCGACGAGCTTCACCATGCCCTTGACCATTTTCAGGACGACGACCAGGGCGACAACCCCGAGGGCGACTGGAAGGAACTGCTCCATCAGGACCATTCCCCCCGGTAATCGTGATTTTCGTCGACCATCGCCCGCAGGCTGGTGACCCCGCCCTCCGGGTCGCTCGTCCGGCGGTTGACGCCCTGCGGCCCCGGCTTCGGAATCTCGCCGCGGGCGAGTGCCTCGAGGATCGTCGTGGCGGTCTCGAACGTGAGATCCTCGTAATTGTCGTCGTTGATCTGGACCATCGGAGCGTTGGCGCACGCGCCGAGACACTCGACTTCGGAGAGGGTGAAGAGGCCGTCGGCGGTCGTCTGGCCCTTCTTCATCCCCTTGGCTCTGCAGGCCTCGAAGACGTCGTCCGAGCCTCGAAGCATGCAGGGCGTCGTTCCGCAGACCTGGACGTGGAATCGCCCGACGGGCCGAAGGTTGAACATCGTGTAGAAGGTCGCGACCTCGTAGGCCCGGATGTAGGGCATACCGAGATAGGCGGCGACATATTCGATGACGGGGATCGGCAGCCAGCCCTGGGTTTCCGTCTCGGCGCCCACCTGACGCTGGGCGAGGTCGAGCAAGGGAATGATCGCGCTCTGCTGGCGGCCGGGCGGGTAGCGGCCGACGAGCAGCTTCGCTTTCTTGTCGTTTTCACGGGTGAAGGCGAACGCGCCCCAGCGGGCACGTATCTCGCCGAGATCGATGGAGGTGGGGAGGATATCAGTCATTGCTCTTCCGCGATCGCTGAGAGTCGACGAGGAAGCGCATCGTCACGGCGAACAGAATCGCACCGACGGGCAGGAGGCCGACAAGGCCGTCACTGGGGAGCAGTCGGAAGGGGCGATCCCTGATCCAGGACAGGACCGCGCCCGTGGCCACCCACGCGACGGCCACTGCTGCGACGGTCTCGGCAAATCTCCGGCCAGGGCTCTTCACCGGTCGATCTCCCCGAAGACGATGTCGAGCGAGCCGAGAATGGCGGTGACGTCGGCGAGCATGTGGCCCCTAGTCATGAAGTCCATCGCCTGAAGGTGGCTGAAGCCGGTCGGGCGGATCTTGACCCGGTAGGGTTTGTTGGTTCCGTCGGCGACGAGGTAGATGCCGAACTCGCCCTTCGGGCTTTCGGTGGCGACGTAGACTTCGCCGGCGGGGACGTGGAAGCCTTCGGTGTAGAGCTTGAAATGGTGGATGAGCGCTTCCATCGACTGCTTCATCTCGGCCCGCTTGGGCGGCACCACCTTGCGGTCCAGGGAGGCGATCGGCCCCTCGGGGATCTGCTCGAGGCACTGCTTCATGATCCGCACCGACTGCCGGACCTCCTCGGCCCGGACCATCATCCGGTCGTAGCAATCGCCTTTCGTCCCGATGGGAACGTCGAACTCGACCCGGTCGTAGGCGTCGTAGGGCTGGGCCTTGCGGATGTCCCAGGGGATCCCGGCGGCCCGGATCATCGGCCCCGAGAAGCCCCAGGCGATCGCGTCTTCCTTCGAGACGACGCTGATGTCGACGTTGCGCTGCTTGAAGATTCGGTTGTCGATGACGAGGCTCAGGCTGTCCTGGAACATCGGAAGCAGCTTGGAATCGCACCAGGCGACGATCTCTTCGAGCAGCCCCGCCGGAACCTCCTGGTGGACCCCGCCCGGACGGAAGTAATTGGCGTGCATCCGGGCGCCGGACACCCGCTCGTAAAAGTTCATGATGTCTTCGCGCGGCTCGAACAGCCACAGGTTCGGGGTCATCGCCCCGACGTCCATGATGTGGCTGCCGATATTGAGCAGGTGGTTGGAGACCCGGGTCAGCTCGGCGAAGAAGGTCCGGATATACTGGGCGCGGAGCGGCACATCGAGCCCGAGCAGTTTCTCGATGGCGAGGACGTAGCTGTGCTCCATGCACATGGGCGAGACGTAATCGAGCCGGTCCATGTAGGGGATGGACTGGATGTAGGTTTTGTACTCGCAGAATTTCTCGGTTCCGCGGTGGAGCAGCCCGACATGCGGATCGACCCGCTCGACGATCTCGCCGTCGAGCTCGAGGATCAGCCTCAGGACGCCGTGGGCGGCCGGGTGCTGGGGCCCGAAGTTGATCGTGTAATTGGCGATCTCGGACTCGGTCGCTCCGGAGCGTGCGACCTGCTGCTCGTGGGACATGTTCTCGGAAGCGAGGGTCATAGAACCACCGTCATCCCGGCGAAAGCCGGGACCTCGGGGAGACCCGCCGAGACTTCTTGTCCTGAGGTTTCGGCTTTCGCCGGGATGACGAGGAGAGCACTCACTTCTTGATCTCCCCAGCCTTGAGCGGAGTCGGAGCCCCCGGCGCTTCGGGAGCCTTCTCGTCGCCGGGAAGGATGTATTGCGCACCCTCCCACGGGCTCAGGAAGTCGAACGGACGGAAATCCTGGGCGAGCCGCACCGGCTCGTAGACCACCCTCTTCTGCTCCTCGGAATAGCGAAGCTCGACATAGCCCGACAGCGGGAAGTCCTTGCGGAACGGAAATCCCCGGAAGCCGTAGTCGGTGAGTATTCGGCGAAGGTCGTCATTGCCGTCGAAGACGACTCCGTAGAGGTCGAACACCTCGCGCTCCAGCCAGCCGGCGACCGGCCAGAGCGACGTCACCGAAGGCACGGGCTGGTCTTCGTCGGTCGAGACCCTCACCCGGATCCGGTGGTTCCTGGTCAGCGACAGCAGATGGTAGACCACCTCGAACCGCTCCGCCCGCTGCGGATAGTCGACCCCGGCGATCTCCATCAGCTGCTGATATTCGAAGCGGTCGCGCAAGGTCCGGCAGACGTCGAGGATGCTCTCGCGCCGGACGGTCAGCGAGACTTCGCCGACCGCGTCCGCGGCGTCGATCAGGACGTCGCCGAGCGCGACCGTGACCTCGGCGATCAGCCCTTCGCGAGGCGCGATTCTGGGCGCGGAATTATTCACGCACGATACTCCCCAATCCGTTCGGGCTGAGCTTGTCGAAGCCCTCCCCTCCCACGCCGGAAAAGGAGAAAAAAAGCCCTTCGACAGGCTCAGGGCGAACGGAGCGGGTGGGCACAACCATCGCCATGTCTCAGCGCTCGATCGTCCCGACGCGGCGGATCTTCCGCTGCAGCTGCATGACTCCGTAGAGCAAAGCCTCGGCGGTCGGCGGGCAGCCCGGCACGTAGATGTCGACCGGGACGATCCGGTCGCAGCCCCGAACCACCGAATAGCTGTAATGATAATAGCCGCCGCCATTGGCGCAGCTGCCCATGGAGATGACGTAGCGCGGCTCCGACATCTGGTCGTAGACCCGGCGGAGCGCCGGGGCCATCTTGTTGCAGAGCGTCCCGGCGACGATCATCACGTCCGACTGGCGAGGGCTGGCGCGCGGGGCGACCCCGAAGCGCTCGAGGTCGTAGCGGGGCATGTTGGCGTGGATCATCTCGACCGCGCAGCAGGCGAGGCCGAAGGTCATCCACCACATGGAGCCGGTTCTGGCCCACTGGAACAGATCCTCGGTCGAAGTGACGAGGAAGCCCTTGTCGGTCACTTCGCTCTGCAGGTCCGCGAAGAATTCGGGGTCCGGCTGCTGAAGGTCGGACGGCCGCCGGTTCTCGTGGCGCGGGTCGAGGATCACTCCCATTCGAGCGCGCCTTTCTTCCAGGCATAGGCGAAGCCCAAAGTGAGCTCGGCGAGGAACAGCATCATCGCGGCCCAGCCCGCCACTCCGATTTGGCCCAGGGTCACCGCCCAGGGGAAAAGGAAGGCGGCCTCGAGGTCGAAGACGATGAACAGGATCGCGACCAGGTAGAAGCGGACGTCGAACTGCGCCCGGCTGTCCTCGAAGGCGGGGAAGCCGCACTCATATTCGGCCAGCTTGTCCGCATAGGGATTCGCCGCGCCGGTGAGCTTCGAGACCATCATCGGGAGGACGACGAAGGACAGCGACAGCGACAGGGCGACGGCGAGGAACAGGAGTATCGGCAGATAACCGGCGGCGGTCGACGCCATCGAGACTCTCCAGGGGTGCGAAGTTGGGCGGCTTCTAGGGCAGCGGCCCGGCCATCGCAACACTCTTGGGCCGATAAGCGAGCCGGGACGCAAGTGCCCTCCGCGGCCTCGAGAAAGAAGGATAATGCTTAAATCGAAACGGGTTGCAGTCGACGCCCCACCCCGACGGCGCTCCCCTCGGGAAACGGGCGCAAAAGGAGCCGGCCGGCATCGGTTGACAGCGCCGCCACCGCCCGACAGCTTGGCGCCGGCTCGAACGGGGGAGACAGGAAGATGCGGCTCGCTTGGTGGACGATCGCGATCGCGGCGGCAGGCATTGCGATGCCGGCGCAGGCACAGCTGGTCAGCGCAAAGAAGCCCGACAGCCTGGTCAAGGCGCTTCAGGCGGCAGGCTATTCCGCCAAGCTGGAGAAGGACGGCACCGGCGATCCGATGATCGCCAGCGCGGCGAACGGCCATCCTTTCCGGGTCATTTTCTACGGCTGCAAAGCGAACAAGGATTGCGCGACGATCACCTTTGCCGCCGGCTATGACAAAAAGAGCGAGACCAGCCTCGCATCGATCAACGAGTGGAACCGGAAGAACCGCTTCGGCCGCGCCTATCTCGACGACGAGGGCGATCCGCTCCTGAGCATGGACATCGATCTGGACGACGGCGGGGTTTCCCCGGCTTTGTTCACCGACAATCTCGAATTCTGGACGGCGGTAAGCGGCGCCTTCCAGAAGCATATCGGCTGGGACAAGGAATAGGGCCCCCCGTCTGAAACCATCTGCCTCAGCCCCGCAAAGCGCCCGCCACCAGCTTGTGGAGCCTGGAGTGGAGCTGGTCGTTGGCGGCCAGCACCTGGCCCTTGTCGAGCGCCGAGTCGGCGCCCCGGAAGTCCGTGACGAAGCCGCCGGCCTCGCGGACGAGGAGTATCCCGGCCGCGACGTCCCAGAGCTTGAGGTCCTCCTCCCAGAAGCCGTCGAATCGGCCGGCCGCAACCCAGGCGAGGTCGAGCGCGGCCGAGCCGAAGCGGCGGATCCCGGCGACTTCGGGGCCGACCGAGTCGAGGATCTTCTGGAAGCGGTCGAGATGGCCGTGGCCCTTCCACGGCACCCCGGTCGCGATCAGCGCGTCGGCGAGGTCGCGGCGGGCCGAGACGCGAAGGCGCCGCTCGTTGAGCCAGGACCCCCTGCCCTTTTCCGCCCAAAAGCTCTCGTCGGTCAGCGGCTGATAGATGAGGGCCTGGGTGATTTCGGGCCTGCCCCCGGCGCCGCGGGGGTCCTCGACCGCGATCGAGATTGCGAAATGGGGCAAGCCGTGAAGGAAGTTGGAGGTCCCGTCGAGCGGATCGACGATGAAGCGCGGCTTGTCCGGATCACCGTCGATCGACCCGCCTTCCTCGAGCGTCAGCCGCCAGTCCGGCCGGGCGTGGCGAAGCTCCTCGACGATCGTTCGCTCGGCCTGCCTGTCGGCCATCGAGACGAAGTCGGCCGGCCCCTTGCGGCTCACCTGGAGCTGCTCGACCTCGTTGAAGTCGCGCCGAAGGCGCGGCGCCGCTTTGCGCGCCGCCTTCTGCATGACGGTGATCAGGCCGGAATGGGAAACCATAGTCTTCTCTCCACCCCTCCCCTTCAGGGGAGGGGCCGGGGGTGGGGGTTGTGGAGCGCGGGAACTATGACATTCCCCACCCCAACCCCTCCCCTGAAGGGGAGGGGCTTATCAGGTCAGTCCGCGCGCCTCACGTACGTCTGCTCGTAGACGTCGACGACGATCTTCGTTCCAGCGCCGATATGCGGCGGGACCATCACCCGGACCCCGTTCTCGAGCAAGGCCGGCTTGTAGCTGGAAGAGGCCGTCTGGCCCTTCACGACCGCGTCGGCCTCGACGATCGTCGCTTCGATCGTGTCGGGAAGCTGGACGGAGATCGGCCTTTCCTCCCAAAGCTCCATGACCACGTCCATGCCGTCCTGGAGGAAGGCGGCGGCATCGCCGAGCAGGTCGGTCGGAAGCGTGATCTGCTCGTAATTGTCCTTGTCCATGAAGGTCAGCTGATCGCCGTCGCGGAACAGGAACTGGAAGTCCTTGGTGTCGAGCCGGACCCGCTCCACCGTCTCCGCCGAGCGGAAGCGGACGTTGTTCTTGCGGCCGTCGATCAGGTTCTTCATCTCGACCTGCATGTAGGCGCCGCCCTTGCCCGGCTGGGTGTGCTGGATCTTGACTGCGCGCCAGATGCCGCCCTCATATTCGATGATGTTGCCGGGACGGATGTCCACGCCGCTGATCTTCATGTCTGTCTCGCTGGAGAGAGTGGAAAGAGCCGGGCCGCGCCTTAGCGGGCGGAGGGTGTGGGGGCAAGGGAGCCCTCCCGTCATCCCGGCGAAAGCCGGGACCTCTGGATGAGAAGTCTCGGCGGGTCTCCCCGAGGTCCCGGCCTTCGCCGGGATGACGAGTATCTCACCTCTTCCCCGCCAGCAGCGGATAGGGGTTCACCGGGGTCCCGTCATACCATTTCTCCCCTTGGGCCATCTTGTTGACTGCGAAGTGGAGATGGGGCCCGGCGGGATTGGCGTTGCCGGTCGAGCCGACCGTTCCGATCGCGTCGCCCTGCTTGATCGCCTGTCCTTCCTTCAGCCCGGGCGCATAGGCCTGGAGATGGGCGTAGTAGAACATCCACTGGCCGTCGGGCGAGCGGACATAGGCCGTAATCCCGCCCCCGCCCTTGCTGTTGAACAGCTTCTCGACCGTCCCCGGCGCCGCCGCGACCACCGGCGTGCCGTGAGCCGCCATGATGTCGATCGCATTGTGTACCCGCGCGCCGCCCGAGCGCGACTGGGTATAGGTGTCCTGAAGGTCCTGGCCCCTCACCCCCGCGACTGGGATCGCCACGCCGGTCGGGCCGAGCACCAGCTCCGCTCGAGGAGTCGGATCGGCAGGCGGCGTAGCCACCGGCGAATCGTTTTTCCCGATGCTCACCCCAGTAAAAGCGATATACCAGAACGCGCTCGTCAGAGCGCAGGTGACGATGGCCGTAACCAGGACGATGACGAAGGTTCTCAAACGCTCCACCTCCATTCAACGCAACTTATTTCCCACCCGTTCCGTTTCCTGCCCCGAATGACGGGAATCGTCCATATCGGCTGCTCGGGCTGGATCTACCGCCACTGGCGGGAGCTCTTCTACCCGGCCAGGCTCGCTCAGCATCGCTGGTTCGCTTATTATTCCGACACGTTCCGGACCGTCGAGCTCAACACGAGCTTCTACCACCTGCCCAAGCCGGACACCTTCACCAAGTGGCGCGACCAGGCGCCGCCCGGTTTCCGCTACGCGGTCAAGGCGCCGCGCTTCATCACCCATATGAAGAAGCTCAAGGATTGCTCTGAACCGGTTGAAGAATTTATCAGCCGCGCCCGCAATCTCGGCCCCACGATCGGCCCGATCCTCTATCAGCTGCCTCCCCGCTGGGCCTTTAATCGGGAGCGGCTGGAGGAATTCATCGCGCTTCTGCCGAGCGACCTGGCCCACGTCTTCGAATTCCGGGAGAAGAGCTGGATGACCGAGGAGGTCGTTGCCTTGCTGGACGATAGAGGAATCGCCTTCTGCGCGCACGACATGCCCGGCCTCGCCACTCCGCGCCGGGCGGCCGGGCCGATCGCCTATGTCCGCTTTCACGGCGGGACGGGCAAATATGTCGGCCGCTACACCGACGAAGCCCTGCTCGGCTGGACCGACTGGCTGGTCGAGCAGGCGAGCCGCGGCCGCGACATCTGGTGCTATTTCAACAACGACATACACGGCCACGCCATCCACGACGCTTTGACGTTGAGGGCGATGGTGGGGCAGGCGCTGCGCTGACGTCCTCGTCATCCCGGCCCGCTCGTCATCCCGGCGAAGGCCGGGACCACGGGGAGACCCCCTGTGCCTTATCGTCCTGGGGTCCCGGATTTCGCCGGGATGACGGGAGCGCAGTTTCGCCCCGCCGTCGATCCGGTCAAAATCGCCCGCGCGGCTCCTCCAGCAACCTCGCAAACTCGGCCACCGCTGCTTCCGGCCCTTTCATATGCCCCCAAACCGCGCTGCACACCGCGAGGAAGTCCGCCCCGGCATCGATCAGCACACGTCCATTCTCCGGGGTGATCCCCCCGATCGCGACGCAGGGTATCTCGAACAGTCGCGACCACCAGGAGAGGATCGCGGGGTCCGGGCGGTGCGCCGTTTCCTTCGTCGCCGTCGGGAAAAAGGCGCCGAAGGCGACATAGTCGACGCCCGCCTCCCCCGCTTCCATCGCGAGGTGGCGGCTGTCGTGGCAGGTGAGCCCGATCTGTGCGTTCGGCCCGAGCAGCGCCCTCGCCTCGCGCGGGTCGCCGTCGCCCTGGCCGAGATGGACTCCGTCGGCGCCGAGCCTTTTGGCAAGGCCCATGTCGTCGTTGACGATGAAGGCGACCTCGCGCGCCTCGCAGATTCGCTGGAGCGGCCCGGCCAGCCGAGCCGCCTCGTGCTGGTCGACGCCCTTGACCCGGAACTGGAAGGCTGCGACCGGGCCTCCGTCCAGCGCCCGCTCCAGCCGCTCCGGGAAATCGGCGCCGACCTCGAGCGGGGAAATCAAATAGAGCTGGCAGGGCGGCCGGGCGGCCGGCTCGAACAGATGCGCGAATTCGGGATCGAGCGGGTCTTCCATCGCCTCAGGCGTTCGCATCGATGCGCTCGGCGCTCAAGCAGCAAAAGCGAGCGGGCTTGCGGCCCGTCCCCCAGCGCTCGACGACGTCCGCGAAGCCCGCGGCCTCCATCAGAGCCTTCACCTCCGCGGGTTCGAACAGCCGGAAGCCGAAGCGGTGGCCCGGCCATTTGCGAAGCTCGGCGGCCGGCTCGAAGACGATGACGAGTCGCCCGCCGGGTTTCATGACGCGGGCGAGCTCGGCCAGAGCGGCGGCAGGATCGGGCCAGAAATAGAGGCTGTTGACGCTCACCGCCTTTGTCACCGTCTCGGGCGGCAGAGGCAGGGTCTCGACCGAGGCTCGAAGCAAGTGGAGCCGGCCGCGCCGGACGTCGCGCGCGAAGCGGTCGCGGGCCCTGGCGATGAGGGCGTCGGAGAGATCGGCCGCGAAAACCTCGCCCTTCGTGCCGAGCAGAAGCGAGCGGAGCAACCCGCCCCCGCCGAAGCCCACCTCAAGCACCCAATCGTCCCGCTCCAGGCCCAGGCAGGCCAGGGCGAGGGCGTTCATCTCCCGGCTGATCCGGTCGAGCCAGGGCGCGATCAGGAACCGGCCGACGGGTCCCGACGGCCGAGCGAACTGGCGGGCGAGGAAGCGGTGGAGGCTTATGCCGGGGCCTTCTCGGTCGAGGCGCGATGGATGTCGTCGATCGCCGCGCCCAGCGAGCCGTCGAATTCCTCATCGCTCATCTGGTGGCGAAGGTCCTCGAGCAGCGCCCGGCTGAAGCTCGCGATCATCCCGCGATTCCGGGCAAGCTCGGCGCACGCCTCGGAGCGGCCGAAGCCGCCCGACAGGGCCACCACGCGCAGGACCCGGGGGTGATCGACCAGCGGGTCGTACAGGCCCGCCGTCGCCGGGATGCTGAGCTTGAGCATCACCCGGTCGTCTCCGGGAAGCGAATCGAGACCTTTGAGAAGCTCGTCGAGTAGGATCCTGTCGGCCTCGGCGCGCTCCGGGCTCTTGATGTTGATCTCGGGCTCGAGGATCGGGACCAGCCCGGCGGCGAGCACCTGCCGTGCGACCTCGAACTGCTGGGCGACGATCGCCGCAATGCCTTCGCGGTTGGCCAGGTTGATGACCGAGCGCTCCTTGGTGCCGAAGACCCCGAGGCCCCTGGCTCGGGCGAGCAAGGCATCGAGCTCCGGCATCGGCTTCATCAGCTGCACCCCGTTCGCTTCCTCTTCCAGCCCCTTGTCGATCTTGATGAACGGGACGACACCACGCTCTTTCAGGACCTCGGGCACCGGCCTGCCGTCGATCTCGCCGTCCATGGTCCGCTCGAACAGGATCGCTCCGATCACCTTGTCGCCGCTGAACGACTTCGATTTGATGATCCTCGATCGCATGGAATGGATGAGCCCGAACATCTCCTCGTCGGAGCTCCAGGCGCCCTCCTCGATACCGTAGCCCTTGAGCGCCTTGGGCGTCGATCCGCCGCTCTGGTCGAGCGCGGCGATGAAGCCCTCGCCCTTCTCCATCTGCGCCGCCATCTTCGCGTGATCCATTTGATGAGTCCCTTGATTCGTGAAAGGTCGCGCGTCCGTAGCCCGGCGAGCGGTGGGGTTCAAATCGCGCCCGCTCCGTTATTGCGAGGAGCGTAGCGGCGGAGCAATCCAGCTCACCCGCGCCGCGCCGCTGGATTGCTTCGCTTCGCTCGCAATGACGGCCTGAGAGGAAAGGCCCCGACTACGCCGCCTGCAATGCCTTCACCCCTGGCAATTCCTTCCCCTCCATCCATTCGAGGAAAGCGCCGCCGGCGGTCGAGACGAAGGTGAAGTCGCCGGCCACTCCTGCGTGGTTGAGAGCGGCCACCGTGTCGCCGCCGCCGGCGACCGAGACGAGCTGGCCGGCCTGAGTCAGAGCGGCCGCCGTCCGGGCAAGCTGAACCGTGGCGCGGTCGAAGGGCGGGGTCTCGAAAGCGCCCAGCGGCCCGTTCCAGACGAGGGTGCGGCAGGTCTTGAGGGCGTCCGCAAGCGCTTCGACGGCGGCGGGTCCGACGTCGAGGATCATCTCGTCGGCGGCGACCTCGTGGACGTTGCTGGTCCTGAGGCCGGGCGGATTGGGGGCAAATTCCTTCGCGACGACCACGTCGTAGGGGAGATGGACGGTGCAGTTCGCCCGGTCGGCCGCTTCGAGGATCTCGAGGGCGGTCGGGGCGAGCTCGTGCTCGCACAGCGACTTGCCGACGTGGACTCCGCGGGCGGCGAGGAAGGTGTTGGCCATTCCGCCGCCGATGACGAGATGGTCGACCTTGGTCACCAGGTGGCGGAGCACCTCTAGTTTGGAGGAGACCTTGGCCCCGCCGACGACCGCCGCCACCGGCCGCTCAGGCTCGCCGAGCGCCTTCTGGAGGGCCTTCAGCTCGGCCTCCATCGCCCGGCCGGCATAAGCGGGCAGCAGGTGCGCCAGCCCCTCGGTCGAGGCGTGGGCGCGGTGGGCGGCGGAGAAGGCGTCGTTGACGTAGAGATCACCCAGCGCCGCCATGGCGCGGGCCAGCTCCGGGTCGTTCTTCTCCTCGCCGGGGTGGAAGCGGGTGTTTTCGAGGATGGCGACGTCGCCGGGCTGCATGTCGCCGACGTTGGCGGCCGCGGTCTCGCCCCGGCAGTCGCCGACGAACCGGACCGGCCGCCCGAGCACGTCGCTATAGGCGCGGGTGACCAGCGAAAGCGACATGTCCGGGCGCCGCTCGCCCTTGGGACGCCCGAAATGGGCGAGGAGGAGAACGATCGCGCCCTTGTCGGCGAGCTCGGTCACCGTCGGAAGGGTGGCCCGAAGCCGGGTGTCGTCGGTCACCTCCAGATCGGCCATCGGGACGTTGAGGTCGACCCGGACGAGCGCCCGCCTGCCGCGGACGTCGCCGAGATCGTCGAGGGTACGGAACGACGTCATGACGTCCCCGTCATCCCGGCGAAAGCCGGGACCTCGTAACGAGACGTCTTGGTGGGTCTCCCCGAGGTACCGGCTTCCGCCGGCATGACGAGCAGCATCAGCCCAGCCTCGCCATCGCTCCGGCGGTGTCGACCATCCGGTTCGAGAAGCCCCATTCATTGTCGTACCAGGAGAGGACCCGCACGAGCTTGCCCTCCAAGACGGCGGTTTCGAGGCTGTCGACGGTCGAGCTGGCCGGACAATGATTGTAGTCGATCGAGACCAGGGGCTCCTCGCTGTAATCCAAGATCCCCGCCAGCGGCCCGCTTGTCGCGGCGGCGCGCAGGGCGCCGTTGACCTCCTCGAGGCTGGTGTCGCGCTTCGGAGTGAAGGTCAGGTCGACGAGGCTGACGTTGGGCGTGGGCACCCGGATCGCCGAGCCGTCGAGCTTGCCCTTCAGCTCCGGCAGCACCTCGCCGACCGCGCGCGCGGCGCCGGTGGTGGTCGGGATCATCGACATCGCGGCGGCCCGGGCGCGCCTTTTGTCCGAGTGGATCTGGTCGAGGATCTTCTGGTCGTTCGTGTAGGCGTGGACGGTCGTCATCAGCCCCCGCTCGATCCCGATCGTGTCGTTCATCACCTTGGCGACGGGCGCCAGGCAGTTGGTGGTGCAGGACGCGTTCGAGACGATCGTGTGCCCGGCCTCCAGGCGGTCGTGATTGACCCCGTAGACGACCGTCAGGTCGACTCCCTTGGCGGGCGCGGAGATCAGGACTTTCTTCGCTCCGGCAGTGAGATGCGCGCCGGCCTTGTCCCGGTCCGTGAAGAAGCCGGTGCATTCCAGGACGATGTCGACTCCGTTGTCGCCGTGGGGAAGCTTGCCCGGTTCCCGCTCCGCGGTGACGTGGATGCGTCGGCCGTCGATGATCAGGTCGTTGCCGTCGGCGCGGACCTCGCCCGGCCAGGCGCCGTGGACGGAGTCGCGCTTGAACAGCAAGGCGTTCGATTCGGCGTCGGCGAGGTCGTTGATCGAGACCAGCTCGAGGCCGCTGTCCGACTTCTGGAGAAGGGCCCGGGCCACCAGGCGGCCGATCCGGCCGAATCCGTTGATCGCAACTCTCGTCGCCATGTCATTGATCTCCTTGATTATTGAGAGCCGAGAGGATCTTCGGCACGATCGCCTCGGCGGTGAAGCCGAAGCGCTTGAACAAGTCTTCCGCCGGAGCCGAGGCTCCGAAGCGGTCCAATCCGATGGCAAGGCCTCGAGGGCCAACATAGCGCTCCCAGCCGAGAGTCGTTCCGGCCTCGATCGAAACCTTGAGGGCGTCCTCGGGCAGGAGACCGAGCCGATAATCTTCGTCCTGGGAATCGAACAGCGACCAGCAGGGCATCGAGACGACGTCGGCGCCGATCCCCTGCCCTTCGAGCGCTTGAGCCGTCGCGATCGCCACTTCGACCTCGGAGCCGGTCGCGATCAGCACCACCCGGCGTTCCGCCGCAGCGGAGCGGAGGCGATAGGCGCCCAGCGCGCAGAGGTTTTCGCCCGCTTCCAGCCTGACCTGGGGCAGGTTCTGGCGGGTCAGAGCGAGCAGCGACGGCCCGTCGCGGCGCTCCAGCGCGAGGGCCCAGCATTCGGCGGTTTCCACTGCGTCCGCAGGACGATAGACGGCGAGGTTCGGAATCAGTCTCAGGCTCGTCAGATGCTCGACGGGCTGGTGGGTCGGGCCGTCCTCGCCGAGGCCGATCGAATCGTGGGTCATCACGTAGACGACCCTGGCGCCTTGAAGCGCGGAGAGTCGGATCGCCGGCCGGCAATAGTCCGAGAAGACGAGGAAGGTGCCGCCATAGGGGATGATTCCCCCGTGCAGCGCCATTCCGTTCATGGCCGCGGCCATGCCGAACTCGCGGATCCCGTAATAGATGTAGCGGCCGGAATAATCCTCTTTGGTCAGAGGCTTCTGCCCCTTCGTCCTGGTGTTGTTGGAGCCGGTGAGGTCGGCCGAGCCTCCGATCGTGTCGGGCAGTCCGGGGTTGATCGCCTCAAGCGCCAGCTCCGACGCCTTGCGAGTGGCGACAAGTTTAGGATTCGCCATTAATTGCGACAAATGTTGAGAGATTGAGAAATCTTGCGGCAGCCGGCCCTCCATCCGCCGGACGAATTCGTCGCGCTCCGGCGAGGCCGCCAGCCGGGCCCGATACGCCTCATGCGCCTGCCGGCAGCGCCCCCCCGACCGCCGCCAGGCGCTGAGGATCGGCTCGGGAATGTCGAACGGCTCGCTGTCCCAGACCAGCTGCTTCCTCGCCGCCGCGACCTCCTCGTCGCCGAGCGCGGCGCCGTGGGTGGCGGAAGTGCCCTGCTTGTTGGGAGCGCCCCAGCCGATGATCGTCCGGCAGGCGATCAGCGACGGCCGCGGGTCGGCCAGCGCCTCGTCGATCGCCCGGCGGATGTCGGCGAAGTCGTGGCCGTCGCACGAGACGGTATGCCAGCCGCTCGCCCGGTAGCGGCCGATCGTGTCCTCGGAGCGCGAAAGATCGGTCCCGCCGTCGATGGTGATCCGGTTGTCGTCCCAGAAGACGTTGAGCCGGCCTAGGCCGAGATGGCCGGCGAGGCCCGCGGCTTCGTGATTCACCCCCTCCATCAGGCAGCCGTCGCCGGCGATCGCCCAGGTCCGGTGGTCGACCAGATCGTCGCCGAAGACGGCGTTGAGGTGCCGCTCGGCGATGGCCATCCCGACCGCCATGGCGAAACCCTGGCCGAGCGGCCCCGTCGTCGCCTCCACCCCCGGAAGCATGAAATTCTCCGGATGCCCCGCGCAGGGCGAGCCCAGCTTGCGGAAGTTGGCGATCTCCTCAATCGTCGGGTTGGAATAGCCCGTCAGGTAGAGAAGCGAATAGATCAGAATCGAGCCGTGGCCGGCGGAGAGGACGAAGCGGTCGCGGTCGTGCCAGGCCGGATCGGCGGGATCGTGCTTCAGATATTCCGTGAACAGGATCGTCGCGACGTCGGCCATCCCCATCGGCATTCCGGGATGGCCCGAATTGGCGGCCTGGACGGCGTCCATCGACAGCGCTCGGATGGCGTTGGCGAGCAGTCTCGGTTCGGCGGCCATTCACTTTCCCAAGCGGCGCCCGAGCGGGGCGCTGAGGAGAGTCGGAACGACCCTCCGGCAGATGCGCTCCTTTATCGGCGGTGGAGCGCCCGTCAACCGCCCGGCTGTTTTCAAAGCCTCCGGGGCCGTGCTATGCGGCAAAGGATGGGGCAGAGCAGGGTTGAAGAGGCGATCGGCCGTATCGAAAGCGCACTGGCGCGGATCGAGGCCGCGGGCGGCCGGGCCCCGGCTTCGGACGAGTCGGCCCACGGCGCCCTGAGGGCGGCGCACGAGACCCTTCGGGGCAGGGTCCGCGAGGCGCTCGCCCAGCTCGACGGCCTCATCGAAGCGGCGGAGGCGCGCTGATGGCGTCGGTCGAGGTCGAGATCGCGTCGCGCAAATATTCGGTCGCCTGCCGCGACGGCGAGGAAGCGCATTTGCGCTCGGTCGCCGCCCTCGTCGATTCGAAGGCGCAGGAGGCGGCGGCGGCCCTGGGCAGCCTCAGCGAAGCCCGCCAATTGCTCTTCGCCTCGCTCCTGCTCGCCGACGAACTCAAGGAGCAGCGCTCCGGCCAGGCCCCAGTCCCGGCCGCCCCGATCGACCCCGCAATCGCCGATGCGCTGGAGCGCCTCGCCGGCCGGATCGAAAGCCTGGCGGAACAGCTCGAGCGCAGCGCCGACGCTTCCTAGGGCGGCGCGGCGGCGAAGCCGCAAAGAATTTGGGTTTCACACAAAGACACGAAGAGTCCGCGAAGCGGCTGATTCCACGGACTGTCTGAAGGCTTCGTGCGGTCGCGCCGGGGAAGGCCCCTTGGTGCCTTTGTGTCTTTGTGTGAAACCTATAGCGGCCTGCGGCCGCGGGGCCGCAATGGAGGGCGCCCCGTTGCCAGGGACCGGCGCCGGCCCTAGATAGGAAGCGACGGGTACTGCCCGGTGCGCGCTTTAGAACATCCCTGGGCGATAAGCATCCTAGGGGGCTATCGCTGGTCGGACCCTGGTTCGGCACATATGGTCCCCACCTGACGTTACGCGTCAGAGGATATTCGAGCAAACGGCTATGGCGGTCCCGTCACCTTCCCCTCCCGGCAAGCCCGCGCTGCGCAATGCGGCGCTGGCGAAGCGGCGCGCCTATGCCGGATCGCTCGACCCCGGGATTCGCTCCGAACTGGAGCTCAAGCTCGCGGAGATCGTCCTGCCCAGGCTTCTGACGGCCCGGATCGTCGCCGCCTACCACCCGCTGAAGGACGAGATCAGCCCTTATTCCATCCTCGACCGGCTCGGAGCCGGCCAGCGCGCCGCCTTGCCCTGGTTCCTCAATCGCGACTCCCGCATGCTGTTCCGGGAGGCGCCGGCGGTGGAACCGAGCCCCTGGGGCGTCCTCCAGCCGTCGGGCGAGGCGGAGGCGCTGGCCCCGGACGTCGTCCTCGTCCCGCTCGTCGCAGCCGACCGAAGCGGCGCCCGGATCGGGCACGGCAAGGGCCATTACGACCGGGCGCTCTCCCATTTGCGCGAGGGCGGCCAAGTCTCCACCGTCGGCCTTGCCTGGGAGATGCAAATCCTGCCGGGAGCGATCCCGGCCGACCCCTGGGACGTACCGCTTGACGCCATCGCGACACCCGGGGAGTGGATCCAATGCCGGTGAGCACCCCCAGACCGAGCTGGCGCAAGCCTGCGGGAATGCTCCTGCTCCTGCTCCTGATCGCTGTCTGGGGTTTCGTCGTGGTGACGGTGGCGGAGGCTCTGCCGGAGCTGCCCTGGCCGCTCAAGGCGCTGTTCTTCATCGCGGCCGGGATCGTCTGGATCCTGCCCCTGAAGCCGCTGCTTCGGTGGATGGAGCTCGGGAAATGGCGGGACTGATCTCCGGCGGCGGCGGCAACGCTCGCGCTAGAACAGGATCGTCTTTTGTTTACTTGTCATTGCGAGGAGCGAAGCGACGAAGCAATCCAGCGGGCCTCCGCGGTCGCACTGGATTGCTTGGCTTATGACGCAGCGAATCAACCAGGAGCGATCACGACCAGACGTTTAGAGGATTCCGTAAAAGATCCAGGCGGTCATCAGCAGATTGAATGCGGCGTGCGCGGCCACCGCCCCGAGCACCGAGCCGCTCGCCCGGCGCGACCAGTTGAAGGCGAGAGCGGCGACGAACATCCCGCACAGCCACCACAAGGCCGGAAGCGGTAGCAGGACCCAGCCGGCGGCGGTCCAGACCAGGCCGAAATGGGCGAGGTGGACGATCGCGAACGCCGCGGCATCGATGCAGGCCGCGCCCCCCTCGCCGGCCTTGCCGGCGAAGCATTCGTGCACGAGGCCGCGGTAGAAAAGCTCTTCTCCGATGGGGCTGCAGGTCATTCCGATCAGCGCGAAGACCCCGAACAGGATCAGCCTTTGAGCGTCGCTCATGACCGGGGGCAGGCCGGAATAGGAGCCCGCGACGTACACGAAGGCGTTATCTTCTCCGATTCCGAACAGCAGGTTCGCGCTCAGGATCATGGCCGCGCAGCAAGTCGCCCCGAGCATGATTCCCATGAGGAGGCCGTAGGGCCGAAGCCGCCAGGTCAGCCCGATCCGTGCACGCCCGCGAAGGTCGAGAAGCAGCAGCGGCGTCAGGGCCATGACGACGAACAACAAGGTGACGAGGGCGTAATTGCGGGTGGCGTTCGCGTTAAGGACCAGAAAGACCCGGACGGAGCTGAAAAGGCCCAGCAGGATCCAGCCGGACCTTGAGTCGAGCCCGAGCCACCCCCGGAAGGCCGGCCGCAGGAAAGCCGGCGGCGCTGCAGCCTGACTGTCCATCGAGCAAGCCTACGGTCACTCGGACTCTGCGTCAATCGAACCCGCAGCGGCGGATGGAGACAGGGGAGGCGGAAACCCGCTTCGCGAGGGCGGCGGCTGAGGCGGCAGCGCCTTACTTCCCGATTTCGCGCCAGCTCTTCTCGCTGACCTCGACCCCGTGCTTCTTCGCCGCGGCCTTGATCCGCTTCCAGGCGGAGTCGCGCTCGGAATCGCTGACGTCCTTGACCTGGTTGAAACGGGCGATGGCGTTGCGCACGTGGCTTGCATCCTCCAGCGGTCCCTTGCGCTGCTTCGGGAAGGCGAAGTCGCCCGACTCGAGGTCTCCGCGTTCCTCCGTTCCGAGCTTGGACATCGCGTCTCTCCCTGTCCGATATGGCCGTTCCTGCTCAACCTGCCAGGGCTGGCGGCCGTTCCCGCCGGAACGTAGCGGCTCACCCCTCGTTGACCGGCGAACCAGCCAGGAGCGCCCGATGACCAAGGAAGCCAATCTCGCCGCCACCCAGAGGTGGGGCGCCGAAGTCGCAAGCGCCGGGAATTACGACGTGCTGGACGAGATATTGGCCCCCGGCTTCGTCGACCACGATCCCGCGCCCGACCAGGGGCGGGGGATCGACGGGCTGAAGGGATTCTTCCGGACGATGCGCTCCGCCTTTCCGGACCTGAAGGCCGAGCCGGTCGAAATCGCCGCGACCGACGATCATGTGGCGATGCGCTACACGATCAGCGGAACGCATGAGGGCGAGTTCCAGGGCGTGGCGCCGACGGGGAAGAGCTTCAAGGTATCCGCACTTCAGCTGGCGCGCTTCGAGAACGGGCGTTGCGTCGAACGCTGGGGCTCGACCGACGAACTGGGCATGATGAAGCAGCTCGGAATTCTGGCGGAGGTGGCGGGCGCCCCGGCCAAGGAGAAGGGCGTGATCGGGGCCCTCTTCGGCGGCTGACCCGGGATCGCGGAGGCGCCGACCCTGTCATTCCCGCGAATGCGGGAATCCCGCTTCTCTTCTGGATGCAGCCGGCCGGATTCAGACCGCGCAAGAACCTACGATCGCCATCGGCAGGGGGAACAAGCGGGATTCCCGCTTTCGCGGGACCTTTGCATAACCCCTGCGAAGCGCTCGCAGACAAAACCCCTCCCCTGAAGGGGAGGGGTTGGGATGGGGAATGTGGGAGAATGTTCGCTGAAGTCGGTGAGGCGAGCAGACAACCGCCACCCCAACCCCTCCCCTGAAGGGGAGGGGCTAGCACCCAGCGACTTATGCAAAGGTCCCTTTCGCGGGATGGCGTGGGGGGAGCGGCTCGTCGCTGGACCTTGAAACGGGTTCAGCATGACTAATCAATTCCCGCCCGGCCCGGCCAGCGCCTCGCACAGGCGATCCGTTCCAAGCGCCACGCGCGATTCCGCCGTTTCCCGGTTCGACGGGTCGTTGCGGACCCCCCTCGTCTCGGTGTTGAACGCAAGCAAGGTGCCGGCCCGCTGATCCGGGCAGAGGCTGAGATAGGCCCTGAAGCCGTTCTGGTCGCCGTTGTGGCCGACGAAGCGGACCCCCCTGCCCTCGTCGATGAAGAAGGAGAGGCCGCTCTTCGTGGTCGCCGCCATCCGGCCCTGGGTGAAGTCTTCGCCCGCCGCGATCCGGGGCCGCCACATCTCCTCGAGCGAGGAGCGCTTCAGGACGAGGTCGAATTCGGCCTGGCGATTCGGGTCGCCGAGCAGGAAGGCCGCATATCTGGCCATGTCGGGCATTGGCGCGTTGAGGCCGCCGTTCGACACCGTCACTCCGGTATCGACGTCGAACGGCGCAGCGACCCTCTTGCCCTGGCGGATGTAATAGCTGTGCGAGCGATGGCGAAGGAGATGCGGCGGGGTCCGGTCGAAATAGCTCGAATGCATGGCGAGCGGCTTGAGGACGTTCTTGTCGATATAGACTTCGAAATCCTCGCCGGAGAGCCGCTCGATCACCTGCCCGAGGTAGACGATCCCCGGATTGGAGTAGCTGAAGCGGGAGCCGGGCCGGAACTGGACCTGCGTATAGGGAAGCATCGCCGCCAGCTGGGCCCAGCTCTTCGGCTCGAACGGCTGCCACTCGTGCTCGCGCCAGGGCCATGTCCCGCTTCGGAAGCCGGCGCTGTGGCTCATCAGGTGTCGAAGGGTGATCGCTGCGGTGTCGCCGAACGGGTTATGGACCGAGGCGAGCTCGGGCACGTAGCGGACGATCGGATCGTCCAGCTTCAGAAGGCCGCGGTCGCGAAGCTGCATGATCGCGATCCCGGTCATCGTCTTGGTGATCGACGCCCAGTGATAAATGGTCCGGCCGTCGACCGGGACATGGGCCTCGGAATCCTGCTCGCCGAGATGATCGGCGGCGACGATCCTTCCGTCGAGCACCAGGTAGAAGCTGCTTCCGGCGATTCCCGACCGTCTCATCTCGGAACGGTGGAGCTTTCGGAAATCGCCCAGAGCCGCCTCGAAGCCGCGCTCGGCGGCGGCGGTCGCGGAGGCGACGGGCGAGGCGGCGAGCAGGAGAGCGGCGGCGAGCCGGATCGACATGGCGGGTCTTCCCTCTGCCGGGCGAAGGTGCGCTACCATGCTGAACGTTCGTCCGGGAGGCAATCGGGATCGGGGCCCGGCAGGGTCGAGCGGTGTATCGCTTCCGGAACCTAGAGCGTCGGGACGGGCGAGAGATATTGGGCCTGGGCCCAGCACTGGCCGCCGCGATAGGCGAGGCTCGCCCAGGCGCCGTCATGGCCGAGGACCCGGACTTCCTTTCCCCGGAGGAGGTTGCGGACCCGGGGCGCCTGCGGAAACGGAGCCTCGCGGCAGACGAGCAGAGTCGCGGAGACGTAGGCGACTTCGTCCGAAGCCGAGCCGGCCGCCGCCTCCTGCCGCTCGGCCGGCGCCGCTTGGCCCGGAGAAACATGGGGAGCCGAGGCCGCAAACGGATCCGGCTTTTCTCCCGCTGCGGAGCCTTCGGATTCCGCGCCGGCCGCGGCGGATGCCTCGGGCGGGGCCTGGAACGAGCCCGGAGCGGGATAGCCCGCCGAATAGAGCGCGAGCGCGACTGCGACGGCGACCGCCAGCGCGAGCCCCGCTACCAGCGCCGGTCTCGGCTCCGCCGGCCCGGAAAAGAAATTGCGCACGGCCGACCGGACCTCGCGCCACCGCTCGGGGAGGCCGCCGGCCTTGCGCGAGACCGGCTCCACCGAACTTTCGACGGGCGGGACCATGCCGGTGGGCGGAGCGCTCGAATAGGCACGGCCGCGTTCGGAACCGGGGGCCCTATCCTCTTCGAAGGGTTCGTCGTCCATGAAATCCCAGGTCGAGCGCCGCCGCTGACGTGCGGGAGGCTCCGCCGGAGCCGGAGGAGATTCCAGGGCCCGGCCGGCGGCGTCCTCGGCCTTGAGCCGAGCAAGCACGTCCTGGATCGGAAGCCGGCCGATCTGCGATCCGCCGGCCTTGGCGGACATCCGCTCCGCAGGGGCGTCGTCCCTGGCCGGCGGTTCGACGGGCGCTTCGGGCGCCGGCCCGGGAAGCTCCGTCGACGGGGACGGCGCCGGCGCAGGCTCGACAGGGGCCGCAGCCGCTTCAGCCGGGGAGGCGGCGGCCGGCGCCGGGTCGGAAGCCTGCGCGAGCTCCGGGGACGGCCGCTGGGCGCTCGAAGGCGCGCCCTCCTCGCGAATGAGGGCGACCTCCGGCCGGCTGGCCGGGGGGCGGTCGCTCCACACGATTCTGTAGCCGCTCGGCACGCGCCAGCCTTCGAAAGCCGTTCGAACCAGATCGCGGCCGCACCTTGCGCAGGTGGCGAAGTAAAGGCCGTCGTTCCAGCGCGGGATCCCGCGGGGCCGGTGGCGGCCCAGCCGACACAGGAGGCTCACGTCCGCCCGCCGCCCTCTTCGCGGGACGCGCCGACGGCAGCCGCAAAGGACCCGCCGATCCGGGAAGTGCGCTGCCCTGACGGTCGTCCCGTGAAGATCATTCTTCCGCTCCTAGCCTCCGCAATCGCCCCGCGGCTCGGGGGCCGCGCCGGCCTTCCGGCCCCGGTGAGTTCGCCTTGCCGCGGATCGACGATGCCGGCGGCAAGGCTTTCGCGCCTACTCTATATAGACAGCCTTTTGCACCTTGCCCGCGAAGGGTTGCGGCTTGCGGGCAGGCGGCGCCTCGGGCGACCGGACCGGCTCCGCCTCGACGGAGTCCTCGCGGGCGACATGGCTCATCCGGCCCTGCACGACCGCGCCCTTGACCATCCTGATCCGGCTGTAGGTGACGTCCCCCTTCACCCGGGCGCTCTCCTCGAGGGCGAGGTCGCCGGTCTCGATCGCGCCCTCCACCAGGCCGGAGAGCCGCACCCGGCCGGCGACGACGTCGCCCCGGATCTCGCCTTGCTCGCCGAGCACGAGCGCGGCGCAGCGGACGTTGCCGGCGACCTTGCCCCGGATCTTGAGGTCGACGTCCGCCTCGATATCGCCGTCGACGGAGATGCCGCTGCCGATGACGGAATGGCCCTCGACCCTGACCGGAGAATTCGCATTTCTGTCCATGACATTCTCCACGGCCGTGCCTCGAGCGCCGGAGCCAATGCCGGCATTGCGCCCTCAGCATAAACCCGCGGGCGCCGATCCTCCAAGGAGGCCCGTCGCCGCTCGAAGCGATGCGCCCGAATTGGGACGGTTTGAGCCGAAAGATTTCGCAGAGGGCGGCTCGTCCCGAATTGGGGCGGGAACCCTAAGGGCTGATACTTGTTAGTGATTTCTTTGGTGAACTACGTATTATCCACAGGTCGGTTTACGAGATTCACCGGGGGGAATCACTCGGCCGACCCCGATGACGGGCTGTCTGGTGCCGGAGCCCCCCGGCATTGTTGCGAGGGAGAGAGGCATGGAACAGGCTAACAAGGTCGAGCGCGAAACCGCGGAGGAAATGTCGATCATCGGCTCCGGCATTCGGGTCATCGGCAATATCGAAGCGACCGACGATCTCCACCTCCTGGGCAAGGTCGAGGGCGACGTACGCTGCGTCACCCTGATCCTGGGCGAGGAGAGCGTGATTCGCGGCAGCGTCTTCGCCGAGCGGGTCCGGGCGGCCGGAACGGTCGAGGGCGCGATCGAGACCAAGGATCTCGCGGTCGAGGCGACGGCGCGGCTCACCGGCGACATCACCTATTCGCGGATCCGGATCGCGAGCGGCGGAATCATCGACGGCAAGATGAGCTATCGCGAAAGCGAGGAAGAAACCGTCGAGGCCGCCCGCCTGAGGCTCGTCGAATCCGGTCCTGCCGCGAAGCCGGAGCCCAAGGCCGTGTACATAGAATAAGCCGCGCGAATGCCGTCGGCGGCAAGCCCGGGCCTGAACGGACGGACGGCCCTGAACTTGCCGATCGGCTCGCGGCGGAGGCTCGCTTTCGGCCCCCATCGTTGTTTTGTTTCTTGCTTCCGCAAGGTCCTGCAGGACATGTTCATTCAGACCCGGCCTGCAGAGGACTGACGTGCCAGACGTCTCGATCATCCATTCCGCGGACAAGGGAAGCGCCGCGGCCCGTCTCGCCGAGGCGGTCACGGCCGCGGGCTTCGCCGTCGGCGCCGTCGAAATCGAAGATCCCGCGAGGCTCGCGGACGTGCTGGAAGGCTGCGCGGCGGACGCGAGGATCCTGATCTGGTCGAGGCCCCTGGTCTCCCACGCGCTTCACACCGGCGAGTTGGGCCGGATTCGCCAGCTTCGAGGCCTGATCGAGGTTTCCGCGGACGGGATCGCTCCCCCTTCGCGAGGCGACGACACTCGAATCGTGTCCATTTCGGGATGGCGGGGGCAGCCTTTCCATCCCGGGTGGCAACGGATCAGCGCCGAGCTCAAGCGCCTGTGCGGACCGCGCAAGCCCGTTCCCGAGGCGTCGCCGCCGGCGGCGCCGGCCAAGGATCCTCGTCCCGAGCGGACCGCGGCGGCCGCCTCGGGCGGCGGTGCCCGGCCGCAGGGGCGCCGCCTGCTGCTCGGCGGCGGGGCCGCGATCCTGCTGGTCGCGGCTGCGGCCGGCGCGGCGACCTGGTTCGGCAAGGGCGCGCCCGATGATTCGCCTCGTCGGGAGATTCGCGAGACGGGCGCTCCGGCTGCGGCCAGCGAGATTCTCCGACCCGGCCCCGGCGCGGATCATCAATTGCAGGCCGCTCCGGCGACCGCACCGGTGATCCAGGCCTCCCCTCCGCCGCCCTCGTCCGAACCGCTGGCTGCCGCAGAAGCGAAGCCCGAGGCTCCGCGGGCAAAACCGGCTTTGCCGCCGGGCCAGCTCAAGCCTGTCGTACGACCCAAGCCGCGGACGCCGCAGACGGAACCCGTAAAAAAATATTCGCAGAAAAATTCGAAGGTGATGCGGCAATTCTGCGAGCGGAGCGGCCGGTCCACCCCGCAATGCCGCACTTTCCTGCGCTCGGTTCGCTGACGCGCAGCCGAGGCGAATGCTCCCGATCGAGGCCGGCGGGGCGAGCTCCAGGCGGTAAATGTCGAACGAGGCGCCCCGGACATCCGGAGCGCCTCGCCGTGACCGTCGAGGATCGTGTTACGCGGTCGCGCGCGCGCGCGAAGCGCTGTGGCCGCCGCTTCGGTAGAGGATCTCTCGCGCCGTTTCGGGGTCGATCCCGGAGCCGGAGGTGTCGACGGAGACGAACACTCCGCCGGAGTTGATCCGCTCCTCGTAGTAGCTTGCGTCGTCCTCGCTGACGCCGTGCTTGGAGAGGTAGCCGCTGAGGCCGCCGGTGGCGGCTCCAAGCGCGGCTCCGATTGCGGCGCCCTCGGGAACCGCCGAAGCCGCGATCGCGCCGGCGGCGGCGAGCGGCCCCACTCCGGGGATTGCGAGCGCGGCGACTCCGAGCGCCGCTCCGAGCGCTCCGCCGCCCAGGAGGCCCTTCACCAGCCCGCTCTTGTTTCCGCCGTCGTCGGTCGTGCTGCCGCTGCCGTCGGACGTCGTGTTCCTGCCGTCCTGCTGGTGGACGATCGACAGGGCATTGTCGCTCACTCCCGCGCCGCGCAGCTCGGTGATGGCGCGCTCGGCTTCAGAATGGCTGTCAAAGACGGCGGATACAAGGTTCTGATTCATGAAATTACTCCTATGGTTACAAGGTCGGGACTCTCTGCCCCGAGGCGACAACAGGACTGAGCTTGCGCCGTTCCTCGACTCATCCCGGCGCCGGGGCGTCCGCCGCTTCGGGCGGTTTGAATGGCGCCGGCCCGGCAGGTCAGTTGGAGACGACGAGTCGGTAGCCGCAGTCGTACCAATCGAGGTCGAGAAGCCCACCGTAGCGTTGGGCCCAGGCTCCGCTCTCCAGGTCCGACTCAAGCCGGGCCAAAGCGTGGGAAACGTCGCCGAGCGCCCAGAACGAGGACATGGCCGCCCGCACCCGCGGGTCGAGATAGGCGGCCGGGCGACGCCAGTAGGCGCTGAGGAAACCGTCGGTGCAGTCGTTCGGGATCGGGACGGGGCTGATGGACACGGGTCCGAGGCAAGGCTCGTAATCGGTCAGCCTCGGCATCTGCGCCTCGTCCAGGGCGACCAGCTCGGGGATGTAGTCGAACAGCCAGAAGTCGCGGAAGGAGGGATCGTAGGTCAGGACGACCGCGGGACCCCGAGCGACCCGCCGCATCTCCTCGAGGCCTTTTCGCCGGTCGGACCAGTGATGGACGGTGAGGACGGCCATCGCGGAGTCGAAGCTCCGATCGGCGAAGGGAAGAGCTTCCGCCCGACCCTGGACGATCCCGGCGGCCGGGACGCGACGCTGCCGGATCATCCCGATCGAAGGCTCGAGGGCGGTGATGTCCCGGCCCACGGGTTCATAGGAGCCCGTGCCCGCGCCGATATTGAGGATCGACCGCGACTCGCCGAGGGCGGCCTCGATCAGCCTCGCGATCCGCCGATCGGGCCTCCTCAGGTCCGAATAATTCACCCCGATCCGGTCGTAGCGACTCGTCATCGCTCTCTTATGGCTCCGGGCGCCGAGCCGCGAAACGGGCATGTTGCCCGTCCCATTGACTCACACATATCCCGCTGGTTATGGATCATACCGATAACCAGCGAGTTATACGTCTTGATGGCCAGCCCCTCCGACCTGCTCTTCGCAACGCTTGCCGACCCCACAAGGCGGGGCATATTCGAGCGGCTGTGCCGGGAGGGCGAGCAGACGGTGGGGGCGCTTACCGCCGCCGCGGGCGTGTCGCAGCCGGCGGTCTCCAAGCATCTCCGAGCCCTGAAGATCGCGGGGCTGGTCCGCGACCGCCACCAGGGCCGCCAGACTCATTACAGCGCCCAGTGCCCAGCCCTCGCACCGCTGATCGATTGGACGGGACGGATGACGGGCTTCTGGGAAGCGCGCTTCGACGATCTTGAGGACCTGCTGAAAAGGATGGATCAGTGAACTCGGCCGAACCCGAATCCCGCACCGTCGTCGTCGAGCGGGAGTTCCCGCATCCCCCGGAGAAACTGTGGCGGGCGCTCACCCAGCCTCATCTGATCGGGGAATGGCTGATGAAGAACGACTTCGCGCCGGTCGTCGGCCACCGTTTCAACCTGAGCGGCGATTGGGGAGGCGTGCTCGACTGCCAGGTGCTCGAGGTCGAGCCGAACGAGACCCTGTCCTATACGTGGAACTTCGCCCACTCCGACCCCGCCTTCGACCTGGAGAGCGTGGTGACCTTTTCCCTCGTCGCGACCGCGGGCGGCACTCGCCTTCGAATGGAGCAATCGGGATTCCGGCCGGATCAGAAACAGGCTTTCGGAGGCGCCCGGATCGGCTGGCAGCAGTTTCTCGGCAAGCTCGAGCGGGTTCTCGAACAGGCGGCATGAGATCCATTCCCACACCCTGAAGGAGGTCTTGATGAATTGGAGCAAGTGGATCCGGCAGAGCCACCGCTGGCTGTCGATCATTTTCACGGCGATCGCCGCCGCCATCTTCCTCGCGCTTGGCTTGGGGAACGAGCCCGCCCCCTGGGTCTATTTCCTGCCGCTGGCGCCTTTAGGCCTGATGACCCTTACCGGGCTGTACATGTTCTTCCAGCCCTATGCCGCCCGGCGGAGCGGCGGACGGGGCGCCGGGATGGCGGGGTAGAGGCGATGCCTGGAAGGGTGATCGCTCCCGACCCGACGCTTCGCCGGCGCTTGATCGCGGTCGGCGGACTGAAGACGGGAAATGGCGCGAGTGACGGGGCTCGAACCCGCGACCTCCGGCGTGACAGGCCGGCGCTCTAACCAACTGAGCTACACCCGCGTGGGAGGGGGCGAACTATGCGCTGGCCCCTTCCCTGTCAACCGGCGGCGCGCTCTTGCATCGAGCGAGAATGCGGATTCGCGGTGCGGGCCCATTTTTGAAACGCAAAGACGCAAAGACGCAAAGATTCCGCGAAGCGGACCAGCCCGGCGGAGCGCCGACCGCACCGAGCTCTCCGGCGAGCCTGGAATTGGGAGCGCTCCGCGCTCTTTGCGCCTTTGCGTCTTTGCGTTGAAAAATCGACTGGCCCTGCGGTCGGAAAGTAGAGCGCGGGCCGCCCGCCAGGCCTAGGGCTTGGGCGCCATCGCCCGTTCCGCCTCGCCGTGATCCTCGTGGTGGGGGCCGGTCAGGGTGCCCTCCTCGAACAGGAAGCCGGCGATGTCGGGCTTTCCGGCGGCGTCGAGGACCGTCTTGGTGATGATGAGCAGCGGCACGGCCAGGAGCGCCCCAGTCGTCCCCCAGACCCAGGCCCAGAAGCTCAGCGCGACGAGGATCAGCAGCGGGTTGATGGTGAGGCGGCGGCCGACGAAGAAGGGGGTGATGAGGTTCGCCTCGACGAGATGGATCCCGATGAAGCAGAGCGCCGGAAGGAAGGCGTACCAGGGGTCTGCAAAGGCCATCAGTCCGCCGAGCGCCAGCAGCAGCACCGAGGCGATCGGACCCAGATAGGGTATGTAGTTGAGAACCGCCACGATTCCTCCCCACATCAGCGGCGTCGGCATGTCGAGCAGATAGAGGATCAGGGACACGGCGAGCCCCATCGCGATATTCACGATGGTGATCGTCCCGAGGTAGGTGGAGGTGGCGTCGACCACTTCCTGGATGGCCCGGGCGGTGGTCATCGCCCCGTCGAAGCTCGACCGGGCGGTGATCGTCCGGCGGCGCATGCCGGTCCAGCCGGCCAGGAAGAAGAAGATCACCAGCAGGGCGAAGAACATCTGGATGGCGGCGAAGGGGGCGGACGTGGCGATGATGTCGAGGAGGGAATTGGGAGTCTCGAGCTGAACCGTCCGAGGCGTGGCGGCGTGGGTTCCGAACTGCTCGACGATATCGTCGATGAAGCGCTCGAGGTCCGAATAGACCTCCATCACCGGCGCGAGGGTGTCGCGCACCCGGCTGATCCGCTCGGGAAGCAGCCGAACCCACTCCGCCGCCGGAAGGACGATCGAGGCGACCGCGATATTGGCCATCGTGATAAGGACGAGGATGCAGGTGAAGGCGGCGAGCGGCGACGGCACCCGCCGCCGCTCCAGCCATTCGAGCATCGGCACCAGCGCGATCGCGATGACCAAAGCGGCGGTGACCGGAAGGAAGAATTCGGCTCCGGCCCGAAGCGCGAAGGGAAAGGCCAAGGCCAGGCCCGCGCCGGCGATCAGGGTTAACGCGGCGAGCAGCCGGTCGCGCCCGTAAGCGATCGCCTCCGGCTCCCAATTGGGATCCGCCGGCTCGACTTGCGTCGCGCCTTCAAGGACTTCCTTCCCCTGCTGCTTGTTCATCTTCCTTACCGCAGCCCTTCGAACATGGCTTAAGCCCAACAGCTAATCGGCCGTTAACTCATTCTTAGCCCCTTACCACGCATTAGCTCCAAATCGGATCAAAGCTCGTGGGGAGCAGCAATGCGTTATCAGGCAATGGGCGCCAAATCATCGGCGTTCCGCAAAAATGCAGCCCTCGCCGCTTTGACGGCGGCCTCCGCCTGCGTTCTCGCGAGCCCCGCGCAGGCCGCCGGCACCCCGGCGGGCACCAACATCACCAACGTCGCCACCGCAACCTACGAGCTTCCCAACGGCAGCGAGGCAAGCATCGATTCGAACATCGTCACCTTGAAGGTCGACGAGCTGCTCGACGTCAGCGTCGCCTGGAGCGATCCGTCCGACGTCGCCGCGTCGGCCGGGGGCGCCGGCCAGCGGCTCAAGTTCACGCTCACCAACGGCGGCAACGGCGCCGAAAGCTTCATTCTGGGAACCGTCGCCAATGGCGGCGGCGACGATTTCGACCCTTCGGTCACCTCGATCGTCCTCGATAGCAACTCCAACGGCGCCTACGACGCCGGGGTCGACACCGTCTATTCGAGCGGAAGCAACGATCCGCAGCTGGAACCGGACCAGTCGATCACCGTCTTCGTCCTCTCCACCGTCCCCGCCGGCGCAGCGGACGGCCAGCGCGGCCGGGTCGATCTCACCGCGGTCGCCAAAACCGGCTCGGGAGCGCCCGGCGCCAGCTTCGCCGGCCAGGGCCAGGGCGGCGGCGACGCCGTCGTCGGAGCGACCGGGGCGGACTCGGAGGACGACGGCTATTACCGGGTCGCAAGGGCAAGCGTCGCCTTCGTCAAGAGCGCGAGCGTCGCCGACGCCTTCGGCGGGACCGCCGCCGCTCCCGGCTCGACGATCACCTACACGCTCGCCGCCACGGTGAGCGGTTCCGGCAGCCTCGCCAACCTGCGGGTCAGCGATCCCCTGCCCACCGGCACCACCTACAAGCCCGGCTCCCTCACCCTCGAGGGCGCCCCGCTCACCGACTCGGCCGACGCCGACGCCGGGAGCTTCACCGGCACCGCAATCAACGTCGGTCTCGGCACCCTCGCCGCCGGCGCAACCCGAACCATCACGTTCCAAGTGAAGATCGACTGAGAAGGATGACGCACATGAAGATCTGGCTCGCGCTCTTCGCGCTTCTCGCTCCCGCCGGCGCTTCGGCCGCCGACAACGTCTCGCTGACCAGCAAGGTGCTGGTCGAGCGGATCAAGCCCGGCGCCGACGGCAAGCCGGTCACGGTCCGCGAGGAGCCGGGCGTGGTCACTCCCGGGGACAAGCTCGTGGTCGTCCTCAGCTATCGCAACCGCGGAGCCGAGCCGGCGACCGGCTTCACCCTGACGAACCCGATTCCGGCCTCGGTCGCCTTTACCGGCAGCGAGGATTCGAGCGCTTCCGTCTCCGTGGACGGCGGCAAGACCTGGGGGGCCCTGGCCTCCCTCAAGGTCTCGGCCCCGGACGGCACCAGCCGCCCGGCCGCCGCAGCCGACGTCACCCACATCCGCTGGTCGCTTCGCCAGCCGATCGCCGCAGGGACCGGCGGGGAGCTCAGCTTCCGGGGCGTCGTCGAATAATTTCCTGACCCGCATTCGGGCGCCGGCGGGGGGGTTTTGGCGCTCACCGACAACACGATTGGACCAGAGATGACCAGAAACATGCGATTGCTCGCCTCCGCCAGCGTGCTGGCGGCGACGGCCGTTGCGGCCTCCCCCGCCTTCGCGGCCGGGACGACCGCGGGTACCACCGTCACCAACAGCGTAACCCTCGACTACAAGGTCGGCGGGATCGACCAGAGCCAGGTGACCGCCACCGACAGCTTCAAGGTCGACCGCAAGGTCAATTTGACCGTGTCCGAGGTCGGCACGCAGACCACAACCGTAACTCCGGGCCAGACCGGCGCGGTGACCGCCTTCACCGTCAGCAACGCGTCCAACGCTCCGCTCGACTTTGCGCTGAGCGCGACCCAGCCCAGCGGCGGGAGCGCGGCCCATACCGGCACCGACAATTACAACGTGTCGAACCTCAAGGTCTATGCCGACACCAACAGCAACGGCGCCTACGACGCCGGAACCGACCAGGAAGCCGCCTATCTCGACCAGGTGGCGGCCGATACCAGTCGGACCGTCTTCGTCGTCGCCGACGTTCCGCTAGGGCGCACCACCGGCGACGTCGCCGCGGTCAAGCTGAGCGCCACCGCGTCGGAAGCGACCGCTGCGGGCTCGCTGGGCGGGACCGTGACCCAGTCCACCGGCGCCAATACGTCCGAGGTCGACACCGTGTTCGCCGACGCCGACACCAACGGCAACGTCGCGCGCGACGGCATCCACTTCGCCGTGGACGATTACACGATCCTGGGGGCCGCCCTGAGTGCGACCAAGACCAGCCGCGTGATCAGCGATCCGTTCAACGGAACGACCAGCCCGAAGATGATCCCGGGCGCGGTGGTCGAATATTGCATCGCGGTAGCCAACGCCGCGAACAGCGCCACGGCGAGCGCGATCAACATCTCGGACGAGGTGCCCGCGCAGACGACCTACGACCCCGCCTTCGGGATCAAGCTGAACGGAACGGTCACCGGAGGCGCCTGCAATGCCGACGGCGCGAGCGGCGGATCCTACACCAACGGGATCGTCAGCGGGTCGCTCGCCGACATCGCCGCCGGCAACGCCAAGACGCTCGTCTTCCGGGTGAGCGTGAACTAGGCGGACCAGGGGAGGAGCGGCAACGTGTCGCCGACGCGGAGCCCCCTCCCCTCCCTCGCAATGGGAGTCACCGCTCCGCTTCCGGGGGCGATCCTGCTCGCCCTGCTGACGGCGCTCTGGCTCGCCGTCGCCGCGCCCGCGCTCGCCGCGGGCGCGACCGGTCCCCGCACCATATCGAATGTCGCGACGATCGAGTGGGACTCGGCCGGCGGCAAGGTCAGCCAGCAATCGAACCGGGTCGACATCGATGTCGGCCCGGCTTCGTCTCCGGCGTCGCTGGCGGCCTATCGCTTCGCCTCCGGCGCAGCGACCTTGTCGATGCCCGTCGCCGCCCCGCAATGCGGCGCGGCGAATTCCCGGGCGCCCCTCGCAGCCGAGTGGCAGGGCTGGAATCTCGATCCCGCTGCGCTGATGACTGCGAGCGAGATCCTGCCGGGCGAGCCGTTGCTGTTCGTGGTGGAGGATCCGGCGCGCAACCGGGACAATGCGCGAATCGAGACGATCGATGTCGCGGTTCGCGCCGCCAGCGGCGACAGTCAGACGCTGACGATATTCGAGACCGCCGCGGATTCGGGCAAGTTCGCGGGATTCATCCAGACGACGCAGGGCAGCGTGGGCTCGGTCGTCGACGATTGCCGGCTCAGCGTCGAGGCGGGGGACGTCGTCACGATCGAGAGCCTCGGCCCGGATGCCCGCACCCCTGCCGCGGTCGCGACCCTGAAGGTGCTCGCTCCGGCCGTACCGGCCGATCGCCCGGCCGCGCCCCTCCAGCTGGTCAAGCAGGCGTCGCGCGCCACCGCGGCGCCGGGGGAAGCCGTGGCCTTTACGGTCGACGTCCGGAACGGGGACGCCCGCGTCCCGACGGGCGACATCCGGGTCACCGACATCCTGCCGCCGGCGCTTCGCCTCCGCCCGCAGACCCTGCGGGTCGACAATGAGAGTGCGACGGCCGAGGTCGCCCCGGACGGCTCGAGCTTCACCGTCACTCTTCCGACGCTCGCCGCCGGCGCCAGCCGGAGGATCAGCTATTCGGCGGAGGTCAAACCGGGGGCCGCCGAGGGCGACGCGGTCAACCGGGTCGAGGCCGTCGGCGCCGGGGGGCTGGCCAGCAACGTCTCCGACGCCGTCGTCCGGATCCGGCGGGATTCGATCGCCGGGCGGATGACGATCCTCGGCCGGATCACCGACGGCGGCTGCGGCGCCGATCCGGCCAAGGCGGTGGGCGTACCGGGAATCCGGGTCATGATCGAGGATGGCAGCTACGCCGTTACCGACCGCGACGGCCGTTACCATTTCGAAGGCGTGACTGCCGGAACCCATGTCGTCCAGCTCGACGACATGACCCTTCCGGCCGACCGCGCCGCAGCCGACTGCGCCCGCAACAGCCGCTCCGCGGGCCGATCCTTCTCCCGCTTCGTCGACGGCCGCGGCGGAGCGCTGAAGCGGGCCGACTTCAAGCTTGTCGCCGTGGCCGCGAGGGCGAGCCCGGCCGCCGCCGTCAGGCCCAGGCCCGCCGCCGCCACCGACCCCATAGCGGCGGGGGCGGAGCGCGACTGGCTCGGCGGCGAGGAGCCCGGCGTCGCCTGGCTCTTCCCGGAGCCCGAGCACAATCCGCGCGCTCCGATGGTCCGGGTGGCGATCAAGCACCTTCCGGGCCAGAGCGTGAAGCTCCTCGCCGGCGGCCGGGAGGTCGACCCCGTCGCCTTCGAAGGCAGCCGCAAGAATGGAGCCGGCACCGTCGCCGTCAGCGTCTGGCGCGGGATCCCGATCGAGGGCCGCCAGACCGAGCTCAGCGCCGAGGTCCGCAACGCCGACGGCAGCCTGGCCGAGACCTTGCGCCGGACCGTCCGCTACGGCGCAAGCCCGATGCGGGCCGAGCTGCTGCGCGAGCAATCGGTCCTGGTGGCCGACGGAGTCACCCGCCCGGTGCTCGCCGTCCGGCTGACCGACCGCGACGGCCGGCCGGTTCGCCACGGCCTCACCGGCGACTTCGAAGTGCCGGCCCCCTACTACCCCGCCGTCGAGGCCGACGCGCAGCAGGCGCGCCAGCTCGTCGGCCTCGAGCGCGCACGGCCGTTCTGGCGGGTCCATGGCGAGTCGGGAATCGCCTATATCGAGCTCGAGCCGACCACCGCATCCGGGACGATCAGCCTGCGCTTCAACTTCCGCGACGGCGAGGCCCAGCGCGAGCAGCGGGTGGAAGCCTGGCTTGATCCGGGCCGGCGGCCGTGGACGATCGTCGGCCTCGCCGAGGGAACGCTCGGCTACAACAAGCTCCAGAGCAAGGTCGAGGAACTCGGCGAGGAAGACGGCAAGCGCCTCACGGACGGCCGGATCGCTTTGTACGCCAAGGGAAGAATACGCGGTAAGTGGTTGATGACTCTTGCTTACGATAGCGACAAGAAGGCGGACGAGACCCGCTTCGGCGGGGTGATCGAACCCGATGCTTATTACACGGTCTATGCCGACCGGACCGAGCGCCGCTACGACGCCGCTTCGGTCCGCAAGCTCTACCTGAAGCTCGAGCGGCCGCAATTCTACGCTTTGTTCGGCGATTACGAGACCGGGATCGACGAGCCGCAGCTCGCCCGCTACGTCCGCGCCTTCAACGGCGTCAAAGCCGAATATCGCTCGGACCGGCTGTCCGCGACCGCCTTCGCCGCCGACAGCCCGAACCGCCACCGCCACGACGAAATCCAGGGCAACGGCCTGAGCGGCCCCTACGCGCTGGGCGCCCGCAATATCCTCGCAAATTCCGAGCGGGTCTGGATCGAGGTTCGCGACCGGCTCCGTTCCGACCGGATCGTCGAGCGCCGCCTGCTGTCGCGCCATGTCGATTACGACATCGACTATGTCGCCGGCACGCTTCGCTTCAGGGAGCCGATCCTAAGCCGAAGCTCGGCGCTGGACCCGCAATTCATCGTCGCCGACTATGAAGTCGACGGGATCGCCAGCCGGACCGTCAACGCCGGCGGCCGGGCCAGCTGGCGCAGCAAGGACCAGAAGGTCCAGGTCGCCGCCACCGCGGTCAGCGACTCGAACGGCCAAGCCCGGACCAACCTCGCCGGCGCCGACGTCCGTTACCGTCCCGACCTTTCCACCGAGATCCGGGCGGAGGTCGCGGTGAGCGACAATGAAACCAAGAGCGGTTCCGGAGCCGAGCCTGCAGGGACCGCCACCGCGTGGCAGATCGAAGCCGAGCATCATGGCTCCCGGATCGACCTTCTCGCTTACGCCCGCGAGCGCGAGGCAGGCTTCGGCCTCGGCCAGACCAGCGCCGCCGAGAACGGCACGCGCAAGGTCGGCCTGGATGCCCGGGCCCGCTTCGGCGACACCTGGTCGCTGATCGGAAGCGCCTGGCACGAAGATTATCTGGGAAGCGACGCCCGCCGAATCGCCGCCCGGGCGCTGATCGAATATCGCCGGCCGGACCTGGTCGGGCGCGCCGGCCTCACCTTCGCCGACGACCGACTCGCCGACGGCCGAAGCGCCCGCTCGACCCTTCTCACTCTGGGCGCCACCAAGCGCCTGCTCGACAACAAGCTGGAGCTGGACGGTCAGACCGAGATCCCGATCGGCAACAGCGAGAGCATCGACTTTCCGGCCCGCCACCGGCTCGGCGCCCGCTACGCCGTCACCAGCGATATCCAGCTCGTCGGCGCCTACGAGATCGCCGACGGAGAGAAGATCGACGCACGCACCGCTCGCCTGGGCTTCGACGTCCAGCCCTGGGCCGGGGCCCGGATCGCGCTCAGCGGCAACGTCCAGGACATCGCCGAATATGGCCCGCGCAGCTTCGCGGCTTTCGGTCTTTCCCAGTCGCTCGCGCTCGACGAGCATTGGTCGGTCGACGCCTCGATCGACTCCAACAAGACGCTTAGCGGGATCGACCCGGCCCGGGTCCTCAATCCGCTCCACCCGGTCGCCAGCGGCGGCTTCGTCGGTGGCGGCGCCGGGACGTTCACCGAAGACTTCACCGCTCTGACCGCCGGCGCCACCTATCGCACCGACCGCTGGAGCGCCACCGGCCGGGCCGAATATCGCGCCGGCGACCAGGGCGACCGCTACGGCTTCACCGCCGCCGCGCTGCGCCAGATGGGCGAAGGCGAAGCCGTCGGCGGGGCGCTCAACTGGTTCGTCGCCAACAGCGCCGACGGCGCCGAGACCCGGACCGCGAACCTGCAGGTCAGCTGGGCGCACCGGCCTTCGGGCAGCCGCTGGTCGTGGCTCGAGAAATTCGAGCTTCGCGAGGACCGGGTGACCGGGGCCGTCGCCGGGCGGCCCGGGCCGATCGGGATCCCGCTCACGATCAGCGGGGACGCCCACTCCCGCCGCCTGGTCAATTCGCTCTCCGTCAACCGAAGCTCGGGCCGCTCCGAAGTCTCGGTCTTCTGGGGCTCGCGCTACGTGTCGGAAACGTTCGGCGACCAGGACGTCGACGGCTGGAGCAACGTCGTCGGCGCCGATTTCCGATTCGACCTCAGCGACACGATCGATTTCGGGATCGCCGGCACGGTGCGGGGCGGCCTGGACGGCGACAGCTTCGCCTGGTCGGCCGGCCCCAGCCTCGGCTTCACGCCTTTCGAGAATAGCTGGCTTTCGGTCGGATGGAACCTGGCCGGCTTCCACGACCGCGACTTCGACGAAGCCCGCTACACGCGCAGCGGTCCCTATGTGACGATGCGCTTCAAGTTCGATCAGCTGACCTTGCAGTCGCTGGGGCTTGGGCGCCGGTGACCGGACTGCTTCGCCTTTTCGCCTTGGCGGTCGCCCTGCCGCTTGGAGCTCCCGCTGCAGCGGCGACCTACACCCTTACCCCCAGCCAGGACACCGATGTCCGGGAGAATGGCGGCGGGGCGGCCAATTGCGGCACCTGCACGACGCTCGGCACCCGGCGCCATTCGACTGGCGAGTATCGAAGCCTTTATCAGTTCAGCCTGGCGACGATCCCGTCGAGCCAGCGGGTGGTCAGCGCCACCCTGCGGCTGTGGGTCACCGACGCCGAAAACAGCACGGTCAGCCTCTACCGGGTCACTCAATCCTGGTCCGAAAGCGCTTTGACCTGGGCGAACAGCGCCGGAGTCACGTTCAATGCGACCGCGGTCGGCAGCTTCGTGCCTGCGTCGAGCGGACGCTATTACGACATCGACGTCACCGCCTTGGTCGCGCAATGGCGCTCGGGCGCGGTGGCGAATAACGGCCTGATCACCCGGCTCGCGGCCAACAACACTCTCGCCGGCTTCACCAGCCGCGAATGGGCGACGGTGGCCCAGCGGCCGCAGCTCGTCGTGGTCACCGATCCGGCACCGGGCCTGACGACCGTCCTTTCGCACCCCCTGGTGTCCGACCCCTCCAACGGAACGGTCAACCCGAAGGCGATACCGGGCGCAATGCTGCTCTATTCGCTCAACGTCAGCAACGGCAGCGCGGGGTATCCGGATTCCAACTCGGTGGCGGTGGTCCAGTCCGTGCCGGCGCAGGCCAGCCTCTACGTGGGCGATCTCGGCGCGGCCGGATCGGGCCCGGTGGCCTTCGTCCAGGGTTCGCCCTCGAGCGGCCTCGCTTATTCTTATTCGAGCCTGGCGAGCACGACCGACGACCTCGCTTTCTCGAATAACGGGGGCGCCAGCTTCGGCTATACGCCGGTGGCGGACTCGACCGGATTCGACCCGGCGGTGACTCACATCCGGGTCACGCCGAGGGGCCTTTTCGCCGGAGCCTCGGGGTCCGCCTCTCCGAGCTTCACGATCAGCTACCGGATCAAGGTGAAATAACCGCGCCGGACGGGCGATGGTTAACTTCGCTTCAACCCTTTGTCCCCTAGGTGACGCCGGGGGGCCAAGCTTCGGCGCGGCCCGGGGTTAGGGGATATTATTTGAGACCGGCGCGCTCGCACTTTGCGGGGCTCTTTGGAGCGGTTGTCGCCTGCGCCTCCGGCGCGGGTCCGGTGGGGCTCGTCCGATCGCTGTGATCCGGCTCCTCCGCTTCCTCGCCTTTTTGCTGGCCGCCGTCGGCTTCGCCTCGGTCGCGCAGGCGCAGCTGACCTTTCAGCTGCGCACCGGCGATCCCGCGACCAACGTCCAGTCGATGCCGTTCGACAGCAACAATTGCGCCGGATCGGGCCCGCGGGCCATGTATGTCGGCGGCGTCATCACCAATAGCGGGGGCGCCACGGTCAACAATATCGTCGCGACGATCGGCGGAGTGACCGGCAATTTCTCGCTCGGTCAGAGCGCGTCGCAATCGGTCGGCTCGCTCGGCGTCGGGCAAAGCACCGGAGTCTACTGGTTCGTCAAATATGGCTGCATCGCGACCACCGTCACGACGACCATCGGCATCGCCTCAAGCGCAGCCGCCGTGTCGCGGAGCGTGGGCCTTTCCACGATCAGCTCGATCAGCGCCAATGCCGGCGGCAACGTCCTCTCCTCGACGCTCGGCCCGGGCGCCGTTGTCGGGCAGACCATCTACTTCGACGCTTCCTACGATTTCGGAGGAAGCGACGTGGGCGACGAGTTCATCCTCCAGCCGTCGGGAAGCCAGCTCTTCGACGCCGTCTGCTTCCGGCTCGTCGGAACCGAGATACGAGGAAGCAACATCGCTCCGATCGTCGTCGGCACCACCAACAGGATCTATTTCCGCCAGACCCTGAAACAGTCGGGCAACGGCTATTTCGCGGACGTCCGCTACTATTTCGAATATCAGTGCGCCGGCGCCTCGACGACGGCCCGGCCGTACGCGACGATGACGTCGGGCAACGCGCTCAAATATACCGGCAATTACGACGGCGCCGGAAGCATCAGCATGAGCTTTCCGGGCGCCACCAACCCGTTCACGATCGCCAAGAGCTCGGACATGACGAGCGCGATCGCGGGCGTGGCCGCGACCGTCAAATATACCATCACCGTGACCAACCCCTCCGTTCATTCGAGCCGGATCTCGCAATTCGTCGACACCCTGCCCGCCGGAGCGAAGTTCCTGGCTCTGGACGCCGCGAGCAACGTCACGGCGGCCAATTCGAGCAGCATCCCGGCGGCCAACGCCACCGGAACCCTCACCTTCACCGGCCGCCAGGACCAATCCTACCTGATCGCCGCGGGCGGCACGGTGAAGCTCATCTACACCGTCCAGATGCCGTCGACGGCCGGGACACACACCAACAACGTCAGAGCCGCTTTCGGGACCGCGACGACGCCGACGGCAAGCGCCGCCTTCACCGTGATCACGCCCGCGCCGCTCACCCTGTCGAAGACCAGCCAGTCGAGCACGGATCCCTTCAACGGCGCCGTCAATCCCAAGCTGATCCCGGGGGGCCGGGTCGCCTATACGGTCACGGTCGCCAATCCGAACGCCTTCGCCGCGACCGCGGACAGCATCCTGGTCATCGATCCGACCCCGACCAGGCTGTCGCTCTTCGTCGGCAACATTTCCGGTTCGAGCGGCGGCCCCCTCAGGTTCCAGAACGGGCCGACGGCGTCGGGCCTCACCTACACGTTCACGAGCCTGGCGAGCACCAGCGACGATATCGACTTTTCAAGCGACGGAGGCGCGACCTGGACCTATGCGCCCGCTCCGGACAGCCAGGGCGCGGATCCGCTGGTGAACCGGATTCGAATCCGGCCCAAGGGCGCGATGGCGGCGAATTCCAGCTTCAGCCTGCTCTTCGCCTACGTCATCAAATAAGGCTGGTGCCCCCGGCCGGAGTCGAACCGGCACTCCTTGCGGAACTCGATTTTGAGTCGAGCGCGTCTACCAATTCCGCCACGGGGGCACTCGAGGCGGGCCTCTAGCCGAGCGGCGGGCGGGCCGCAATGACCCGCCCGCCCGCAAGGCTCAGGCGAAGACCTCGCCGAGGTTCTCGCCCTTTGGATCCGGTCCGAACCGGTTCGGACCGCGGGTTCCCGGCATCACCGCGAACACCAGCAACACGAGGAAGCCGATCATCGACACGAGGTTGAGCATCGCCGCCAGCTCGGCCGACTGAGCCATGACCAGGACCACGCTCAGGATATAGGGACCGTAGCCCAGCATCAGCCACCAGCCGGTGCGGTCGATGTCGTGGAGGCGGCGGATCCCGACCGCGATCGAAGGGATCAGCAGCGCAAGCCAGACGAGCAGGATCACGATGCCGACGATACCCCCACCGAGCATCGCGGCTATCATCCCCGACCCTGGAGCCGCACCGTCGGCGTCGACGCCGCCGGCGTCGGCGCTTGCGAGGGCGCTGAGGATCGGGCCTCCGACAAGGACTATCATCAGGAGGGCAAGCACCAGATAGAGCAGCAGCACCCCCAGGAAGAACAGCCAATATTCCTTGCGCCGCGAACGCCCCGAAAATTCGGCATAGCGCCTCAGCGGCATGAACATCCAATTCATAGCAATCCCCCTTTTGCCGCATCATTGCGGTCGGCTGCACCTTCCAAATTTAGATGGCGAGTTTCAACCGGAAATCATACCGTCTCAACTTCTCGGGGCCTGCCGTCGGTAGCTCAGCGCCTCGGCGACGTGGATCCGGCGAACTTCTTCGCTTCCCGCGAGATCGGCCACGGTGCGCGCCACCCGCATCACGCGGTGGAAGCCGCGGGCGGAAAGTCGCATCGCTTCGGCGGCCTGGGCGAGGAGGCGGCGGCCGGGCTCGTCCGGCCTCGCCACCGCCTCCAGGCGCTCGCCGTCGACTTCGGCGTTGGTCCGAATGCCCTCCCCTTCGTAGCGCCCGGTCTGGACGGCGCGGGCGGCGGCGACCCGGCGGGCGACCTCGGCCGAGCCTTCCGAAGGCGGCGGGAGGACGAGATCGGCGGCGGAGACCGCCTGGACGTCGACATGAAGGTCGATCCGGTCGAGCAGCGGGCCCGACACGCGCGCCTGGTAGTCGGCGGCGCAGCGCGGCGCCCTCGAACAGGCGAGCGCCGGGTCGCCGAGATGGCCGCAGCGGCACGGGTTCATCGCCGCGACCAGCTGGACCCGTGCGGGGAAGGTGACGTGGGCGTTGGCCCGGGCGACGCTGACGGTTCCGGTTTCGAGAGGCTGGCGAAGCGAATCGAGGGCCGAGCGCTGGAATTCGGGCAGCTCGTCGAGGAACAGGATCCCGAGATGGGCCAGGCTGACCTCGCCCGGCCGGACCCGAAGGCCGCCGCCGACCAGCGACACCATTGAGGCGCTGTGGTGCGGAGCGCGGTAGGGCCGGGTGCGGATCAGCCGGCCGCCCGGGAGCGTCCCGGCGACGCTGGCGATCATCGACACTTCGAGCGCCTCGACCGGAGTCAGCTCGGGGAGGATCCCGGGCAGGCAAGCGGCGAGCAGCGACTTGCCCGCCCCGGGCGGACCGACCATCAGCAAATTGTGGCCGCCGGCGGCCGTGATTTCGAGGGCGCGCTTGGCGGTCTCCTGGCCTTTGACCTGACGCAGGTCCGGCCCGGATCCCGCGGGCTCCGCCTCGCCGGGCGCGGGCGGCGACAGCACGCCGGTGCCGCGGAAATGGTTCAGAAGGGCGATGAGGTCGGGCGCTGCGACGATCTCGACGTCCCCGGCCCAGGCAGCCTCGGGGCCCTGGGCGGCCGGACAGACCAGGCCGAGGTTTCTGGCGGAGGCGTTCATCGCCGCGAGCAGCACCCCGGGCGACGTCTGGATCCGGCCGTCGAGTCCGAGCTCGCCCACGGCGACGTAGCCCGCGAGCGTCTCGGTATCGATCGCCCCGAGCGCGGCGAGCATCCCGAGCGCGATCGGGAGGTCGTAATGCGAGCCCTCCTTGGGCAGGTCCGCCGGCGAGAGGTTGACGGTGATCCGCTTGGGCGGAAGCGACAGCCCGATCGCGGCCAAGGCGGCGTGGACCCGCTCGCGGCTCTCCGCCACCGCCTTGTCGGGCAATCCGACGACGAGGAACTTGGGCAGGCCGGCCGAAATCTGCACCTGAACCTCGACCGCCCGCGCCTCCAGCCCCAGGAACGCCACCGTGGCGACATGCGCGACCATGAGCTTCGAGCCCTCCCCTCCCGCCTTTTCAGGGTATGTTCGTGCGCTAGTCAACGCTTTCCGTAAACCCTCGCGCCGTGACGTTTGACGGCGGCTGCAAAGAGGTCGATCGGTAGCGAAGCGGACCTATCGAGTCCGGGGCAGCGAATGGGAGGGATGAATGAGCGGATATATGGTGACGACCGACAACGGGGCCCACAGGAACTTCTACATGGTGAACGTCGACGACTGCGAGAGGGCGTGTGCTGCAGTCAACAAGCTCATGGGCACCAGCAATGCGAAGTCGCTCGCTCCGATCCCCAACGAGACGATCGAACAATATAATCTCACTCCGGGCCAGGCGTGGCTCTGCACCACCACCAATGCGGTCGGCGAGGTCACCCACAGCGAGCTCAAGTGATCTCGGCCAAAGCCGTCTTGCGCGGCTAACACAGCTTCCCCACATGGGCGCCATGGGCAGGATCGACTGGCGGCACCTGACGAACTATCCGGCGGTGCGGAGCGCGCTGGTCGTCGTCGGCTTCATCCTGATCGGGCTGACCCCGCTGGTCGGCCCGATCCCGGGGCCCGGCGGAGTGATCGTGTTCGCCGCCGGGCTTTCGCTGGTGCTGAGGTACAGCGCCTGGGCCAAGCGCTATTATGTGAGGTTCAAGCGGCGCCACCCGAAGAAGGGCGACTGGGCGGATTGGGGCCTGAGGCGTCCCAGCGCCAGGCGCAGACAGGCGCTGGCGAAGGCGCAGCAGGAATTGACTTGCGGGGCCGATTTGCCTAACGGGACCCCCGAGGAAGGCCGCTCTCACGAGGGCGGCCCTTTTAATTCCAATTCCAGTTTTCAAGGATTGAGCGATGAAGCGCACCTTCCAGCCGAGCAATCTCGTGCGCAAGCGCCGGCACGGCTTCCGGGCCCGGACGGCGACCGTCGGCGGCCGCAAGGTCTTGGCCGCGCGCCGGGCGCGGGGCCGCAAGACCCTCTCCGCCTGAGCTCGCTCACCCGCCGAGCCGATTTCCTGGCCGCCAATCGCGGCCGGCGCGCGCCAATGCCCGGATTCGTCCTGCTGGTGCGTCCGCGCGAGGATGGCGATGCGCGGGTTCGGCTCGGGATCACGGTCACCAAGAAGATCGGCAACGCCGTCGTCCGCAACCGGATGAAGCGGCGCTTTCGGAGCCTGGCGCGCGATCTGCTGCCGCTGAACGGCATCGCCGGCGCCGACCATGTGCTGATCGGCCGCCAGGGCGGGATCGAGCGGGATTTCGGATTGCTGAGGGCGGAGCTCGAAAAGGCGCTGCGGAAGGTAGCGACAAGCATCGTCATCCCGGCGAAAGCAGGGACCTCAGGGCGCGAAGACACGGCGGGCCTCCCCGAGGTCCCGGCTTCCGCGGGGACGACGGACAGGATGCGATGATCGCTCGAGCCCTGATCTGGATCGCGCGCGGCTGGCAGCTTGGCCCTTCGCGCGTCCTTCCGCCGAGCTGCCGCTTCCAGCCCAGCTGCTCGGCCTATGCAATCACCGCGCTCCAGCGCTATGGGGCGCTTCGCGGCTCCTGGCTGGCCGCCAAACGACTGCTGCGATGCCACCCCTGGGGGGGATTCGGCGCAGATCCGGTACCGTGAGAGGGAATTAGGTGAACGATCATCGCAACATGATCCTGGCGATCGTCCTGTCGGCGATCGTCCTGATCGGCTGGAGCGTCCTCAGCGAAAGGTTCCTGCCCACGGCTCAGCCGCCCGTCACCAAAGTGGTCGACGGCAAGACCGTCCCCCTTCCCCAGCCCCAGGCGGATCCGGCGGCCGACGGCCCCGTCGCGGTCCGCGATCGCAAACAGGTGATCGGCGAAACTCCGCGGATCCGGATAGAATCCCCGCATCTGGCCGGATCGATCAACCTCAAGGGCGCCCGGATCGACGATCTCGTCCTCACCACTCATCGCGAAGGCGTGGCGAATGATTCGCCGCCGATCCGGCTGCTGTCGCCGGAAGGAAGCCCCGGCTCCTATTTCGCGGGCCTGGGCTGGATCGGCCAGCCCCAGCTGGTGCCGGGACCGGAGACGATCTGGACGTCGACCGCCACGCGCCTGGCCCCGGGCAGCCCGGTCACTCTCAACTGGGACAATGGCAAGGGCCAGCTCTTCCAGATCGTGCTCGCGGTGGACGATTCCTATCTGTTCTCGGTCGACCAGCGCGTGATCAACCGCGGCGCCGGGGACTTTGCCGCCCGCCCCTATTCCGTGCTCAGCCGCAGCGGCGCTTCGAAGGATCCCGATAGCTGGACCGCCCATGTCGGGCCGATGGGAGTCTTCAACGGAGCGGCGGATTACGGCAACAACTACAGCGATATCGCCGAAACGGGCGAACGCCGTTTCAACAGCAAGGGCGGCTGGATCGGCTTTACCGACCATTTCTGGCTTGCAGCCCTCGTCCCCGATCAGGGCAAGACCGTCGAATCGACCTTCCGCCACAAAAAGGCGGGCGACAGCTTCCAGGCCGACGCGATCGCCGAGCCGATCATGACCCCTCGCGGGGCCCAGTCCCGCTATACCTCGCATATCTTCGCCGGAGCGAAGGAGATCCGGCTCCTCGACCGCTACACCGAGCAGCTCGGGACCCCGATCGAGCGGGCGATCGACTGGGGCTGGTTCCGCTGGTTCATGCAGCCGATCTTCTCGCTTCTGAACTGGCTCTATGCCGTGCTGGGCAATTTCGGCTTCGCGATCATCTGCCTGACCCTGATCGTTCGAACCCTGATGTTCCCGATCGCGCAGAAGCAGTTCAAGTCGATGGCGGCGATGCGGGTCCTCCAGCCGAAGATGAAGGCGCTTCAGGACCGGCACAAGGACGACAAGCCTCGGCTCCAGCAGGAGATGCTGAAGCTCTACCAGGAGGAGAAGGTGAACCCGATGGCGGGGTGCCTTCCGATCGTTGTCCAGATCCCGATCTTCTACGCCCTCTACAAGGTGCTGATGGTGTCCGTGGAAATGCGCCACAAGCCGTTCGTCCTGTGGATCAAGGACCTCTCGGCACCCGACCCGCTTACTCCGGTCAACCTGTTCGGCTATCTGCCCTTCACTCCGCCCTCGTTCCTGGCTCTGGGCGTGCTTCCGATCCTGCTCGGCATTTCGATGTGGCTTCAGTTCAAGCTCAATCCGCCGGCGACCGACCCGGTGCAGAAGCAGATGTTCGCGATCATGCCCTGGGTGCTTATGTTCGTGATGGCGCCGTTCGCCGCCGGGCTTCAGCTCTACTGGACCGTGAACAACGTCCTCACCATCCTCCAGCAGAAGTGGCTCTACAGCCGCTATCCCGGAATGAAGGCGGTGCCGGAAACGCCCGCGCCCGCGAAGTGAGCGAAGCCGCGGAAGATCTGGACGAGACGGCGCGGAAGCTCTTTTCCGGGCCGATCGCCTTCCTGAAATCGGCGCCCGGGCTGCGCTTCCTGCCCGATCCCGGGGTGCCGGAGGTCGCGTTCGCGGGGCGGTCCAACGTCGGCAAGTCGTCTCTGCTCAACGCCTTGACCAACCGCAACGGCCTCGCCCGCACCTCGAACACCCCGGGGCGGACCCAGGAGCTCAATTTCTTCGACGTCGGTGAGCCGATCCGCTTCCGACTCGTCGACATGCCGGGCTACGGCTTCGCCAAGGCACCCAAGGACGTCGTCAAGAAATGGCGCCAGCTGATCAATTCCTACCTTCGCGGCCGCCAGGTGCTGAAGCGGGCGCTGGTCCTCGTCGATTCCCGCCACGGCCTCAAGGAGATCGACCTCGACGTGATGAAGATGCTCGACGACGCCGCGGTCAGCTACCACCTCGTCCTCACCAAGGCGGACAAGGTGAAGGCGTCCGAGCTGGAGGCGGTCGAGGCCGCCACGGCCGAGGAAGGCCGAAAGCATCCGGCGGCGCATCCGGAGATCATCGTCACCTCCGCCGAGAAGGGCATGGGAATCGAGCGGCTGAGGACGGCGGTTCTGGAGTCGGTGCTTTAACGCCAGCGGTCCTTCGATACGCCGTTTCGCCAAGCTCAACGGCTGCTCAGGATGAGCGGTGGAGGATGTCTCAAACCGCTCATCCTGAGTAGGGACCGAGCCTGGCGAAGGCCCGTATCGAAGGACCCCCTCAATAACCCATCAGCGCCAGCACTTCCCTTCGGCTGCGATTGTCGTCGCGGAAGACTCCCATCATCCGGCTGGTCGTCATCATCACTCCGGGCGTTCGGACCCCGCGGGCGGTCATGCAGGCGTGGCTGGCCTCGATGACCACGGCGACGCCCTGCGGCTTCAGATGCTCCCAGACGCAGTCGGCGACCTGGGCGGTCAGCCGCTCCTGCACCTGCAGCCGGCGGGCGAATCCGTGCAGGACCCGGGCGAGCTTCGAGATCCCGACGACCCGCTCGGCGGGGAGATAGGCGATAGACGCCTTGCCGATGATCGGGGCGAGATGGTGCTCGCAATGGGACTGGAAGGGTATGTCCCTAAGGAGCACGATCTCGTCATAGCCGCCTACTTCCTCGAACGTTCGGCTGAGATGGTGCGAGGGGTCTTCCCCATAGCCCTGCGCATATTCCTTCCAGGCGCGGCCGACCCGGGCGGGCGTATCGAGCAGGCCCTCGCGGTCCGGATCGTCGCCGGCCCAGCGGATGAGGGTCCGAACGGCGTCCTGCACCTCCGCGGGAACGTCGATTTTCGGGGTGGGACGGACAAGGTCGCCGTCGCCGGGTTCGACTGAACTGCTCATCTGCGCTCCCGCTTCCGACGGCCGTGGGGCGGCTTCGGGCATTGTGGCGGTGGTGACCCCGACAGGATTCGAACCTGTGGCCCTCAGATTAGGAATCTGATGCTCTATCCTGCTGAGCTACGGGGCCGCGCCGCCTTCGCGAGGGACTAGGACGAGCGGGGCCGGCGGTCAATTCTCCTCGCCCGGCGGTACCATTGGAAAGAGCAGAGGGGCGATCGCGACCCCCTCCTCGATCAGGCTCTCGGCCTCCGACCGGGTCGCCTCGCCATGGATCGGCCGGGGATCGGCTTCGCCCAGATGAATCGCCCGGGCTTCGGAAGCGAAGCGGGGCCCGACGCTCTCGGAGCCGGCGAGCAGGGTCTTCTGAAGCGCCGCGGCGGCGGCGAGCATCGTCTTCACCTCCTCCGGGGCCCCGCTCAACAGGCTCCCTTCGGGAGCGGCGGCCGGTGCCGCATTGCCCTTGGCGCCAACCGCGGGCGCCATCGGCGCCTTGGCGACGTCCTTCGAGCCGCAGATGGGACAGGCGACCAGCCCCCTGCCGCTTTGCGTCTCGAAGGCGGAGGAGGAAGCGAACCAGGCTTCGAAGACATGGCCCACCGGCGCGCATTTGAGGTCGAAGACGATCACCGGACCCGGCTCACCGGCGGAATGGGACGGCGGTGGCGAAGCGCCGGAAGCCGGGTCCGGACGGCCTCGACCTCGGCCAGGTCGATGTCGGCGAATCCGACGCCTTCCCCCTTCCCCATGTCCAGAAGGACCTCGCCCCAGGGGCCGACGACGAGGCTGTGGCCGAAGGTCTCGCGCCCATCCTCGTGACGGCCCGACTGGGCGGCCGCGACGACGAAGGCGCCGGCCTCGATCGCCCGGGCGCGCATGAGAACGTGCCAATGCGCCAGTCCGGTGGGAACCGTGAAAGCCGCTGGGATCGCGAGGACCTGCGCCCCGGCGTCGGTGAGCGCACGGTACAAATCGGGGAAGCGAAGATCGTAGCAGATGGAAAGGCCGAGCGGCCCGGCCGGCGAGTCCGCGACCACGGTCCTGCCGCCCGGAACGTAGGAAGCCGATTCCCGCCAGCTCTCCCCGGTGGGCAGGTCGACGTCGAACAGATGGAGCTTGTCGTAGGTCGCCCGGATCTCGCCCTCGCCGTCGATCAGATAGGCGCGGTTGTGCAGCTTTCCGGCCTCTTCGTCGCGGACGGCGAGCGAGCCGAGATGGACCCAGATCCCGGCGCGAGCCGCCGCGGACCGCACCGCCGCCAGCACCGGATCGGTCGACTCGGTCCGAAGGTTCGCCGCCGCCCTTTCCCGGTCGCGGTCGAGCAGACCGGACATTTCCGGAGTGAACAGGATCGCCGCCCCGCCCGAAGCCGCCTCCTCGACCGCCGCGACGAGGGATCGGGCATTGGCCGCCGGGTCGATTCCGGTACGGGCCTGGCAGAGGGCGATGCGGGTCATTCCCAACGGGGTGCCGCGGCCGCGACGGAAAAGTCAAGCGAACCGGGGCGACAGAGGGATCTTCCCGAAAAGGTATAGGAACGCCTTCTTGAATACAGAAATGCAGTTTTCGTTACCTGCACGGTTTCATTGCAATAGGGCGATTCGATTACTTACACTTGATTGGCTGCTTTGGTCCGGCCGCCGTTGGCCGCTCATGGACGCGGCCGCCGACGACCCGATCAACGGCTGGGGACGGCGGCGCCCGCATAGGGGTCGGCAGGGACCGTCGGCGGAGACTGGGCCGGAGGCGCAGCAACGGGCGGGGCCGGGGCCGTCCAGGGCTCGACCTGGAAATCCCCCTGGACAGGCACGGAATCGCCGACGGCGACCGACCGGATTCCGGCCGCGATGCTCGAGGCGCCGAAGAGGATGAAGCAGCCGACGACGACGCTGGCGCCGCGCCGCAGGTCAACCCGTCCCGACAGCATCATCAGCCCCACGGTCGCGACGCAGATCACCGCGACGGTCGTCGCCACCGTCCCGAGCAGGGTGTTCTGAAGCCACTGAACGGCCGCGACGACCGCTCCGGATCCGCCAGGGTCGCCGAGGGAGGGCGAAGAATATGAATAACCCCAGGCCAATTCCCGCTCCGCTTCGCTGCCACCAACCTATGCTTATAGTCGCGGGCGTCTCCGAACCCAAGGCGGTCGGGTCCGCGCGGTCGTCCGCGGGGGGGCCCTGCACCGCAGGACCCGCCTCAACCGTCCGAGTCGGCGCCCTGAAGCATCGAGTCGAGCCGGCCGCCGCGTTCCAGCTCGGCGAGATCGTCGGAGCCGCCGACATGCGCGCCGTCGATGAAGATCTGGGGAACGGTGGTTTTACCGTTGGAGCGGCCGAGCATCTCGTCGCGCTTGCCGGGCGCCGAGTTGATCTCGAATTCCTCGTAATCGACGCCCTTCTGCTCCAGCAACTGCTTGGCCCGGGCGCAATATGGGCAGCCGAACTTGGTATAGATCTCAACGCGGGCCATCATCAGCTCCTGACTGGGGTGAGTGCTTGCTGGGAGAACAAAGCGGGCGGCGATAGGTTCACGACCCTTCGACAGGGACGACCCTGGCCCAGCACAGGATTTCGACGGACGCCGCCCCGGAGCGCTTCAGGACGCGGGCGCAGGCGGCGGCGGTTGCGCCGCTGGTGTAGACGTCGTCGACGAGCAGGACGGGGCGCCCGGCAAGGCGGCCCCTCGACCGGGGCGGCACCTTGAAGGCGCCCCGCACCGCAAGCGCCCGCTCGCGCCGCCCGAGGCCCCGGAGCGGCGGAGTCGCCCGGGTGCGCTCGATGAGGTCGAGGTCCGCGGCAAGACCGGTGCGGCGCGAGAGGGCGGAGGCGATGAGGGCGGCCTGATTGTAGCCGCGCTTCCAGATTCGCCAGCGGTGAAGCGGAACGGGAACGAGCAACGCTTCCGCCTCTCGCGGGCCGACATGGCGGAGCATGAAATGGGCAAGCGTCTCGGCAAGCCCGGGCCGGCCGCTATATTTGAGCTTCAGGGCGACCTGGCGCGAGACCTCGCCATAAGCGACGGCGGCCCGCAGACGGTCGAAGGGCGGCGGGTCGGCCAGGCAGCGGCCGCAGGACGTCTCGCTGGCGGAAGGATAAGCGAAGGGAAGGCCGCAGCGCGCGCAGCAGGGCTCGGAGAGGAAGGTGAGCGAACGCCAGCAGTCGAGGCAGAAGCGGTGCGGCTCGCTTGTGATCGCTCCGCAGCCCGGACAGCGCGGCGGAAGAGCGAAATCGAGCAGCTGGCGAAGCGCAAGCTGGGCGAAGGCGGCGGCGGGGACGGGCATCGCGCGAGTGTGGCTCGGGCTTCGCATCAGGGCAAGCGAGCGCTGTTTCCGACCGAATTACCCGTCAAGCCGGCGGAAGCGGGCAATCCGGTTCGGAGTCGGCACTGAATTCCCGCATTCGCGGGAATGACGGCCAGCGCTTATTCTTCCCCGCGCGTTAGGGATATCTGAACCGCCTCATGCGCATAGCGGCGTTCGAGCAACCCGAGCGAAGCGAGGACAATGCCTGAACGCGTGCTGCTGTTGGGCGACGATTTGCGGGCCTTCCTCGCCATCGCCCGATCGCTCGGGCGACGCGGCGTCGAGGTCCATGCCGCGCCGTCCGATTTCTCTTCGCCGGCGCTGAAATCCCGCTACATCGCCGCCGCCCACCGGCTGCCGCCCTATCCGCTCGATCCGAAAGCGTGGGAGTCGGCGCTGGCGCGGCTGATCGCCGATTACGGCTTCCGCAAGGTGGTGCCGACCAGCGACAGCGGGCTGTTCATGCTTCGCCACCACGCCGACGCTCTGGGGCGCGAGCGGATCGGGATCGCCAACGAGGCGGCGCTCGAGATCTTCAGCGACAAGGCGAACACCCGGGCCCTCGCCGAAAGGCATGGGGTCGAGGTGGCGCGCGGAAGGCTGCTCGGCAGCGGCGAGAAGTCGGACGAGCTCGCCGAAGCGCTCGGCCTCCCGCTCGTGCTCAAGCCGCGAACGTCCTACGCTCTGGGCGACATAGCCACCAAACGCTCCGCTCGGGTGGTGCGGGATCCTTCCGACCTCGACCGGCAATTGCGCTCGGGCGCCTGGGACGGATGCGTCGCGGAAAGCTTCTTCCCCGGAGTCGGGGTGGGCCTGTCGGTGCTTGCGAGCGAGGGCCGAATCCTCTTCGCCTACCAGCACCGCCGGCTGCACGAGAGCTCGGAGACCGGAGCAAGCACGAAGCGGGTGAGCGAGCCCGCCGACGCCGCCTTGCTCGCCGCCGCTCAGCCGCTGGCGGCGGCGGTCCGCCTCGATGGAGTGGCGATGTTCGAGTTCCGGCTCGACCGGGGTTCCGGTCGCCACGTCCTGCTCGAGGTCAACCCGCGCTTCTGGGGATCGCTTCCGCTTGCGGTGGCGGCGGGGGCGGATTTCCCGGCGCTCTGGTGGGACCTCGCCCTCCACGACCGTGGAGGCCGCGGCGCCTATCGAGCCGGAGTCCGAAAGGCCGATCTCACCGGCGAGTTCGACCGGGTCGTCAATCGCTTCGAGGAGTCGAGCGGCCTCGAGCGGCTCCGGGCGGCCGCGGCCGGTCTCATGACCGCGGTCATGCTTCTGCGGGCGCGCGCCACGGCGGACAGCTGGGCGACGGACGACCCCGAACCCTGGACCGAGGAGCGGCGGACCTTGGGCGTTAGAGCCCGCCAGGCCCTGCGCAAGCGCCTTCCGGGCCGGGGAGGCCGGCGCCGAATCCGCTTCGAGGACGTCGTCCGGAGGATCGCCGAGAAGGCGCAGGGACGGCCTTTGCGGCTGGCCCTGGTCGGGCGCGACAATGTCTGCCGGAGCGCCTTTGGCGAGCGGTTGCTTCGGCTTCGGCTGGCGGGGCTTCCGGTGGAGGTCGTGTCGGCCGGATATATCCCCCGGCGGGGCGAATTTCCGAGCGGCTCGACTTTCGCGGCCGCTGCGGAATTCGGAGTCGACCTTTCCCGGCACAGCTCCAGCGCTTTATCGATTGCGCAGCTGCGCCGCGCGGACGCACTGATCCTGCTCGACGACGACACGGAGTGGCGCCTGCGCCAGATGTCCCCGGACTTCGCGGCGGAGGTGATGACCCTGCCTGGAATCGAAGGCTCCGGGCCGGAGACCTTTCCAGCCATCGCCGCGGCCCTGACCCGCCTGGCGGAGGCCGTCGAGGAGGAATTGAATCCACGCCGGCGCCGCACGGCGGCGGGCACTGCAGCTCCGTGCAGGCAAGCGGCCTGAAGCCATGCCGGCTGCACAGCCCACTTCGCGCAACGCGCTCTACCGAAGCGCCGTCATCGCCGTGACGATGCAATGGCTGATGCGCTTCATCGGCCTCATCTCCGTCTTCATCCTCGCCCGCCTCCTGCACCCGGAGGATTTCGGAATCATGGGCCTGGCCGTCGCGGCTCTGGCGCTGGTCGAGCTGCTCGGAGCGGTCGGCCTTTGGCAGGCGCTGCTCCGGATCAAGGAATGGGACCGCGAGCATCTCGACACGGCCTGGACCATCCAGCTGATCGTGTTCGGGACGATGGGGCTGCTCGCGCTCGCGACCGCGCCACTGGTGGGCCATTTGTACGGCCAGCCGGCGCTGACCGCGGTGCTGGCGGTGCTGTCCGTGCGCTTCCTGGTGCTCGGGCTCGCCAATATCGGAGTCGTCGAGTTCGACCGCCAGCTCGCCTTCGGCCGCGACCTCAGGATGCGGATCGGATCGCGCCTCGCGGCCTTCGTCGTCACGATCAGCGCCGCCTTCTGGTTCCGCAACTACTGGGCTCTCGTCGTCGGGATGGTCGCCCAGAGCAGCTTCTATTCGATCGCGACCTATATCGCTCACCCGTTCCGGCCGCGTCTGTCGCTGAATCGCCGGGCGGAGCTGCTTGGAACGTCGTTGTGGATCTTCGTCCATGCCGTGACCCAGACCGTCCAGATGCAGATCGAGCGGCTGGTGATGGGTCGGTTCAGCAGCCCCCACGTCATCGGCCTCTATTCGGTGTCCAAGGACCTCTCGGAAATCTTCACCCAGGAGATCGCGACGGCGCTCAACCGGGTGACTTTCGTCACGGTCGCCCGCACCGACGAGCCGCTCGCTCCGCTGACCACGGCCCAGATATTGGGCGTCTATGCGATGATCGCGGCCCCGATGGGTTTCGGCCTCGCCGCCACCGCCGAACCGGCTATCCACCTGCTGCTCGGGGAGGAATGGAAATCGGCGGCGCCTTTCCTGAGGATCGTGGCCGTCTATTCGGCCTTCTACGCGGTCTACAAGGTCATCGCCTCCTCGCTTCAGGCGGCCGGGTTCGCGCGCCGCGCGGCCTATATGTCGGGCAGCGGAGCGCTGTGCCTGACCGTGTCAGTCGCCGGGGCGGCCTGGTTTCGCCCCGACGCCCTGACCGTGGCGCTGGCCGCCTTCACCGCCAATCTGCTCGTGCTCGCCACGGGAATCGCGGTCATCGCACGCTATTCGAAGCAGAACCCCTTCGCCCTCGGACTCCATGTCTTCCGGCCGTTCGCCGCGGCGGCGGCCATGGCCGCGACGGTTCGCCTGCTCGGGCCCGACAGCGGAAGCTCGATCGTCGACCTGACCGGCGGAGTCGCCATCGGGGTGGCAGCCTATCCGGTTTTCCTGATCGGCCTGTGGTGGGCAAGCGGGCGCCCCCCGGGCGGGGAACGCGAAGCCGTCAACTTCGCGGCCGAGATGCGGCAGCGGCTTCGGCGGCGTCCCGCGGCCGGGGAGGCCTGAGCCATGGACCTGATCGTCCGGCTGAGCGATTGGCTCTACCTCCTCCTGAACAACGTCGCAGGCCGCTCCTGGCTGCTCGACACGCTGATCTCGCTTCCGCTCGACAACAATCTGGTCAAGGCGGGGCCGATCGGCGCCTGCTTCGTCTACGCCTGGTGGTCGGGCGGCGACGAGGCCGATATCCGCCGCCGCCGGGCGACTCTCCTCGTCACGATCGCCTCCCTGCTCTTCGTCATGGCGAGCACCAAGACGATCGCCGACGGCTATTTCCAGCCTCGGCCCTTCGTCCATGCCCAGCAGGCCTGGCATCTTGAGGACGGCAAGCTCGTCGAGACTGGGAAGCTCGCCTACCGCGAGCCGCTGAACGGCGGAGTCCGCAACCGCTACGAGGCGTTGAAACGCGGCGAGATCGAGCAGAACGATCTCGGCTCCTTCCCGAGCGACCATGCGGGTTTCTTCTTCGCCTTGGCCCTCGGTATCTTCCTCGCCTCGCGCCGGGCGGGCGCGGTCGCGCTCGGCTGGACGGTCGCGGCGATCCTGGTTCCCCGGATCGTCACAGGAATGCACTCGCCTCTCGACATCGCCGCCGGAGCGGGAATCGGAGCGGCCGTCCTGCTCGCCCTGCAGTTCGTCGCCCGGCGGACCCGGCAATGGGCGCTGGAGCCGCTGGCCGGCTGGACCCTCCGGCACGAGGCGCTTGCGGCGGCCCTGCTCTTCTTCGTCGCCTTCGAATCGACCAACGTCCTCACCAACGTTCGAGACCTCGCCGGGACGGGCGAAGAGATCGTCGAACATGTCGCCGGGAGCTGAGACGATGCGCCGCCCGACCCTACTCGCTTTGGCCCTGGCCCTTGCCGGCTGCGGCAAGCTCGACCAGGAGGCGATGCTTCTGACGGTCGAGCCCGGCTGGACCGCGCAGGTGGCGGCGAGCGAAAGGGACGGCTTCGCTTCGCCGGACGGCCTGCTCTGGGCGGACGGAACCCTTTACGTCGCCGACGAGGGCGGCTCGGCGGTGCGGGCCTGGCGGCCGGGGACCCGGCCTGCGATCCTCGCCGACGCCCGATCGGGACTCGCCTCGCCGGAAGATCTCGTGCGCGACCCGGCGGGCAACGTCTATTTCACCGACGACACGCGCGGCGGGCTGTGGCGGACCGACCCGGCCGGCCGCACCGTCGCACTGGTCGCTCCGGGCCGGGGACTGCCGTCGACCGAAGGCCTCGGCCTGTCTCCCGCGGGCGATCTGGTGGTCGGAGACGCGCCCGGGCACCGGGTGCTCAAGGTGAGGCCCGACGGAATTCTTTCGGTGCTGGTCGGACCGGAGAAGAACATCGCCAAGCCGGAGAGCTTCGCCTTCGACGATTCCGGAAACCTCTACATCGCCGACAATCGCGAGAATGTCCTTTATCTGCTGAGGCCCGACGGCAGGCTGCATCGCGCGATCTCGGACCGGCCGGGCTTCTCGCCCGAGTCCCTGCGCTTCGCCGGCGGCACCTTGTTCATCACGGACAGCGATAACGGCAAGCTGTTCCGCTACACTCCGGACGACGGACTGAACGTGATCGCTCTCTTCGGCGGAAGCCTCGCCAACATCCAGGGCATCGCCGCCGACGAGAGCGGAGCGCTCTATCTGTCGGTGCAAAGCGACCTCAAGGGGCGAAAGGGCTATATCCTGAAGCTCAGCCGCAAGGGCTGACGCTGGCGCCGGGGAACGGGCTTCCGCACCGGCCCCGGCGGCTCTAATGCCATTCGATGAGCCAGGACGTTCCCTTCGACCGGCGGCTGCGGCGGCTTCGGCGGGACCGGGCGGCGGCCCGATTTGCCGAGGCCGACTATCTGCACCGGATGGTGGCGGACGAGCTGGTCGAGCGGCTCGATTTCGTCAAGCGGGACTTCCGCCGCACGCTCGATCTCGGCTGCGCGGGCGGTTATCTGACCCGCCGGCTTCGCGAGCGGGGCCTCGAGGTGACGCCTTTCGATTCCGGCTTCGCGTTCGCCCGCTCGGCGGGCGGGATCCAGGGCGACGAGGATCGGTTGCCCTTCGCCGACGGGGTATTCGACCTCGTCGTGTCGGTGGGCGCCCTGGACGGGGTGAACGACCTTCCGGGGGCCTTGCTTCTCACCCGCCGGGCGCTGAAGCCGGACGGACTGTTCCTCGGCGCTTTCGCGGGCGCCGGGAGCCTCGCCCGGCTCAAGCAGGCCATGCTCGCCGCGGATTCCGTGGAAGGGGGCGCGGCTCCCCGGATTCATCCCCAGATCGACGTCCGGGCGGCCGGGGACCTCCTGACCCGGGCGGGATTCGCTCTGCCGGTGGTCGACGTGCAGCCGGTCGACGTGCGCTTCCCCTCGCTGATCGACCTTGTCCGCGACTTGAGGGCCATGGGAGCGACCAACATCCTCGCCGCGCGGTCCCGACGACCGCTGGGCCGGCACGGCCTCGCCGCCGCCATCGCCGATTTCGACTCGGCCGGTGACAAGACCATCGAGCGGTTCGAGATCCTCCACCTACTCGGCTGGAGCCCCTCCCCCGACCAGCCCCGGCCCGCGCCCCGGGGCAGCGCAACGGTTTCGCTGTCCGAGGCGCTGAAGCGCCCTTGATTCGAGCCTTGCCGCAGACCCGTTCGGGCCGAGCTTGTCGAAGCCCTTTCTTCTGCGGTCCAAGAATTAGAAGAGGGCTTCGACAGGCTCAGCCCGAACGGAATGATCCAGCATAACCCGGTTGGAATGAGGGCTAGATCAAGCGATCGAGCAGCGGGATCAGAGGCTCGTCGGCCGGCGGCATCGGCAGCTCGCCCATCTCGCCAGGGCGAACCCATTTGAGCGCTTCGGCGTCCAGGGGGCGCGGCTCGCCCCGCCATTGCCGGCACAAATAAAGGAGCAGGAGCATGTGGCGGCCGCCATTGTCGGCGCTTGCGAAGGCCGCCGGTGCGAGCGAGCCGGTGTCGACGGCGATCCCGAGCTCTTCCTCCAACTCGCGCGCCAGAGCCGATTCGGGACTCTCTCCTTCCTCCACCTTGCCGCCGGGAAACTCCCACAGACCGGCCATTGCGCGCCCGGCCGCCCGCTTCTGGAGGAGAACCCGGCGCTCGCCGTCCACCAGCGCCGCCGCCACCACAATGAGTGTCGGAATTTTTTGCAGGTTCGGGACCAGTGGAAGGACTCCGTTAACGCAACCCGCTTATCCAAGGCGAACTGGGCGGGATGCCGGATGTGGGAAAAAGGCCGATGCGACTCTTCTTTGCAAAGCTGATCCGCGACATCAAGGCCGCCAGCGCGGTCGAATATGCCCTGATCTGCGCCCTCATCGTGCTCGCCATGATCGCCGGCCTCAGCGCAGTCGCCGGCTCGACCATCACGATGTGGAACAACGTTTCCAGCGATGTCGTGAAGCATACCGGCCAGGCAAATTGAGCCGCTAACGATTTGGAAACTTCCTCGCTTTAAATTGAACATAGACCGTTCGCAAAGTGGAACTGGGGGCGGTCGGAAGTGTGGACTTCCAAAGCTTTGGAACAGGAGACCAGAAATGAATTTTTTCCGTAACATGCGCAAGGACGAAAAGGGCGCCACCGCCATCGAGTACGGCCTGATCGCCGCTCTGATCGCCGTCGCCGCGATTGCCGCGATGCAGAACATCGGCAAGACCCTCGGCACGACCTTCAATTCGGTCGCCACCAACATGACGGTGAAATAGACCGACTACGAAATTGAACCAGGGGGCCGATGCAAGTTTGGACTCCCGTACTTCGAAAACAGGAGACCGGAAATGAAACTCATTCGCAAAATCTTCACGAATGAAAAGGGCGCCACCGCTATCGAGTACGGCCTGATCGCCGCTCTGATCGCGGTCGCCGCGATTGCCGCCATGCAGAACATCGGCAAGACCCTTGGAACGACCTTCAACTCGGTCGCCACCAACATGGCGGTCTAATCGCCAATTGGCGATTTGAAGACGGGAGGCGGCGGAACCCAGGTTCCGCCGCCTCTTTCCTTGCGCGTCAGGCTCGAGTTCCGAAGACCACGATCTTGACCTTCTGTCCCGGCCGAAGCGCCGCTCCGGCGGAAAGGCCGTTCAGGACCCGGAAGCGCTCTTCCTTGAGGTCGTTATAGGCCATCCGCGCCGCAAGGGTCGAAACCGAATCGCGGGGACCGACCGTCACCACGTCGATCACCCGCGGCCTGATCGCCGCCGCCTCGGCCGCGCCGATCCGGTTCAGCGAACCGACCATGGCCTCGAACGGGCCGAGGCCGCTGCCCGCCGGAGTGATCATCGCGAAATGATAAGCGGTATCCGAATCCCAGCGATAGGCGACGACGCTTAGATCGACTGCTCCCGACTGGGTGTTGACCCGAGCGGTCGAATAAGCGGCGGGGAATCCGTTGATCGTCGTCGCGCGCGGCTCGGCGTAGCCGATCTGCGCCTGCTGGCCGGCGATCGACTGGAAGACCTGGCCGACATAGGCGCCGAGGTCTCCGCCGAAGCGGCCGCCGCCGAACTGCGCCTGGCCGCTCTGCCCTACGATGCTGACGGCACGTGCGCCGTTCTGCATGCCATAGCCCTCGGGAACCGCGAATCGAAGCCTGAGGTCCGGATGGGTGAAGGTGCGTCCGTCGATCACGCCCTGCTTCGGATCGTCGCCGACCATGATCCCGTCGATCCGGGCAAGGAAGGCGTCCCGGTTCCTGAGACCCGAGCCCGACCGGCCGGTTGCCGCGGCCGCGCCGGTCGCCTTTGCCGCGCGGTCGGCGCTGAGCGGGTGGCTTCGGGCCCAGCTCGGAGTCGAACGCTCGTCGCCGCGGCCGACCGCCCGGGCCTCGAGCGCGGTCGCGGCCCCAAGCGAGCTGAGGAAGCTGGCCGACGCGGCGGGATCGTAGCCGGCGGCGGCGAGATAACGGACCCCGAGCGTGTCGGCCTCGAGCTCCTGCCTGCGCGAATAGCTCAGAACGACGCCCTGGGTGATCTGACCGGCAAAGCCGCCGAGCTGGCTCGATCCGGTAACCACTCCGACTCCAACCGCGAGAAGCTGGCTGAAGATGCTCGCTCGCTTGCGCTCGGAGCTGTGCCGGGCGGCGATATGACCCGCCTCGTGGCCCAGAACGAAGGCGAGCTCGGCCTCGTCATTGGCAAGGGCCACCAGCTGGCGGGTGACGTAGAGATAGCCGCCCGGGACGGCGAAGGCGTTCATCACCGGCGAGTTCAGGGTGGTGATCCGGAAGGCGTTGCCGCCCCCGGCGATGTTGCTCTGGGCCGTGATCCGGGCTCCGACCTCCCGGATATAGGCGCTTCGGGCGCTGCTCTCCTCCCCGCCGAATTCCTCGACGATCTGTGGGTGCTGCTTGGCCGCGGTGGCGGCCGTGCTTTGCGATATGCTTCGGGTCTTGCCCTGGGCCGTCGCAGGCGCATTGCCGGCGACCGAGGCGATCGCGGCCAGCGACGCGGACAGCGCGAAAAGCGCCTTCATCTTCATGGGATACTCCTCACACAGGACGATTCGTCGCCGTAAGGAACGGGGGAATGGGGGGTGGGGTTCCTGCCGAAGGCGCCGGAGCCGAACTGGATTGCTTCGCTACGCTCGCAATGACGGTGCTTGCATTAGGCGATCGCGAGATACTTCGCCCGCCGGTCGGCGCGCACTTCGCCGCTCGACAGGCCGGCCAGCCCATCCAGTTCCTCGGCCACCGCCTCGCCGAGCGCCGCCATGGCTTGGGCAGGGTTCCGGTGGGCGCCGCCGACGGGCTCCGGGACGATCCGGTCGATCACCCCGAGCGCTTTCAGATCCTGGGCCGTCACCCGCATCGCCTCGGCCGCGTCCGCGGCTTTTTCGGCGGTGCGCCAGAGGATGGAGGCGCAGCCTTCGGGCGAGATGACCGCATAGACGCTGTGCTCGAGCATCAGCACACGATTGGCGGTGGCGATAGCGATCGCTCCGCCCGATCCCCCTTCCCCGACGATCGCGGCGACCATCGGCACGCCCAAGGCGAGGCACGCTTCGGTCGAGCGGGCGATCGCCTCGGCCTGGCCGCGCTCCTCGGCCTGGACCCCGGGAAAGGCGCCGGGCGTGTCGACAAGGGTGACGACTGGGATAGCGAAGCGGTCGGCGAGCTCCATCAGCCGGATCGCCTTGCGATAGCCCTCGGGCTTGGCCATCCCGAAATTGTGGGTGAGCCGGCTGGCGGTGTCGTCGCCTTTTTCGTGGCCGATCAGCATGACCTTCCGGCTGCCCAGCCGGCCCAGCCCGCCGACGATCGCGGCATCCTCGGCGAAGTTGCGGTCGCCGGCCAGCGGGATGAAGTCCTGCGCCAGAGCGGCGACATAATCCTTGAAATGGGGCCGGTCCGGGTGGCGGGCGACCTGGGTCTTCTGCCAGGGGCTGAGCCGGCCATAGGTCTCGCGAAGCATCCGGGCGGACTTCGCCTCGAGCCGCCCGATCTCCGCGTCGATGTTGAGGTCCGAGCCTTCGGCCGTCTCGCGCAGCTCCTCGATGCGGTTGTCGAGCTCGGCGATCGCTTTTTCGAAGTCTAGGAAGGTGGGCATGGTCGGGCGCGGGGTTAGGCGCAGAGGCGCTTTGCGTCAACGCGGGCGCTTCCCGTCATCAACGTCGCCGCCCCGCATCCGCGAGCGGGTGTCGGCTGTTGACGAGGTCGATGAGGCGGCGGCTGTCGACATGGGTGTAGATCTGGGTCGTGGCGATGTCGGAATGGCCGAGCAGCATCTGCAGAGCCCTGAGATCGGCCCCGCCCTCGAGAAGATGGGTCGCGAAAGCGTGGCGGAGGACGTGGGGGCTGACCCGCTCCGGGGGAACTCCGGCCGCGGCGGCGAGCCCCTTCAGAAGCTGGTGGAGCCGGACCCGGCTGAGGTGGCTCTTTCCCGACGGGAAGAGCCAAAGGCTGTCGCGCGGGACCAGGCAAGCCCATTCGGCGACGGCGGCCCGGGCGCGGTCCGAGATCGGGACGAGCCGCTCCTTCTCGCCCTTGCCCTTGAGGATGAGGAAGGGCCTGTCGGGATGAATCGAGTGGCGGGGAAGCGACACAAGCTCCGTCGCGCGCATCCCGGAGCCGTAGAGCAACTCGACCAGGGCGGTCAGCCGGAACGCGGCCGCGCCCGGCTCCTCGCGGCGGCGGCGGTCGAGCTCGGCGAACAATGCGCCCACGGCGTCATGGCCCAATATCTTGGGGAGCGGCCGACCGCCGGCGGGCCGAGGCAAGGCGGCGGAGGGATCGTCGCCGCGAAGGCCCTCGTCGTGAAGGAAGCCGAAGAATCGCCGAAGCGCGGCCGCCTTTCGCGCCACGGTCGTCCGCTTGAGCGGAAGCCACGCTTCGGAAAGGCCCGTCAGGGCGTCGGGCGCCGCGCTGGACAGGCGGCCGCCGAGAAGCTCGGAAGCGCCGCGCAGGTCGCGCTCATAGGCCAGGCGGGTGTTGAGGGCGGCGCCGGCCTCCGCGGCGAGCATCTCGAGGAAGGCGGCGATCAGCTGCCCGTCCTCGCCAACCGCGCTCACAGCCGGGTCATCGCCTCGGCAGCGATCATCCGGGCCTCATATTCGAGCCCGACCGCCTTCAGGGCCCGGACGATATGGTAGAGATGCTCGGGCGGGACCCCGCGCCAGCTCGGGGTCTGCATCCCCACTCCGGCGAGGAGGGCCACCGTGCCGGGCTGATTGGCGCGAGCGGCGGCGGAGATGATGTTCGCCCAGCGGCTTCGCGGCGCCGGACTGACTCCGTAGGGGAGCGGATCGCCGAGCCGGCCGAGGCCGGCGAGGGCCGCCACCAGCATCCGGCCGCGATGGCTTCCGGCGCTGTCGGTGAAGTCCTCGATCCGGCCGGCGCTGAGATCGACGACGGCACGGGGCGCCCCGACCGCCAGGATCGACCAGGCGCGATGGCCGTCGTCGCCGTCGAGACCGTCCGCCACCGGGCCCCAGCCGGCCGCGAAGCGGTCGAAGCCTCCCGACATCATCGATCCGAGAAGGTCGTCGGTCCGATTACCACGATCCGCCGAGGCCGGGATTCGGGCGGCTGCCGCGGCGGTGAGAATGAATCTGCCGTAGCGGTCGCCGCCCTCGCCGCCCCAAAGGTCGCGCATGGCGTCGACCCGGTTCTCGACCGAGCCTCCGACATAAGCCTTGCGGAGGCGGCCGCCGATGCTGGCCTCGATCTCCGACGGATCGGTTCGGTCGGCGAGCAGGCTGTGCATCTCCACCAGCGAGGCGTTGGAGAAAACGCCGAGGGTAGCGGCCCGCTCGGCCGCCGCGATCCGCTGCTCGAGCGGGATCATCGGCGCGCGCGCCTGCCAGGCCCAGACGGCGGAACCGGCGCGGTTCAGGAGGTCGCCCGGTATCTCGAGCCCGGTGGCGCTCGCGAGACCGAAGCGCCAGCTGTTCAGCTCGTCGACTCCCTCCCATTCAATGGTGACGGCGCCGCGGGTATTGGTGCCCGCCCCGATCACTTTTTGCGCGAGCAACGTGTCGATGCTGCTGCCGCTGCGGCGGCGCGCCTGGTCGATCAGCTGGCTGGCCCGGGCGGCGTCGCCCTCCAGCGAAGCGCACATCGCATCGGCGAGCGGCCAGACCGGCTGGTCGGACACCTTTCGGCCCGGGCCGACGAGGGGGCAGAGCGCCGCCGGATCCGCGGTGGCCAGCGCCGCCTGGACTGCGACGCTGAACATGCGCGGCGTATATCGGTCGACGTCCACCGCCTGGACGAGCATCCGGGCGCTGTCCGCCTCGCCCATCCGGAGCAATAGCCAGGCGCGCTCGGCGACCCAGTCGACCTCGTTGACCTGCGGCGGCGCCGAGGCCTCCGAAAGCAAGGCCCGGCGAAGGAGGATCGAGGCCCAGCGCGAAGGCAAGGGCGCGTTGAGCCGGCCCATGAGTCCGCTCAGGAAGCGCCCGTTGGCGTTGCCGAAGGCGTCGAGTCCGAGCCCCCAATTGTCCGGACGGAGCGGACCGACGGGATTGGTCGGACGGCGCGAGCTTTCTGGGATCTCGATCGGCGGGGGGATCGACTGCCGGGCCAGAGCCTCCAGATCCTCCGCCGCGGAATCCTCGATTTCAAGCGGTGCGCTCCGGCGGACCGGCGGCTGCGGCGGCGCGGACGGCGCAGGCGAATACGGCGAGCGCGAGGGCGAGGGCGAGGGCGTTGCCGGACCCGCGGGAGCCGGCGCCTTGGGGGCAGGCGGAGGCGGCTCGCCGAAGCCTGGCGGCAGCAGCGATTCCGGGCCGCCCTCGCGTTGTTTGTCGCGCTGGCCCATCGCCGGAATGGCGAAGGCCAGAGCCGCGCCGCCGGCCAGAAAGAGGAGCTTAGCCCGCAAGGGCTTCATTGGTGACGTCCTGCTCGATCCGCTGCGTCGGAACCTCGGAGTCGCGCGTGCCCAGGTAGATCAGCCAGGCGACGAACAGTATCGGAAGCGCGAGGAGCAGCTTTGGAAGGATCGGTTTACGCCGGCGCGCGGGGGGTGAGATACGCATGGCCGGCCTTTTGCCCCACGAGCCGCCCCCCTGTATAGCCCCTGCCGCAATGCAGAACGCGCTTCTTCAGACCGATCGCCCCCTACCCGAACGGGCGGCCGGACGCTCGATCGTCCTCGTCGGGCTGATGGGCGTCGGCAAGTCGACGGTGGGCCGGCGGCTGGCGCGCCGGCTGAGCCTGCCCTTCGTCGATTCGGACGAGGAGATCGAACGCGCCGCCGACCATGAGATAAAGGAGATATTCGACCGCTTCGGGGAAGCGAGCTTCCGCGACGGCGAGCGGCGTGTGCTTCGCCGTCTGATCGCCGGCGAGCGAAAGGTGATCGCGACCGGCGGCGGCGCCTTCATCGACCCGGAGACGAGAGCCCTGGTCCTCGAGCGCTGCATCGCTGTCTGGCTCGAGGCCGAGGTCGAGACCCTCGCCGGAAGGGTCGCGCGCCGTGGGCACCGGCCGCTGCTCGCGGGCAAGGACCCCCTTCCCTTCCTTCGCGAGCTCGCCGAGGCGCGCAACCCGATCTACGCGCAGGCGCATTTGCGGGTCCGAAGCGAGACCGGGCCGCACGAACGGACGGTGGAGCGGATCGTCGAGGCGCTGGGGGAGCAATCGGGATGAGGCGGGTCGAGGTCCCGCTGGGCGAACGCAGCTACACGGTCGCGATCGGCGCCGGCCTGCTCGACCGGGCGGGCGAGTTTCTAGCGCCCTATGCCCGGGGCGGGCGGATCGTGGCGGTGTCGGACGAGAATGTCTGGGCGGCGCAGGGCGCCCGTCTCTCAGCCTCCGGACTCGACATCGTGCCGGTGCTCGTTCCGCCGGGCGAGGGCAGCAAGAGCTGGGCGCAGCTGCAGGCGCTGACCGAGCGGCTGCTCGAGCTCGGGATCGAGCGCGGCGATTCGATCCTTGCCTTCGGCGGCGGAATGGTGGGCGACCTGGCAGGCTTCGCGGCGTCCATCCTCAAGCGTGGCTGCCCCTATTTGCAGGTGCCGACGAGCCTGCTCGCCCAGGTCGATTCCTCGGTCGGCGGCAAGACCGCGATCAACGCCGCTGCGGGCAAGAATTTAATCGGCGCCTTTCACCAGCCGGCGGCGGTGCTGATCGACCCCTTGACGCTCGATACATTGCCCGAACGGGAGCTTCGCTCCGGTTACGCGGAAGTGGTGAAATACGGGCTGATCGGCGATCCCAAATTCTTCGACTGGTGCGAGGCGAACGTCGCGGCCTTGCTCGCGGGCGACGAGGCTGCGCGGCTCCACGCGATCGAGACCTGCGTCCGGGCCAAGGCGGCCATCGTCGCCGAAGACGAGAGGGAGACGACCGGGCGGCGGGCGCTTCTCAATTTCGGCCACACGTTCGGGCACGCGCTGGAGGTGGAGAGCGGGTTCGCGATGCTCCATGGCGAGGCGGTGGCGCTCGGTATGGGTCTGGCCTTTCGCTTCTCGACGGAGCGGGGGCTGTGCAGTGAGGAGGAGGCGGAGAAGATGGCGGCGCATCTCCAGGCGGCCGGACTGCCGACGCGGCTGGTGGGGATGAGCCCAGAACGCCTCGTCCGGCACATTGCGAGCGACAAGAAGGCGAGCGCTGGGCGGGTGCCGTTCGTCCTGACTCGAGGGATCGGAGAGGCGTTCGTCGATCGCTCGGTCGAGCTCGGCGAGGTTGAGGCGTTCCTGGAGCGGGTGACGGGAGGTTGACCGTCATCCCGGCGAAAGCCGGGACCTCAGGACGAGAAGTCTCAGCGGGTCTCCCGGGGGTCCCGGCTTTCGCCGGGATGACGGTTGCCTGTCCGCTCCGGAGCCCGCCCCAGCGCGTTGTCCGGACCGAACATGTTCTCCTTGAGCGCGTGGATGTCGCCCGACGCGGTCTGGCTGTCGAGGCGCCGGCGGTCGCGTTCGCGATATTCCTGCTCGACCCGGTCGACCTCCTGCGCGTCGATGCAGAACAAGGCGAGCGCCTCGCGGCCCATCAGCACCGCCGATTCGAAGACCTCGCGGATCGTGCATTTGACGTCGAGCGGGGCGAGCTCCATCAGATGAAGCCGGTCGAAGGCGCGGACGGACACCGCCGCCTGTGGGAAGGCTTCGAGGATCGGCTCAAGGCGCCGGGCCGTCGGCGCCCGGTCGTCGAGGCAGAACAGGATCGCCTTGGCGTCGCCGGCGCCGGCGAGACGGAGGAGGTCGAGCCTCGTGCCGTCGCCGTAATAGACCTTGGAGCCGAAATCGCCGCTGGTCTCGATCTGGCTGGGCTTGCTGTCGATCAGTGTGACGGTGATCCCCTTGGCCATCAGCATCTGGGCGACGGTCTGGCCGAAGCGACCGTAGCCGACGACGATCGCCTGGGTGGGGCCGGAAAGCTCGGGACCGTCAAGCCCGTCGCCGTCGCGCCGGCTGGCGCGGCGGTCGAGCCAGTCGTTCAGCATCATCAGGAAGGGCGTCGTCGCCATCGAGACGGTGACGATGGCTCCGAACAGGCTGGCCGCCGCCGGCTCGACGAGAAGCGCGCTCTGGGCCGCGGCGAACAGGACGAATCCGAACTCCCCGCCCTGGCTGAGCAGAAGGCCGAGCTTGACCGCCCGGCGCGACTCCATCCCGAAGGCCTTCGCCACTGCGAACAGGATGGCGGCCTTGAGGGCGATCAGCGCCGCCGCCATCCCGACCACGAAGAAGGGGCGGTCCGCGATAACATCGAGATCGAGCATCATCCCGATCGCGACGAAGAACAGGCCGAGGAGGATCGACCGGAACGGATCGACGTCGGCCTCGAGCTCGTGCCGGTAGGGCGAATCGGCCAGCATGACCCCGGCGATGAAGGCGCCGAGCGCGGTGGAGAGGTGGAGTGCTTCCATGACCGCGGCGCTCGCGAGGACGATGAACAGGCCGGCGACGACGAACAATTCGCGCTCGCTGATCCGGCCGACGAGGCGGAAGAGCGGGTTGATCAGGAACCGGCCGGCAAGGACGAGGCCGGCGATCGCGGCGAGGGTGTAGAGGCCGAGCTGCCAGCCCGGCGGCGCCATCGGATCGGCCGGCGCCCGCGACAAGGCGGCGATGATGATGATCAGCGGAACGATCGACAGATCCTGGAACAGAAGGATCGAGAAGGCGCGCTCGCCCGCCGGGGTGTTGATCGAGCCGTCGGCCCGAAGGCTTGGAAGCACCTGCGCGGTCGAGGAAAGCGCGAGCGGAAGGCCGATTGCGAGCGAGGCGGCGAGGCTGAAACCGGCGGCGACATGGATGAGCGCGGTGAGGGCGAGCCCGCTCACCACCACCTGGAGCAGGCCGAGGCCGAATATGTCCTGCTTGAGCCGCCAAAGGCGGTTCGGGTGGAGCTCGAGCCCGACCAGGAAGAGGAGGAGGACGATCCCGAAATCGGCGATGTGGAGCATCTCCTCGGGAGCGCTGATCAGCCCGATCCCGTGCGGGCCGACGACCGCCCCGGCGACCAGATATCCAAGCACCGCGCCCAATCCGAAGCGGCGGAACAGCATGACGAAGACGAGGGCCGCTCCGAGGATGATCACCCCGTCGCGAAGGAGCAGGGTCGCGGCCTGGGCGCCGGCGCCTTCGCCTTCCATCAGCGGGCTTTCGCGAGCGCCGCGGCTTCGGCGGCGGCGTCGAAGGCGAGAAGGATCGAGGCGTGGCGGGCGGGGACCCGGCGCGCCTCGGCGAAGATTTCGAGACCGGGCCAATCGCCCGGCCGATCGCTCCGGCCGCCGAGAAAGGCGGCGAGCGAATCGCGCGCCTGCTCCAGCTCGGCGCCGGTCCGGCCGACCGCGTGGGCGCCCATCAGCGCGGCCGAAGCCTGGCCGAGTGCGCAGGCCTTCACCTCCTGGCCGAGCTCGGCCACCCTGCCCTCGCGGTCCAAGGCGATGTCGACGGCGACCCGGCTTCCGCAGACCGGCGAGCTTTTCTCGGCGCTCGCCTGCGGGTGATCGAGCCGGCCGAGGTTCGGGATCGACGAGGCGAGTCGAAGGATGTCGCGGCTGTAGAGGGCGGAGGGCACCGGGGGCCTATAGATCGGGGTTGCTCCACCGCCAACTCAACCGCCTGAAATTTATGTTCTTTTTTTGTTCTTGTACTGTAGGACTTTTCCTATTAGAGTAAGGGCTGGCCGAGTCGCGGACTGGCCATGGCTCTTTGAAATTGTGAGATTGGAAAAATGCTGGAGGTGGGCGTGCCACTCTTGCCTCCCCGCGGCGAAGCCGTGGGGAGGGGGACCACCCGAAGGGTGGTGGAGGGGTAGCTTGGATGGAAGCCGAGACTGCTGCGAGGACCTCTCACCCGTGCAGTTACCCCTCCACCATGCTTCGCATGGTCCCCCTCCCCATCCGAGGATGGGGAGGCAAGATCAGGCGCGGCGCCAGGTGGTGCCCTGGGGGCCGTCTTCGAGGAGGATCCCCTGCCCGGCCAGCTCCGCCCGGATCCGGTCGGCCTCGGCGAAGTCGCGGGCCTTCTTCGCCTCGGAGCGGCGGTCGATTCGGAGCTGGATGTCGGCTCCGGCGAGCGCGAAGCCGGCAGCGTCCTCCCGGACCCGCGGATCGAGCCGGTCCGATTCCGGGTCCGCCGCGCCCTGGAACCACTCGACCGGATCGTGCTGGAGGAGGCCGAGAAGCGCTCCGGCCCGCTTCGTCGCCTCGACGTCGCCGAGCTTGGCGAGCTCGCCCAGCCGGGCGAGGGCCAAAGGCGTGTTGAGATCGTCGCCGAGGGCGGCCTCGACCTCGGCGATGTCGCCCTCCCCGCGCTTCGTCACCGGAGGCAGGATGCTGCGGTAGAGGCGGTCGAGCGTCGCCTTCGACTGGGCGATCAGCTGCGGCGACCATTCGAGCGGCTGGCGGTAATGGGCGGAAAGCAGGGCCAGCCGGAGGGTCTCTCCCTTGTGGCCCTCGTCGAGAAGCTCGCCGACGGTGACGAAATTGCCGAGGCTCTTCGACATCTTCTCGCCGCCGGCCATGGCGAGGAAGCCGTTATGGACCCAATAGCGGGCGAGCGGGGCGCCGTCGTGGGCGCAGCGGCTCTGGGCGAGCTCGTTCTCGTGGTGCGGGAAGATCAGGTCGAGTCCGCCGCCGTGAATGTCGATGGTGGTGCCGAGGTGGCGCTCGATCATCGCCGAGCATTCGATGTGCCAGCCCGGGCGGCCGCGGCCCCAGGGCGAATCCCAGCCGATCATGTCGTCGGGCGAGGGCTTCCACAGGACGAAGTCGGCCGGGTCCTTCTTGTAGCTCGCCACCTCGACGCGGGCGCCGGCGATCATCGCCTCGCGGTCGCGGCGCCCGAGCGCGCCGTAATCGGGGTCGGAGGGCACATGGAAGAGGACATGGCCGTCCGCCTCATAGGCGTTGCCGGTCCCGATCAGGCGGGCGATCATCCCCGTCATCTCGGCGATCGTCTCCGTGGCTTTCGGGGCGATGTCCGGCGGCCGGACTCCGAGGGCGCCCATGTCGGCGAGGTAGAAATGCTCGTAGCGGCGGGTCACCACGGCCGGGTCGACGCCTT
>DASVSX010000058.1:0-110311 GCA_036387875.1 Allosphingosinicella sp. | reverse complement strand
CCTCGGTGCCGACCTCGCGGGCAACTCGGGTCACCTCCGAGGCAAAGCCGTTGAGCTGATCGACCATGACGTTGATCGTATTCTTCAGCTCGAGGATCTCGCCCTTCACGTCCACCGTGATCTTCTTGGAAAGATCGCCCGAGGCGACGGCGGTGGTCACCTCGGCGATGTTGCGCACCTGGCCGGTGAGGTTTTCGGCCATGAGGTTCACGTTGTCGGTGAGATCCTTCCACGTGCCGCCGACGCCCGGCACCTGCGCCTGGCCGCCGAGCTTGCCTTCGGTTCCGACCTCCCTCGCCACGCGGGTCACTTCGGACGCGAAGGCGTTGAGCTGGTCGACCATGGTGTTGATGGTGTTCTTGAGCTCGAGGATCTCGCCCTTCACCTCGACCGTGATCTTCTTGGAGAGATCGCCCGAGGCGACCGCGGTCGTCACCTCGGCGATGTTGCGGACCTGGCCCGTCAGGTTGGCGGCCAGCTCGTTCACGTTGTTGGTGAGATCCTTCCAGGTGCCGCCGACGCCCTCCACCTTGGCCTGTCCGCCGAGCTTGCCTTCCGAGCCGACCTCGCGCGCCACTCGGGACACCTCGGACGCGAACGATTTGAGCTGGTCGACCATGGTGTTGATGGTGTTCTTGAGCTCGAGGATCTCGCCCTTCACCTCGACGGTGATCTTCTTGGAAAGGTCGCCCGACGCCACCGCCGTCGTCACCTCGGCGATGTTGCGGACCTGGCCGGTGAGGTTGCCGGCCATCGCGTTCACGTTGTCGGTGAGGTCGGCCCAGGTGCCGGCGACGCCTTCCACCCGCGCCTGGCCGCCGAGTTTTCCTTCCGAGCCGACCTCGCGGGCGACTCGAGTCACCTCGGAGGCGAAGGAGTTGAGCTGGTCGACCATGACGTTGATCGTGTTCTTGAGCTCCAGGATCTCGCCCTTCACGTCGACGGTGATCTTCTTGGACAGATCGCCGCGGGCCACGGCGGTCGTCACCTCGGCGATATTGCGGACCTGGCCGGTCAGGTTGGCGGCCATCAAATTCACGTTGTCGGTGAGATCGGCCCAGGTGCCGGCGACTCCGGGCACCTGCGCCTGGCCACCCAATTTGCCCTCGGTGCCGACTTCCCTCGCCACTCGGGTCACCTCCGAGGCGAAGCCGTTGAGCTGGTCGACCATGACGTTGATCGTGTTCTTCAGCTCGAGGATCTCGCCCTTCACCTCGACGGTGATCTTCTTGGACAGATCGCCCGAGGCCACCGCCGTTGTCACCTCGGCGATGTTGCGCACCTGGCCGGTGAGGTTGTCGGCCATCAAATTGACGTTGTCGGTCAGATCCTTCCACGTTCCGCCGACGCCCGGCACCTGCGCCTGGCCGCCGAGCTTGCCTTCGGTGCCGACCTCCCTCGCCACGCGCGTCACCTCGGAGGCGAAGGCGTTGAGCTGGTCGACCATGACGTTGATCGTGTTCTTGAGCTCGAGGATCTCGCCCTTCACGTCGACGGTGATCTTCTTGGAAAGGTCGCCCGAGGCCACGGCGGTGGTCACCTCGGCGATGTTGCGGACTTGGCCGGTCAAATTCTCGGCCATCAGGTTGACGTTGTCGGTCAGATCCTTCCAGGTGCCGGCGACTCCTTCCACCCGCGCCTGGCCGCCCAACTTGCCCTCGGTGCCGACCTCCCTGGCCACCCGAGTCACCTCCGAGGCGAAGGCGTTGAGCTGGTCGACCATGACGTTGATCGTGTTCTTGAGCTCGAGGATCTCGCCCTTCACCTCGACGGTGATCTTCTTGGAAAGGTCGCCGGAGGCCACCGCGGTGGTCACCTCGGCGATGTTGCGGACCTGGCCGGTCAGGTTGGTCGCCATGGCGTTGACGTTGTCGGTAAGGTCCTTCCAGGTGCCGGCGACGCCCTTCACGTTGGCCTGGCCGCCGAGCTTGCCCTCGGTTCCGACCTCGCGGGCGACGCGGGTCACCTCCGAGGCGAAGGAGGCGAGCTGCTCCACCATCGTGTTCACGATCTTGCCGATGCGAAGGAACTCGCCGCGAAGCGGACGGCCGTCGATCTCGACGGTCATCGACTGCGACAGGTCGCCCTTGGCCACCGCTCCGATGACCCGGGCGACCTCGGCGGTCGGCTGGACCATGTCCTCGATAAGCTCGTTGACCGAGCGGATGGCGGATTCCCAGCCGCCGGTCGCGGCCTTGACCCGGCCGCGCTGGCTGATCTTGCCCTCCTTGCCGACCACCTGGGAGAGCCGCTCCAGCTCGTCCGTCATCTGCTCGTTGAGCGACACCGTCTCGTTGAAGAGGCGCGCAATCTCGCCGTCTTCTCCGGGAAGGTCCTCGTCGAGGCGGACGGTGAAGTCGCCGCGGCGGAAGCTTCGAAGGGCACTGAGGAGCTGGCGGCGATCGATGAAATCGCGGGGGGCCTGTACGTTCAACTCAACACTCCTTCGCGCGTCTTCCCCCCGCCCGAAAATTCAATGACAGGCCCCCGCCCGTGAGGGCAACATAGACGAAGGTTGAAAAAATCCACCCCAGAAATTTGCACAGCGTGCGATTAACCAGCCGTGCGGCTTGTCTCGACCGCCGCGGCGGCTAGAAGGCTGCCATGATCGAGCGCGTGTCGCTTGCCCTGGCGCGTCGGATCGCTCTGGCGGCGCAGGGCTTCGGGACCCCCCGCCCCGAAATTGTAACGCACGGGCACCTTCGCCGCACTATCGGCCGGCTCGGCCTCCACCAGATCGACAGCGTCAACGTCCTGGTGCGCGCTCACTATCTTCCGGCCTTCTCGAGGCTCGGGCCCTACGACCGCGGTCTGATCGAACGCGACGCCTGGGGCCCCGGGCGCGAGCGGCGGTTGTTCGAATATTGGGCGCACGAAGCCTCCCTCCTGCCTATCGGGATTCACCCGCTCCTGCGCTGGCGGATGGCCAGCGCCGAGCGGGGCGAGATCGGCTGGGGGAGCCTCAGGACCTATGCCCGGGAGCGCCGCGGCGAAGCCGATGCGATCCTCTCCCGTATTCGAGCCGAGGGACCGCTCGCCGCCTCCGATTTCGAGGGGGGAAAGGGGAGGAGCGGCTGGTGGGAATGGGGCGATACCAAGCGCGCCCTCGAATGGCTGTTCTGGGCCGGGCTCATCACCGCCGCCACCCGCCGGGCGAGTTTCGAGCGGGTCTACGATCTCACCGAACGGGTCATCCCCGCCGCGATCCTGGCATTGCCGACGCCGGGCGAGGCGGATTCGAAGCGCGCGCTGGTCGCCAGGGCCGCCGAAGCGCTTGGGATCGCCACCGAGACCGATCTTCGCGATTATTTCCGGCTCAAGCCCGAAGCGGCGCGGCAAGCGATCGCCGAGCTGGTGGAGGAGGGCGTCCTGCTTGCCGTCGGCGTCGAGGGCTGGAGTCGCCCGGGCTACCTGCACCGAAACGCCCGCCGCCCGCGCCGGATCGGCGGTCAGGCGCTGCTCGCGCCCTTCGATCCGCTGGTCTGGGAGCGAAGCCGGACCGAAAGGCTGTTCGGCTTCCGCTACCGGATCGAAATCTACACGCCCGCCGAGAAACGGGTCCACGGCTATTACGTCCTGCCCTTCCTTCTCGACGAGGCGCTGGTCGCCCGGGTCGACCTCAAGGCCGACCGCCGGGCCTCGCGGCTGCTGGTGCAGCGAACGACCCTGGAGCCGGGAGCGCCGCCGCAGACCTCGGAGAGGCTCGCCGCGGAGCTCGAGCTGATGGCGCGCTGGCTGGGGCTGGATGGGATCGCGTCGCCGGCACGATGAAGCGAGAAACCAAACCCCCTCGCCCCTCCGCCGGGGGCGGGAGGTTAACCTGTCCTGCGTCCGGTCGGCCACACCCGCCTATAAATCGGATAAATGGCTTGTCAGCTTCCGCCGCTTGAATGTAGGAAACGGCCGATAAGGGCCCCGGGAAAGGGCCTACCTAATGGGGGGATCTGGCATGCGCCTGAAGACACTCGTCCTGTGCTCGTCGTCCGCCGCAATCCTCGCTCTGGCAGCCACGCCCGCCGCAGCCCAGGATGTCCCGGCGACCGACGACCCGGCCGCCGAGGCCCAGCAAGCTCCGGCCGATCCGGGCGCCGACGCGACGGCAGGGGTTGCGGAAGAGGAAATCGTCGTCACCGGAATCCGCCGAAGCCTCCAGTCGGCGCAGAACATCCGCCGCAATTCGGACCAGATCATCGACTCGGTGGTCGCCGAAGACATCGGCAAGTTGCCCGACCTCAACACGGCCCAGACCGCTGCGCGCATTCCCGGAGTCCAGGTCTATCGCCAGGGCGGCGAAGCCCAGAACGTGCTCGTCCGCGGCCTGCCCAACTTCACGACCACCTACAACGGCCGCGAAATCTTCACTGCCGAAACCCGCGTTGTGGCTCTTCAGGACTTCCCGTCGTCGAACATCGCCGCCCTGGAGGTGTTCAAGACCTCGACCGCCAACCTCGTCGAGCCCGGCCTTGCAGGTCTCATCAACGTCCGTTCGCGGCAGCCCTTCGACTTCCAGGAGGGCCAGATCGCCGGGTCGATCTGGGCGCTCCACACCCGGCAGGGCGACAAGACCACCCCGAACTTCAACCTGCTCGCCACCCAGCGCTGGGACGTCGGCGACGGGGATTTCGGAGTCCTGCTGAACGTCTCGCGCACGGACATGCGCTATCTCGACGCCGAAATCTCCAACACCGATTTCCTTCAGACCTTCACCCAGGTCGCACCGGGCCGGCTGCTCGCGGACCCCAAGTCGGGAACCGCGGCACGCTTTCCCGATATCCAGCGCCTGTTCTACCGCTCGGGCCGCCGTTTTCGGCCGTCGGTCAACGCCGCCGTGCAGTTCAGGCCCTCGCCGGGCCTCGAATTCTACGCCGAAGGTTTGTGGCAGGGTTTTCGCAACAGGATCGACGACCGCCTGCTTGCGGCCGAGCTTCACGGCGACAAGGAAGCGCTCCAATATTCCAATTTGCAGTTCCGGGAGGGGACCAACCTGGTCACCAGCGGAACGGTCACGGCCCGGCCGGGCTCGCTCTTCTCCTTCCAGGGCGGCACGTTCAACAAGACGGATACGTACCAGTTCGCCGGCGGTGCCCGCATCACCCGCGACCGGCTGAAGGTGAACATCGACATCGCCCGCACCAAGTCGACCTTTAGGGGATCGAGCGAGTCCGTCGACCGCCGCTGGACCAAGGCTCCGACCATCAACTTCGACAACGACAGTCCGCAATTCGAAGTCACCAACATCGACCTGACCAATCCGGCCGAGCAGTTCTTCGACGGACTCTTCGAGGAGAACCAGAAGGCCTCGGGCGACGACTGGCAGATCCGTGCCGACGCCGAATATTCGTTCGACGACTCCTTCCTCAAGAGCGTCCAGATCGGTCTTCGCTATTCGGACCGCGACGCGGAGCGCCTCTACAGCAACCGGTTCGGACGGGCTGCAGCCACGGTGAACGCGACGGCCCTGCCGCTCGACTTCCAGGTGTTCGACGGAGTGAATTTCGGCGGAACGACCGAGTTTTCGACTCCGACTTACCGAAGCATCCGCGACAATGTCGAGGCGCTTCGGACGCTGGTCGGCTTCGGCGCGGACCCGGTCGTCGCGGCCCTGGACTATACGGGAAGCGAAAAGAATCTCGCGGGCTACGGCCAGCTCAATCTTGGCACGGACGACATTGACGGCATAGTCGGAGTCCGAGTCAGCCGTGTGAAGACCAGGGTCGCCGGCCAAAACCCGACCGGCCTTCCGGAGATCGACGAGGGAAGCAAGAAAACCTCGATCCTTCCGAACGCAAGCCTGAGGGCACGTGTCAACGAGACGCTGCAGCTTCGAGCCGCGGTGTCCAAGACCCGTACGCTTCCCAATTTCACCGACCTCCGCCCGAACCTCCAGGTGGACCCGCCATCGACCCAGCCGGGCGGCATCGGCACCCCGGCCAACCCCCGCACCGGCAGGGGCGGCAACCCCTTCCTGAATCCGTTTACCTCCTGGAATTTCGACGCTGCGGCGGAATTCTATTTCTCCCGCACCGGCTTCGTCTCGATCACCGGCTTCCATCGCGGCGTGAAGGGCTTCATCCAGCAGGACACGTTCGACATCGACACCGGCCCGGGGCCCGGCGGAATCGGAATCCTGCGGATTACCGGACCCGTCAACACGGGCAAGGGACGGATCACGGGAGTCGAGCTTCAGGGACAGGCCTTCGCCGATTTCGACTGGGTGCCGAGTTGGGCGCGCGGCTTCGGAATGCAGGCGAACCTCACCTATATCGACGCGAAAACGCAGCAGTCCAACGGTGCCGGCGGCCTCTCGTACCAGCCGATCACCGACCAGCTGAACGGCGTGTCGAAGTGGAATTACAACCTCGTCGGCATCTACGAGCGCGGCGGGCTGGCCGCCCGGCTCACCTACAACGGCCGGTCGAGCTTCCGGGCGACCCAGCAATTCCGCGGCGGGGGCGAGTTCACGGACCTCTACACCGAGATCGCGCATCCGGCGGACCGGCTCGATCTGTCGCTCAACTATGACGTCGCCAAACAGCTCACGATCTTCGGCGATTGGACGAACATCACCCGCAAGACCTTCCGGCAGGACTTCACCTCCGGCCGCAACGGCGCCCCGCTGGCGGAATTCATCCGCTATCGCCGCTACGACGAGAGCACCTTGTCCTTGGGCATCCGCTTTCGCTTCGGCGGCTAGGCGAAGGGCCGAACGAACCGGGCGGTCGCTTCGGCGGCCGCCCTATTTCTTCGCGGGCGCCTTGCGGATCGCCGCCATCCGCTCCGCCGGCCCGGCGATCGGCGGCAACGCGCCCGCCGGCCGGTCGAGATAGAAATAGGCCACCGCCGCCACGTCGTCGCTTCGGTAGAAATTGGTGTGGCCGTCGGGGAGCGAGGGGTCCGACAGGGGCGCAGGCGGGTCCTTCGCGAGCAGCTGCTGGAAATTGTCGCGCGAGCCCGGGTCGATCGTCACCGGGATGAGCGGGACGCCTTTCTTCTGGAGGCCGAGCACGATCGACTTCCTCGCCCCGCCGATCATCTGCAGGCTGACCTCGATGTCCCGGCTGAAGAAGATCGGGTCGGGGACGTGGAAGCGGTAGAACGTCCAGCGGCCGTCGCCGTCCCAGGTGGCGACCGGTGCGCCCTGGTAGCGGTTGATATAGGCGCCCTGGCCCCAGGCGGTCCCGATATAATCCTCCGTCCCGGTGCCGACCAGGGTGGGCCGGCCGGCGCTGTCGCCGTCCAGTGCGATCTTGACCTCGCCCTCGCCCCACCACGTCTTTTCGTAGACCGGATTGGTGAGGACGGTGACTCCCGCGCCGAGGAACCGTCCGCGGCCGCGAACCCGCGGCAGGATCCTGAAGTCGCGGCCGAGGACTGTGGCCCGCTCCCGGCTCCACCAGGCGTGGAAATAAAGCGAGTCAGTGGGCTGACGGCGAAGCGCCCGATAATCGATGTCGTAGAAGATCAAATTGACCGGCCTGGCCGATTCGTTGGTGACGACGATCCGGGCGCCGGTGCGGAACGGCATCGGGACGTAGGAGACGAAGGAGCGGCCTTCGGGGCTGGCGAGCAGGGCCGTCTCCAGCGGCACCATCTCGCCGGCTCCGTGAAGGAAGAAGTCGCCGAGCGGCACCGACACGGCGGGGGTCGCGGCGCCGTCCCAGAACATGTCCAGCCTCAGCCCCCGCAGAGCCTCGGGCGAGCGGTCCTCGATCGTCATCCACATCCGGTCGATCGTCCCGGCGCCCCTGATGTCGGCGAGGACATGCGCTCCGCCCACCGGAATGGTCTCGAAGGCATGGCCCTTGGCGCCGAGATTCTCGGTGCCTCCGGCGCCTTTGGCTCCGGTCGGGTTCTCCGGGCTGATCCAGCGCGGCGCCTCGCCGGCGCGGTAGCGGTAGAGTTCCTCCTGCGCGGGGGCGGCCGTCGCCGAAATGAGCAGGAGCAGAGCCGAAGCGGCGCGAAGGCTCATCGCGCCGCTACTTGCCGGTCTCGCGAAGGCTCATTCCGATCTGCGGCTTGCCGTCCTTCCAGAACAAGGGCGCGACGTAGAGGTAGCGCTTGTCCTCGCCTTTCCTGCAGCCCCTGGTCGCCTCCCAGGCGTGGAAGGCGATGAAGTGGCGGCCCCTGGCTTCGAAGACGGCGGTGTGGCCCGGCCCGCTGAGGCAGCCCGCCGCCTTGTCGTTGAAGCTGTGCAGGATCGGGTTCTCCGGCGCATCCCTGCACGGGCCCAGAGGCCCGGCGCAGGTCGCGTAGCCGGTGGCGTAGCGCGACAGACGCTCCTTCGGATCCCAGCCATAGAAAGCGGCCGAGAAGAACAGCTGGAGGCCGGTGGGCGAGCGCACCATCGTCGGAGCCTCGACCAGCTTCCATTCCCATTTCCGGTCGTCTTCGACCAGCGCGGCGGGCGCGCCGGCGACGGACAGGCCGTCTTCCGAGAGCCGCTGCCCCCAGATCACCGTCTTCTTGCCGACTCGGTTACCGTCGCTCTTGAAATAGAGGTAGAGCTTGCCGTCCGAGTCGCGGAACGGGTTGGCGTCGATCGTCCCGCCGAGATCGAACTGGCAAACCAGAGGCCCGGCAGAGTTGTCCTTGAACGGCCCCCGGGGATTGTCGGCGGCCGCGACTCCGAGACACTGGACGTTCCGTTTGCGGTGAGCGGCGGTGTAATAAAGCAGCCACTTGCCGCCTATCTTCATCACCTCGGGCGCCCAGGTGAATCCCTCCTTCACCCAGGGCGCAAGCTCGGGCATTCCGTCCAGGCGCTTGCCGTCCGAGCCCGTCACCCAGGTCCAGCGGACGAGATCGCGCGAGCTCAGCATCGGCAGGTTGATCCCCGCATTGGTCGCATAGGCGATAAACTCGCCCTGGTGCTCGACCACGTGAGGATCCGGGAAATTGTCCCTGAACACGGGAACGAAGCTCGGCTCGGCCGCCGGTGCGGCGGCCGCGAAGGCGGTGAGCACGAGACCCGCCACGTGCCGCGAGAAGGACCGATAGACGGGCATCGCGAACAATCCTCTCGATGCGGTTGAAGCCGGCCCGGCTTGTAGCACGCGCCCGCCAGCGGCCAACAAAACTTCTCTCCGCCATCGGCGTTATTTCTCCGTCATTGCGAGGGAAGCGAAGCAATCCAGTGCGGCCTCTAAATCCTTGTGGATTGCTTCGCTGCGCTGGCAATGACGAAACAGCGACCCTAGCCCGCGCGTTCGGCGTCCTCGATCATCGCCATCACCTCCGCGATGATCGCCGCCATCGCACCGCGCGCGGCGGCCGGGTCGCCGGCCTCGATGGCGGCGAGGACCTTATGGTGGGCCGGCAGGCTGGCCGTCCTTCCCTTGAAGCGGTTGGTGAATCGGATCGAGGTTCGAAGCGCCGTCGCCACCACGTCGCGGAACTGCATGTAGAAGGGGTTGGCCGACGCATTGAGGACGGCGATGTGAAAGGCGATATCCGCTTCGAGAGTGTCTTCGCCCGCGGTTTCGGCCTCTTCCATCCGCTCGAAGCCCGACCGGATTTCGGCGACCGCCGCTTCATTGGCCTCGCCCGCCGCCAGGGCGGCCGCCTCCGGCTCGATTGCGATCCTGAGCTCGCTGAACTGGCGAAGCAGTTCGAGCGAGAATTTGCGCTCGAGCAGCCAGCGCAGGACGTCGGTGTCGAACAGGTTCCATGACGAGGAGGGCTGGACCGTGGTTCCCTTGCGCGGCCGAGCGGTGAGCAGTCCCTTTGCCGTCAGCATCTTGACCGCCTCGCGGGTGACCGAGCGGCTCACCATATGCTGCACGGCGAGCTCCGCCTCGGTCGGGAAACGCCGGTCCTCATAGGCTCCGGTGACGATCGCCCGGCCGAGCGCCTCGAGCATCCCGAAGGTGAGGTTTCGGCCCTCGGCGTCGGCTCGTCCGCCCGGTTCCTCCACGTCCCATCCTTTCCGCCCGCCCCCGCAGGACGCTCGCGTTCGATCCTATAATCCCTTCCGCCGGGCGGCAAGGTGAGCCGCCGCGAGCATTTTCAAGGACTTGCGAATTGGTGCCAGGCACCAATTCCTCCCGCCCTGGCGACCTTGCCCTTCCGACAGGCTTCGACCGGCGGCGGATGGCGCCGCGGTTTCGGCTTTCCGCATGCCTCGCATGCCTGCTCGCCGACCCTCGGCGCCATCCGCCGATGGCGAAGGCGATTCAAGTTCACTCACGATGTCAAAGAGCCCTGGCAGTCCGCGACTCGCCCGATACCCATCTAATAGGAATAGTCCTACACGTCAAGAACAAAACAGGAAAATTTATTTCGCCCTGAGGCCGGGCGTTCAGACGAAGGGCTCCACGATCTCGCGCCGCCCGACCAGGAAGGCGTCGGCCACGATCCGAAGCGGTTCGCGGTCGACGTCGCTCTGCCGTGCTTCGACCAGCTCGGCGAAGCGGGCGTAGAGCGAGGGATATTCCCCGCGGTCCGGGACTGCCCGAGCCTCGCCGTCCACGGTCATTCGGGCGCCGCCGTCGAGCAGCTCGATGACCGTTCCGTCCTCGCTCTCGACCCGGATCGTCCAGCGCTCCCCCTCGGTATATCGCCAGTCGAGGTCCGCGCCCAGGCGACCGGCCTCGCCCTCGAAAGCGATCCGGGCCGCGATCGGAGTCTGCTTGTTCTGAGGAAAGGACAGGAGCGCCTCCCGGACGAACAGCCGGGAGGGAAGGATCCGGGTGGCGATCGACAAGGCGTTGATTCCGGGATCGAAGATTCCGAAGCCGCCCGGAGCCCAGATCCATTCCTGCCCGGGATGCCATTTGCGGACGTCCTCGTGCCAGTGGATCTGAAGTGCGCTGACCGTCTTTCCGGCGAGAGCGGCGCTGGCGGCGCCGACGGCGGCGGCGTGCTGCGAATGCCAGGCGGTGAAGAGCGTTCGTCCCGACTCGCGGCCGAGCCGGTCCATCTCCTCTATCTCCCCCAGGGTGGCGGCTGGCGGCTTTTCGAGAAGCACGTCGAGGCCGGCGGCGAAGGCGGCCCGGGCGATTGCGAGCCGCACCGTCGGAGGCGTACAGATCGCGACCGCGTCGAGCTCGCCGGCCATGGCCGTCAGCATCGCTTCGTGGCTCGGGAAGACCGGCACGCCCTCGTCCGCCGGCGCGCGCGGGCTGACCACGGCGGCCAGCTCGAACCTGGGATCGGCGGCGATCGAGGGCACATGCTGGTCCCTGGCGATCTTGCCGTAGCCGATAATGGCGATTCGGATCGTCACTGGAACCTCCTGGCTGGCGTCAGCGCGTCTGATGGACGGATGGCTCGACGGAGCAAAGCCCAAAAGGTGCCAGGCCCGGGCGGATAGGCTATGAGGGATTTTCGGGAGGAATCAGAATGGCCGATCAATCCGCCGCCAGGCTCGTCGCGGAAGAAGGCGAGGCGCGCCGGATCTTCGACCTTCAGCATTCGGCCTCCCGCCAGAATGCCATCGCCGGCCTGGAGCTTCGGCTGGACCGGCTCGAACGACTCCGGGCGCTGGTCGCCGTCAACGAAGCCTCGCTCGCAGAAGCCATCTCGACGGATTTCGGAGTGCGCTCGCGAACCGAGACCGAGCTGCTCGAGATCGTCCCGACACTTAACGCGATCCGCCATGCCCGAAAGCATGTCGCGCGGTGGATGCGCCCCGAGCGGAGGCGGGTCGATCCACTGTTCCAGCCGGCCAGCGCCCGGGTCCGGCACGAGCCGCTGGGCGTGATCGGGATCATCTCGCCCTGGAACTATCCGCTCCAGCTCGCCCTCTCGCCACTGGTGGACGCGCTCGCCGCCGGCAACCGGGCGATGCTGAAGCCCTCCGAGCTGACTCCCGCTTTCTCCGATCTGCTCCGGCGCCTGGTCGCGGACCGCTTCGAGGAAGCCGAGGTGGCGGTGATCACCGGCGGGGTCGAGGTCGGACAGGCTTTCGCCTCGCTGCCCTTCGACCATCTCCTGTTCACCGGCTCGACCGCCGTCGGCCGCAAGGTCTACCAGGCCGCCGCCGCCAACCTCGTTCCCGTCACCTTGGAGCTCGGAGGCAAGTCGCCGACCATAATCTGCCCCGGCTACGACCTCGCCAGAGCGGCTCGGAGCATCGCCTTCGGCAAGTTCGTCAACGCCGGCCAGACCTGCATCGCACCCGATTACGTGCTGGTCCCGGAAGGCACGGAACGCGCCTTCGCCGACGCCCTGATGGCGCAGGTCCGGCGTTCCTATCCGTCCATCGCAGGCAACGACGATTATTCCGGACTGATCACCGACCGGCACCGGCAGCGGCTCGCCGACGCCATCGAGGCGGCTCGGGCGGGCGGAGCGACGGTGCTCAGCCACGAGGACGAGGGGGCCCGGGCGGAAGGCAAGATCGGCCCGACGATCCTGCTCGGAGCGCCCGATTCCAGCCTTTTCCTGACCGAGGAGATATTCGGTCCGGTGCTTCCAATCCTGCCCTACCGCGACCTGGACGAGGCGATCGCCTTCGTCGCGGCGCGCGAGCGACCTTTGGCGCTCTATTGCTTCAGCGACGATCGCCGCCAGCGTCGGCGGGTGCTGGACGGGGCGATTTCGGGCGGCGTGACCCTCAACGGCACCCTGATGCACGTCGCCCAGGAGAACCTCCCCTTCGGCGGAGTGGGAGCCAGCGGGATCGGCGCCTATCACGGCCACGAAGGCTTCAAGCGCTTCAGCCACGCGCGGGCGGTGCACCGGATCGGCTTCGTCAATGTGTTCGAGCGCCTGGGCCCGCCCTGGGGGAAGATGGCGAAAGCATTGGGCCGGAGGCTGGCCAAGCGGCGGTAGGGGAGGGGCCGTCCCGTCATCCCGGCGAAAGCCGGGACCTCGGGGAGACCCGCCGAGACTTCTCGGCCTGAGGTCCCGGCTTCCGCCGGGATGACGGAAGAGCCTAAGCCGCCGTCGCCTTCCCCAAAATCATGTCGCTGGCCTTCTCAGCGATCATGATCGTCGGCGCATTCGTATTCCCAGACACCAGCCTCGGCATCACCGACGCGTCGACCACTCGAAGCCCTTCCACGCCCTGGACCCTCAGCTGCGGATCGACCACCGCTCCCGGCCCGCGCCCCATCGCGCAGGTCCCGACCGGGTGGTAGATGGTCGTTCCCCAGGTTCGCGCGTGGTCGAGGAGCTGCTCGTCGGTCACTGCCTCGGGACCGGGCATCAGCTCGCGCTCGATGAATCGGGCCAGCGCCGGCTGCTCCGCGATCCGGCGGCCCCAGCGCAGGCCCGCCACGATCACCTCCTGATCCAGCCGGTCGGACAGGTAGTTGGGCCGAATCGCAGGATAGGCCGCGGCGTCAGGCGACTTGATCCGGATCGTCCCGCGCGATTCCGGGCGCAGCTGGCACGGCGCGATGGTGAGTCCGGGCTCTTTCTCCAGCTCCATCCTCTGGGCGTTGGCGAGCTTCTCAGGATCCATGGTCGCGGGGAGGATGTGGAACTGGATGTCCGGCCCCGCGAGGCCCTCGCGCGACTTGCAGAAGACGGCGACATGGGCGGCGGAGAGGGTGAGGAGGCCCGTCTTGCCGAACATATATTTGAGGGTTTCCTTGATGAAGCGCGTTCCGCGGACGAGCTCGTTGACCGAGACGATGCCCTTCTTCAGGCGGAAGGTCTCGCCGGTGACGAAATGGTCCTGGAGGTTCTCGCCGACGCCCGGCAGGTCGGCGACGATTTCGATGCCGTGCTCGCGCAGCAAAGCGGCCGGCCCGACGCCCGAAAGCTGAAGCAGCTGGGGCGAGTTGACGGCGCCTCCGGCCAGGATCACTTCCGCGCTCGCCCGGGCCACCCGCTTCACCCCGTTCTGGACGAACTCGACTCCGACGGCCCGCTTGCCTTCGAACAGGACACAATGCGCCAGCGCCCTCGTCTCGACCTGCAGGTTGGGACGGTTCATGGCGGGGTGAAGATAGGCGACCGCGGCCGAGCAGCGTTTCCCGTCCTTGATCGTCACCTGGTACCAGCCGACCCCTTCCTGCTCGGCGCCATTGGGATCCCGGCGGGGCAGGCCGAGCGCCTCGCAGGCCTCGATCACCGCTTCCGACACTTCATGGCCGGTGGTCGGATCGGAGACGTTGAGCGGCCCGCCGACTCCGTGGATGTCGCAGGCGCCCCTCTCCTGGTGCTGCGAGCGGCGGAAATAGGGGAGGACGTCGTCCCAGGCCCAGCCTTCGCAGCCCAATTGCCGCCAGCCGTCATAGTCCGCGCGCTGTCCGCGAATGTAGAGCATGGCGTTGATCGACGACGAGCCGCCGAGCACCTTGCCGCGCGGCCAGACGTGGCTTCGGCCGTTCGTTCCCTCGTCCGGCTCGGTCGTGAACAGCCAGTTGACCTTTGGGTCCTTCAGGGTCGCGGCATAGCCGACCGGAACGTGGATCATCACGTTGGAGAGGAATTGCGACGGTTGCTTGAGCGGCCGGTCGTCGCCTCCGGCCTCGAGCAATATGACTCGGCTCCGCCCGTCCTCGGTCAGCCGGTTGGCGAGGACGCAGCCGGCCGACCCGGCTCCGACGATGACGTAGTCAGCCTGCAGCGCGTCGGGCATCGGGCTCCTCCTGACGGGCGGCGGCGCGGCGAACGAAGGCGGCGGTGAGCTCCGGCTGGGTGAAGGGAAGCATGTGGCCGCCCTCGACCAGCTCGATCTCGGCGCCCGGTATCTCGCTCGCCGTCCGCTCGCCATGCTTGGAGAAGTCCAGCAGATTGTCGGCTCGGGCGTAGAGGATGCTGACCGGCACCGAAAGCGTCGGGTAGCGTTCGACCATGCCTTCCAGCTCGCCCTCGAGGTCCACGAGGTCCGCCGAGGAGGCGCTGAAATTGTTCGGCCGCATCGCCAGCAGGCCGCCGCCTTCGGTTCCGAAATCCGCCGGTGCCGGCTCCGGCGCGAACACCGCACTGAGCGATTTCTCGGCCGTGGCGATCCCCATCGGCGTTGCGATCGTCCAGGCCACCGCCTTGCGGACGGCGGGCGAACGGATGACGAGCCCCTTGAAGACCTCCGGCACCTCCTCGATCTGCTGCGCCTGGGTGAGGGGAGCGATGAGGGCCAGGCCGCCGACCACGTCGGGGTGGTTGAGAGCCAGCGACAGGGCAAGGGCTCCCCCGAGCGAGTGACCGACGATGAGGGGCCTGTCGAGCTCGAGGATCCGGATGAGTTCGGCGACGGTCTCGGCCTGGACCCGCAGGCGCGCCGAGGTGGAGGCGGTCCGGGGCGAGTAGCCGGAGCCGGGCCGGTCGATCCGGATCACTCGATAGTCGCGCGCCAGGTCGTCGACCATCGGCCTTGCGAAGTTGCGAAGCTGGCCTCCGAGGCCGTGGATCATGACGATTGCCGGTCCGGAGCCGTCGTCCGTAAAATGGATCGTCTGCCCGGCGACCTCGATCAGCTTGCCGTCGCGAGGCACCGCTTTCTCGATCTTTCGGGCCACGGCGCCGCTGTAGGCGGCGAGGCCGCCGCCGAGCAGGCCGAGGCCTCCGGCGCCGGCGAGCAGGAACGGGATCATTTCAAGGCCCTCCCAAGAAGCTTCCAATAGGATACCGGCGCCAGCCGCTCGACGGCGGCCATGAAGCGCGCGTCGTTGCCGACGATGATCCGCGGTCGGTCCTTCTCGACGCCCGAGACGATGATCTCGCCCGCCTTGACCGGCGGCATCCGAAGGAACTTGTCGAAATTCTTCTTCTGAGCCTCGAGGTCGATGTCGTTCACCCCGCGCGGCGGCCGCGCGTTCTTCGCGATCGAGGTGGCGACCCCGCCGGGATGGACGACGGTGACTCCGATTTTCGCCCCTTCGGCTTCGAGCTCGCGGCGAAGCGATTCAGAGAAAGCGCGGACCGCGAACTTGCTCGCCGAATAAGCGGTCTGGCCGGGCGGGGCGATGATCCCGAAGATGCTCGAGACGTTGACGATCCGGGCCTGGCCGCTGCTGCGCAGGAGCGGCAGGAAGGCGCGGGTCATCCGAACCACGCCGAAGAAATTTATCTCCATCAGCCAGTCGAAATCCTCTTCGGCGACCTGCTCGAAACTGCCTCCGATCGCGACTCCGGCATTGTTGAAGAGGAGGTCGGCCCGGCCGTGCGCGGCGAGAACGGTCTCGGGAAAGGCGGCGACGGCCTCCCGGCTTGCGACGTCGAGCCGGTGGCGGCTGACCTTCACCCCATTCTGGCCGACCAGCGCCGCCGTCTCGGCCAGCCCGTCCTCGTTGAGGTCGGCGAGGGCGAGGTTGCAGCCGCGTTTGGCCAGGGCCTGAGCCGTCCCCCGGCCGATCCCGCTCGCCGCTCCGGTGATGACCGCGGTCCGGCCTTCGAGCTTCATGCCGCCTCCTTTTCCCGCACCGCCTGCTTCACCTCGGGCGCCCCGCGCGGGAGGAAGCGGATCACTCCGTCCTCGACCGACGCGAATTTGAGGCTGAACATATCGAGCGCGTAGTTCTGATGGAGCTTCCAGGGCTTCTTCGAGCCCTGCTTGGGAAGCACATCCTTGGCCCGCTGCACATAGCCGGAGGTGAAGTCGAGGAAGGGCGCCTCCTCGATCCCGGGCTCGCGGACGGGGAGGGCGATCTCCGTCCCGCTCTTCTCCAGATGGTTGAGCAGCCGGGTGAGATAGCCGGCGGTCAGGTCCGCCTTCAGGGTCCAGGACGCGTTGGTGTAGCCGAACGAATAGGAAAGGTTGGGCATTCCGCTGAACATCATGCCCCGGTAGCTCAGGGTCTTCGACAGGTCGCGCGCCTCGCCGTCCACGGTGAAGGCGATGTCGCCCGCCAGCTGGAGCTTGAGCCCGGTGGCCGTGACCACGACATCGGCGGCCAGCGCCTCGCCGGTCTTGAGCCGGATCCCGGTCTCGGTGAAGCAGTCGATCTCGCCGGTGACGATCGAGGCGCTTTTGCTGCCGATCGCCTCGAACATGTCCGCGTCGGGCACCAGGCACAGCCTCTGGTCCCAGGGATTGTAGCGCGGGGTGAAGTGGGTTCCCACGTCATAGCCTTCCGGAAGGAGCTTGGTCACTTCCTCCAGCAGCTTCTCCTTGACCTTCGCGGGCCGCGTCCGCGCGAGCTTGAAGAAGGCCATCTGGAGAAGCACGTTCTTCCAGCGGGTGATTCCGTAAGCCAGCTTGGACGGAAGGACCTTTCGGAGACCGTTGGCGATCTTATCCTCGGAGGGCCGCGAGACCATGTAGGTGGGGGAGCGCTGGAGCATGACGACGTGCCCGGCCGTCTTCGCCATCTCCGGGACGATCGTCACGGCCGTCGCGCCGCTGCCGATGACGACCACCTTCTTGCCCGAATAATCGAGATCTGCCGGCCAGAATTGCGGGTGGACGATGGTCCCCTCGAAGCGATCCTTTCCGGCGAAGCCCGGATCGTACACTTCCGAATAATTGTAATAGCCGCTGCACATGTGAAGCCAGTTGCAGCTGAAGCGGACCGGCTCTCCGCCCTCGGCGCGCTCGGCCTCGACCAGCCAGCGCGCTTGTGCCGACGACCATGAAGCGCGCTTGACCTGGCAGCCGAAGCGAATGCGCTCGCGGATCCCGTAACGGTCGGCCGTGTCGTTGACGTAGCGAAGGATGGAAGGGCCGTCGGCGATCGCCTTGGCTTCCTCCCAGGGGCGGAAGCTGTAGCCCAGGGTGTACATGTCGCTGTCCGAGCGGATTCCGGGATAGCGGAACAGGTCCCAGGTCCCGCCGATCGCCTCGCGGCCCTCGAGGATGACGAAGGAGCGGCCGGGGCTGCCCTGCTGGAGGTGGTAGGCGGCGCCGACGCCGGACAGGCCGGCGCCGACGATGAGGACGTCGAAATGCTCGACCGTCCCGGTCGCCGAGCCCGACGGGCTTATCCCGCTTTGCAACATCGCTCCCCCATGTCTCCCCGCTTCGACGCCTGCGCTTGACACCAATAGGGCGCAATAGGATTGTGGGACAAGAAGCATAAAGTTGCCGAACGAAACCGGCACTGGGGACAACGGGCCGAACCAGGCCTCGGGGAGGAACATCGCAATGAACAGGAACGTGATTCTCGCGCTCGGCGCGTCCGTGCTCGCGCTCGCCGCGGCGGCTCCGGCTTCGGCCCAGACGGTGCCCGAGCCGGAGGGCGCGCAGCAAACCGGCGACATCACCACGGGCGCCGGCGCCGACCAGGGCGGCGACGCACCGAGCGGAACCACCGACAGCGCCCAGAGCGGCGACGGCCAAGACATCATCGTCACCGCCCAGCGCCGGGCGGAATCGCTTCAGAACGTTCCGATCGCGGTCTCCGCCTTCTCGGGCGAGGCGCTCGAGCGCCAGCAGATCGAGAATGCCAGCGACCTCCAGCAGAGCCTCCCGAACGTCACCTTCACCAAGACCAACTTCACCTCGTCGAGCTTCACGATCCGCGGCATCGGCGACCTGTGCACCGGTTTCTCCTGCGATTCGGCGACCGGAATCCACGTCAACGACATGCCGCTCACCTCCACCCGTTTGTTCGAGACCGAATATTTCGACCTCGAGCGGGTCGAAGTGCTGCGCGGGCCCCAGGGCACGCTTTACGGCCGAAACGCCACTTCGGGCGTGGTCAATTTCATCACCGCGCGCCCCAACCTCGAGGAGCTCCAGGCGAGCCTCACGGCCGAATTTGGCAATTTCGATTCGAAGAAGCTGACCGGAATGATCAACGTGCCGATCGGCGACGTCATCGGAATCCGGCTCGCCGGCTATTATCTGAACCGCGACGGCTTCATGAAGAACACGTTCGACGACAGCCGGATCGACGGCCGGGATCTCTACGCGCTGCGCGGCTCGATCCGGATCGAGCCCATGGCGGGGACGACCATCGACCTCATCGGCTATTATTTCCACGAGAAGGACGACCGCTCGCGGATCCAGAAGCAGCTGTGCGCCCGCGACAATACGGGAATCCTCGGCTGCCGGCCCGACAGCCTCGGCTTCGGGACCGTCAACGGCAACGCCACCCTGGCGGCGATCCTCACCTCGCGCGAATTCTTCCGGATCAACAGCCCCACCTTGACCAACTTCGGCCTCGGCAGCCTCTACGGCCCCGACAATTTCTTCGGCGGAGTGGTCAATCCGGCCGACCTGCGGACCGTCCGGACCGACTTCAACCCGACCTATTTCGCCGAAGAAATCCACGCGATGGCGCGCATCGAGCAGGAGATCGGCGAGACTTTGGACCTCACGGTCACCGGCGGCTACACCCAGCAGGAGGTCGACAGCCGAACCGACTACAACCTCGTCGCGGGCAACTCGCTGGCCGGGAATGTCGGCCTCGCCACGTTCATCGCCACCGCCGGAGCGCCGGGCGTCCTGTTTCCGGGGGGCGTGAATCCCTACACTCCGGCGAGGAACGCGCTGATCGGCCCGGGCGGCACCGTCTGCACGTCCGAGACCAATCTCAACTATACCGGAAATTTCGGCGGCTTCACCAACCGCTGCACCGCCGGAAGCACCGACTATGACCGATCCCAGAGCCACTCGCGCCAATATTCGATCGAGGCCCATCTCGACAGCGATTTCGAGGGACCGTTCAACTTCCTGATCGGGGGGATCTACCTCGACAACCGGTTCACCGATTCCAATTATTACGTCGCCTCGTTCGGGCTCGATTATGCCGCCGGAATCCTCGGCGCCGCGCAGGCGCTCGGCCAGCGGGCGGGGGGCAACGTCACCTTCCCGAACGTGTTCCTGGCGCCGCCCTTCTACAACAGCGAGGTCAATTTCTTCTCGCTGAAGAGCTACGGCCTGTTCGGCGAGGCCTATTTCGACGTCTCCGACAAGCTGCGCCTCACCGGCGGGATCCGCTACTCGAACGACAAGAAGAAGCAGGTTGCCCGGGTGCCCCTGCTCAGCTTTGCGGTGCCCTACGGCACCACCGACGCCAACCAGTCGCCCTTCCTCGGCCTTTACGACGCCGATCCGACGGTCGCCGGCAACCAGCCCTACAATATCGGTCGGGCCGCCTTCGACGAGTTCACCGGCCGCTTCGTCGTCGACTACGATCTGACGCCCGACAACCTGCTCTACGCTTCCTGGTCGCGCGGCTACAAATCGGGCGGCCTCAACCCGCCGATCAACCCGATCTTCAACGTGCCGTCGACCTTCCAGCCCGAGATCGTCAACGCCTTCGAGATCGGTTCCAAGAACAGCTTTGCCGGCGGCAAGGTCCGGCTGAACCTCAGCGCCTTCTATTACGACTATAAAGGCCTGCAGCTGAGCCGGATCGTGGCCCGCACCTCCGTCAACGACAATACCGACGCCGAGATTTACGGCGCCGAGGCGGAAGCCGTTTTCCGCCCGCACCGGGACACCCTGATCAACCTTTCGGGCAGCTATCTGCACACCAAGATCAAGGACCTCCAGCTCGTCGATCCGCGCGACGTCTCGGGCGGCCGTTCGGACACGGTGATCATCAAGGACGTCACCAACGCGTCCAACTGCGCCGTCATCCCGAACACCGCCGGCAACGCGCTCGGCGCCAACACCCTCGTCACCGCCTTCAACGGGGCGCTCGGGCTTGCCGGACCGGTTCCGGTTCCGGGCACCAACACGACCGGCGCCTTCTCGGTCTGCGACGCTCTGGCCGCCACCGTGGCCAACCCGTCGGCGCCGCTCAGGGGCCTGTTCGCGACCCCGACCGGGCCACTGCCTTTCACGGTCGCGACCGGGGTAGAGGTCGATCTGAGCGGCAACGAGCTGCCGCAGGCGCCGAACTGGAAATTCTCGGCCGGGCTCCAGCATACGCTTCGCCTGGGCAACGGAATGACCGTGGTGCCCCGGGTCGACTACACCTACACGGGCCCTTTCTGGGCGCGCAGCTTCAACACCCAGATCGACCGGATCGACGGCTATTCGATCGTCAACGCCCAGATCCAGCTGAACGGCAAGGACGAGCGCTGGTTCGCCCGCGCCTTCGTCCAGAACCTGACCAAAAACGATGCGATCACCGGCCAGTACGTTACGGACCAGTCGTCGGGCCTGTTCACCAACGTCTTCACCCTGGAGCCAAGGCGCTTCGGAATCGCCGCGGGCGTGAAGTTCTAGGGAGGGGCCTCGCCGTCATTGCGAGCGAAGCGAAGCAATCCAGTGCGGCGTCCGGCGCCCCTGGGTTGCTTCGTCGCTTCGCTCCTCGCAATGACGGAGCCGTCGGGAGAGGGTGGAGCGCGCGTGGAGTCCCGCTATAGCGGCCCCGATTCGGCCTGAAGGAACCACTATGCGCGACTATCTCGATTTCTACATCGCCGGCGAATGGGTGAAGCCCGTGGAGCGCCGGACCCTCGACGTCGTCAACCCGGCCGACGAGAGCGTCGCCGGCCGGATCAGCCTGGGCGGGCCCGAGGACGTCGACCGCGCCGTCGCCGCCGCCAAGGCCGCTTTCCCGGCTTATTCCGAAACCACCCGCGAGCAGCGGCTGGAGCTGCTCCAGTCCATCGCCGCCGAATATCAGAAGCGCTACTCGGAGATCGCCGAAGCGATCACCGAGGAGATGGGCGCTCCCTCGGCGCTCTCCCAGCGCGCCCAGGCCGCGGTCGGAATCGGCCATCTCCAGGCCGCGATCGGGGTCTTGAAGGCTTATGCCTTCGAGGAGCAGCGGGGAAACACGCTGATCAAGAAGGAGCCGATTGGAGTTTGCGGCTTCATCACGCCGTGGAACTGGCCGATCAACCAGATCGCCACCAAGGTCTTCCCGGCGCTGGCCACCGGCTGCACGATGGTTCTCAAGCCCTCCGAGATCGCGCCTTTCTCGGCCTATATCTTCGCCCAGGTGCTCCATTCGGCCGGAGTGCCCGCCGGAGTCTTCAACCTGGTGAACGGCGACGGTCCGGGCGTCGGAGCCGCCATTGCCGCCCACCCGGACGTCGACATGGTCTCCTTCACCGGCTCGACCCGCGCCGGCATCGCTGTCGCCAAGGCGGCGGCGGACACGGTGAAGAGGGTTCATCAGGAGCTCGGAGGCAAGTCGCCCTTCCTGGTGCTCGAGGATGCCGACGTCGGCAAGGCGGTGACGGCGGCCATGCGCCACATGCTCAACAATAGCGGCCAGTCCTGCAACGCGCCCACGCGCCTTCTCGTCCCGAGGGCGCGGATGGAGGAGGCGAAGGAAGCCGCCCGCGCGGTTGCCGAGCAGGCCAAGGTCGGCGATCCGCAGGGGGACGCCACGCTCGGCCCCGTCGTCTCCGACGTGCAGTGGACCAAGATCCAGGGCCTGATCGAGCGCGGGGTCGAGGAAGGGGCGACTCTTGTCGCAGGCGGCCCCGGCAAGCCCGACGGCCTCGATCGCGGCTATTACGTCCGCCCGACCGTCTTCGGCGATGTGCATAACGGCATGACCATCGCGCGCGAGGAGATTTTCGGGCCGGTCATGTCGATCATCGGCTACGAAAGCGAGGAGCAGGCGGTCGAGATCGCCAACGACACGCCCTACGGCCTCGCCGCCTACGTCCATAGTTCCGACACCGGCCACGCCCGCAAGGTCGCGGCGCGGCTTCGGGCGGGGCAGGTCAACATCAACGGCGCGCAGCCCGACTTCATGGCGCCGTTCGGCGGCTACAAGCAGTCCGGCAACGGCCGCGAATGGGGCGACCACGCCTTCGAGGAGTTCCTGGAGACCAAGGCGATCCTCGGCCACGCTTGATGGAGATCGAGCTCGTCGCCGAGGGGCTGGAGTTCCCCGAAGGCCCGGTGGCGATGGCCGACGGCTCGGTCCTGGTCGCCGAGATCAGGGGCCGGCGGATCAGCCGGGTCTCGCCCGACGGCTCCAAAGCGATGCTGGTGGAAACGGGCGGCGGCCCCAACGGCCTCGCCATCGGCCCCGACGGAGCGCTGTGGATCGCCAACAATGGCGGCTCCTTCTCCTGGCACGAGGAGATGGGGATCACCGTCCCAGGCCCGACTCCGCCCGAGCATGAGGGCGGCTCGATCCAGCGCTTCGATTTCGCCTCGGGGCGGCTCGAGACGGTGTACGAAAGCTGCGGCGGCCGCCGCCTTATCGGCCCCAACGACCTGGTCTTCGACTCCGGAGGCGGCCTGTGGTTCACCGATCACGGCTGCACCACCGTCGACGGCCGTCGCTTCGGCGCCCTCTGCCGGGCGACCGCGAACCTTGTCACCCGCCAGCGCGACGGCCTGTTCGCGCCCAACGGAGTCGGCCTGTCGCCGGACGGGCGGACCGTCTACGTCGCCGACACCTGGCTCCAGCGCCTCTGGGCCTTCGACGTAGAGGCGCCGGGCCGCCTGGCCCCGCCGGCGCCGCTCGGCCCGCCAGGCCGGGTGGTCGCCAACCTCCCCGGCTACCAGCTGCTCGACAGCCTCGCCGTCGAGGCGGATGGACGGGTCTGCGTCGCCACCATCGTCAATGGTGGCATCACAGCGATCGAGCCCGACGGGACGCTCGAGCATTTCCCCTTTCCCGACCCGATCTGCACCAACATCTGCTTCGGCGGCCCCGACATGCGCGACGCCTGGATCACTGCCTCTGGGACGGGGAGGCTGTACAAGGCGAGATGGCCCCGACCGGGCCTGAAGCTGGAGTTCAACGCTTAACCCGTCATCCCGGCCAAAGCCGGGACCTCAGCGAGAACCTGCGCCGAGCCCTTCACCCGCCGAGGTCCCGGCTTCCGCCGGGATGACGGTGGAGGCCCACCGCGCCCGGATCATGTCGCTCGTCTCGCGCGAGCCGTCATGGCTCCAACCGGGCTCGCGGACGAGGTAGGCGAGCTTGGCCTTGAGACCGGGCGCGCGCCAGGCGTCCTTCGCCATTTCCGCCCATTCGTGGAAGGCCGCCCAGAAGAGGTTGTACGAGCCGAGCGGCTTCACAATCCCGTAGCGCGGCGGGTCCTCGTCGCGCTCCGCCTCGAAGCTTCCGAACATCCTGTCCCAGACGATGAACACTCCGGCATAATTGCGGTCGAGGTAGCGCGGGTTGACGGCGTGGTGGACCCGGTGGTGGGCCGGAGTGTTCATCACCGCCTCGAACCAGCGCGGCATGCGCCGGACCATCTCGGTGTGGATCCAATATTGGTAGACCAAATTCACTCCGACGCAGAAGAAGACCATCGCCGGCGGGAAGCCGATCAGGAAGAGGGGCAGGCGGAACAGGAAGTTCAGGCTGACGAAGCCGGTCCAGGTCTGCCTGAGCGCGGTCGAGAGATTGTAGCGCTCGCTCGAATGGTGGACGACGTGGCTCGCCCAGAACCAGCGCACCCGGTGCGCCGAGCGGTGGAAGGCGTAATAAGCGAGGTCGTCGAGAAGGAAGCACAGGACGAAGGCCCACCAGGCGTAGCCGATGTCGATCAGGTGGAAGCGGTAGACCCAGATCGAGAGGGTCGCGACCAGACCCGCGGAGAGGATACCTGCGAACAGGCTGCCCAGCCCCAGGCCCAGCGACGTAAGCGTGTCCTTGCCCTCGTGAAGCCGCTTCTGCTGGCGCCGAGCCACCCACAGCTCGAGCAGCAGCAGTCCGACGAAGCCGGGGATCGACCAGTAGACGGGATTGGGAAGCTCGGGCACGGGGCCATGCTACTACCTTCCGTCATTCCGGCGAAGGCCGGAATCCATGAACATTGCGGTTAGAGGTTTCAGGCGACCCTGTTCATGGATCGCGGCCTTCGCCGGGATGACGCTTTACGGAGCGCTCTAGCCGCGCGCCGGAAGCCGTGCGAAGGGGACGGGGATGAGCGACCTCGAATCCATCCCGGTGATCATCGACCAGCTTTGCGAGATGTTCGACGAATCCGTCGCGGCTCTGCGCGGCGCTCTGGCGCGCTACCTGCTTCGCGGCGAGCGGCCGAACATCGAGGCCCGGGCGCGCGGCCTGTTCGCCTATCCCGAGCTCCGAATCGACTACAGCTTCGATCAGCCGCCCAGCTTTCCGCCCCGGGCGTTCGGGCGGTTGAACCAGCCCGGCCGCTATGCGATCAGCGTCGCCAGGCCTCGCCATTTCCGCAAATACCTGACCGAGCAGCTCGAATATCTCGTCCGCGACTATAAGGTGGACGTCTCGGTCGGCCCCTCGGCGAGCGAGATCCCTTATCCTTACGTCCTCGACGGCACCGACGACCTTCGCCTCGACGGTGCCCACGCCGCGGACCTCAGTCGCTGGTTCCCGGCAACCGAGCTCTCCCATATCGGCGACGAGGTCGCGGACGGGACCTGGGATTACAGCCGCCACGCGGACCGGCCGCTCGCCTTGTTCGACGGGCCTCGGGTCGACTTCAGCCTGGCGCGCCTTCGCCACTATACGGGCACCCCGGTCGAGCACACGCAGCGCTACCTCCTCTTCACCAACTATGTCCGCTACGTCGACGAGTTCGTCCGCTGGGCGGTCGACGAGCTGAAGCGCGAGGACAGCCCCTACGAGGCGCTTTCGGCCCCGGGCGGAATCCTCGTCACCCGCGACACGGCCGATCCGGCCGCGGAGGTGGCCGCCGGCAACTGGCGCAAGGTCCAGATGCCGGCCTATCATCTGATCGCCGCCAATGGCGGCGGAATCACCCTCGTCAATATCGGGGTCGGCCCTTCCAACGCGAAGACGATCTGCGACCATCTCGCCGTTCTCCGCCCGGAAGTGTGGCTGATGATCGGCCATTGCGGGGGGCTGAGGCCGAGCCAGACGATCGGCGACTATGTCCTCGCCCATGCCTATCTGCGCGACGACCACGTCCTCGATTCGAACCTTCCGGTCGAAATCCCGATCCCGCCCATCGCCGAGATCCAGCAGGCGCTCTACGATGCGGCCGCGAAGGTAACCGGCGAGGAGCCGAAGGAGTTGAAGCAGCGACTGAGAACCGGAACCGTCGTCACCACCGACGACCGAAACTGGGAACTCCAGATCCAGTCCTCCGCGTTGCGCTTCAACCAGTCGCGTGCGGTCGCCATCGACATGGAATCGGCCACCGTCGCCGCCCAGGGCTATCGCTTCCGGGTGCCCTACGGCACCCTGCTGTGCGTCTCCGACAAACCCTTGCACGGCGAGATCAAGCTGCCCGGCCAGGCCAACGCCTTTTACGAGCGGGCGATCAGCCAGCATCTGAGGATCGGGATCGAGACCCTCCGTATCCTCAAGAACCAAGGCGGCAATTTGCACAGCCGCAAGCTGAGGAGCTTCGACGAGCCGCCGTTCCGGTAATTTGCCTCCCCATCGGAGATGGCGCTTCGCACGGGAGGCAGTTATTTCGGAGTCACGTCCCGGATCCGGTCCGGCGCCGGCGGGGTGAGCGGGCTCGACTTTGCGATCCACGCTTCCAGGGCGTCGAGGTCGATCGGCCCTCCCACCGGGTCCTTGCCCTCCTTGAAGATTGTGAAATTGTCGCCTCCGGTGGCGAGGAAGCTGTTCATCGCCACCCTGTAGACCGCATTCTCGTCGATCGGCCGACCGTCGACCATGAGGTCGAGGATCCGCTGCCCGGCGGGCTTCGACAGGTCGAAGGCGTAGCGGACGTTCGCCGACGGAAGGAGCATGTTGGGCGAAGCCGCGCTGTTGGACCCGCTGTCGAACTGCTGCTCGAGCAGCGCCCTGACCTGCCGGCCGGTGAGGCTCTTGACGGCGAGCGTGTTTCCGAACGGCTGGATCGCGAACAGCTGCCCGTAGGTGACGCTCCCGTCCGTTCCCGGCTGGAGGTCCGCCCGAACCCCATATTCGTTGGTGAAGGCGATCTGCGCGCCCGAGGCCCGGGTCGCAGCGAGATGGGCGTCGGCGATGATGTCGCCGAGAACCATCTCGCGCGACGGCGACCGGGTCCGAAGCGCCGGGCCGGTGACCTTGCCGACGACCCGGTTTGCCACTGGGCCGGCCCTGTCGGCGTAGCGCTTGACGAGTGCCGCCACGGCCGCGTCGGGTTCGTAGCGCGGGAAGGCCTTGGCGAGCGCGACATTGCCATAGGCCTCGCTCTGGACGATCAGATTGTCGGCCCGCCTGGCAGTCACCTTGCCGGCCCAAGGATCGATGGTGAGCCCGATGTCGGTGACCATCGTTCCGTAGCGGCCCGCGCTGGTGACCAGGATCGGCCGGGCCGGGTCGATCTTTCCATAGTCGCAGACATAGGCGTTGTGGGTATGGCCGGAGACGACGAGGTCGATCGCCGGATCGAGCTTGGCGAGGATCGGCAGGAGGTCGCCGTCCACCCCTGAGCAATCCTTGTCGTTATAGCCGACCTTGGTCGAAAGCCCCTGGTGGATGAGCACGACGATCGCGTCCGCGCCCTCGGAGCGGAGCTTCGGGACGAGCGCGTTGATCGTCCCGGCCTCGTCGGCGAAGGTCAGGCCGACGACTCCGGACGGAGTGACGAGGGTCGGGGTCTCCTTCAGGGTCAGGCCGATGAACCCGACCCGCACCCGGCCTCGGCCCTTTCCGAACGTCCGAAGGCCGTAGGCCGGGAAGAGGGTCGAGCCGTCCTCGGTGCGGACGTTCGCCGCGAGGAAGTTGAAGCGCGCTCCGGGAAAGGGCTCGACCGCGCAGGGCTGGCGCGGGGTATTCTTGGCGCAGCCGCCTTTCTGCATCCGCAGCAGCTCCTCGCGGCCCTTGTCGAACTCGTGGTTTCCGACCGCGTTGAAGTCGACCCTGATGAGGTTCATCGCGTGGATGGTCGGCTCGTCGAGGAACACGGCGGAGACGAGCGGCGAGGCGCCGATCATGTCGCCGGCAGAGACGACGGCGTTGTTGGGGTTGGCCGAGCGGAGCGCCGTGATCGCCGAAGCAAGATAAGCGGCGCCGCCGGCGGGGACGCGGGTCGAGCCTTCTTCCCGGCGGGGCGCATCGACGGACTGTTTCGGCGGCTCGAGATTGCCGTGGAAGTCGTTGAAGGCGATCAGCTTCACTTCGACGGGGGCCGCCGGGCCGCGCGGCGCGGTGGTCGCGCAACCGCCTAAAGCCAACGCCGCAGCAGCTGCCAACACCCTCGTTCGCATCGATACTTTCTCCCTCTCGCTTGCTGGTGGCACGACCGCCGGGCGCTGTCACTAGCCCTCCACCCCGTCATTCCCGCGAAAGCGGGAATCCCACTTCTGTGGAAAGCGGGCCGAAGAAGCGGGATCCCCGCTTTCGCGGGGATGACGGAGGCTGCCCGGTCTAGGCCGAAGCCAATTTCACTCCTATGTCGCCCTGATGACCAATGACCCCCTCGTCGAGCGCGCCCGGGCCGCCGCCCTCGCCGCTTATGCCCCCTACAGCCGCTTCAGCGTGGGCTGCGCGATCGAGTCCGCGGAAGGCGAGATCGTCGTCGGAGCCAATATGGAGAATGCCTGCTACCGGCTCGGAGTCTGCGCCGAGATCGCCGCTTTGACCGCCGCCCAGCAGGTGTTCGGCCTCGGCAAGGTGGCCCGGATCGCGGTGGCCGGCGGGCATGTCGAAGGCGAAGCGCTCGAAGGGGAGGGGGTGGTCACCCCCTGCGGCGGCTGCCGCCAGGCGATCTACGAGGCCGCCTGCCTGTCGGGGACGAACATCGAGATAATCTGCGCGAACGGGGGCGGGGACAGGGTGGATTCCACTCGGATCTACGAGCTTCTCCCGAAGGGCTTCGGCCCGGAAAGCCTGAAGGACGCGGGCTAAACCGTCATCCCGGGGAAAGCCGGGACCCCAGGACCGGAAGTCTCGGCGGGTCTCCCCGAGATCCCGGCTTGCGCCGGGATGACGCTCAAGCCAGCTTGATCTCCCTCAGCCGCTCCTGGAGATATTCGTCCGCGGTGCAGGTCGGCCATTTCGGCGGCTCGCCGGCCGGAACCGTTCCGGGCAGGGCCTCGATGACGAAGTCGGAGCGGAAGTGGAGGAAGAAGGGCATCGAATAGCGCGAATGGCCGAAGCGCTCGAGCGGCGGGTTGACCACCCGGTGCGAGGTGGAGCGGAGCCGCCCGTTGGTCAGGCGCTGGAGCATGTCCCCGATATTGACGACGAGCTCGCCGGGCTTGGGCGACACCGGGATCCATTGGCCCTGCCTGGTCAGGAGCTCCAGGCCCGCTTCCTCGGCGCCGAGCAGAAGGGTGATGGTGTTGATGTCCTCGTGCGCTCCGGCCCGGATATGGCTTCCGGGCTCGCCTTCGATCGGCGGGTAGTGGAGGAGCCTGAGCACCGAATTGCCGTCGCGAACCGAGTCGACGAGATATTCCTCCTCGATCCCGAGATAGCGGGCGACCGCCCTCAGGATCTTGACGCCGGTGCGGTCTAGCGCGTCGTAAAGCTCGAGGAGAGTGTCGCGGAAGCTTTCCACCTCTTCCGGCCAGACATTGTCGGGCATCGGCCCCCGGAAGGGATGGCCCTCCGGCAGCTCGCGCCCGACATGCCAGAATTCCTTGAGGTCGTGCGCCTTTTGGCCCTTGGCGGTCTCGATCCCGAACGGCGTATAGCCGCGGGCTCCGCCGCCGCCGGGGACGTGATAGCGGCGCTTCACCTCATCGGGCAGGGCGAAGTAGGCTTTCGCTTTCTCCTCGGCGCGGCGGATGAGATCCTCGGGGATTCCGTGGTCGGCGATGATCGCGAAGCCATATTCCTCGAAGCTTCCGCCGACCTCCTGGGCGAAGCTTTCGGGATTCGAGTCGGACTCGGTCAGCGGGACGGAGGCGATCGGGCGGGGTTCTGAGAGCGTGGCCATGGAGGGGCTTTTACCCGCAACGGGGTAATCCGTCACCCCGGCGAAAGCCGGGGCCTCGTGGGGTGAAAGGCTCAGCGCCTCCAGCCCGCCGAGGTCCCGGCTCTCGCCGGGATGACGGGAGTCAGGGCAGCAGCAGTCCGGCCAGCGCGGCGCTCATCAGATTGGCGAGCGAGCCGGCGATCAGCGCCCGGATTCCGAGCCTGGCGATGGTCGGGCGCTGGTTGGGAGCGAGGCCGCCGGTGACCGCCATCTGGATCGCGATCGAGCTGAAATTGGCGAAGCCGCAGAGCGCGAAGGTAACGATGGCCCGGCTTCGCTCGGAGATCTGGGCGGTCTGAAGCTGGCCGAGATCGATGAAGGCGACGAACTCGTTGAGGACGATCTTGGTGCCGAACAGGCCGCCCGCGACTCCCGCCTCGTTCCAAGGCACTCCGATCAGGAACATGATCGGCTGGAAGATATAGCCGACGATCTGCTGGAAGCTCAGATTGGGGTAGCCGAACCAGCCGCCGACTCCGCCCAGCAGGCCGTTGGCGAGCGCGACCAGGGCGACGAAGGCGAGCACCATCGCGCCAACCGCGACCGCGAGCCGGACTCCGGTCTGCGCCCCCTGGGCCGCGGCCATGATGATGTTGGCCGGCCGTTCGCCTTCCTCGAAGGTCTCGGCGACCTCGACCGGCGCGTCCGCCACCGACTTGCCTTCCGGCAACAGGGCCGCGGGGCCCTGAGCGCTGATCCGGCCGGCCGGGAGCTCGAGCTGCTCGGGCTCCTTCGGAGTCACGGTATCCGGCATCATGATCTTCGACATCAGGATCCCGCCCGGCGCCGACATGAAGGCGGCAGCGAGAAGGAAGGGGAGGGCCTGGGGACCGAGCAAGGCGGCATAGGCCGCGAGGATCGTTCCGGCCACTCCCGCCATCCCGACCGTCATCAAGGTGAACAGCTGCGGCGGAGTGAGCGCGGCCAAATAGGGCCTGACGACGAGCGGCGATTCGGACTGGCCGACGAAGATGTTGGCGGCCGAGCCGAGCGATTCGACCCGGCTGATCCCGGTTACCCAGCCGATCGCTCCGCCGACCCAGCGGACCACCCGCTGCATGATCCCGAGATAATAGAGGATCGAGACGAGCGCCGCAAAGAAGACGATGACTGGAAGCGCCCCGAGCGCGAACGTCTGGGCGAGCGGGTTGGTCGCCGACGGGCCGAACAGGAACTCGGTTCCCTTGTTGGCGTAGCCGAGCAGGTTGGCGACCCCGCTCGCCATCCCGTTGATTCCGGCCCGTCCCCAGGGCGTGTAGAGAACCAGCACTGCGATCCCGGCCTGGAGTGCAAAGGCGGCGCCGACGACCCGGAGCCGGATCGCCTTCTTGTCGGAGGAAAGCAGGAAGGCGAGCGCGAGGATGACCAGGATCCCGGCAATTCCCATCAGGATCCGGTTGACGTCGTTCATTGCTTCCCCCTCAGGCGGCCTTTGCGGCCTGCCGCTTTTACCAGACCATCCGGGTTTCGGCGGCTTTTTCGGCTTCGTCCAGCATTTCGATGGCTTCGCCGATCTCGCTCGCGACGAGAAGCTGGGCGCGCCGAGCCGGCGACATGAAGCCGCTCTCCGTCACATGGTCGAGGAACTCGATCATCCGGTCCCAGAAACCGGCCACGTTCAACAGGCAGAACGGCTTGCTATGGTAGCCGAGCGCGTTCCAGGTCCAGGCCTCGAACAGCTCGTCCAGGGTGCCGATCCCGCCCGGAATGGCGATGAAGCCGTCGGTCAGCTCCGTCATCTTCGCCTTGCGCTCGTGCATCGAGGTGACCGTGTGGAGCTCGGTCAGGCCGGTGTGCGCGACTTCGAGATCGACCAGGGCCTGAGGGATGACTCCGAACGCCTTGCCTCCGCCCGCGAGCACCGAATCCGCGACCACCCCCATCAACCCGCGATGGCCGCCGCCATAGACGAGGTCGATCCCGCGGCGGGCCATCTCCGCTCCGAGATCGCGCGCGACGTCGGCGAAGAGCGGGTCGGATCCCATCGAGGAGCCGCAATAGACCGCGAGGCGCTTCACAGCCTGTCCACCAGTTGCTTGAGCCCCGCTTCTGGGCGGGCGCCGACGTGGGAGATGATTTCCGCCGCGGCGACCGAGCCGATTTGAAGCGACTGCTCCAGATCGCGCCCCTGCGCCTGGCCGACCAGAAAGCCGGCGGCGAACAGGTCGCCCGCCCCGGTCGTGTCGACCACGCCTCGACCGATCCTCGCGATCGGGACCTCGACCCGGCGGTTGCCTTGGACGGCGACGGCGCCGTCCTCGCCGCAGGTGACGACGACCAGCGGCACCTTGTCCCGGATCGCGGCGATCGCCGAATCACGATCAGGCAGGTCGGCGAGCTTTCGGATCTCGTTCTCGTTGGCGAACAGCAGATCGATCGCGCCGGCGTCGATCATCGCCATCATCTCCGAGCGGTGCGGCGCGATGCAGGCGATGTCGGACAAGGTGAAGGCGACCTTGCGCCCGGCCTGGTGAGCGATCCGCATCGCCTCCTCCATCGCCGCCCGCGGGCCCGTCGACCGCCACAGATAGGCTTCGAGGTAGAGGATCGCCGCGCCCCGGATCTGCTCCGCGTCGAGAGCGTCGACGGTGAGCTCGTGCGCCGCTCCCCGGAAGGTGTTCATCGTCCGCTGGGCGTCGGGCGTGACGACGATCAGGCAGCGGCCCGTCGGGAGCCCGCCCTTGAGCGCCGGCGTCCGGAACTCGACTCCCAGAGCCCGAATGTCGTGGGCGAAGATATCGCCGAGCTGGTCGTCCGCGATCTGGCCCACGAAGCCCGCCTTGCCGCCGAGCGCCGCCACCCCGGCCATCGTATTCGCCGCCGAGCCCCCGCTCGTCTCCTTCGCCTGCGGCATTTTCGAGTAGAGCCGCCTGGCCCCGTCGGCGTCGAGCACCTGCATCGAGCCCTTGACCAGGGCTTCCTCGACCAGGAAGCCTTCGTCGACATGGGCGATGACGTCCACGATCGCGTCGCCGATGGCGAGGACGTCCAGGCGGGTTCCAGTCACGGGCGCACTGATGGCGGGAAGCGGCGCGGACGGAAAGCCCTTTTTGCGGCGGCGCAAAAGGGTTACGCAGCCGCCATGTCGACCCAAGCCCCAATCTCTCGACCCGGAGCGCCCGCTATTCCCCGCTCCCTGTTCGCTTACTCGATATTCTATGGCGGAATGGTCTGCATCGCGGGCGTCCTCGCCAACAAGCAGGTCGCGCTCGGCCCTCTCGCCGTGGAGGCGGGGATCTTCGCCTTCCTGCTCCTGGTCGTGGCGTCGAGCGCGGTCGCCGAGCTGTTCGGTCGGGAGACGGCGAACCGCCTCGTCCTGATCGGCTTCGCGCCCCTCATCTTCTCCATCCTTCTCGCGATCTTCGTCCTCAAGCTGCCGGCCGCGCACGACATGCCGGCGGACCGGCTCGACGCCTTCAATACGATCATGGGTGGAACCCCGCGGATCTGGATCGCGGGGATCATCGCCTACGGAGTGTCGCAATTCCTCAACGTCACCATTTTCAGCGCCCTCCGCGGCAAGGGCGAGGGGCGGATGGTCTGGCTTCGCGCGGGCATCGCCGCGGTGCTCTCGCAGATCGTCGACACGCTGCTGTTCATCACCATCTCCTTCTACGGGGAGTTCCCGATCACGGACCTCCTGATCGGCCAGATGCTCGCCAAGGTGGTGCTTTCCATCGTCCTCGTGCCGCCGCTCGTCGCCCTTGCCGTAGCGTTCGGCCGGAGCCTCGACGGACCGCTCGGCGCCGATCGAGCCTGATTTGTTCCGCCAATCTAATCAGACACTTAGGGCCCGGTGCGACATAGCTGCAACCCATGATAACTTTTTTGCCGGCGGGTGCAGTTTGAGTCTTCGAATCGTCCCATTGGGGCTATAGCAGGCGCCGGGAACGAGGCGATTCGGCCTCCGAGGGGAATTAGCTACCATGAAGAAGCTCTCGCTGCTTTGGGCGACCACGGCGCTCGTCATGCCGGTCACGGCCTTCGCTCAGTCCACCGGTTCGCAGGACTTCGAAGAAGAGACGATCGTCGTGACCGGCACCCGCAACCAGGAGGTCGGCGGAATCACCGCTCCGGATACGACCAAGGCGAAGGCGGCTCTGACCCAGGAGGTGATCGCACGCCAGAATCCGGGCCAGACGATCCTCGACACGATCAACCTCGTCCCCGGAGTCAGCTTCCAGAACAACGACGCCTACGGCTCGTCGGGGGGAACGCTCAACATCCGCGGCTTCTCGTCCGACCGAATCTCGCTCACCGTCGACGGCGTTCCACTCAACGATTCGGGCAATTACGCGATCTTCTCGAACCAGCAGTTCGATCCGGAGGTCATCGGCGAGGTCAACGTCAACCTCGGCACCACCGACGTCGACAGCCCCACCGCCTCGGCGGCCGGCGGCACGGTAAACTACCGCACGATCGTCCCGAGGAAAGAAATGGGCGCGATGTTGTCCGCTTCGATCGGCGAATACGATTTCCACCGCCTGTTCGGGATGATCGAGACGGGCAGCTTTACCCCCTGGGACACGCGCGCGTTCGTTTCGGCGTCCTATGCCAAGAACGACAACCCGTTCAACAATTACGGCAAGGTCTACAAGCAGCAGTATAACGCTAAGATCTATCAGCCGATCGGGACCGGGGGCGACTTTATCGCTCTCGCTGGCCACTACAACCAGAACCGCAACAATTTCTTCGGCTCCTCGCCGCTGCGCTGGGACACGACTCGAGTGGTCGGCGGGGTCACCGTGCCTCGCATCGTCGGCGGCCAGGCGAACAACCGCTTCCCGATGAACAATGACGAGCGCGAATATCTCGTCAACTATCCCTGCCTCATCGACACGCCCCAGGCAGGCGTGGCGGACGTCCGCGCGCCGTCTTCGGATCCGCGCAACGGGCTCATCTTCTCTCCCGACCCGCAGGCCAATTACGCCAGCTGCGGAAGCGAATTCGACCGTCGCTACAACCCGTCCGACACGGGCAATATCCGGATGTCGTCGCGCTTCACCTTCGGCGCCTTCACCCTCACCGTCGATCCGAGCTATCAATTCGTGAAAGCGAACGGCGGCGGCACCGTCTTCGGGTTCGAGGGCCTGCGCGACGTCAATCCGGCCGGCGGAACCGCCAGCACGACGGCGTGCGCGACCACGCCCAACAGCGCCAACAACACCTGCCTTGCCGGCTATCTCAACGGCGCCCCGTATTTCGGCCGCGACGTCAATGGCGACGGCGACGCGCTGGACGAGGTCATCGTCCTGGCGCCGAGCCAGACCCGGACCCGCCGCATCGGGCTGATCGCCGGCGTTCGCTGGGACATCAACGACGACCACGCCGTCCGTGCCGGCTACACGCTGGACCGTGCGCGGCACCGCCAGACCGGCGAGGTGGGACTTCTCCAGCCCAACGGGGAGCCGGTCAACGTGTTCGCGGTCGACGTCGCGCAGGCGGACGTGACCGGGGTCAACCTCCAGAAGCGCGACCGTCTCTCCTATGCGATCCTTCATCAGTTCTGGACGGAGTATCGCGGCGAGTTCTTGGACGGCCGGCTGGTCGTGAATGCGGGCATTCGCGCCCCGTTCTTCAAGCGCGACCTGAACAATTTCTGCGCGGCCAGCTCGCCGACCTTCGTCGAATGCTTCGGCCGCGACAATTCGCGCTACGCGGCCTATTCGGCGGTCAACCCGACCGTCCAGGGCCCGCAGCAGCGCGTGTTCAAATATGACGCGATCCTGCCCAATGTCGGCTTCACCTTCGACGTGATGCCGCGGACGAGCATCTTCGCCAATTATGCCAAGGGCCTTTCGGTCCCGAGCACGGACAACCTCTACAACGCCTTCTTCTTCGCCCCGACCCTGGCGGGCGCCTCGCCCGACCCGGAGAAGACGGACAATTTCGACGTCGGCCTGCGCTACCGCAGCACCCAGATCCAGGCGCAGATCGGCGGCTTCTTCAACCGCTACTCGAACCGCACCGCCTCGGCTTTCGATCCGGAGCTCAACGCCAGCACCTTCCGCAACCTCGGCAAGGTCGATAAATACGGAATCGACGGCTACGTTTCGTACCAGCCGATGAAGGCGCTCAACGTCTACGTGTTCGGCTCGGCGCTGAAGTCGGAGATCAAGGACGACCTGCTTCTCTTCAACTGCTCCGCGGCGCAGGCTAACCCGGCCACAGGCTATCCGGGCTGCACCGCCGCCGGCGTCGGCATCTTCGCCCCAACGGCGGGCAAGCGCGAGTCGGGCGCGGCCAAATACACGTTCGGCAGCACCGTGCGCGGCACGCTCGGCCCGATCGAGATCGGCGTGACCGCCAAGCGGACCGGCCCGCGGTTCATCTACGACACCAACCAGCCGGTGCTCGCAGGGAACATCCGTACCCCCGCGGGAATCACTCAGTTGTTCCCGGCGGCGGCCCCGGCCTACTGGCTCGTCAATCTCGACGCCCGGGTGAGCCTGGCCGACATCGGCCTGGAGCGGAGCCATCTCCAGCTCAACGTCTACAACCTGTTCGACCAATTCTATGTCGGCGGGTTCAGCGGCGGCCTCACCCAGACGATCACCAACACTCCGGGCGCGACCCTGGGTGCTTACGGGGCCCCCGGCTTCGTCCAGATCGGCGCTCCGCGCACGATCAGCGCGACGCTGACCATGGGCTTCTGATCGCAGCCAAATGAAAAAAGGCCGCCGCGACGGGTGTCGCGGCGGCCTTTTTCCTGCCCGTCATTCCGGCGAAGGCGGAATCCTTGAACGCCGCAGTATGAAACGGCGTGCTGCCCTGTTCATGGATCCCGGATCAAGCCCGGGATGACGTTCCAATCAGCCGTTCTTGCGGGCCTTCCTGGGCGGCCCGTCCGAACGGGTGATGCTCTCGACCGGGCAGCGCACGCCCTGGACCAGGATCGCTCCGTGACGGTCGAGCTGGTCGCGCGCCGAGGTCTGGAAGCCGATTCCCGGCGAGCTGCGCAGGCGCGAGCAGCGGTTCATCGTTCGGATGAAATACCAGTCGCCCTTCGGCCCTCTCAGATAGAGGGAATCATCCGACGCGGCCTTCCATTCGATCGCGTTGAGGCTGCTCATGAAGGGAATGACGGTCTCGCCGTTCCGCTCATTGGCGACAGCCGGGGTCGCCGCGGTCGCAAGACCGGCCAGCATAAAGATCGAGGTCGAGCGCATCTTCCATCTCCTGGTCTTTCTTAAAGGTAGGACGAGCGTGCCCCATTTGCCAGACTCCCCTCGCCTGCGGCCGTTGGGCCGTTTAGGGCGCTTCGATGAAGTGCCTGATCATCGCCGCGGGGCAGGGGACCCGGTTGCGCTCCGTCGCCCCCTCCAAGCCGCTCGCCAGCGTCGCCGGCAAGCCGCTGATCGAGCATGTGGTAACGGCGGCAGCGGCGGGGGGCGCGACGGAGTTCGTCGTCGTCACGGGCTATGAGCCCGATCCTCTCGAGGCGTTCCTGGGCTCGCTCGCGGAACGAAGCGGCCTTCCCATCGAGACCGTCCGCAACGAGGATTGGGCACGTCCCAACGGGGTGTCGGTCCTCGCCGCCGCGCCCCGGCTGGCTTTCGAGTTCATCCTGCTCATGTCCGATCACCTGTTCGATCCCGGCATCCTGGCCGACATGATCCGTACCGATCGCAAGGGGGCGGCACTGACGCTCGGCGCCGATCACGCCGTCGGCAATCCGCTTCTCGACCTCGACGACGCGACCAAGATCGAGCTGGGCGAGGGCGGCCGGATCCGCCGGATCGGCAAGACCCTGCCTCGCTATGACGCCGTCGACACCGGAATCTTCATCGCGACGCCCGAGCTATTCGAAGCGCTTCGGGCAAGCCTCGCCGCCGGCGGGACGGGCTCACTGTCCGAGGGCGTCCAGGCGCTTGCGGATTCGGGCCGGGCCTTTACCTGGGACATCGGCGGGCGCTGGTGGCTGGACGTCGACGACGAGGCCGCCTTCGCCAAGGCCGAGCGCGCTTTGGGATGACGCTAGTTTTCGTCCGAAGGTGACAACTCTCTCAGCGCCTCGACATAGGCCCGGGCCTTCGCCCCCGTCTCTTGGGCCGACTGACCGGGCCTGTACAGTCCGCCGCCCAGGCCGAAGCCCTGGGCGCCGGCGTCGAGCCAGGGCCGCATGTTGTCGGGGCTGATCCCGCCGACGACGAGCAACGGCACGTCCTTGGGAAGCACCGCCCGCTGGGCCTTTACTACGGCCGGGGAGGTGCCCTCCGCCGGGAACAGCTTCAGCCCGGTCGCACCGGCGCGAAGGGCGGTGAAGGCTTCCGAGGGCGTGAAGAAGCCGGGAAGCGAGACCAGGCCCGCCGCCGCCGCGGCCCGGATCACGGGCTCGAACGTGCTGGGGGAGACGATCACCCGCCCGCCGGCCTCGCTCACGCGCGCGACGTCGCCGGCGTCGAGCACGGTCCCGGCGCCGATCAGGGCGCTCTCCCCGAATCGCCGAGCCAGCCGCTCGATGCTCGCGAGTGGGTCCGGAGAATTGAGCGGCACCTCGATGATCCGGATGCCCGCTTCGAAGATCGCTTCCCCGATCGCTTCCACTTCCCCGGGCGTGACCCCCCGGATGATCGCGACCAGCACACATTCGCCGAGACGGCGCCGAAGGTCTTCGAGAGGATTCATCGCAAAAGCTCCACCAGGTGCCGAACGCCGGCGATGAACGCCGCTTCGCCGTCGATCTCGCGCGACTGGCGCCCGGCGGCGTCCAGCGCGGCTCGGAACAGGCGGGTAAGCTCGGGGCGGCCGATCACCACCACCTCGCCGTCCCCGGCAAGGCGAAGGCCGACTTTCAGGTCCGCTCCGATCAGCAGTCCGCTGACATAGGCGCCCGAGTCTTCCCGTGGCGCCTTTCCAAGCAGGGCGCGGGCTCGCACGGAGAACAGCTCGGCCGTGAGGTCGTCCTGCTCCAGACCGTGCCGGACTCCGGCCTCGAAGGCGCGTCCGGGCTCGGCGGGACCGGCGATCAGGTCGGCGAGGATGCTGTGCTCCTTCAGGAGGTTGAACAGCTCCCCGGTCATGATCGTCCGGAAGGCGGCGATTCGGCCGTCCTCCAGCCGGACCCATTTGTTGTGGGTTCCCGGGTGGCACAAGGTCGAGTCCGCGCCGATCCAGCCCTCGGCGAAGGCGCCAAGCAGCTGGACCTCTTCGCCACGCATCACGTCGGCCTCGGAATCCCCGTCGAAAGCCACTCCCGGCACGATCGCGGCCCGCTCCGCTTCGATCCAGAGCAAGTGCGCGGCGAGCTCGGGCAGCCCGGCGGGGCAGCGCGCGTAAGGCGCCTCCAGCCAGCCGCGATTGGAGCCGATCATTCCCCCCATCAGCATCGGCAGGTCGCCCAGGCTTGCGCGGATCTCGGCAACGGCCTCGTGGAAACCGCCGTCCGGCACCGCGAGAATGCCCTTGTCGTCCTCCATCTCGCCGGCGACCGCCCCGTTCGGATTCACCCGCCAGGCGCGCCGGTTGGTGGTGCCCCAGTCGACGGCGATATATCCCTCGGCCCAGTTCATTCGCATGTCGCGCCCGTTAGCGCGCTGCGTTCGGCGAGCCCAGCGCTTTCGCTTCACCGTCATCCCGGCGAAGTCCGGGATCCACGAACATGGCTGTTCGAGGTTTCATGCCGTGATGTTCACGGATTCCGGCGGGAATGTCGGGGTCATTCAGCGTCGTCCTGGCGCCGACTTTCTTCCATCGGCGCCTTTTTTCCGTCCATCCGCGCGCTTCAGGCTGGCACCGCCGCGCCCTGAGCGTTAGCCGTGAGCGGGCAACACCGCAGGGAGGGCCGTCATCGCCAATTTCATGTTCGCGACCGGGATTGAGAACAGCGTCCCGACCATCAACGGCGGCCGGACCCGGGTCGACCAGATGGAGGTGTGCGGTCATTACCGGCACTGGCAGACCGACTTCGATTGCGTCGACGAGATCGGAATCCATTTCCTCCGCTACGGCCCTCCGATCCACCGCACACTGCTCGGCCCCAACAAGCATGATTGGGAATTCGCCGACCTGAGCTTCGCCGAATTGAAGCGGCGCAACATCACCCCGATCGTCGACCTTTGCCATTTCGGAGTTCCCGACTGGGTCGGAAACTTTCAAAATCCGGACTTTCCGCAACTTTTCGCCACTTATGCTGGCGCGTTCGCCGACCGCTTCCCATGGGTGCAGCTCTACACCCCGGTGAACGAGATGTTCATCTGCGCCATCTTCTCAGCCAAATATGGCTGGTGGAACGAACAGGCGACGGACGATCGAAGCTTCGTCACGGCGCTCAAGCATATCGTGAAGGCCAACGTGCTTGCGATGATCGAGATATTGAAGCGGCGGCCGGACGCGATCTTCATCCAGTCGGAAAGCTCGGAATATTTCCACGCCGACAGCCCGCCCGCGATCCACAAAGCGGAGCTGATGAACTCCCGACGCTTCCTCAGCCTCGACCTCAACTACGGGCGCCGAGTCGACAGCGAGATGTACGAATATCTCATGGACAACGGCATGAGCCGGGAGGAGTACCATTTCTTCCTGAACCACCGCCTGAAGCAGCACTGCATCCTCGGCAACGATTATTACATGACGAACGAGCATCGGGTCTTCGCCGACGGGCATACGGAGAGCTCGGGCGAGGTGTTCGGCTACAGCGAGATCACCCGCCAATATTATAACCGCTACCGACTGCCCGTCATGCACACCGAGACCAACCTGCGCGAAGGGGTCAAGGGCGACGAGGCGGTTCAGTGGCTGTGGAAGGAATGGGCGAACGTCCTCAGGATCCGCAATGTCGGGATCCCGACGGTCGGCTTCACCTGGTACTCCCTGACCGACCAGGTCGACTGGGACACGGCGCTCCGCCAGCAGAACGGAAACGTCAATCCGCTCGGCCTCTACGATCTCGACCGCAACATCCGCAACGTCGGCCGCGCCTACAAGAAGCTGATCGGCGACTGGCGCGACGTCCTTCCCGCCTCGAGCCTGTGCCTGTCGGTGCCGATCGTCCCTCCGACTCACTGGGACCGGGGCTTCGCCCGCGAGCAGCAGGAGGAAGCGGCAAGGCATTTGAAGGGCTTCGTCACGGAGCCCGCCAATCCGGAGGGTGGGGCATGACTAAATCGTCATTCCGGCGAAGGCCGGAATCCATGAACACGTCCGCTCGAGCATTCGCACCCCGATGTTCATCGATCCCCGATCAAGTCCGGGATGACGGCTTTAGCCAGCGTGGAGCTGCACTATGAAAATCGCCCGGATAGAAACCTTCTACGTCCCCCCGCGCTGGCTTTTCGTCCGGGTCGAATCGGACGAGGGCGCGGTCGGCTGGGGCGAGGCGAGCCTGGAAGGCTGGGCCGAGGCGGTGGACGGCGCCTTCGCGGCGCTTCGCGACCGCTTCCTGGGCCACGACCCGTTCCGGATCGAGGACGTCTTCCAGATCGGCTATCGCGGCGGCTTCTACCGCGGCGGCCCGGTGCTGATGTCGGCGCTCGCAGGGCTCGAACAGGCCTTGTGGGACCTGAAGGGCAGGGCGCTCGGCCTGCCGGCGTGGGAGATGATGGGCGGCCGGGTGCGCGACAAGGTGCGCGCTTATGCCTGGATCGGCGGCGACCGTCCGCATGAGATCGGCGAGGCCGCGGCCGCGCGACGGGCCCAGGGCTTCACGGCAGTCAAGATGAACGCGACCGCCGACCTCGACTGGATCGGTACGCCCAAGCTGTTCGACGAGGTTGTCGCCCGGGTCGAAGCCGCTCAGGCGGCGGGAATGGACGTCGGCCTCGATTTCCACGGCCGAGTCCACCGGCCGATGGCGAAGCAGCTCGCCAAGGCCCTGGAGCCGCTGGGTCTTCTCTTCATCGAGGAGCCCCTTCTGTCGGAGAACCCGGAAGGCCTGGCCCAGCTCGCTTTGCTCGTCTCGACTCCGATCGCGCTCGGCGAGCGGCTCCATTCGCGCTGGGACTTCAAGCCCTTCTTCGAAGCCGGGGCGGTCGACATCATCCAGCCCGATCTCAGCCATTGCGGGGGCATCCTCGAAGCCCGGCGGATCGCCGCGATGGCCGAAGCCTATGACGTCGCGGTCGCTCCGCATTGCCCGCTCGGACCGCTCGCCCTCGCCGCCTGCCTCCAGGTCGCCGCGACCGCGCCCAACGTCGCGCTGCAGGAGATGTCGATCGGAATCCACTACAATGTCGGCGGCGACCTCTACACCTTCTGCAAGGATCCGGCGCCGCTTACTACCGCCGACGGCTGGCTCGCCGTCCCGCAAGGCCCGGGCCTGGGAGTGGACATAGACGAGGAGGCGGTGCGCGAAGCCGACAAGGACCGCCACCGCTGGCGCAACCCGATCTGGCGCCACGAGGACGGCACGTTCGCTGAGTGGTAGCGCTGAAATCCTCCCCAAGCTTGCTTGGGGAGGGGGACCATCCTGAGGATGGTGGAGGGGTAATTGGCTCAGCCTCGATCGGAGGGGCGCTCGAACTCAGAGGTCCGAGCCTCTACCCCTCCACCATGCTTCGCATGGTCCGCCTCCCCCCCGCTTCGCGGCAGGGAGGATTGAGTCAGGCCACGATGCGCAATTTCCCCGCGCGCCGCGCCGGCACCGGGCAGAAGCCCAGCTCGTCGTGGAGCCGGTTCAGCTCGCGCTCGCGCGACTGGCGATAGGCCTCGGCATAGCGCGCGTCGCACTCGGCCTCTTCCTGGGTTTGCGGGCGGTAGAAGCTGATGCAGATGTGCCGGCCGAAAATATCGTCGCCCCGCATCTTCACTTCCGGCTCCGCTCCCGCCGGGAGGCTGCCGCGCAGGTCCTGCAGGCGCTCGATCAACGCGTCGAGCGAACCGGTATCCTTAACCTCGATAAAATCTTTAACTCGTCTACTCATCACCAGAACCCCTCCCGGTCACTCCCGGGCGTGTGTTAGCTTGCAGTGGAATCGGCCTGCAAGACTAATCTCGATTTACCCACAGGAGAGTTTCGCTTCGCTGAACGGCGCTCTATTGCGGGAGTCGCCATGGACCCGAACACGTTCCCACTACTCACTCGAGGACCGCTTTCCCTGCGCCTCGCGCCCGGCACCGGCGGCGGCATTGCGAGCTTCGAATGCTGCGCGGTAAGCGGCGAGAATATAGCGATATTCCGCTCCTGGAACCCGGGCGCTGAATCGCCCACGTCGCTCGCCAGCTTTCCGCTGGTGCCCTTCGTCAACCGGGTCCGCGGCGGCGCCTTTTCCTTCCGTGGCCGCAGAGTCACACTCGCGCAAAATATGCCGCCCGACCCGAGCCCGCTTCATGGCCAGGGCTGGCTGCACCCCTGGCAGGTCGAGCGGCTCGACGCCGGCCATGCCGAGCTGGTCTATCGCCATTCCGCCGGCGAATGGCCCTGGGACTATGAGGCGCGCCAGACCTTCGACCTCGACGAGGGCGGGCTGACCCTCGTCCTCGCCTGCATCAACCGCTCGGATGAGCCGATGCCCTGCGGGCTCGGCCAGCATCCTTATTTTCTCTGCACCGCGCAGACTAGGCTGGACACGGGAGTCGAGACCGTCTGGACGATCGACCGGCATGTGCTCCCCGTCGAGCAGGTGCCCGCCGTCGGCCGCTTCGACCTGAAGGACCGGCCGGTCTGCGGCCAGGACCTGGACCATGGCTTCGGCGGCTGGAGCGGCCGGGCGCTCATCTCCGATCCGGAGCTTCCCTTTCGGATCGCCATGTCCTCGCCCGACGCGCGTTTCTTCCAGCTCTATTCGCCGGCCTCCGGCGGATTGTTCGTCGCCGAGCCGGTCACACACGCCAACGCCGCCATGAACGCGCCCGAGGAGGAATGGGCGGAGCTCGGAATGCGGGTCCTGGGGCCTGGCGAGACGATGTCGCTGACCATGCGGGTGGAGGTGCTGGAGCGATAATTCCTCCCCGCGGTTTCGCGGGGAGGGCGACCGCGCGAAGCGCGGTGGAGGGGTTCTACGGGGTTGGAAGAACCCCTGCCAGCCTTCGGCTGGTCCCCCTCCCCGGCAAGGCCGGGGAGGATTTATCAATAAACCGGCTCGAGCAGTCCGTCGATCACGTGGTGCTGGAGGACAGGCTTGAGATCGTCCGTCACCCGATAGGTGAGATGGTCGCGCACCCGCGGCGGAAGCGAGTCGAGATATTCCCTCGTCACCTGAAGATCGTGATGCCCCGAATTGGTCGCGTCGGGCGCGTCCACTCCGACCACCAGAACCGGCCGCCATTCGTCCGAGCGATTGGCCGTTCCACGATGGATGGTCAGCGCCGAGCGCGCCGAGATGTCCCCCATCTGGGCGAGCCTGGCCTGGCTTCGGGAGATATAACGCGGCCACAATTCCCTGGGCGGAAACATGCCGTCCTTGCAGCCGCTCAGATCGTCCCACTGCGTTCCGGGAGCGATCTCGAAGGCGCCGTGCTCGGGCCTCGTGTCGACCGCGCTCAGGTTGAAGGCGAGCGAGTTGAGCCGCCGGCCCTTCATCGTCGCTTCCGGAGCGGGGAAGTCGCGGTGCCAGGGCTGGTCGGCGGCGCCGGGGAAGGGGATATCGAAGCCGATTTCGACGATCTTGTAGTCCGGCCCGAGCACCGACTCGCAGACGGCGACGAACCAGGGATGGGTTGCGATGTCGACGAAGCCCCGGATCCGCTCGGGATGGACCTCGACGTACCAGCGCTGGGGCCCGCGCGGCAGTGCGCCGCCGGGCACTTTGCGCGCCTCCTCGAACAGGGCCACGATATCCTCGCGCATCCGCTCCGCCCACGGCCTCGGGAAGGCGCCCTTGAGGGCGATGATGCCGTCGCCATAGAGGCCGCCCATGATGGCGGCCGAGTCGTAAACCTGGCCTTCCGTCCTCGCCGCCGTCGCCATCTCGAATCCATCTCGTCTGAAGCGATTTGCAAATTAATGTATTTGTCTGACGATTGCGAGGCGGCTAACGGCCCGCCGATGTCGGAAAATGCACGATTCGCCTTTGAGGTGGAGGCCGCCGAGGACGGGGAGGGGACTCGCTTCGAGGTCCGCCGCGCCGGCGAGCCGAATGCCCGAAGCTACCGCGTCGCCGGCGGCGATCAGGGCGATTATGCGGCTTTCTACCGTGAGCTCGCGAACGATTGGGGCACCCGGGTCCCGCATGCTTTCGCCGAGCCCGGGGAGGCGCCCGAAGGCGACGTGGAGTGGCGCCCGCTGCTCACCGACAACGTCTCGCCGAAGATCCTCTCCGGCTACGGCGATCCGGCCGTGCTCAGGACCGGCGACGGATACATCCTCGTCGCCACCTCGAACGACGCCCCCGACGCCTTCCCGATCCTTCGCTCCGACGATCTCGAGCATTGGGAGCATGTCGGTTTCGTTTTCCCCGAGGGTCACGCCCCCGCCTGGACGGCGAAGGGACTCAAGGTGGCCGACTTCTGGGCTCCGGAAATGGCCCGGGTCGGCGACGAATATTGGCTCGTCTACTCCGCCCGCAAAACCTCCAACGCGCTCGCCATCGGCCTCGCCAGGAGCGCGAGTCCCTTCGGGCCCTGGCGCGATCTCGGCCGGCCCCTTATCGCCAGCCACGCGATCAACACCACCGGGACTCCGGACGATCCCGGCAAGCCGCAGCTCAGCGGCGGAGTGATCGACGCGCACATCCTCATCGACGAGGACGGCCAGCCCTTCCTCTACTGGAAGGCGGACACCAACGGCGTCTGGCCGCGCCCGCTCGCCACTTTGCTGCGCGATCGGCCGGAGCTAATCGACCGCCTCTTCAGCCTCGAGGAGGACCGCCGCACAGCCGCCTTCGCCGCCGCCATCGTACCCTGGGCGAACGGCCGCCGGCCGATGGAGCGCTTCTTCCTGATGCAGCCGCTGATCGAGGCGGCGCTCGCCAACTGGCGGCCGGTGCGCGACGCGCTCGAGCAATGCGGAGTTGCCGGAGCGATCCTGGAGGCGATGCGAACCCCCATCTACGCCCAGCGCATCGCCCTGGACGGCGAGTCCTTCCTTGGCGAGCCCACGATCGTCCTCGCCAACGACCAGGACTGGGAAGGCCATCTCATCGAAGGCCCCTGGGTGACCCGCCAGCAGGGCCGCTACTGGCTGTTCTACGCCGGCAACGATTTCTCGACCCCCGCCTACGGAATCGGGGTCGCGGTCGCCGACCATCCGCTCGGCCCTTACGTCAAGCAGCCCGAGCCGCTGCTTCGCTCGACCCGGAGCTGGACCGCCCCCGGCCACGCCTCGGTGGCGCCGGGGCTGGACGGGGAGCCGCAGCTCTTCTTCCACGCCTTCCACCCCGGAACCGGCGGCTACAACGTCTTCCGGGCGCTGCTCACGGCGAAGCTGAAGTTCGGACCGGACGGAGTCTCTGTCCTCCCCGCCGCGTAGCGGTGGGGAGGGGGACCACGCGTAGCGTGGTGGAGGGGTAACTGGCGGAAGCCTGCGCAATTACCCCTCCACCAGGCTTCGCCTGGTCCCCCTCCCCATCTCCGATGGGGAGGATTTTCACTGCGCCCGGCTCGGCGGCACTCCGTAAGCCTGGCGGAAGGCGCGGGTGAAGGCGCTCAGCGATGCGTAGCCAAGGCTTTCGGCGAGGTCGGTCGGCGACGCGCTGCCCTGCCTCAAGAGCCGGGCCGCGCCCTCCAATCGAAGCCGTCGGTGATAAGCGAGCGGCGGAAGCCCGTGCACCTCGGCGAAGCTTCGGCTGAGGTGGAATCGCGAAAGCGCGGCTCGGGCCGCGATCTCTTCGAGCGTGAGCGGCCGGTCCTGATGGTCGTGGATGAAGGCCCGGGCGCGCTCGATCCGCTGCAGGGTCTCGATTCGGGTCGAGCGCTTGAGGCTGCTCAGCCGCTCGAGCCGGCTTGCAAAGGTAGACAGATAATCCTCGGCTCCGGCGGTGACCTGCTGGACGATCTTCGACGCCAGCGCCGACCCGTCGTCGGGCCGGGCGGCGAGCAGCCGGGCGTAGCGCGAGAGCAACGGCGCGAGCGGTTCGGCGCCGCAGCCCTCGATCACCCGGCCGAGCGGCCCGCGGTCCACCGACGGCGCGGCCGCGGCTCCGAGATAGACGCACAGGCCGACCGTCTCGTCGGGCCGGGGAGTCGAGACCTCGAACTCGGTGCCCGCCTCGACCAGGAGGAAACTGCCCGGCCTCACGGCCCGCGCCCGGCCCTCGATCTTGTACACTTCCTCGCCGCTCAGAACGAACTTCACCGAAGGCGCGAGCGCCCGGACCAGGCTTCGGCCGCCTTCCAGCCTCGACAGGACGACGCAACCATGTCTCAGCGGCAGGCGCTCGCCTTCGCCATGGCCCTGCATCAGGTAGAAAGGTGTCGAGTCGATCACAGATGTAATCGTAAGCAAAATCGGTGCCACGTAAAGGCTTGGCGGAAATTCGCCATTCACGCCCGCTTGACACTTCTTGCTCGCGTCCGGAACCGGTCGCGACCGTACGCTTTCGGACGGGATGCGGATCGTCACCTTCAACGTCAACGGCGTCAACGGCCGTCTCCCTTTGCTGCTCGAATGGCTCGAGGCGTTTCGGCCCGACGCGGTCTGCCTCCAGGAGCTCAAGGCGCCGGACGAGAAGTTTCCGGCGAGCGCGATCGAGAAGGCCGGCTACGGGGCGATCTGGCACGGCCAGCAGCGCTGGAACGGGGTCGCGATCCTCGCCCGCGACTGCGAGCCGGTGGAAACCTGCCGAGGCCTGCCCGGCGACTCGGCCGACGATCAGAGCCGCTATATCGAGGCCGCGGTGGGCGGAGTGCTGGTCGGCGGCCTCTACGCCCCGAACGGCAACCCGCATCCCGGGCCCAAGTTCGACTACAAGCTCGCCTGGAACGAGCGCCTGATCGCCCGGGCGGCGGAGCTCGTGGCGCTGAGCGAGCCGGTGGTTCTGGCAGGCGACTACAACATCATCCCGACCCCGACCGATATCGACGCCTACAAGGCGGAGCGCTGGATGGACGACGCCTTGATGCAGCCCGAGCCCCAGGCGCAGTACCGCCGGCTCGTCGGCCAGGGCTGGACGGACTCCCTTCGCCATTTTCACCCCGACGAGCCCATCTTCACCTTCTGGGATTATTGGCGAAACGCCTTCGCCCGAAACGCCGGGATCCGGATCGACCACCTCCTGCTCAATCCGACGGCGGCAAAAAGGCTGAAGGCGGCTGGAGTGGACCGCGAGGCGAGGGCGAAGGAGAAGGCGAGCGACCACGCCCCGACCTGGGTGGAGCTGAAATAGCGGCGGGCGCTCGACCGTCATCCCGGCGAAAGCCGGGACCCCAGGACGAGAAGTCTCGGCGGGTCTCCCCGAGATCCCGGCTTCCGCCGGGATGACGGAAAGGTTTACACTCCCGCCCCCGCCCGCACCCGGAAACCGCGGTTTTCCGCCGCTGGCCCGTATCTTGCTGATTAGCGGACATGCTGAAGAAGCTCTTAAGACTTTTCGTGATCAAGACCCGGCTCGAAGCCTGGGCGGTCATCTACGCGCTCGCCGTCGGCGGAGTAACCCGCGGCCTCCATTACACAGTGCAATATCCGGGGGTCGGCGGCTGGCTCCTCTTCGCCGCCTGCACCGGCGCGGTCTTCATGGCCGGCGCCAAGATCCTCGACGCCACCCGCGGGCCGAGCCATCGCCGCTCGACCCTCCAGCGCCTGGTGGCGCGCGCCCGCGCCTGATTCCGTCATCCCGGCGACGGCCGGGACCTCAGCGAGTCCCCGCGCGGATACTCGAATCAGCTTGTCCTGAGGCCCCGGCTTTCCCTGGGGTGACGGTAGTGCCAACCGTTGGCATAATTTCCCAACCCTAGGTGGCGTCAGCTCCCATCCTGCGCGACCGACTTACCCCATCTTTCCCAGTTTTCCGCCGTTTTCTGCACTTGGCACGACCCTTGTAATCTTGTCGTCAACCGCTTCGGGCGGGGAGCAAAAGGTTCAAGGAGCAGGCAGATGTTCAACTCTCGCAAGATCATGGAAAATTCCGCGGCGGCGGTTCTGGCGGCCCTACTTTCGGCGGCTTCGGTCGGAGCCGCGGTCGGTCCCGCCCGGGCGGTCGAGGCCGGCCCCGCCCTCCACGCTTCCGCGCCGGTGGCCTCCGCCCGTGCCTGAGACCATCCACGTGCCCGCCGACAAGCTGGTTCGGATCCCGGCCCGGCCCGGCGGCCCCCGCCGCCACGAAGCGCTTCGCGGCCAGCACCGGCCCAGGCCCGCTACCGGTTTCATGGAGTTCCTTCCGATGAGCATCTTCTCCCGCACCCGCGACATCGTCTCAGCGAACTTCGCCGACCTCCTCGACAAGGCCGAAGACCCCGCGAAGATGATCCGGATGATCATCCTCGAGATGGAGGAGACCTTGGTCGAGGTGCGCTCCAGCGCCGCCCGGACCGTCGCCGACCAGAAAGAGATGCACCGGCAGATCGCCCGGCTCGACAGGCTCCAGGAAAGCTGGGCGGAGAAGGCGGAGCTCGCTCTGAGCAAGGGCCGCGAGGATCTCGCCCACGGCGCACTCACCGAGAAGCAGAAGACCGCGGCCCTGGCCGAGAGCCTTCGCTCCGAGATCGACATGCTCGACGAGGCGATGCGCGCTTCGGAAGCCGACATCGCCAAGCTCCAGGGCAAGCTTCGCGAAGCCCGCCTTCGGCAGACCGCGACTCAGAGCCGGCTCGAGAGCGCCAACCAGCGCGCGCGGCTCCGCGAGATGACGGCCGGCCCGAGGGTCGACGAAGCCTTTTCCCGCTTCGACGAGCTCGAGCGCCAGGTCGACCATGCTGAGGGCCGCGCCGACGCCCTCATGCTCGGCGCCCCGCCCAGGAGCCTCGACGAGGAGATCGCGGAGCTTCGCAACGCCGACAAGATCGATGCCGAGCTGGAGGCCTTGAAGGCCCGTCTCGCTCGGGACCGGGAAGGATGAGGCCGTGGAGGACTGGATCTACCGGATCATGAACGCCCGCAACCCGAATTGGCGGACTCTCGGCACCAACCCGGCGACGACCGGGACCCGGGAGCCCCGCCGCGAATATGAGACACTCAGGAGGGAAAGATGAAGAAGCGTTTCTATCTCGACAAAGCCAACGGCAAGGTCTTCGGCGTGTGCTCCGGCCTCGCCAACCACATGAACTGGGATCCGACCTTCGTCCGGGTGGCGGTGGTCCTTCTCACCCTCATCACCTTCCCCTGGGGCCTGGTGGCCTATGGAGCGGCGGCGATGATCGGCAAGAAGCAGCCGGTGGTGGGCTATGGCGAAGAGGTCCTGGATCGGCCCAAGCGCACCTCGACCTTCGAGATGACCCGCTCGATGCGCGACATCGACCGGCGGATGGCGGAGGTCGAGACCTACGTGACCGCGCAGAACACCCCTCTCGCCCGCGAAATCGAGAGCCTGCGCTGAACAGCGTAAAAGCGAATGGAGGACGTGATGAGCGAACCGATGACGATGCTGGCGATGGCGGGCTTCTCCCTGGCCGGGCTCGGCATCCTGCTCTTCGCCGCCTTGAGGGGCTGGCAGGGCTGGCTCGACCTGAAGCGGCTGGAGCTGGCGGGCGTCGAGTCCCGCCCGGCGAGCCATGGCGGACACGGCGGAATGGCCGAGCGGATCGAGCTTGCGGACCTGAAGGAGCGGATCCGCAAGCTCGAAAGCCTGGCGGCCTGCATCGATCTTTGAAGGTTGCTCCAGTCCTCCCCGAGCTTCGCTCGGGGAGGGGGACCAGGCGAAGCCTGGCGGAGGGGCCGCCGGCAGAAGCCCGCGCAGCACCCCTCCACCGCGCTTCGCGCGGTCCCCCCTCCCCGAGGCAAGCTCGGGGAGGACTTTAGCGAGGCGTCTCCAGCCTCAGCCTTTTCACCGTCCCGTCCCGCCGCACCCGGAAAATGTCCCCGTAATCCGTCTCCGCCAGGTCCGCCGGCCTCGAACCGCCCAGCCGGGCGACGATCTCCGGCACGGTGTTGCTGTGGCCGACGATCAGCACCGTACCGGCTTCCGCCTTCACCCGGGCCAGCAGCCCCGGAGTGTCCCTCGGATCATAGTCCTTGACCGCGATCCCGAGCCGCGCCGCGAGCGGGGCTGCCGTATCCCGGGCCCGGCGGGTCGTGCTGACGTAGATCGCCGCCGGCCGGTCCTTGTTGAACCAAGTAGCGAGCCGCTCGGCATTGCGCGCCCCTTCCGCGCTGAGCGCGGGATCCTGTCCCTCCGCCTTCTGTAGATGCCGGACGACGTACCAGCTCGGCTCCGCCGGCTCGCTCGCCGTCGTGGCGCAGGCGGCGGTCATCAAAAGCAGCAAAGCGGCGAGTGGACGGAACAAGGCCATGGGGTCGCTCCTTTCCCCCGAGCCTGCCCCGCCGGGCGCCGCTTCACAAGGGCGGCGACAGCGGGTACGGGCGCACGAGCTGCAACGAACAGGGTAGAGGATGACCGAAGCAAGCGAGCGACCGAACCGGCCGGCGCTCTCCCTCCATGTCCCGGAGCCGCCGGCGCGGCCTGGGGACGAGGTCGATTTCAGCCATATCGACATTCCGGCCGCCGGAAGCGTCCGCCGCCCCGATTCCTCCGCTCCCGCCGCGGACACCCATGAGCTGGTCTACTCCCTGGTCCGGGTGCTCGACGAGGAGGGCAAGGCGGTCGGCCCCTGGGACCCGAAGCTCGACGGCGACACGCTTCGCCGGATCCTGCGCGACATGATGATGGTTCGGACCTTCGACGACCGCATGTACCGCGCCCAGAGGCAGGGCAAGACCAGCTTCTACATGAAGTCGACCGGCGAGGAGGCGATCGCGGTCGCCGGAGCCCACGCCCTCGACCGCGACGACATGTGCTTCCCGACCTACCGACAGCAGGGCCTTCTGGTCGCCCGCGACTATCCGCTCGTCCAGATGATGTGCCAGGTCTATTCCAACCGCGGCGACCCGCTGAAGGGGCGCCAGCTGCCGATCATGTACGCCTCCAACGCGCACGGCTTCTTCACCATCTCGGGCAACCTCGCGACCCAGTTCCCGCAGGCCGTCGGCTGGGCGATGGCCTCGGCGATCGCCGGCGACAGCCGGATCGCGTCCGCCTATATCGGCGACGGCTCGACGGCCGAGGGCGACTTCCACGCCGCCTGCACCTTCGCCGGTGTCTATCGCGCGCCGGTCGTCCTCAACGTCGTCAACAACCAGTGGGCGATCTCGACCTTCTCGGGGATGGCCGGCGGGGAGCTCACCACCTTCGCCGCCCGAGCCGTCGGCTACGGGATCGCCGGCCTCAGGGTCGACGGCAACGACGCTCTCGCCGTCTACGCCGCGACCCGTTGGGCCGCCGACCGCGCCCGCGCCAATCTCGGGCCGACCCTGATCGAATTCTTCACCTACCGGGTCGAAGGCCATTCCACCTCCGACGATCCAAGCGTCTACCGCCCGCAGAACGCCGGAGCGCAATGGCCGCTCGGCGACCCGGTCGCGCGCCTCAGGCAGCACCTGACTGCGCTCGGCGAATGGGACGACCAGCGCCACCAGGCCCAGCTCGATGCGCTCGACTCCGAGGTCCGCGCCGCCCAGAAGGAAGCGGAGAAGCTCGGCACCCTCCAGTCCGATCCGTTTCTGGACATCGGCTCGATGTTCGAGGACGTGTTCGAGGAGCTTCCCTGGCATTTGAAGGAACAGCAGGCCCAGGCGATCGCGGAAGGCGAGGCGAAGCGCAAATGAGCGTCATGAACATGATCCAGGCGCTCAACAGCGCCCACAAAGTCATGATGGAGCGCGATCCCGCCTGCGTCGTCCTCGGCGAGGATGTCGGCTATTTCGGCGGAGTCTTCCGGGTCACCGAGGGCCTCCAGAAGCAGTTCGGAAAGCAGCGCTCGTTCGACGCGCCCATCTCCGAGAACGGGATCATGGCCGTCGCCATCGGAATGGCCGCTTATGGCCTCAAACCCATCGCCGAGATCCAGTTCGCCGACTACATCTACCCCGGCTTCGACCAGATCGTCTCGGAAGCCGCCAAGATGCGCTACCGCTCCGCCGGCGAGTGGAGCCTTCCAATGGTCGTGCGCTCCCCCTATGGCGGCGGAATCTTTGGCGGCCAGACCCACAGCCAGTCGCCCGAGGCGCTCTTCGCCCATGTCGCCGGGATCAAGACGGTGATCCCGTCCAACCCCTATGACGCAAAGGGTCTTCTCATCGCCGCGATCGAGGATCCGGACCCGGTCCTCTTCTTCGAGCCCAAGCGGATCTACAACGGGCCGTTCGACGGCTATTACGAGCGCCCGGTCACGCCGTGGGCCAAGCATCCCGCCGCGCAGGTCCCCGACGGCCATTACACCGTTCCGCTCGGCAAGGCGGCGGTGGTCAAGGAGGGCGAGGAGGTCACCATCCTCGCCTACGGAACGATGGTCCATGTCGCCCTAGCCACCGCCGCCGCGGAGGGGATCGACGCGGAGGTGGTGGACCTTCGCTCGATCGTCCCCGTCGACATCGAGACGATCGAGGAGTCAGTGAAGAAGACCGGCCGCTGCGTCGTCCTCCACGAGGCCACCCGCACCGCCGGCTTCGGCGCCGAGCTTAGCGCGCTCGTCCAGGAGCGCTGCTTCTATCATCTCGAGGCACCGGTCGCCCGGGTCACCGGCTGGGACACGCCCTATCCGCATTCGATGGAATGGGCCTATTTCCCCGGCCCGGTGCGGCTCGGCCTCGCGCTCAAGAAGACCTTGGAGGACTGACGGGCATGGTTGAATCCCTTGTCCGTCATTGCGAGGAGCGAAGCGACGAAGCAATCCAGCGCTCCGAGGCCGGACTGGATTGCTTCGCTTCGCTCGCAATGACGGCATAAACCAGAGGAACAGCATGGCGCGCTTCGAATTCAAGCTGCCCGACATCGGCGAAGGCATTGCCGAGGCCGAGATCGTCGCCTGGCACATCCGGGTCGGCGACCAGGTCAAGGAAGACCAGCAGCTCGCCGACATGATGACCGACAAGGCTACGGTCGAGATGGAGAGCCCCGTCGCCGGCAAGGTCCTGCAGCTGGCCGGCGAGGTCGGCGACCAGATCCCGATCGGGTCGGTCCTGGTGGTCATCGAGACCGAAGCCGAAGCGAGCGCGGGGGCCGACGAGACCGCCGCCGACGGCGAGCGCCACGACGAGGTCGCTTTGGCCGACGGCCTGGTCGAGGAGCGGCCCGAGCTCGAGGCGGCGATCCCGAGCACCGGCGAGCAGAGGCAGGGCGACCGGCGCGAAGGCGAGGACCGCCGCTCCGAGCCTCGCGACGACCCCGACCGCCGCCAGGGAGAACGCAGGGCGGACGAGACCCCCTCGACCGTTCGCTCCCAAACCGCTCGCCCCCAAGCCGTTCACCCTGAGCCTGTCGAAGGGCCTTCTTCCTCTTCTTCGTCCCCGGGTGAAGGGAAGGGCTTCGACAAGCTCAGCCCGAACGGCGGGTCCAAATCGGTCCTGGCCTCACCCGCCGTGCGGGCCCGCGCCCGCGACCTCGGAATCGACCTGGCGCAGGTGAAGACCTCCGCCGACCGGATCCGCCACTCGGACCTCGACGCCTATCTCCTCTACAATGGCGGCGGCGTCGCCCGCTCCGGCGGGGCGCGGCGCGCGGACGAGACGGTCAAGGTCGTCGGACTTCGCCGCAAGATCGCCGAGAACATGCAGGAGGCGAAGCGCCGGATCCCGCATTTCACGCTCGTCGAGGAATATGACGTGACCGCGCTCGAGCAGACCCGCTCGATGATGAACTCGGACCGCGGCGGCAACCCGAAGCTGACTTTGCTCCCGTTCCTGATCACTGCAATGGCCCGGACCCTCGCCGACTATCCGCAGATCAACACCCGCTACGACGACGACGAGAACCTCCTCCATCGCTCCGGCGCCGTCCACATGGGAATGGCGACCCAGACTCCGAACGGCCTCATGGTCCCGGTCATCCGGAACGCCGACCGTCTCTCCGTCTGGGACATAGCCCGCGAAATCCTCCGCCTCTCCGAGGCCGCCCGAACCGGCAAGGCGAGCCGCGAGGAGCTGACGGGCTCGACCATCACCATCTCGAGCCTCGGCCCGATGGGCGGGATCGCCTCGACGCCGGTCATCAACCGCCCCGAAGTCGCGATCCTCGCCGTCAACAAGGTCGAGGAGAAGCCCGTCGTCGTCGAAGGCGAGCTCGAGATCCGCAAGCGGATGAACCTGTCGCTGAGCTGCGACCACCGCGTGGTCGACGGCTGGGACGCGGCCAACTTCATGCAGGATCTGAAGAAGCTGGTCGAAGCCCCGCTGAAATTGCTGAGCTAAGGAAATTCCTCCCCGAGCTTGCTCGGGGAGGGGGACCAGCCGAAGGCTGGTGGAGGGGCAATGCCGGCTCCGAATTTCCCCTCCACCACGGCGCTTCGCGCCGCGGTCCCCCTCCCGAGGCAAGCTCGGGGAGGAATTGATATTCTCACATTCCCCCGCCACAACCTCCGAATGACCCTCGACCTCGACCGCCGCCTGCTGCTCAAGGCGGGCACGCTCAGCCTCGGCGCCCTCGCCGTGCCCGGCGTGGCGCAGATCGCCTCCCGAGTCGGCTTCACCCACGGAGTCGCCAGCGGCGAGCCTCGGCAGCGATCGGTGATGCTCTGGACCCGCCACGTCCCGATCCGCGGCGACTCGTCCCGGCTGGCCTGGGAGGTTACCGAGGCCGCCGGCCCCCGCCGGGTCGTCGCCGCGGGCACCGTCCTCGCCACCCCAGAGAGCGACTGGTGCGTCAAGGTCGTCGCCCAAGGGCTGAAGCCCGGGCGCCAGTATCGCTACCGCTTCCTCAATCTAGACGGAGCCGCCGCGGCGGTGGGCCTCACCCGAACCCTCCCGGAAGGCCGGACCGCCCGCTTCACCCTCGGCATCTTCTCCTGCGCCAACCTCGCCTTCGGCCATTTCAACGCCTATGCCCACGCCGCCGAGCGCCGCGACCTCGATCTGCTCGTCCATCTCGGCGACTATTTCTACGAATATCAAAGCGGCAAATATCCCTCGGCTCGCGAGGCCCTGCCCGGCCGGATCCTGGACCCGGCGGGCGAAGCGGTCGCGCTCGCCGACTACCGCCTCCGGCATGCCGCCTACCGCTCCGATCCCGACCTGCAACGCCTCCACGCTTCGGCGCCGATGGTGATGATGTGGGACGATCACGAGAGCGCGAACGACAGCTGGTCGGGCGGCGCCGAGAATCACGATCCGGCGGAGGAAGGCCCGTGGAGCGTCCGAAAGGCCGCCGCCCAGCGCGCCTATCGCGAATGGCTGCCCGTCTCCGACAACGCCTGGGAAAGCTACGAGATCGGCGATCTGGCCACCCTCTTCCGCCCGGAAACCCGGCTCACCGCTCGAAGCCGCCCGCTCGAATTCGCCGAGGCGCTCCGCCGCGGCGAGGACATCAGGGCCTCGCTGATCCGATTCCGCGACGGCGCCTGGCGCGATCCGAAGCGCACCATGCTCGGCTCCGAACAGGAAGCCTGGCTGGCCGGAGCGCTCAAGCGCTCTGCGGGGCAGGGGACCCGGTGGCAGCTCCTCGCCCAGCAGACGGTGATGGGCTCCTGGGCGCTGCCGGTCGAGGCGCGGGCCTGGCTCCGCGCCGACGCGCCCCAGGAGGTGAAGCAGGTCACCGCGATCGGGACCGCGGCTTCCGAGGTCGGCCTACCGCTCAACCTCGACGCCTGGGACGGCTATCCCGCCGCACGCGACCGCCTGCTCCGCTCGGCCCTCGATTCCAACGCCAATCTCGTCGTCCTCTCCGGCGACAGCCACAATGGCTGGGCCTTCGACCTCGACCTCGCCGGCACCCCGGCCGGCGCAGAGTTCGCCGGGATGAGCGTCACTTCGCCTGGCCTCGAAGCCTATACTCCGGGCGTTGCGCCCGCGGCGGTCGAGCGCGCCCTCAGGGCCCGCAACCGCGCGCTCAAATGGGCCGACGTCCAGCGCCGCGGCTACATGGCGCTTACCCTGACCCGCGAACGCGCCACCGGCGAATGGCTTTCGCTCGACACCGTCCGAACCCGCTCCACGAAGCTCGCCGCCCGCCACGCGATGAGCGTCGCCAAGGGATCGAATCGCTTCGACTGACTATCGTCATCCCGGCGAAAGCCGGGATCTCGGGGAGGCCCGACGAGCCTCTCCGGCCTGAGGTCCCGGCTTCCGCCGGGATGACGGGAAAGTACCATGTTCTCTCTATGTTCTCCTTGTGCTATACCGCGCGAATGTCCCGCTTTCCCTTCCTCCATTTCATCCCGGTTCCCGTCCGACCCCGCCGGGACGGCTGGACTCCCGTGCTCCAGACCCGCTTCATCATCGGAATCGCCCGAGGCCTGAGCCCCGCCAAGGCCGCCGCCCGGATCGGCAAGACCAGGCAATCCGCGCTCAATCTGCGCAAGCACCGCGAGGGCCGAAGCTTCGCGGCAGCGTGGGACTCGGCCCGCCGCTTCGCCGGGAAGAACCTCGCCGCGCAGAGCGCCCCTCCGGACCCGGACGATCGATGACCGCTCCGCCCGTCATCGCCTTCACCCCGGTGCCGCTTCGCCGGCGTGCCGACGGCTGGCCGCCCGAGCTGCAGCTTCGGTTCATCGTCGCCCTGTCGCGCGGCCTCGCTCCGGGAGAGGCGGCGCGTTCGGTCGGAAAGAACCGGCAGAACGCCTATGCGCTCAGGAAGAGGGAAGGGGCCGAGAGCTTCGCCGCGGCCTGGGACTCGGTCGTGGCCTACGTCCGGCAGGTCAGGGTCGAGGCCCGGGCGCCGGAGCCCCGATCGGCCTCCGGGGCCTCGTCGCCTGGGATGGCGCCGTTCACGCGCCCGGCGGCCTCCGAACGCGAAGCCATCGCCGAACGCGGCGCGGAGGCGATGAAGCGGGCTCCGAGCCAGGCCGCCGCCCGGCGCGCGCTCGATGAAATGCTCGATGCCCTGTACGGTCCGAAGAGCGACAACAGCGACACCGCGGGCGGCGGTAAAAAGCCTCTCATGGGAAGCCGGAACTTATGACGCTTCGGTGTCGCCCTTGTCTCTTTTCGCTGTGCCGCTCGCTAAGGCCGGGCCCATGCTGAAGAAGACCTCCGCGCCCGATCTCGACGCCCTCCGACTGATCGACGACCGCCTTCGCTGGCTCTCGGCCTGGACGATCCACAACGCCAACCATCTTCGGCCGAGCCCCGACGGGCTCAAGGTCGGCGGCCACCAGGCGAGCTGCGCCTCGATGACGGCGATCATGGCGGCGCTCTATTTCCACGCGCTCGGGCCGAACGACAAGGTCGCGGTCAAGCCGCACGCCGGGCCCGTGCTCCACGCCGTCCACTATCTGCTCGGCACCCAGACGCTCGAGCAGCTCCAAAATTTCCGCGGCTTCGGCGGGATGCAATCCTATCCGAGCCGGACAAAGGACAGGATTCCGGTCGATTTCTCGACCGGCTCGGTCGGTCTCGGAGTCGCGGTCACCGCCTTCGCCAGCCTGGTCCAGGATTATCTCGTCGCCCATGGCGAGCTCGAGCCTGCCGAGACCGGGCGGATGGTCGCGCTGATGGGCGACGCCGAGCTCGACGAGGGCAATATCTACGAATGCCTGATCGAGGCCTACAAGCACGACATCCGCAATTGCTGGTGGATCGTCGACTATAACCGCCAGTCGCTCGACCACACCACGGCCGAGCGCATGTTCAGCCGCTTCGACGAGATCTTCGCGAGCTGCGGTTGGCGGGTGATCACCCTGAAATACGGCAAGGCGATGGAGGCGGCCTTCGCCGAGCCCGGCGGCGAGGCGCTGAAGGGCTGGATCGACGAATGCGGCAACGCCGATTATGCGGCGCTCACCTATCTCGGCGGCGGCGCCTGGCGGGAACGGCTTCTCAAGGAGGCGCCGGAGGCGAAGCCGGTGCTCGACGCCCGCGACGACGAGGCGCTGCAGGCCTTGATGTCCAACCTCGCCGGTCACGACATGGAGAGCCTCGTGGAGGCGTTCGACGGCGCCCAGGACGACGTCCCCACCCTCTTCATCGCCTATACGGTGAAGGGCCAGGGCCTGCCCTTCGCCGGCCACAAGGACAATCACGCCGGTCTGATGAACCCGGGCCAGATCGCCGCTTTGCGCGACCGGATGGGAATCGCAGAGGGTCAGGAGTGGGATCCCTGGGCCGGCCTCGGCGGCAATTCGGCGGAAGGCGTGAAGGCGCTGATCGAGGGCAGCCGGATCGCCAAAGCGAAGCGCGAGCGGCCCTGGAACCAGGTGGAGGTGCCGGCCATCCCCGCTCCGGCTGGGGAGGAGCAGTCAACCCAGGCGGCGTTCGGCCGAATCCTCCTCGACCTCAGCCGGGCCGGAGGAACGCTCGCCGACCGGATCGTCACCACCTCGCCCGACGTCACGGTGTCGACCAATCTCGGCGCCTTCGTGAACCAGCGCGGCCTCTTCCGCCGGCAGGACCTCGCCGACGTCTTTGCGGCCGCGAAGATCCCTTCGGCCCAGAAATGGGGCGGGCACCAAACCGGCCAGCACATCGAGCTCGGAATCGCCGAGAACAACCTCTTCCTGATGCTCGCCGCCCTCGGGCTTGCGGGCGACCTGTTCGGGACTCGCCTTTTCCCGATCGGCACGGTTTACGACCCCTTCATCGCCCGCGGCCTCGATGCGCTCAACTACGCCTGCTACCAGGACGCCCGCTTCCTTCTCGTCGCGACTCCCTCCGGAGTGACCCTCGGGCCGGAGGGCGGAGCCCACCAGTCGATCAACCCGCCTTTGATCGCGCTCGGCCAGCCGGGCCTCAGGCATTACGAGCCCGCTTTCGCCGACGAGCTCGCTCTGTTCATGGAGGAAGCCTCCGGCTCATCCAGGCGCCGGACGGCGAGAGCGTCTATCTGCGCCTGACCACCCGCACGGTCAGGCAGGTCGAGCGGCCCGACGAAAGCTGGAAGTCGGGAGCCCTCGCCGGCGGCTACTGGATCCGGGGCCCCGAGCCGGGATCTGAGGCGGCTCTGGTCTATTCGGGCGCGATTGCTCCGGAGGCGCTCGCGGCCTGGGAAGCGCTCCGCGAGGACCTCCCGGGTCTCGGCCTCCTCGCGATCACCTCGCCCGATTTGCTCCACCGCGGCTGGAGCGAGCGGCGGCGCGGCCGGTGGGGAGGGAAGGGGACGGCGCCCTCGCATGTCGAGCGGCTGCTCTCTCCGCTCGCGCCGGGGGCCGGGCTGGTCACACTGCTCGACGGCGCCCCGGCCTCGCTCTCCTGGCTGGGCGGGGTCATGGGCCACCGGGTCAGCCCGCTCGGAATCGAACGCTTCGGCCAGACCGGCACTCTGCCGGACCTGTACCGCGAATACAGGCTGGACGTGGCCGCCATCGTCGAGGCGGCGGCGGAGCTGTTCCTGCCATGACCGGTCATTGCGAGGAGCGAAGCGACGCGGCAATCAGTGGGCCTCGGAGGCCGGCGGCGGAACCTCTCCCTCTCTCCCGCGCTCTCCCCTCCGAACCTTTCAAGGAGTTGAGTACATGATCGGCAAGTTAATCGGAGCGGCGGTCGGACGCCGGATCGCCGGCCGCTACAATGGCGGCACCGGCCTCCTCGTCGGAGCCCTCGCCCCGGCCATCGCCCGCCGCGCCTTCGGCCCGCTCGGCCTCGCCGTCGGCGGAGCCTATGTCGCCAAGAAGCTCTGGGACCGCCGCAACCGCGCGACGGGCGCCACCCGGACCTACTGACGAACCCGTCATCCTGGCGCAGGCCGGGATCCCAATGGGTGAAGAGCGCGGCGCCCTTCGCCCCACGGGGCCCCAGCCTGCGCTGGGGCGACGAGTTAGGCCGGCTTCACCTCCAGCAGCCAGATCGCCGCGACCAGCGAAATCGTCGCTGCGACCGCCGTCCAGGTGACTACCTTGAGGTTGATCGGCCGAAGCTCGGCGGCCTCGTTCTTGTCGAACCGCTCCATCACCGCCGTCGCTCGCCGCTCCGCCACTACGATCACATAGGCTCCGGTCAGGAGGAAGGCGGTGGCGATCGCCTTGGGCACCCAGGCCGGCTGCATCGCCTTGAACAGGACCTGGAAACCGAGGCCGATTCCGACGGCGGCGAAGCCGGTCCGGATCCATCCCGCGAAGGTCCGCTCGTTGGCGAGGATCGTCCGGTCCTGGGCCAGGTCCGTCCGCTCCTCGGCGAGCTTCTCCTTCTCATCCTCCGCCATGCGCCGTCAGAACGTCCCTTCTTCGTCTTCGGGCAGCGGCTCGTCCCGCGGCGGTGGTCCGGGATCGTCGCTCCGGTCGCGCCGAGGGACGTCGGCCGGCTCGCGATCGTCGCCCGGGGGCAGGTCCTCGATCGGGAAGGGCACGCCGTTGCCGGTGACGGTCACCCCGTTCTCGTCCACCCGCACTCCGACGTCGAGGCCGCCGGTCCCCTCGATCGGAAGGGTGACCGAGCCGTTCAAGCCGGTCGACGGCGCCGGCGCGGCCAGCGGCGGGGCCAGCTTCTGGGCGGGCGCAGTCCCGACCGCCTGGGTCATGAAGTCGCGCCAGATCCGGGCCGGCAGGCCTCCGCCGGCGATCTGCCCGGCGAGCGGGCTGTTGTCGTCGTTTCCGACCCAGACCCCGACCACCAGATCCTGGGCGAAGCCGATGAAGAGGGCGTCGCGGCTGTCCTGGGTGGTTCCGGTCTTGCCGAATGCGGGGACGGCGAGCGCCGCTCCCCGGCCGGTGCCCCGGCTGACGACCGCGCCGAGCATCTCGCGCATTTCGTCGAAGGCGGGATCCCCGCTCTGGCCGGTCGCCTTGTTCCACATGCGCTGCCACCAGGGCTTGGTCTCGTCCTCCAGGCCCTTGGGCCGAACCGGATAGGCGCCCGCCGCGACCGCGGCGTAGGCGGAGGTGAGTTCGAGCAGGGTCACTCCCGAGGTCCCCAGCGCAAGGCTGGGATTGTCCTTGAGCGGGCTCCTGACCCCGAGGTCGCGGGCGGCGCGGATGACGTTGGGCCGGCCCACGCGCTCCGACAGCCGGACCGCCGCGACGTTGCTCGACAAGGCCAAAGCATCGCGAAGAGTCAGCGAGCCGCGATACTGGTCGCCATAATTCTTGGGCTGCCAGGTGCCGATCCTCAGCGGCGTGTCGGCAACGGGCGAATCGGGCGTCATTCCGGCCCTCAGAGCCGCTAGATAGACGAACAGCTTGAAGGCCGAGCCGGGCTGGCGCCTCGCCTGGGTGGCCCGGTTGAACGGGCTTCGGGCATAGTCCCTGCCGCCGACCATCGCGACCACCCGTCCGTCGGGCCGCATCGCGACGAGCGCGACCTGGGCACGGCCGAGTCCGGCTCGGCGGACGGTCGCCAGAGCGAGCTTCTGCATCCGGCTCTCGAGGGTGGTCTGGACCTCTTCGTCGCCATAGCCGGCCTCGCCCCGGGCCCGGGCCATGGGCAGGACCCAGTCGGCGAAATAGGTGCCGGTGGGGACCACCTTCTGGCGTTCGACCCGAAGCTTGGCGGGCTTCAGCCGGTTCGCTTCGCGCTGGGTGAGGACCTTGTCCCGAACCATCGTCGCGATGACGATCTTCGCCCTCTCCCGGGCCAGCTTGTAGTTGCGCGTCGGCGCCAGCCGGGACGGCGCCTTGACCATCCCGGCGAGCATCGCCGCCTGGGTGACGCTGAGCTTCTCTGGCGGGACGCTGAAATAATGCTGTGAAGCGGCGCGCAGCCCGTAGGTGTTGTCCCCGAGATAGACGTTGGAGAGGTAGCGTTCGAGGATCTCGTCCTTGCTCAGCCAGGCTTCGAGCCAGAAGGCGATCAGCACTTCCTGGGCCTTGCGGCCCATGGTCCGCTCGGAGGTGAGGAAGGAGATCTTGGCGAGCTGCTGGGTGATCGTGCTTCCGCCCTCGCGCACTCCGCCGGCGCCGAGGTTGCGCCAGGCGGCGCGGGCGATTCCGCGGATGCTGATGCCGAGGTGGGACTGGAATCCGCGGTCCTCGATCGAAATGAAGGCGGCGGGGACGTGCTTGGGCAAAGCGGCGATCCGTACGGGCTCGCGTATGTCGGCGCCCCGCCGGGCGATCGGATGGCCCTCCACCGAGACCAGGGTGAGGCTAGGCGCCGCGATCGGCTGAAGTGATTTGGAAAGCGGAGCGGTGATCGCCAGCCAGGCGACGATCAGCATGAACAGGGCGATCAGGGCGAGGACGATCCGCCGCCAGCCCCAGCGCAGCGGGTTGTACCAGGCCCGTCGCGGCGGGCCTGGTGGCGGTATCTCTGGTGGGCCTCCCGGGGCCTGGTACTGGGCCGGGGTCGGTTGCCACTGGGCGGTCTGGTCCAAACGCATTCCCTCTTCTTAGCGGCAGAACGACGACTCGGGAATCAGGTTGCGTCCTTTGTCAATCTTCCCGTCATCCCGGCGAAAGCCGGGACCTCGGGGAGACCCGCCGAGACTTCTCGGCCTGAGGTCCCGGCTTCCGCCGGAATGACGGGAGGGAGTCTCGGACGGCGCGCAGGACCTCGTCGGGATGGCTGTGGTGGGGCATGTGGCCGGCGCCTTCTATCTCGGTGAGGCGGGCGTTGCGCAAGAGCCGAGCGAGCGTCTTGCCCTGGCCCTCCTGCTGAACGATTCGGTCGCCGGTGCCGGCGAGGATGTGGACCGGCGCCTCGATCCGGCGCAGATCCATCGTGCCGGCCGGCGCCAGCGGCAGGACCGCCGCCGCATCCTCGCCCTCATGGACGAGCGTGTCGGGATCCAGCACCTGCCCGTACGGAAAGTCCCGCTTCCAACGGTCCGGGATCGGGTCGGGCGAGAACATCAGCGCTTGAAGCCACTCCAGCGCCGCGCGGTCGAAGCCGCTTTGCGCGCCGAGGCGCGACAGGAGCGGCCCGATCAGCGGCGCGGACCGCGGCGCCAGGAGGCTGTGCTCGAGAAGGCGCGGCTCGGGAAAGGCGAGGGGCGCCACCAGGACCAGAGCCGCGACCCGCTCCGGGAACCGTTCCGCCAGCGCGAGCGAGACGAGGGCGCCGAAGCTGTGGCCGACGACCACGGCCGGCCCGACGCCGAGGCGGTCGAGCCCCGAGGCGATCTGCGCCGCCTGGTCGCGCGGAGTGCCGACGAAGCGCGGGCGGCGGCTGAGGCCGTGGCCCGGGCGGTCGATCAGAGTGACTCGGGCTGCTTCCGCCAAAGCGTCGGCAGGGCCAGTCAGCCAGTCATAATGGGTGTTGAGCGCGCCATGGAGCAAGAGCACGTCCGGGCCGGTCCCGCGCTGCAGGCCGTGAAGGCTCCGGCCGGAGCCGAGATCGACGGTCGTCGCTCCCCACATGGCCGCTCGACCGACGGGCATTGCGATGGCTCTGCTCAGCTTCGCGGATGGACTGGGCGGCGCTTCGCCAGGTCGAAGGAATCTCCGTTGGAAAGGACGTGGACTCGCACGTCGTGCATCGAGAGGGCGCAATCGGAGCGCGCCTCGGCGACGTTGCAATAGCTGACGTCGCTGCCGTCGACGACGTAGACGGCGCCGCTTCCGATCACCCGGAAGACGTCGCCCTCGACGACCGCCGCCGTATCCTCGTCGATACCCATTCCGAGCACCCTCGGGTTGTGAGCGACGGCCCCGATCAGCCGGCCGAAGCGGCCGCGCTCGGCGAAATGCTGGTCGATGATGACGTCGCGGACCAGACCCATTCCGGGGGACATGTGAAGATCCCCGATCCGGTGGGTCTCCTTGCTGGTGCCCTTCACCAGCATCGTCTCGCTCATCACCGAAGCGCCGGCCGACGTCCCGGCGACCACTCCGCCGCGCTCGTAGAGGGCGCGGATCTTGGCCTCGATGCCGGTGTCGCCGATCTGGCTGGTGATCCTGAGCTGGTCGCCCCCGGAAAAGAAGATTCCGGCCGCGTCGTCGAGCACCGAGAGCTTCTCCCGGTCGCCGGCCTGGCTTCGCTCCTCGACGTAGAGCTCGACGAGATCGCCGAGGCCGAGGTCGCCGAAGGCCTTTTCATATTCGTCGAAATAGCCTTCGGGGCGATGGCTTGCGACGGTGGCGAGGACGAGCTTGCCGCCATGGACGTGCTTCGCCACCTCGCGAAGGATCGCACGCTCGCCCTTCGGGTCGCGGTCCTCGTGACCCCCGATAATGATCAGGCAGCCCTTCGGGCGCCGTTCTTCGTCAGCCACGTTTCTCTTCTTCCTTGCTTAGAAATGCCTTGGGATCGGGCGCATCCGAGCTCGCATAGGCGACGGCGAAGGCCGGGCTGTTATGGGCCCAGCCGATCCGCCCGTCCTTGGCGATCGCGATTCCACCGCCGTCCGCGGAGGCGCCGCCGACCCCGGGGAGCTGCTCCACCGCCTTCCTTATCGATTCTTCCGGTCCGTCCCTGCCGATGCTGGCCATTACCTGGGCGGCGAGGGCGACCCGGGTGATGGTCTCGCCGTCTCCGGAGAAGGAGACCGCCCCGACATGGTTGTCGGCATAGAGGCCGTTGCCCGGAAGCGGGCTGTCCCCGATCCGGCCGACCTTGGCGCCGGTAAGCCCGCCGGTCGAAGTCCCGGCGGCGAGGTTGCCGCCCTGGTCCATCGCCACCGCGCCCACCGTATCGTGCAGCTGCTCGAGCGCATCGCGGCGGGTCTCGGTCATCAGCGCCTCCGTCGGCACGGTCTCGAGCCCTTCCTTCTTCGCGAACAGCAGGGCGCCTTCGCCGACCAGGAGGACCTCCTTCTCGAGCAGAAGCCGCTTCGCGACGCTGACCGGGTGGCGCACGTTGCGAATTGCCCCGACGGCGCCGACGGCCAGGTTCTTGCCGTCCATCAGGCCGGAGCACATTTCGATCTCGCCCGCTTCGTTCAGCGCCGAACCGCGGCCCGCATTGAAAACCGGAAGGTCTTCCAGAACCTTGATCGCCGCCTCGACTGCGTCGATGGCGCTTCCCCCTTGCTCCAATATGGCCCTGCCGGCGCGGGCGGCCTGCAGGATGCCGTCGCGGTTGTCGTCCTCCTCGCCGGGCTCCATCTCCTTGGCGCCGCCATGGACGATGAGGGCCCACCCGCCCCCTTCCGGATCCGCCATCCTATTCGGCCGCGATGAAGGACGCGCGGCCGGAGGCGCGCTCGGCGGCGGGCTTGAAGTCGTTGACCTGCTGCCAGGCGCCTTTGACGTCGGTGGGGGTGATGACGATGAGATCGCCGGGCCTCCCCATCGCCAGCGCCGCGGCCGTCGAGGCCCCTTCGCCGGCGATGAGGTGGATATGGTCGGGCGAGCGCCCGGCCGACAAGGCTCCCTGCTGGAGATGGCCCATCACTTCGCCGCGGGGCCGGCCCCGGGTCGCCGGGTCTTCCCGGAAGATGAGCACGTCGAAGAGGCCGGCGGCGATCCGGCCGAGCTCCATGATGTCCTCGTCCCGCCGGTCGCCGGCCATCGAAACCGTTCCGATCGTCCTTTTGTAGCGGTGGCTCAGGCCCTTGACGACCTTGCCCAGGGCCTCGAGGCCCGCGGCGTTGTGGGCATAGTCGATGATCACCCGGAAGCCGTGCGCGTCGTGGACGTTCAACCGGCCCGGATTCTGCTCGAAGGTCGATCGGAACTGGGCCATCGCCGAGCGGATGGTGAGGATCGGCACTTCGTGCGCCAGCGCAATGGCGATCGCGGCGAGCGCATTGGCGACGTTGAACTCCGCCATCCCGTGAAGGGTGGCGGGGATGTCGCCGGCCTTCATGATCGTCTCGCGCCGGGCGTCTTCGTAGAGGACGATCGTGCCGCCGTCGGGCCCCGACTCGCGCACCACGGCCATTCCGCCCTCGTCGACATGCTCGCGGAGCATGGGCGACATCTCGGCGCCGCCGCACAGCGAGAACCAGATGATCCGGCCTCCGGCGCGGCGCGCCATCTTCACGGTCAGCGGGTCGTCGGCATTAAGGACGGAATGCCCGCCCCTGCGCACCGCCTCGACCACCACTTGCTTGACGCTTGCAAGGTCCTCGATCGTCTCGATGCCCTTGAGGCCGAGATGGTCGGCGGAGACGTTGAGGCAGGCGGCGATGTCGGCTTCCCCGTAAGCGAGGCCCTCGCGAAGCAGGCCGCCGCGCGCGGTCTCGAGCACCGCCACCTCGACCGTCGGGTCGCGAAGGATCATCCGGGCGCTTCGCGGTCCGGTGGCGTCGCCTTCGTGGGTCAGGATGTCGTTGATGTAGACTCCGGTGGTGGACGTGAGGCCCACCGTACAGCCGGTATAGCGGATGATATGCTTGATCATCCGGCCGACGGTCGACTTGCCGTTGGTTCCGGTGATCGCGATGATCGGGATCCGGAACTTTCGGCCGCGCGGGAACAGCATCTCGATGATCGGCTTGGCGACGTCGCGCGGCGCGCCTTCGGAAGGCTCGATGTGCATCCGAAGGCCCGGCGCGGCATTGACCTCGATCACTCCGCCCCCCGTCTCGCGGACCGAGCGGGTGATGTCGGGGCAGACGAAGTCCACTCCGCAGACGTCGAGCCCGACGATCAGCGCGGCTCGGCGGGCGATCTCGGCATTGTCGGGGTGGATCTCGTTGGTCCGGTCGACCGCCGTTCCGCCGGTCGAAAGGTTGGCGGTGGCCCGAAGCTGGACGACCTCGTCCGCCTCGGGGATGGAATCGGGGGTGAGCCCGGAGCGGGCGAGGACCTCCTCGACATGGGCGTCGATCCGCATCCGGGTCATGACGTTCTCATGGCCCTCGCCGCGGCGGGGATCGCGATTGACCTCGGCGACGAGCTGGCGGATGCTGCTGATCCCGTCTCCCGCCACCTGTGCGGGGATCCGCTCGGCGACCGCGACCATCTTGCCGCCGACGACGAGGATCCGGTGGTCGTTGCCTTCGAAGAACTGCTCGACGATGACGTCGCGGCCCTTGGCCTGCGATTGCGCCTCGCTGAACCCGAAGCGCAATTGCGCCTCGTCCGTGATTCCGATCGTGACTCCGCGGCCGTGATTGCCGTCGAGCGGCTTGGTGACCAGCGGGAAGCGAAGCCGCTTCGCTCCGCGCACCGCTTCCTCGACGTCCCGGACGACGATTCCCCGAGGCACAGGCACTCCGCTTTCGTCCAGCAATTTCTTGGTCATGTCCTTGTTGCCGGCAAGGTCGGTCGCGACCAGCGAGGTCCGGCCCGTGATCGAGGCCCGGATCTTCTGCTGGTGCCGGCCGTGGCCGAGCTGGAGCAGGCTTTTCTCGTCGAGGCGCATGACCGGAATCCCGCGCCTTTTAGCCTCGTCGACCAGGGCTTTCGTGCTGGGGCCGAGCGTGGTCCGGCGGACCATCCGCCTCATCTCGTCCAGCCGCCGCTGGAGATCGAAGTCGCCCTCCAGCTTGTAGATCCGGTCGAGGCCGCTCACGCCCTGAAGATCGGCCGGAAGCAAAGAGTGAACCAGCTCGAGGGCGATCCGCCCGGCCATCAGCCCGACCTTCTCCTCATTATAGGCGAACATGACGTTGTAGACTCCCGGCCGGTTCTTCACCGACCGGGTCTTGCCCCGCACGGCGCGCGAGCCCGCGAGGGTCTGAAGCTCGAGCGCGACATGTTCGGCGACATGGCCGAGCCAGGTGCCCTCGCGGAGCCGGCGCTCGAAGCCGCCGCGGACCCTCAGCGAGCAGCCGTGGCGGCCCACCCCGGGGATCAGGCCGAGCAAGCCCTCGGTGAAGCCGGCGATCCGGTTCGTCGGCCATTCCTCCAGCCGTCCCAAATCGAGCTGGATCCGGATCATCGGAGTATGGCTGTAATAATGGGGCCCGCGATAGACCCCGACTTCGGTTACCTGCATCTGTTGCATCTGCGAGGTCAGCTGTCGGGTGCCAGGATCGCTCCTCGAAGCGAAGAACATGGCGGTCTTGGAGCCGTTTTCCTTGGTCGGCGCATCGGCCACGGGCGCGGACTGGTTCGGAGGCGTCATGACCGGGTTAAACCCCCGGTAACTCGCCCGAGTTCCGGAGGGAAAGCACTGATCCGGATTAGCTTCGCCGTCATCCCCGCGACAGCGGGGATCCAGTTTCGGGGGCGGAGCCGGGTTCGCGCTTTCGCGGGAATGACGGCGTGAGGGGCTGCTTCCCGAGAAGAGCCAGCCTGTCCTTGATCATCCACGACAGCAGATACGGCCGAGCGAGCGCCTTATCCAAGGCATAAGGCCACCAGCCCGGCCCGAAGGGGACATAGACCCGGATCGGGACGCCGAGGCTCCGGGCGACCGCCATGGTCCTTCGAGCGGGAAGGCCGCGAAGCTGCTCAAGCTCGCACGGCGTTCCCGCGGCGAGCAGCAGGTTGAGAGCCCGTTCGGCAAGCCCGGGGTCATGGGTCGCGACCGCCACCGGGGCGGAGCGTCCGGCGAGGCGGGCGGCGAGCGCGAGGTAGCTCGCCTCGAAATCCTGTCCCCGCCAGGCCGGATCGGCCCATTCGCCCTTGACCAGTCGGATCCGGGCGGAGCTGTTCCGGAAGTCGTCGGCGTCGCCCGGACTTCGCAGCCAGCGGGCAGGCAGAGCGAACCCGGTCCGGGGAAAATCGCCGAGCAGGTTCGAAACGGCTTCCAGGGTGCGATCCGCGTCCGTGGGGGCGTGGGCGTCGAACATCAGGGGCATGCCGGCCGCGGCCGCGCAGTCCGCGATCCTGCGCAGGTGATCGGGGTCGAACTTCAAAGGAGGGGCCTTCACCGACAGACAGGCTTCGGCGACCCGGCCGGCGAGGAGTTCCGCCGCGGCGACATTGGCGGCGACGATGTCCTCCGGGCGGGCTGCGCCGGACTGGAAATAGCCCAGGGTCGCAGACAATCCGGCGCGCTCGAGCTTTCTGCAGCGCAGGGCGGCCGCCTTCGGGCCCGGCCCGGGAACCGCTCGCTCGATAAGATGGGGGAGGGCGTAGCGCGCCTCCCTCAGCGCCGCCCATGGGCTGAGCATCAGGCCCGAGCGAGCCGCCGGCGCAGCGAGGCGCAGGCGTCGGCGGCAAGGGCGGCCAGCCCCCTCGAATTGAAAGGATAAGCGCGCACCCAGACGCAGTCGTGCTGCTCGCGGGTCCAGAATTGGGCGATCCAGGGCTCGAGATTGCCCAGCAGCTCGTAAGCTTCGAGCTCCCGCTCCGCGGCCCAGCCGATGGTATGGAGCATGAGCAACGTGCCCGGCGAGCAGCGCTCGAACCCCTCGTCGAAGCCGATCTTGAACAGCCAGTAGCGGCCCAGGGTCTCGATCGCCATCTGCATGGCGACGGCCCGGCCGTCGATTCGCATGAACGCGATCCGGAAGCTGCCCTGCTCGCAGGCCGATCGGAAATAATGGCGGAAGCAATTTTCCTTGGCCCGGTCTGCGGCGATCGCGGTGCCCGCCTCGCGCTTCCAGCTTCGCATCTCGACCGCGATCGCCTCGTCGAACAGGGCGTCGAACGCGTCCGGCCCGGGGGACAATATCTCGAAGGACAGGTCGCCGAATTCGGCCGCCCGCCTAGCCGCGCGCCGGAAGTCGGAGCGGCGTCCGGAGTTGAAGCAGGAAGCGGGGTCCCTCCAGCGCGGCTCGAGCCTGATGGTCGGAGTGGGGGTAGCGGGCCGCACCGACATCCACCCCTTGCCGCGCAGGGCCTGGCGAAGCGCCGGAATCAGCTCGGATCCCACCGGAACCCGGTCGAGCTCCAAGGCGCGACCGTCGCCGATTATGGCGTCGGCCAGCAGCCGCGCCGCTTCGGGATTGCGGTAAAGGGCGTCGTCGGGCTCACACACTTCATGCGCCCCGGCCATCGTCCAGCGGTCGAAGCGCCCGAGGCCTCGGCACAAGGGCAGCAAGGCGACGATGTCTTCGCGCTCGCGGACGTAGAAGACCTCGACATGGGCGTCGGCGAGAAAGGTGCGGGCAAGGGCCGAGGTGAAGGCATGGCTCTGCATCGGCAGCGAGGCCGAGCCTTCCAGCTTCCGCCAGGACCGGATCAGCGACTCTTCTTCGCAAAAGCGGTCCAGGGGCATTGCCTGCGAGGCGGGAACCGCCGCCCTTCGGGCGCCCCGCCGGCGCGGCGCAAGCGCGACCGTGGCCGCGGAAAATTCCGGCATCGTCTCGATGGCTGTAACCCACCCTTCGATCATCGAGCCGCTCTACCGTCCATGGGTAAACATTTTGCGTCTTTGCCCGCGCCGCCCTCCGGGCTTAGGAACGTCGCATGGACAGCCGCATCCCGCCCCCCGCAGCTCTGGCCGCGACCAGCCACGCCGACGCCGAAGCCTATGAAGCCCTCTATCGCCAGTCGCTGAGCGATCCGGACTCCTTCTGGGCCGGGCAGGCGCGGCGCATAGACTGGGTCGAGACGCCCACGATTGCGGGCAATTGGTCGTTCGATCCGGTGGACGTCAAATGGTTCGAGGACGGAATCCTCAACCTCTGCCACAATTGCGTCGACCGCCATCTCGAGTCGCGCGCCGACCAGGTCGCGATCCTGTTCGAGGGCGACGAGCCCGGCGCCGGCCGAAGCCTGACCTACGGCGAGCTCTATCGCGAGGTCGTCCGAATGGCGAACTGCCTGAAGGCGCTCGGCGCCGGCAAGGGCGACCGGGTCACCCTCTACATGCCGATGATCCCCGAAGCGGCGGTGGCGATGCTCGCCTGCGCCCGGATCGGAGCGGTCCATTCGGTCGTCTTCGGCGGCTTCTCGCCCGAGGCGCTGCACGGCAGGATCGAGGATTGCGCCAGCCGCTTCGTCGTGACGGCGGACGGGGGCACGCGCGGCGGCCGCCTGGTTCCGCTCAAGGCCAATGTCGACGCCGCTTTGGCCAAGGGCGCCGACGTCGAAGCCGTCCTCGTCGTCCGCCACCTCGGCAACGAGATCGAGTGGGCCGAGGGGCGGGACCACTGGCTCCACGAAATGGCCGGCCTCGTCCCCGACGAATGCCCGCCCGAGCCGATGAACGCCGAGGACCCGCTCTTCATCCTCTACACTTCGGGTTCGACCGGGAAGCCCAAGGGCGTCCTCCACACCACCGGCGGCTATGCCGTGTGGACGGCGGCGACCTTCCACTACGTCTTCGATTACAAGGAGGGCGAAATCTTCTGGTGCACGGCGGACGTCGGCTGGGTCACCGGCCACAGCTACGTCGTCTACGGGCCGCTCCTCAACGGAGCGACCACCCTGATGTTCGAGGGCGTTCCCAACTATCCCGATTTCAGCCGCTTCTGGGACGTTGTTGAGCGCCACCGGGTCGACATCTTCTATACCGCCCCTACCGCCATTCGGGCTCTGATGCGCGAAGGGGAGGGCCCGGTGCGCAAGCACGACCGCTCGTCCATCCGGCTGCTCGGGACGGTCGGCGAGCCGATCAACCCGGAGGCGTGGCGCTGGTATTACGAAACGGTCGGAGAGCGCCGCTGCCCGATCGTCGACACCTGGTGGCAGACCGAGACGGGCGGGGTCATGATCACCACCCTGCCGGGCGCCCACGACATGAAGCCGGGGAGCGCCGGGCGGCCCTTCTTCGGGGTGGAGCCCCAGCTGGTCGGCCCCGACGGCGAAACGCTCGACGGCGCCGCCTCCGGAAACCTGTGCATCGCGCGCTCCTGGCCGGGCCAGATGCGAACCGTCTACGGCGACCATGAGCGCTTCGTTCAAACCTATTTCTCGACCTACAAAGGCCGATATTTCACCGGTGACGGCTGCCGCCGCGACGAGGACGGCTATTACTGGATCACCGGTCGGGTCGACGACGTCCTCAACATCTCCGGCCACCGTCTCGGCACCGCCGAGATCGAGAGCGCCCTGGTCAGCCATCCCAGGGTCGCGGAAGCCGCCGTCGTCGGCTACCCGCACGACATCAAGGGCCAGGGCATCTATTGCTACGTCACCCTGATGGAAGGGGAGGAAGGGGACGAGGCGCTGGAGAAGGCGCTTCGCCAGCACGTCCGAGCGGAGATCAGCCCCATCGCCAGTCCGGATCTCATCCACTTCACGCCGGGCCTTCCAAAGACGAGGAGCGGCAAGATCATGAGGCGAATCCTCAGGAAGATCGCGGAGAACGAGTTCGGGAGCCTGGGCGACACTTCGACGCTCGCCGACCCGGGCCTGGTCGACGGGCTGATCGAGGGGCGGCGGAACCGATAGGGCGCCTGGCCCAGCGATTTCAGCCACTTAGAAATCGGTGTCTGACACCGATTACTGGCAGGGTCGTCGGATTACCGCTTCATGCCGCCTTCCCGCAGCCGAGCCTTGGCCCAGGGATAAGGCCGCTCGACGATCGGAACGGCCTGGAGATCATCGCCGCAGACCGCCTTCAGAGCGGAGTCCTCCACGCTGCCGGGCTCCGGCGGCCCGGGCGGCAGCACGTATGTGAACATCGGCGGCATGACCGCATTGCCCAGCTGATGGCGATGATCGATCATCAGGACCTTGCGGCTGCCGCAATCGGCAAGCATCCGCATCAGCTCCTTGTCGAACTTGAGAGCTCCCCCGACCCCGTTCCGATGAACCTTGAGGATGTGGTAGAGCGCGGCGCTGCCGGATCGCTTCGGGGCGGCGACGAAGAAAGCTTCCCCCCGGCCCTGGTCCAGACCGACCGAGCGCCAACCGGAATAATTCTCTTCCATTCCTTCGGGCTGCGGCGCAGCGGCCGCGACGCCGCAAAGAATAAGCAACGCTGTCCCAATGAGCGGATACTTCATGGCGTTTTCCCCTCGCCCGGTCGGAGCGAGCTTATATCCGCCAATCCGCTATTCATCTATTGTGGATGCCGAACGATGTGAAAAGGTTGGTTTGCGCATGTCCCGGGTTCCGATCTTCGCGGCTGCCGCCGCTCTCTTCGCCTCCGCTCCCGCCCAGCTTCCCGCCCGACCGCCGGCCGGGACGGCCGAGCCTGCCGAGGTCCTGCCCGCGGCGGCGCGGGAGGCCGCGGCGGCGGTCGACGGCTTTCACGCCGCGCTCCGCCGCGGCGATCCCGAGTCGGCGCTGGCGCTGGTCGCCGACGACGCGCTCGTCTTCGAGGACGGCCGCATCGAGCGCACCAAGGCCGAATACGCCCTCCACCACGCCGGCGCCGACGCCGCCTTCTCGAAGGCGGTGCCCTCGAAGCGGCTGAGCCGAACCGGCCAAGCCACCGCCGACCTCGCCCTGATCGCCAGCGAGAGCCGGACGAGAGGCCGCTTCAAAGGCCAGGACGTCGACCGGATCATGGTCGAGACCATGGTGCTTCGCCGCGGATCGGGCGGAGCGTGGAAGATCGTCCACATCCATTGGTCTTCCGCGGAGCCTTCGACGGAGTGACCGTCATCGCGGCGAAAGCCGGGACCTGGGGAGACCCGCCGAGACTTCTCGTCCTGAGGCCCCGGCTTTCGCTGGGATGACGGGGTAGCCTCAGCGAGTCCCGTAGGTGCGGTCGCCGGCGTCGCCGAGGCCGGGCACGATATAGCCGTGGTCGTTGAGCGACTCGTCCATCGCCGCGGTCCAGATCGGGACGTCGGGATGCGCCGCCCGGACGGCCTCGACCCCGGGTTTCGAGCAGAGCAGGCAGACGAAGCGCATGTCCTGGACCCCGCCTTCCTTCAGCCGGTCGATGGCGGCGATGGCGGTGTGGCCGGTCGCCATCATCGGGTCGACGATGATCACGAGCCGCTCGCCGACATCGTCGGGGGTCTTGAAATAATATTCGACGCATTCGAGGCTGACCGGCTCGCGATAGAGACCGATGTGGGCGACGCGGGCCGAGGGGACGAGGTCGAGCATGCCTTCCGCCATGGCGAGGCCGGCACGAAGGATCGGTGCGAAGACCAGCTTCTTGCCGGCGATGGCGGGGGAGTCGGTGACGGCGATCGGGGTCTCGATCCGCACCATGTCGGTCGGCAGGTCGCGAGTGACCTCGTAGCAGAGCAGGGTCGCTATCTCGCGAACGACGGTCCGGAACAGAAGGATCGAGCTGTCCTTGTCGCGAAGGATGGTGAGCTTGTGCTGGACCAGCGGGTGCGAGACGATCGTCAATCCGTCCATATTCAAAATACCGTTCCGTCGCTGAGGATAGTGAAAGGAGGGCCGCCGCCGGGGCGGAGCTCGGCCGCGACTCGCCGGCCCGCCGCCCAGCTTCCGCCTTCGAGCATCCGGGCGAGCGGGAAGTCCTCGGCGCTCACGCCCAGCCGGCTCCGCACCAGCGGCGCCATCCGGTCGAGCAGGGCCACGGTCATCGCCCGCCAGGCGACGATGAGCGGATCGGACACGTTGTGCGATCGGGAGGCGGAGTCCGGGTCGCCGAGCTTTAGGACGCCCGAATCGACGAACAGGCCGCCGTTGCGATATTCCGCGAGGCCGGTGAGGCCGTCCACTTCGACCACTTCGATTCCCGCCGCTTCGAGCGGCTCGATCAGCGAATAAGCAAGCCATTGCGACAATTTGTGGAGCGGAACGAGTCCGTCGGTCGAGTCCCCGCGACGGATCGCCGGATGGCGCCAGCAGTCGCCGAGCGGCACCCCGCCCAGGACCAGCCGGTCCGCCCAGATCGGACCAAGCGCTTCGAGCAGCAATTCGAGGATCGCCGGCGCCGGCAGCTTTCCCCCGTCGGCGCGAACCGCCAGCACGTCGTAAAGCCCGCCCGGCCGCGGCTCGCCGGCGGCGGCGAACAGGTCGGGCCGGGCCAGAATTTGAGTGCCCAGGCGCCGGAGCAGGTCGGTCCTGCCCTCGAGGCCGGCGAGCGGATTGGATTCGCTCGCCTGGAAACCTTCCGCCAGGGTTCCGCCGTCGAGCGCCGCCAGCGCCGTTCCATTGGTTCCGAGCGCTCCGCTTTCGACCAGCCTCTGGCTTGCGACCGCCAGGCCCTCGGAGCGGGAAAAGGTTTTCCCGCTCACCGGGTCGCTGTAGCGCCAGCCCGGGCCGGCGCCGGCGTCGAGAAGCACCGACAGGATGACGAGGTCGAACGCCGAGCGCGCCCGCTCGGCCGGGTCGCCTTGCGGGAGCCGGGGCTCGCCGGCGACGAAATGCCGCCAGCGGGCGTGGAAGGGAATGGCCAGGTCGGGATAGGCTTCCCTGGTGACCTGCGCGGTGAGCTCGGCCGCGGCCTCGAGACGGTCCAGGTCGACGACCCAGCCTTCCACCTTTCCCTGGAGCGCGAGGTCGAGCATCTCATGCGCCCGCTCGCGAACGGCGACCGCGCTGAGCAGGGCGAGGAGGGCGGGGTCGGCTGCCATCAGTCCTCCCCGTCCGCGAAGCGGATGGGGAGGGGGACCGCGTGAAACGCGGTGGAGGGGCGACCGGCGCAGATCGCCCCTCCACCATGCTTCGCATGGTCCCCCTCCCCACGGCTGCGCCGCAGGGAGGATGAGGGTCCGGCGACGTCGTTCATCCGCCCTAGAACTTCCCCAAATCCCGTCCGACCACCGAGCGGATATGCTCCTCGGTCGGCGCACCTTCGGGCGTGTAATAGCCCGCCGCCTTCTTCGCCTCCATCTCGACGCTCGCGTCCGGAGGAACCAGCCCATCGGGGATCGGCACCCGCTCGCCGATCTCGATTCCGCCGCCGGCGAGGGCGTCGTACTTCATGTTGGACATCGAGACGAAGCGGTCGATCCGGCTGATCCCGAGCCAATGGATCACGTCCGGCATGAGCTGCTGGAAGCGCGCGTCCTGGACTCCTGCGACGCATTCGGTGCGCTCGAAATAGGTCGCGGCCTGGTCGCCGCCGGGCTGCCGCTTTCGGGCGTTGTAGACGAGGAACTTGGTCACTTCGCCGAGCGCTCGCCCTTCCTTGCGGTTGTAGACGATGAGACCGGTCCCGCCCGACTGGGCGGCCCGAGTCGCTTCCTCGATTCCGTGGGTGAGATAGGGCCGGCAGGTGCAGATGTCGGAGCCGAACACGTCGGAGCCGTTGCACTCGTCATGCACCCTGCAGGTCAGGGTCCGGCTGGTGTTGCCGAGATACGCGGGATCGCCGAAGATGTAGAGCGTCATCCCGCCGATCGGCGGAAGGAAGACGGAAAGGTCCGGGCGGGTGACGAGCTCGGGATACATGCCTCCGGTCTGCTCGAAGAGGCAGCGCCTGAGGCTCCCCTCGGCCACTCCGAAACGCTCGGCGACTCCCGGCAGCCACCAGACCGGGTCGACGGCGATCTTGGTCACCGAGACGTCGCCCGCTTCGTGGACGATGTCGCCGTCGACCTCGAGCCGCCCGGCGGCGATCGCGCCCTGGATCTCGTGAAGGGTCAGCCGCGCCTTGGTGATGGCGATCGAGGGCCGGATGTCGATCCCTTCCTCGATAAGCTCTCCGAAATCCTGGGCGACCCGGTGGCCCCAGGGATCGAGCGACACGATCTTGCCGGGATCGCCCCATTGCTCGTGAGGCCCGATCTCGCAGACCGGCGAAGTGTCGTGCAGGTCCGGCTTGGCGTTGGGGTCCATCGCCCCCGACGAGATGGCGAGCGCCCGGTAGATCGAATAGGAGCCGCCGTGGGCGCCGATGGCGTTGCGGTCGGAGCGCGCGTTGACGGTGGCGATCACCGGTCCGCGCTCGGCCGCGCTCGCCGCTCCCCAGGTCAGCGGGAAGCGCACCGGCCCGCGCGATCCGGGATGCGACGTCAGCCTGATATGGCCGCTCTTCCCGTCCGCATTCATTCGCCTGCCCTCTCGCTTCTCGTTCTCGATCAGCACGCTACGCGAGCCGGGGCGGGGTTGCTAGCCACTGATGAGGGGATGCGGAGCGAAGGGCGACGCGGTCAGCCGGCGACGTCGTTCCGCTTCCGGATCGCCGCCCTGCAACTTCCGAAACGGATCTAAGTGAAGGAGATTTCGGGGCTTGCCGTCCCTAAATTGCCTTGGGTGCCGGCACGAGTCCGGCAGGGCTCTTTGATATCGTGAATGGAACGACCTACGTCTTCGCCGTGGCGGAGAGGGTCCGGGCGCCGCGGGCGCAAGGGCTCTTTCGACCGCGGAGGATCAATGCTGCGCCTGAGAAGCGTCATTTGGGGCAGCATTTCCTTTTTCGGAACGGCTCAGGGGTGGCGAAGAATGTTGATCGCCTGCCCCACGATGCGCACTGGAGTCGTATGATGGCAGACGAAGGATTGCGGCGTTTCGTCGAAGCGCAGGCCCCGGTCTACGAAACGGCTCTGCGCGAGCTGCGGCTCGGCCGCAAGCGGGGTCACTGGATGTGGTACATCTTCCCGCAACTGAGGGGGTTGGGGATCAGCTCCACGTCCAGGCTCTTCGGGATCGAGTCGAAGCAGGAGGCCGAGGACTATCTGAGCCATGCGCTGCTGGGGCGGAGGCTGATCGAGTGCGTCGATGCGGTCAACGCCGTGGATGGCCGGTCGGCGGAAAGCCTCTTTGGATCGACCGATGCGATGAAGCTGCGTTCGTCGGCGACTCTGTTCGAGATTGCCGGCGGGGGAGCCCCGTTCCGGACCTGCCTCGACCGGTATTTCGGGGGCCGCCCCGACGATCGGACGATCGGCCTGTTGGACGGACAGGCGTGACGATGCTCCGGCGGGTCGGGATCACCGGCGCCTCCGGCTGCGGGGTGACCACTTTGGGAGGCGCGCTCGCCGAGCGTCTCGGCGCCGTCCATATCGACTCCGACGACCATTTCTGGGTCGCCACCGACCCGCCCTATCGAGTGAAGCGGGAAGTGCCCGAGCGCCTGGCCAGGATCCGGGCCGAGCAGGCACGGACCGGCCGCTGGGTCCTGTCCGGAACGCTCGACGGCTGGGCGGAGCCCGTGAGCCGCGGGGCCGAGCTGATCGTCTTCCTGCGCGTTCCGACCCAAGTACGGCTGGAGCGCCTTCGCCTCCGCGAGCAGGCGCGGTTCGGGGACGCCCTACTGCCGGGCGGGGCGATGCATGAAACCCACCGCGAGTTCATCGAATGGGCTTCCCATTACGAGGACGCCGCCCTGCCGGGCCGCAACCTGCCGAGGCATGAAGATTGGCTCGCCGGCCTCGACGTGCCGGTGCTTCGGCTGGGCGGCGCCCGTCCCGTGGCGGAGCTGGTGGAGGCGGTCCTTGCGCGCGGTGCGGGCTCCGGCGCCGTGTAGAGCGTTATCGCTTCAGCCTCGACCCTCCGTCATGCCGGCGAGGCCGGCATCCATTCCGCCGGGCCGGCTGAGGGCTCGGCATCGACCCCAGCTTTCGCTGGGGTGACGGGATTCAGGAATAGATCAAGCCGGTCACCCGCACCGTTCGCCCCGAGCCCGTCGAAGGGGCTCGAAGCCTTGGAAATCAGCGCCTTAGAAATTGGTGCCTGGCACCAATTAAGAGGGAGCTCCCGGTTCGGAAGGAAAGTGAAGGGCTTCGACGGGCTCAGCCCGAACGGGAGAGGAGACGATCCGTCGGCGCTTCAGAGCCGCATCACGCCCTTGCGCGGCTCCCTCGTCCCCGTCGTCTCCGTCGTCAGCGGGGCGCCGGCGGCGAGCAGCGCCTGGCGGCGGCCCGCCGGGGTGGTTCCGAGCTGGACCTGCTCGAAGGGCAAGGTCGCCGCGAAGCAGGGGTGGGCAAGCGCCCGCTCGACGAAGGCGGCGGTTCGAGGCCAGCGCCCGGGATCGGGCTCGAAGCCGATATGGGCGCCGTTTCGGAAGAAGGTCGCGATGGCGATGTCGGCGAGGCCGATATCGTCGCCGAACAGCCAGCCCACGGCCGGAAGCTCGGCCTCGAGATAATCGAGCTCGCGCGGCAGGTCCTCGGCCAGGGTCTTCGCGATCCGGGCCTGATCTCCCGGCTCGCCCCAGACGATCGGGTGGACGAACTTCGGGTAGAACAGGCCCCAGATGAAGACGTCGCCCAGGCGGGTGTCGGCATATTCCTCGAGCCAGCGGGCCCGGGCGCGGTCGTTGGGGCTTTCGGGCAGGAGCGGGCGGTGCGGATGAGCCTCGTCAAGCCAGGCGCAGATGACCGAGGAATCGTTGAGGACGAGATCCTCCTCGATCAGCACCGGGATCCGCCGGAGCGGGCTCAGCCGCTCGAACTCGTCATTGCCGAAAAAGGCCGTGATCGGGTCGATCTCGTAGTCGAGGCCCTTGAGGTGGAGGCATGCGAGCACCTTGCGGACGTAGGGGCTGACGAAGCTTCCGATGATCTTCATTGTCATGCTCCTTGCGGCGCGTGCTAGGCTGCCGCGTCGAAGGCTGCAAGAGAGCGGGAGGACAGGCATGGAAGCGACCGGGAGTTGCCACTGCGGAGGCGTGCGAATCGAGGCCCCGGCCCCGCCTGAATGGGTCGCCTCCTGCAATTGCTCGCTCTGCACCAAGACCGCCTGGCTGGTCGCCTATTACCCCGACGGCGCGGTCAAGGTGGAGGGCGAGACCGTGCCCTACATCTGGGGCGACCGGATGATCGGAATCCACCATTGCCCGGTCTGCGGCTGCGGCACCCACTGGCGGACGCTGGGCGAGGATTTCGGGAAGATGGGGGTGAATGCGAGGCTGTTCGACGGCTTCGATCCGGGGGCGGTCGAGGTGCGGCTGTTCGACAATGCGGGCTGAGCAATGTCGAGAGGCCGCGAGCAGCGCAGAACCGCCTGATCCCCGCTTCAGTCAGGAGAGGGCCCGGCCTCGAGGATCTCGTAGTTGTTCACGTCTACGTAGACGACGAGGCTGCCTTGGCTGTAATCGAATTCAGGGGGGTCTCTCCTCAGATACTGGAAACGAGATGAGTGACCCGGCAGGGAGACCCTTCTTGTAGCCGTTCGTCCGGATCGTGACCGTAGAGCCGACGGGGGGGACGCAATCGGCCTCGGCCGAAAAGAGCACCGAACCACTCAGTGCGAAGCGCAATTCCATTCGGCTCTCCCTGATCCCGAGTTTCGACCTAAGGACGCGGCTTCCACGACCGGAGATGCTCGGGAAGGTCCTGCTCCCTCTCGTGCAGGGATATCCAGTTCTGCAGGGGATAGAACGCCCGGTGGTCCAAGCCTGCGGCAACAGCCTTGTCGATCAGCTTCCTGGCAGAGGCGACAGCACTTTGCGAATGGAAGAGGGTTTCGTCGGCTCCGAACCGGGCATCGAGGGCTTTCACCTCGTCGACGATCGCCATCTGCTCGCTGGAGAGAAAGAGAGGTGTGCCCATGCGATGAAGATCGGTGGCGCAACGGCCATCTTCAATAGCCTGACCTTCGCCTCAAATCGACCTCGACACCACCTCCTTCATGATCTCGTTCGTCCCCCCGAAGATCCTCGTCACCCGGGCGTCGCGCCACAGCCGCGCGATCAGATATTCGTTCATGTAGCCCGCCCCGCCGTGGAGTTGGAGCGATGCGTCGCAGGCCTCCCACTGGAGCTCGGTGTGCCAGAGCTTGGCCGCCGAGGCTTCGGCGGCGGTGAGCTCGCCGGCGATGTGTCGGCGGATCGCCCAGTCGAGATGGGCCCAGCCGACCTGGAGCTTGGAGGCGAGGTCGGCGAGGGTGAATTTGGTGTTCTGGAAATCGAACACGGTCTTTCCGAACGCCTTGCGGTCCTTGGTGAAGGCGACCGCCTCGTCGAAGGCGCGCTGGGCCGCGGCCTGGGCGGCGCAGGCGATGGAGAGGCGCTCCTGGGGGAGCTGGTTCATCAGGTAGGCGAAACCCGAGCCCTCCGCTCCGAGGCAGTTGGTGATCGGGACGCGAACGTCGTTGAAGAAGAGCTCGGAGGTGTCCTGCGAATGGAAGCCGATCTTGTCGAGGTTGCGGCCCCTGGCGTAGCCCTCGCGGTCGGCCTCGACGAGGATCAGCGAGACCCCCTTCGCGCCGAGCGCGGCGTCGGTCTTGGCGACGACGATGACGAGGTCGGCATGCTGGCCGTTGGTGATGTAGGTCTTGGAGCCGTTGAGGACATAATGGTTGCCGTCGCGCTTCGCGGTGGTTCGGATGCCCTGGAGGTCGGAGCCGGCGCCGGGCTCGGTCATGGCGATGGCGGTCGCGGTCTCGCCGGAGACCATCCGGGGCAGCCAGTGCTTCTTCTGCTCCTCCGAGCCGTAGGCGACGAGATAGTCGGCGACGATGTCGGAATGGAGGGTGATCCCGGCGGTGGAGCCGGCATAGGCCAGCTCCTCGTCGATGACGGCGTTGAAGCCGAAGTCGAGGCCGGGGCCGCCATAGGCCTCGGGCACGGTGGGGCAGAGCAGCCCAGCCTCGCCGGCCTTGTTCCAGAAGGCGCGGTCGATGATTCCCTCTTCTTCCCAGCGGCTTAGATGGGGGAGGAGCTCGCGGTCGAAGAATCGGCGGACGCTGTCCCGGAACTGCTCGTGCTCGGGAGCGAAGGCGGTCCGGCGGGAGGTGTCGAGCATGGTCAGTCCTTGGCTTTGAAGCGGGGGGCGGGGGCCGGCTGGGCGACCCCGTCGATGTGGAGGAAAGTGGAGCGTAGTTGATTGTGCGGGTGCGACGGCGCGTCCGCCAGAGAGAGAATGGGGGCGACGCAGGCGTCGGAAGATTGCAACTTCTCGCACCAGAATCGCCGATTTTCGCTACGAAAGTGGTCGATAAGTTCCTGGCGAAGGCCCGGATCGTGCTGTCCGCACCGCAATCCCATCTTCTCCTTCAGGATCGCGAAGAATTCGGGCTCCAGCGCCCCCACCGCCAGCCACTCCCCGTCGGCGCATTGATAGACGTCGTAATAGGCGCGGCCGGTGTCGAGCAGGTTCACGCCGCGCTCGTCCTTCCACATCCCCGCGGCCTTCAGCGACCAGGTCAGAGCCGACAGCAGGGCCGCCCCGTCGACCATGGCGCAATCGATCACCTGGCCCTTGCCGGTGGTCCGGGCGGAGAGGATCCCGGCGAGCATCCCGAAGGCGAGGAGCATCCCGCCGCCCCCGAAATCGCCGACCGCGTTGACCGGCGGGGTCGGCGGCCCGCCGGCGCGGCCGTAGGTGTGAAGCGCCCCGGCCAGAGCGATATAGTTGATGTCGTGGCCCGCGGTCCCGGCGAGCGGTCCGTCCTGCCCCCAGCCGGTCATCCGGCCGTAGACCAGCCTGGGATTGTCCTCGAGAAGGACGTCCGGGCCCAGCCCCAGCCGCTCCATCACTCCGGGGCGGAAGCCCTCGATGAGTCCGTCGCAGTCCCGCGCCAGCTCGCGGACCCGGGCGACGCCTTTCTCGGACTTGAGATCGACCCGGACGATGCAGGCGCGCGAGCGGCCGAGGATGTCGAACTCGGGCGGGATGACCGGCGGCCGGTCCTCGCGCTCCATCCGGATGACGGTGGCGCCGTGATCGGCGAGCATCATCCCGGCGAACGGCGCGGGACCGATCCCGGCGAGCTCGATTATCCTGATCCCGGAAAGCACCCCGCCCATGAGTCGACTGATAGTCGCCCGGCGCCCGAAGCGACAAGCGACAAGCGCGTCAGGCACTCTAACCTCGCAATGACGGGCTCAGCGCTCCGGGAACCAGCTCCTGGCCGAGGACTCCGACTCCTCGGACTGGCCGGTGAGCCGGGCGACGACCTGCGGGAAGGTGCCCTCGACGGCGACCCGGTGCTCGCCGAAATAAATGTCGGTGAAGGGGCCCGAAGCGGTTCGGACGTGGGTCACCTTGTCGGGATTGATCGCGACCTGCCCGGGTTCGCCCCCCTTCTTCATCACGATCAGCTTCACGGCCGGCCCCATTTGCGTCAGTCCCGAATGCCAACTTAGCGCCGCCGGGTTAACTACGGGTTTGTACGAGCTTGAACGGCGGCCCCGCCCCGGCGACCATCGGCCGAGGGATTTTCCCGATGCGCCGCGTCGGGGAGGGCAAATGAGGGGCCAGCGTCAATGACGATGTACGTCTACAATACTACAGGGGAGCCGCGCGGCTTCCTGTTCGAAACCACCATCTTCAGTCTCGACGGAATTCCGCTCGGGCGGGTCCTGGGTTCGCGGGTCCACCGGTTCGACGGCGCCTATGCCGGCGAATGGTTCCACCAGATGGTCGTCGACCGTCCCACCGCCCGCCCGCGCTCGATCCCGCCGGTCGCGGTTCCGGCCCGGCGCGCTCCGGCGCCCGCCTCCTGGGGACGGCGGCCCGTGGCGGAATATTGCGCCTATTCGGACGCCTTCGACCGGCTCGCGGAGTTTGCCGATCACTATCAGATGGCGGCGGAGTAATCCGGGGAGGGGGTGACGGGGAGGGGCCGCACCTGCCATGCTGGGCGCCATGAGCCCGGTTCGAATACTCCACGCCCATTCGACCTTCGGCCACGGCGGCAAAGAGGCTCGGGCGGTTCAGCTGATGAACGCGTTCGGAGCGTCGGCCGAGCATGCCGTCATCTCGGCCTCGCCGGGGGAACTGGGCGCGGCGAAAGCGCTCGACCCTTCGGTGAAGGTCGATTTTCCCTCCGACGTTCCGCCGCTCGCGGGAATTCCCGGATTGCCGCGCCTCTTCCGGCTTTCGCGCTACATGCGGCGCTTCGACCTCGTCCTTACCTATAATTGGGGCGCCTTCGACGCCGTGATGGCCCGGCACCTGTTCGGAGGCCCCCCGCTCATCCACCATGAGGACGGCTTCAACCAGGACGAGGCGGCCGAGCTGAAGACCAGGCGAAACCTCTATCGCCGGCTCGGGCTCGCCTCGGCCCACCGGTTGGTAGTGCCGTCGGCGCGCCTCGAGTCGATCGCCCGCAAGGCCTGGGCTCAGCCGCCCGGCCGGGTGACCCGGATCGCCAACGGGATCGACGTCCCCCGCTATTCCGCGCCGCCCGCGCAGGAGATTCCGGGGCTCGACAAGCGCCCGGGCGAGATCGTGATCGGCACCGTCGCCGGGCTTCGAGCCGTGAAGAACCTGCCGCGCCTCGTCAGGGCCTTTGCCGCCATGACGTCGCCGGGGGCCCGGCTCGTCATCGTCGGCGCCGGGCCGGAGAGCGAGCGGATCGCCGCCGAAGCCCGGGCGAGGGGGGTGGGGGACCGGTTGATCATGCCCGGTTTCCTCGCCGATCCGGCGCAATGGATCGGCCGCTTCGACATCTTCGCCTTGTCCTCCGACAGCGAGCAATTTCCGATTTCGCTGGTCGAAGCGATGGCGGCGGGGCTTCCGGCGGTGGCGACGGCGGTGGGCGACGTCGCCCACATGGTCGCCGACGACAACCGGCCGCTGATCGTCGAGGCCGAGGACGAAGCGGCCTTCGCCGCGGCGCTCGACAGCCTGGCGGAGCGGCCGGACCTGCGGCGGGCGATCGGCCGGGCCAATCGCCTGAAGGCGGCCGCCGAATATGACGAGGCCGGGATGGTGGAGCTTTATGCCCGGCTCTACGGCGAAGCCATCGGGCGGCCTGGAGCGTTCAGCGCATCGTCGCGATGATTTTTGACGCTTTTGCCGGGAGTGGGGTATAGGCCCGCTCGATTTTTCGGAGGTCCATGTGTTCAAGGGTTTGAAGCCGATCCTGTATGGCGGCCGCGAGGTCTGGCCGCTGGTCGAGGGCGGCAAGGGCGTTTCGGCATCGAACCACGCCAGTTCCGGCGCCTGGGCGGCCGCGGGCGGAATCGGCACGGTCTCGGCGGTCAACGCCGACAGCTACGATCCCGAAGGCCGGATCATCCCCCAGGTCTATCACGCGCTCACCCGCCGCGAGCGGCACGAGGAGCTGGTCCAATATGCGATCGACGGGGCGGTCGCCCAGGTGCAGCGCGCCTACGACATCGCCGGCGGCCAGGGCGCCATCAACATCAACGTGCTTTGGGAGATGGGCGGGGCCCAGCGGGTCCTCCACGGAGTGCTCGAGCGGACCAAGGGCCTGGTCGCCGGAGTGACCTGCGGCGCGGGCATGCCCTACAAGCTGTCGGAGATCGCGGCGTCCTACGGCGTCAACTACCTGCCGATCATCAGCTCGGGCCGGGCCTTCCGGGCGCTGTGGAAGCGCGCTTATTCCAAGGCGGCCGAATGGCTGGCCGCCGTGGTCTACGAGGATCCCTGGCTGGCCGGGGGCCATAACGGGCTCTCCAACGCCGAGGATCCGCTCAAGCCTCAGGACCCCTATCCGCGGGTCAAGGAGCTTCGCGACACGATGCGCGAGGGCGGAATTCCCGACAGCGTTCCGATCGTCATGGCGGGGGGCGTATGGAACCTCAAGGAATGGGAGAATTGGATCGACAATCCCGAGCTCGGGCAGATCGTCTTCCAGTTCGGGACGAGGCCGCTCCTCACCAGGGAAAGCCCGATCCCGGAAGGCTGGAAGCAGCGGCTGATGACCCTCGAGGAGGGCGACATCCTTCTCCACCGCTTCTCGCCGACCGGCTTCTACAGCTCCGCGGCCTACAATCCGTTCCTGAGGAGCCTGGAGGCGCGCTCGCATCGCCAGATCGCCTTCACCAAGGAGGAATTGGGCGACCATTGCTTCCAGCTCGACGTCGGGATCGGGACCAAGAAGAATTTCTGGGTGACCCGGGGCGACCTGCTCCACGCCCGCGAATGGTTCGCCCAGGGCTTTACCGAGACCCTGAAGACTCCGGACGAGACTCTGATCTTCGTCACGCCCGAGGAGAAGGCGCAGATCCGCCGCGACCAGGCCGACTGCATGGGCTGCCTCAGCCAGTGCGCCTTCTCGTCCTGGGCGGACAATGAGAAGAACACCACCGGACGGCTTGCCGATCCGCGCAGCTTCTGCATCCAGAAGACTCTCCAGGACATCGCCCATGGCGGCCCGGTCGACGAGAACCTCATGTTCGCCGGACATGCCGCCTTCCGGTTCAAGAAGGATCCCTTCTATTCGAACGGCTTCGTGCCCACCGTGAAGCAGCTGGTCGACCGGATCCTGACCGGGGATTGATCGTCATCCCGGCGAAAGCCGGGACCTCGGGGAGACCCGCCGAGATTTTCCGAGCTGAGGTCCCGGCTTTCGCCGGGATGACGGGTGGGACGGGCCCCTTCCGTCTGTCCCGCGCGGGGATGGGGAGGGGTGCCGCCTCGGCAGATGAACGTTGAACCGACGGCCCGCTCCTGACTAAGAGGCGGTGAAGGAGGCTCGAGATGACGAGGAGAGTCATGCTGGCGGCCGCGCTCGGGCTTGGCCTGACCGTTGGATCGGCGCAGGCGCAGGAGGAGCGCGCGACGCCCTATTGGGCCTCGATCAGCGCGGGCAAGGCGATGATGCGCACCGGGCCGGGGCAGAATTATCCGGCGACCTGGCTTTACGTGCGCGCCGACCTGCCGATCCAGGTGATCGAAACCTATCCCAACTGGCGCAAGGTCCGCGATCCGGAGGGCACCACCGGCTGGATGCTCCAGCGGCTGCTCAGCGACCGCAGGACCGGCCTCGTCACCGGCGACTCCGAACGGCCGCTGCACGCGGAGCCGGGCGAGGGCTCGAGGGTCCGCTACCTCGCCCGGCCGGGGGTGGTCGGGCGAGTCTCGAAATGCACCGGAAACTGGTGCCTGTTCGATGTTCGGGGGCGCCGGGGCTATATCCGGCAGGACCACATCTGGGGCGTGAAGCCCGGCGAAACCCTGGATTAGGAGCGGGGAATGGAATTGAGCCTGGCGGATTTCGAAGGCTATGTCGGCGAGCCGTACGAGATCGTCTTCGCGGATGGCACGATCCCGGTCGTGCTGGAAAAGGCGGAGGGCCTGCCGCGGTCGATGCGCGAGGCCGGAGCCTTTCGGGTCGAGTGGCGCGGTCCGGCACAACCCCTGCTGCCCCAGGCGATCTACCGGTTCCGGCGCGGCGAGCAGATCTTCGACATGTTCATCGTCCCGGTCGGCCGCGACGAACGCGGCGCGCTCTACGAGGCGATCTTCAACTAGGGGCGTCCTCATTCAGGTGGCGGCATCGCCTGCTCACCCCGGCCCTCTCCCCGCCGGGGAGAGGGAGATCAGCGCCGCGCTGAATGTCGATCCGGCCTGGGATATCAAGACGGCAGCCTCTCGTTTCAGGCCACGCCGTCCCGGCTCGCGGGCTTCCACTCCATCAGGTCGTAGATTCCGTGCTCGTCGATCGGCTTGAAGCCCAGCCGCCGGTAGAGCCGCATCGCCGGATTGTTCTTCTCGACATGAATGGTGAGCGGTTTGCCGGCGGCCGCGGCCATGTCCATGAGGTCGGAAAGAATGGCGCTCCCCGAGCCGCCGCCACGATGGTCCGGCAGAAGGGCGATGTCGATCAGCCGGACCTGGTCGGGCCATTCCTCGATGTAGAGCCGTCCGATCGCCGCCCCTTCGCGCTCGATCACCAGCCATTCCGCGGCGGGGTAATGCTGGCGGTAGTGGCGGTGCTGGGCGTTGAACTGATGGGCGAGGAACTGCCGCTGAGCCTCCGGAGGCCAACCGGCCCGGGCCACTTCCTCCAGCCGGGTGGACGCGTAGACGAGGGCGAGAAAGCCCAGATCATCGTCGGCCGCCGGACGGCAGGCGATGCCCAGCCGGGCCGCGGCTTTGAGGGGCGGCGGCAAAGCTTTCCTAGAGGCGCGGCGGGAAGACGCCCTGCAGCGCGATGCGACGTTCGGGCGCGGGACAGGGCATCATGTTGATATTCGGCATTCCGGTGCCGCCATAGCCGAGCGAGACGATGAGAACCATTGTGAATCGGCCGCTATGTTGCCAACCGGTGCCGATGCCCGATTCTCCGCCCCCGCCGCTGTCCCGGCTCGCGCCCGCGGCGCTTTTCCTGGACTTCGACGGGACTCTCGTCGACCTCGCGGACTCGCCCGGAGCGATCGCGCTTCCGGCGGGCCTGACGCTGCTCCTCGACCGATTGTCCGAGCGGCTCGACGGGCGCCTGGCCATCGTCAGCGGGCGGGCGGTCGGCGACCTCCAAAGCCACCTGGGCGGTTGCGCGGCCGTGCTGTCCGGCTCCCACGGCGCCGAGATCCGTTATTCCGACGGACGCTCCATCCCCGTCTCCGCTCCGCCGGGTCTGGCCGAGGCGCGCGAATCGATCCGCCGGTTCGCCGAGGGAGGCGAAGGCCTGCTGGTCGAGGACAAGCCGGCCGGAGTGGCCCTCCACTACCGGATGGCGCCCGAGCGGGCCGAGGAAGCCGACCTGTTCCTCGAGGCGCTCGCCAGGGGCTCCGGCCTTGTCTTGCAGCGCGGCAAGATGGTCGCGGAGCTCAGGCCCGAAGGCTCCGACAAGGGCGGAGCGGTGAGAAGGCTGATGGCGGAACCGCCGTTCGCCGGCGCGCGTCCTGTGTTCGTGGGCGACGATCTGACCGACGAGGACGCATTCCGGGCCGCCGCTTCGCTGGGCGGGGAGGGGGTGCTGGTCGGCCCTGCGCGGCCGAGCGCGGCGCGCTGGCGCCTGGAGGGCGTGGCCCAGGTGATGTCCTGGCTCGAGGCGGCTACCGATGGCTGACCTGTCGCTCTGGCCGATCGGCAATTGCCAGGTGAGCGCGCTCGTCGACCGGGAGGCCGGGTTCGTCTGGGGCTGCGCGCCTCGGGTCGACGGAGACCCGCTCTTCTGCTCGCTTCTGGAGCCGAAAGGCGAAAGCGCACTGCCCAGAGGGGAGTGGCGGATCGCGGTCGAGAACCAGGTTTCAGTCGAGCAATCCTATCTTCGCAACACCGCCATCCTGACCACGAGGCTGACCGACGCCGACGGCGCGGTCGCCGAAGTCTTCGATTTCTGTCCGCGCTTCGAAAGATCGGGCCGGATGTACCGCCCGGTCGCCTTCGCCCGGATCGTCAGGCCGCTGGAAGGCGCTCCGAGGCTTCGGGTGGCGCTCAACCCCGCCACCGGCTGGGGCGGGCTCGACGCCGAGCGGACCAGCGGCACCAACCACATCCGCTATCTGGTGAAGCCGCAGCCTCTGAGGCTCACCACCGACGCTCCGGTCGGCCAGCTGATCGAGGGGCGGAGCTTCCGGCTCGAGCAGAACCTCCATTTCTTCCTCGGCCCCGACGAGCCCTTCGTCGGCCATGTCGGGCACAGCCTCGCCGCGATGCTCCACGAGACCGCGGACGAGTGGCGCGGCTGGGTGCGCGGCCTCGCAATCCCGCTCGAATGGCAGCGGGTGGTGATCCGGGCGGCGATCACCCTCAAGCTGTGCCAGCATGAGGAGACGGGAGCCATCGTCGCGGCGCTCACCACCTCGATCCCGGAGGCGCCGGGCAGCGGGCGCAACTGGGACTATCGCTATTGCTGGATCCGGGACGCTTATTACACGGTGCAGGCGCTGAACCGGCTCGGGGCGCTCGACGTGCTCGAAAATTATCTGGGCTATCTCAGGAACATCGTCGACCAGGCGCAAGGCGGCCATATCCAGCCGCTCTACGCGGTGTCGGGCGAGGCGAAGCTCGACGAGGGCGAGGCCGAGGGGCTGGCGGGCTATCGCGGCATGGGGCCGGTCCGGGTCGGTAACGCCGCCTTCGTCCAGATCCAGCACGACGCCTACGGCCAGATCGTGCTCTCCAACGTCCAGGCCTTCATCGACGAAAGGCTGTTCCGGAAGGCGACCGAGACCGACTTCCACGCGCTCGAGCGGGTCGGCGAGCGGGCCTGGGAGGTGCATGACCAGCCCGATGCGGGGCTTTGGGAATATCGCACCCGGACCGCGGTCCACACCTACAGCTCGGTGATGAGCTGGGCGGCCTGCGACCGGCTCGCCAACGCCGCCGAGGTGCTCGGGCTCGACGACCGGGCAGCCTTGTGGCGGGACCGGGCGGCGGCGATCCGGTCGCGGATCGAGGAAGCGGCCTGGTTCGCGCCCGAAAGCCGCTTCGCAGCCAGCTTCGGCGGGGACGAGCTCGACGCGAGCCTTCTCCAGCTCGTCGACATGCGCTTCCTCGCCCCCGACGATCCCCGATTCCTCGCCACCTTCGAGGCGGTCGAGAAGGGCCTGAGGCGCGGAGAGCATATGCTGCGCTACGCCGCGGAGGACGATTTCGGGCTTCCCGAGACCGCCTTCAACTTCTGCACCTTCTGGCTGATCGAGGCGCTCCACCTCGCCGGACGCGAAGAAGAGGCGCGGGCGCTTTACGAGCATATGCTGGAGCGGCTGACTCCGGCGGGGCTGCTCTCGGAGGATACCGATTTCGAGACGGGCGAGCTGTGGGGGAACTACCCGCAAACCTATTCGCTCGTCGGGCTGATCAATTGCGCCGTGCTCCTGTCGCGGCCGTGGAGCGCTGTGAGATGAGGGAGGAGATGGCGGGACCTGACATTGCCGTCATCCCGGCGAAAGCCGGGACCCCAGCGAGGACTTGCGCCGCGCTTTTCATCCCACGAGGTCCCGGCTTTCGCCGGGATGACGGTATGATGCCTTTCACCCCCCGGGGCCCCAGCCTTCGCTGGGGCGACGAGATGCCATGAGCAGGCTCATCGTCATCTCCAACCGGGTCTCCAAGCCGCACGGCGAAGGGCAGGGCGCCCAGGGCGGGCTCGCCGTCGCTTTGTCGGCGGCGCTTCGCGACCATCGCGGGCTGTGGTTCGGTTGGTCGGGCGAGACCGCCGCCGAGTTCACCGGCCATATCGACTTCGACCGGACGGACGGGGTCACCACGGCGACGATCGACCTCGAGGAGCAGGACGTCGACGAATATTATAACGGCTACGCCAACCGAACGCTCTGGCCGCTCTTCCACTACCGGATCGACCTCGCCGAATATGACCGCAGCTTCGCGGGCGGCTACGAGCGGGTGAACGAGCGCTTCGCCGAGACGGTCCAGCCGCTGATCGAGCCCGACGACCTGATCTGGGTCCACGACTATCATCTCATCCCGCTCGCCCAGCAGCTCAGGGACCGCGGGGTGAGGAACCGGATCGGCTTCTTCCTCCACATCCCATGGCCGCCGGCGCGGCTGATGGTGTCGCTGCCCTTCCACGAGGGGCTGGTCCTGTCGATGCTGGCCTATGACGTGATCGGGTTCCAGACCGAGGAATGGCTCGAAAGCTTCCGCCATTACGTGGAGCACGAGCTTGGCGGCCATTGCGACGAGGACGGCACCATCCATGTCGGCGAGCGCTCGGTCCACGCCGGCGCCTACCCGATCGGGATCGACTATACCGAATTCGCCAAGGCGGCGGCGAGCCCCCAGGCCCGGCGATCGTTCGAGCGGATGCGGGTGAGCGCGGCCGGGCGGCGGACGATCATCGGTGTCGACCGGCTCGATTATTCGAAGGGACTGGAGGAGCGCTTCCTCGGCTATCGCCGCTTCCTGGAGGATCACGAAAGCTGCCAGGGAGAAGTCTTCCTTCTCCAGATCGCCCCGCCGTCCCGCGGCGAGGTCGCGACCTACGAGGTGATCCGCGAGCGGCTCGACGAATTGTCGGGGCGGATCAACGGCGAGTTCGCCGAGGTCGACTGGGTCCCGATACGCTACGTCAACCAGGGCTATCCCCGGGAGGATCTGGCAGGCTTCTACCGGGCCGCGGAGATCGGCCTGATCACTCCGCTGAGGGACGGGATGAACCTCGTCGCCAAGGAATATGTGGCGGCGCAGGATCCGGAGGATCCCGGGGTGCTCATCCTCTCGCGCTTCGCCGGAGCGGCGCACCAATTGAAGGAGGCCCTGCTGGTCAATCCGTACAGCAAGGAAGAGATTTCGGACGCCATCCTCCAGGCGATGGAGATGCCGAAAGAGGAGCGGATAAGGCGCTGGCGGGCGCTCAACGAAAGCGTCGAGCGGGACGACGTCCTCGCCTGGCGCAAGGCCTTCGTCGAGGCGCTCGAGGCGAGCGGTCCGGACTGACCGAAGCCGGGACTTCATAACGGGAAGGCACGACGGTCTCCCCGAGCTCCCGGCTTTCGGGTTCCCGTCAAAGTACTACTTTGAGGGGTCCCTCCCGGGATGACGGCGGCCACGAAAAAGCCCTCCGGCGGTATCGCCGGAGGGCTTCTTCGAAACAGGCGGTCCGTTTGGGGGGGATCCGCTGCTCCTGCCCCTAGTGGCCGTGGCCGACGAAGAGGACGTCGGTGATGACCTTGCGGCCGTTGCCGAGATCCCGTTCGAACGTGTGCTGGCCGATCTGACGGCCCCAATCCGCGCGCGAGTTGCCGATCGCCTGGCCGTTCGGCTCGGCGGCCGACGGCAGGTTCGCCGCCGCGTGCACGTGCGAGTAGATCGAAGCTATCTGGTCGTAATCGTGCTGGTCGGGATGCTCGTTGCCCGACGGAATGTTGGTATATTCCATGCACGAGCTGGTGGCGTCGGTGTTGAAATTCTCGTCCTGGTGGGCGAGGCCGTAATCGTGGCCGATCTCCTGGCAGGTGACCGCCGCGCGCCAGGCCGGAGTGTTGTAGGAACTGCCGGCGCCGTAATAGCTGTCGTTGAGCTTGGTCGTGCCCTGGCTGATATGGCCGTCGGCGGCGAGCCAGACCGAAGCGATGCCGAGCCAGCCGGTATTGCCGTAGGCGGCGTTGCAGACCTCGATCCGTCCGGCGCGGGGCGCGCAGGTCGAGGGGCTGGTCTGGCCGGTTGTCAGAGCGCTGTTGATCCGGGTCGAGCGGTTCCAGTCGGCATTGGCGGTGCGGACGTAGGAATCCCAGGTCGAGTTGACGTTGTCGCCGAGCGGCGGCGAGATTTCGGTGGCGGTGCGCTTCCAATGATAGCCGTTCCAGCTGTGGACGGCGAGCACCGGAGTTGCGAGCAGGCCGGCGGCGGTCGCGAAGGCCGCGGCCTTCAGAATAGTCGATCCGCTGCGCCAGCTTCCTTTGGTATGAGTCATGACGTTCCCCTTTATTGCCATCTGTTGCGAGGGAAGTGAAATTTGCCGCCCATGACCACGGAAAGCAGAACTACGACCCTCTGGGCGCCTTCTCTATTTGAGGAGGCACAGCGGCAACGACCGGAGTCGCTGCCGATGGCGCATCAAGCATGATCCGGACGTTGGGCGCAACTGGCTGGTAAAATTGTGTTTGTAACCGAGGTTAGCGCAAACGACGGCGCGGCACGAAACGCAGAGGGGGAAAGGGGCATTGCTGCCTATACTTGGAACCTCGGCATATTTGATCCGAAACAGATCAATCGCAAAAGCTTACTCTTAAGACGTCAGTAAAGGAGAAGAAAAAACCCCTCCGGCCACGCTGGGCCGGAGGGGCTTTTCGGAACGTCGGCCGGTGGCCGGGCTTCTTATCTACCGTGCGTATGCTCGACGAAGAGCACGTCGGTGATCACCTTGTTGCCGTTGCCGAGATCTCGCTCGAAGGTGTGGTGGCCGATCTGGCGACCCCAATCCGCGCGCGAGTTGCCGATCGCGGCCTGCGAAGGCATGTTCTTGGTGGCGGCGGCGACGGCTGCCGAGTCGGTGTGGTTGTAGACCGACGCCAGCTGGTCGTAATCGTGCTGGTCGGGATGCTCGTTGCCGGCCGGAACGTTGGTATATTCCATGCACGAGCTGGTGGCGTCGGTGTTGAAGTCCTCGTCCTGGTGGCCGAGGCCGTAATCGTGGCCGATCTCCTGGCAGGTAACGGCCGCGCGCCACGCCGGCGTGTTGTACTGCGCCGACGCGTAATAGGTGTCGTTGAGCTTCGTCGTGCCCTGGCTGATATGGCCGTTGGTGAGCCAGATCGAGGCGATCCCGAGCCAGCCGGTCTGACCGTAGGCCGCGTTGCACACCAGGATCTGACCGGTGGTCGGCTTGCAGGTCCGGCTGTTGCCGCTGGTATTGGTCAATGGGCTCTCGATGACGGTCGAGCGGTTCCAGTCCGCGGCCGCGGTCTTGACGTAGGGCGTCCAGACGGAATTGGTGATGTTGACGACCGGCGGCGAAACCTGGGTGGCGGTGCGCGCCCAGTGATAGCCGTTCCAGCTGTGGACCGCTGCGGCCGGCATGGCGATCAGGCCGGCGGCGGTCACGAAGGCCGCGGCCTTCAGCATAGTCGATTTGCTGCGCCAGGTTCCTTTATTATGATTCATGGCATTCCCTCCGTTGTGGACATCTACTTAGAGGAAGTGGAATTTGCCGCCGTTTAGCCACGGAGTGCAGAACTACGCCCCTCTGGCACCCTCTCTACTTGAAAGAATGCGGCGGCGAAGACAGGAGTCTCGCCGATTCCGGCATCAAGCATGATCGCGAGGGATTAGGCAAGTGCTTGGATCGGCGCTAATTTTTCGGAAACTACGAGGTCCGGGAGGGGCCGGCCGGCGCCCTCCGAGAGAAGTCCGCCTAATACTTGGAACGGATTCCACATTTCTAATGATTAGTTCATTTCGGATATTGCGGCGAAACGTGTGAACCGTGCGACAGGCGGCGGATCGCCGTTCGCCGTGCGGTGCAAAAATTGAATCCGAAAGCGATCTAATTCCAGCGGTTTGCCCCCGATTGTGGGTTTGCGATGCCGATTGCCGCGTTAGGTTGAAGGCATGAGGGGAATGGTGGGCAACTTCAGGCAGTCGGGCGGATTCACGTCGACCGCGCTTGCGCTTCTGCTCCTGTTCAGGCTGCTCATCCCGTCCGGCTACATGATCGCCCCGGATTCCGAAGGGAAGCCGGGGCTCGCGCTCTGCGCCGCCCCCGCACGGGCGGCCGCTCAAGCGGCGCTGCATCGCGGCCATGACGGCCACCCCGCCGATCCGGCGCCGTCCAGGGCCGGCGAGATTCCCTGTGCGTTCGCCGCGCTGGCCGCTCCGCCGCTGCCGCCCGGGCCCCCGGTCGTCGTGCCGCGGATCCCGGCCGCCGCTCTTACCCCGGATCTGCCCGCGAATCCCGACCTACGCCAGGTTGCGGCCGCCGCACCGCCGCCCCCCGCCAGAGGGCCGCCACTCCTCGTCTGATCCTCCGCCCACTCGCGAGACAGACAGGAATCGACATGAAGAAACGGATACGCGCGCCCCAGGCGGCGCGCCTCATGCTTTGGGGCTGCGCGGCAGCCCTTCCGGCCCCCGCTTCGGCCGGCCACGAAAAAGACGTCGTCGTCACCGGACAGAAGGCCGTCGGCCCGGCGACGGTGGAAAGCGTCGACTCGCAGCGGCTCGAGGAGACGACCGCGATCATCACGCCCGAGGACAGCCTGCGCTACATGCCCAGTCTGCTGGTTCGAAAGCGCCACGTCGGCGACACCCAGTCCCCGCTCGCGACCCGCACCTCGGGCGTGGGGGCGAGCGCCCGAAGCCTCATATATGCGGACGGGCTTCTGCTTTCCGCGCTGATCGGCAACAACAACACCAGCGCCTCGCCGCGCTGGGGGATGGTCTCGCCCGAGGAGATCGAGCGGGTCGACGTGCTCTATGGGCCCTATTCGGCGGCCTATCCCGGCAATTCGATCGGTGCGGTGGTGAACATCACGACCCGGCTTCCCGACAGAAGCGAAGGCTCGGTGAGCGCGTCGACCAGCGTCCAGAGCTTCGACCAATATGGAACGGGCGGCGTCTTTCCCGCCTGGCAGGCTGGAGCCACGCTCGGCGGCCGGGAAGGGTCCTTCGCCTGGTTCGCCAGCGCAAACCATGTCGACAGCGAAAGCCAGCCGCTGGCCTACGCCACGGTCGCCCGGCCGGCGAACCCCGGCGCCGCCGGAACGCCCGTCACCGGCGCCTTTGCGGACGTCAACCGGGCCGGAGCGCCGATCTTCGTCCTCGGCGCGGCCGGGCTCGAGCACCATGAGCAGGACAATCTGAAGCTCAAGCTCGCCTGGGAAGCCGGACCGGGGCTGAAGCTGACTTATCGGGGCGGGCTGTTCCTGAACGACACGGAGGCAAGGGCGAAGACCTATCTGAGCGGCGGACGCTTTGCCGGCACGCTCAACATCGCCGGCCGGACGGTCAACGTTCCGGCCAGCGCCTTTTCCAACAACGTCTACCTCCAGGACGAGCGCCACTGGATGCACGGCCTCTCCGCCGAGGGCGAGGCGGCCGGGGTTGAGTGGCGAGCAGTGGGGAGCCTCTACGATTTCGACAAGCACGAGCAGCGCCTGCCCTCGGGCGCTCTGCCGGCGGCTTCGGCCGGCGGCCCGGGCTCGATCCTGAGGCTGAACGGCACGGGCTGGCGAACGCTCGATCTCGAGCTTCGGAGCGGCGGGCTGAGGGGCGGCGCGCATTATGACGGCTTCCACCTGAACAGCCGGCGCTTCGCGACCCCCGACTGGAGGACCGGAGCGCCCGGGGCGCTCACCCAACTCGCCCGCGGGCGGACCCGGACCCTCGCCTTGTGGGCCGAGGATGCGTTCGACCTCGCCGATACGCTGGAGCTGACGCTCGGAGCCCGCTACGAGGGTTGGCGCGCTTATGGCGGGCGCAACTTCTCGCTGGCCCCGGCGCTCGACGTCGCCCAGCCCCGGCAGTCGGCGCAGGGGATCTCGCCCAAGGCGAGCCTGCGCTGGATTCCGGCGCGCGGCCTGAGCCTCACCCTCGCCGCCGGCCAGGCCTATCGCTTTCCGACCGTCTCGGAACTCTACCAGGCGATCTCGACCGGCCCGACGCTCACCGTCCCCGATCCGAACCTCCGTCCCGAACGGGCGCGATCGGCGGAACTGGCCGGGATGTGGACCATGCGGTCCGGACATGTCCGTCTGTCGCTCTTCGGCGAGTCGATCCGAAATGCGCTGATCTCGCAGACCGCGCCCCTGGTGCCGGGCTCGACCGCCTTGTTCAGCTTCGTCCAGAATGTCGGGCACGTCCGGACGACCGGGGCCGAGCTGGCGTTCGAACGGCGGGGCCTGGGCCTCGCGCAGCTCGATCTTTCGGGGAGCGTCACCCTCGTGCGGCCCAAGGTGGTGGAAGACGTCGCCTTCCCCGCCGCGGAGGGCAAGGACATACCGCAGGTGCCGCGGCGGCGCGCGACCCTGGTCATGACCTGGCGGGCCTCGGACGGCGCCAGCCTGACGCTGGCCGGCCGCTACGCCAGCCGCTCCTTCGGGACGATCGACAACAGCGACATCGTCGCTCACACCTACCAGGGCTTCGAAGGCTATCTGGTCGCCGACGCAAGGGCCAATTTCCGCGTCGGCGAGCATTGGAACGCCGCCTTCGGCGTCGAGAACCTGACCAACGACAAATACTACCTCTTCCACCCCTTTCCGCACAGGAGCTTCACGGCCGAGCTGACCTATCGCTGGTAAATCGAATGCAGGCGCGCACTTCCCTGATATAGGGTTGGGGATGAAGCTGACCGACCTCGAGACTCCCGCTTTGGTGATCGACCGCCCGCGCCTGGTCCGCAATATCGAGCGGATGAGGCGCCGGCTCGCGGAATTGGGGGTGCCGCTCAGGCCGCACGTCAAGACCGCCAAGTCGATCGACGTCGTTAGCCTCGCGGTGGAGGGGCAGCCGGGCGGAATCACCGTCTCGACTCTGAGGGAGGCCGAATACTTCCTGGAGCACGGCTTCACCGACATCCTCTACGCCGTCGGGATCGTGCCCTCGAAGCTGGCGCATGTGGCGGCGCTTCAGAGGGGCGGAGCCGATCTGACGATCATCCTCGACAGCGTGGAAATGGCCGAGGCGACGGCGCGAGAGGGGGAGGCGCTCGGCACGGTCTTTCCGGCGCTGATCGAGGTGGACACGGACGGCGGGCGCGCGGGCGTGGCGGCACAGGATTGCGGACGCCTCGTCGAGATCGGCCGGATCCTCGACTCGGCCCCGGGCGCCGAGCTTCGCGGCGTCATGACCCATGCGGGTCTCTCCTACGGCTGCCGTTCGCCCGATGCGCTTCGGGCCCATTCGGAGCAGGAGCGCTCGAGGGCCGTGGCCGCGGCCGAAGCCCTGCGCGGAGCCGGCCTGCCGGCGCCGGTGGTCAGCGTCGGCTCGACCCCCGGCGCGCTGTTCGCCGAGCGGCTCGACGGAGTCACCGAGGTGCGGGCGGGGGTCTACATGTTCATGGACCTGGTGATGGCGGATCTCGGCGTCTGCTCCGAGGAGGAGATCGCGCTTTCGGTCCTCTCCACGGTGATCGGGCACCGGCGGGACCTGGGCTATCTGCTGGTCGACGCCGGGGGGCTCGCCTTGTCCAAGGATTCGGGGCCGGATCGGGACAAGCCGAGCTATGGCAGCCTGTGGGACGCCGGCGGGCGTCCGCTCGGGCTCGATATACGCTCGACCAACCAGGAGCACGGTCTTGTGCCGGCCGGCGACGAGGATTTCCGCCGGCTGCCGATCGGAAGCCAGATCAGGATCGCCCCCAACCACGCCTGCATGACCGCGGCGGCGCATGAGCGCTACCATGTCGTCGAGGGGGGTTGGGCGGAGATTGTGTCGGTGTGGGAGCGGTGCAACGGCTGGTAGGACGGTAGGGCCTAAACGATTTTCGTATGCCGGGTCCCATAAGCACGAAAGTGCTTGCTGTCGGGGGCTTGTCAGTTACGCTGTTTTGCAATGAATCCTGCCAACAATATCGCTGCTAATGGACGCTTTGGTGGCTTCGCTTCGGCATGAGCGCTTCGCGAGCCCGCGCTGATCGAAGCGAGACCGAGCCTCGCACCTTGAAGGTCGGCGGAGGAGGTGGCACATCGGACGGCATGGACGCCCGCGTCGCCAGGCTTGAAGCGCATGTCGAAACGCTGAGAAGCGACGTCGCCGACCTCCGCGTGGCCGTCGCCGCGTTGACCGAAAAGGTCGCCATATTGACCGAGCGGGTTGCCGTGCTGACCGAAAGGCTGGCGCACTTGCCCAGCAAGGGCTTTGTCGTTTCAGCGAACATGACGGCGATCGGGTTGCTCGGCAGCCTCATTCTCTTCGGTGAGAAGCTGAAAGCACTGGCTGGGATCTAGCCGATGCGCAGAGGCGGCGGCGGCCCGCTTTAATCAACCAGCTCCACCGCCATCGCCGTAGCCTCGCCGCCGCCGATGCAGAGCGTCGCTAGGCCGCGCTTCTGGCCGTGGGCTTCCAGCGCGGACAGCAGCGTCGCCAGCAAGCGGGCGCCGCTTGCGCCGATGGGATGTCCCAGCGCGGTCGCGCCGCCGTGGACGTTGAGGGCTTCGCGGGGGATGCCGAGGTCCCGCATTGCGATCATGGCGACGCAGGCGAAGGCTTCGTTGACCTCCCACAGGTCGACGTCGCCGACGGTCCAGCCGGCTTTGTCGAGAGCCTTGCGGACGGCGGGGACAGGCGCGCTGGTGAAGAGGTTGGGCGCCTGGGCATGAGCGGCGTGGGCGACGATCCGGGCGACCGGCTTGACGCCCAGCCGGTCGGCGACGCTCTGGCGGGTGACGACGAGGGCGGCGGCGCCGTCGGAGATGGACGAGGCGTTGGCGGCGGTGATGGTGCCGTCCTTGGCGAAGGCGGGCTTGAGGCCGGGGATCTTTTCCGGGTTCGATTTGCCGGGCTGCTCGTCGCAGGCGACGACGTCCTCGCTTTTGCGGTTCTTGACGGTGACGGGGACGATCTCGCGCTCGAACGCGCCCGATTTGATCGCCTCCGTGGCCCGGCGCAGCGACTCGATGGCGTATTCGTCCTGCTGGCCGCGGGTGAACTGATATTCGCGCGCGGCGTCCTCGGCGAAGGTACCCATGGCCCGGCCGGAATCGTAGGCGTCCTCAAGGCCGTCGAGCATCATATGGTCGTAGACCGTGTCGTGGCCGATTCGGGCGCCGGAGCGGTGCTTCTTCATGAGGTAGGGCGAGTTGGACATCGACTCCATGCCGCCCGCGACGACGAGGTCGGAGGAGCCGGCGGCAAGCATGTCGTGGGCGAACATGACGGCCTGCATGCCGGAGCCGCAGACCTTGTTGATCGTCGTCGCCTCGGTCGAGCGGGGAAGGCCGGCGCCGAGCGCCGCCTGGCGGGCGGGGGCCTGGCCGAGGCCGGCGGGGAGGACGCAGCCCATGAAGATCTTGTCGACTTCCTCGCCGGAGATCCCGGCCCGCTCGACCGCGGCCCGGACGGCGGCCGCGCCCAATTCGGTGGCGCTTGCGCCGGCGAGGGCGCCCTGGAAGCTGCCCATCGGCGTCCGGGCGTAGGAGAGAATGACGATGGGATCGCTGGTCTGCATCGGAAACTCCAAAACCGTTCGGGCTGAGCTTGTCGAAGCCCTTTCCTTCTCTTCACCAGATAAGCAAGGGGAGGGCTTCGACAAGCTCAGCCCGAACGGAGCGAGGGGCGTCGCCCCGCCTTGTTCAAATCGCGGCCCCTCTGCTAGGGCCGCCGTCCAACAGGAGGAATGGCATGGCCGGTATCGGGCTCGATTTCGCTCTCGGCGAAATGGCGGACGCGATCCGCGACACGACGGAGCGCTTCGCCGCCGACCGGATCGCGCCGCTCGCCGCCCGGATCGATTCGGAAGACTGGTTCCCGGCGGAGCTTTGGCCCGAAATGGGGGCGCTCGGGCTCCACGGCATCACGGTCGAGGAGGAGTATGGCGGGCTCGGCCTCGGCTATCTCGAGCATGTCGTGGCGCAGGAGGAGGTGGCCCGGGCCTCGGCCTCGGTCGGCCTTTCCTACGGGGCGCATTCGAACCTGTGCATCAACCAGATCCGCCGCTGGGCCAATCCGGAGCAAAAGGCCAAATATCTGCCCAAGCTGATTTCCGGCGAGCATGTCGGCTCGCTCGCAATGTCGGAAGCCGGGGCCGGCTCGGACGTGGTGTCGATGAAGCTCAGGGCCGAGAAGGTGCAGGGCGGCTACGTGCTCAACGGCACCAAATTCTGGATCACCAACGCGCATAATGCGGACACCCTCGTGGTCTACGCCAAGACGGGGGAGGGAAGCCGCGGGATCACCACCTTCCTGATCGAGAAGGACATGCCCGGCTTCAGCCTCGGCCAGAAGCTCGACAAGATGGGCATGCGCGGGTCGCCCACGGGCGAGCTCGTCTTCAACGATTGCGAGGTTCCCGACGAGAACGTGATGGGGCCGGTCAACGGAGGAGTCGGAGTTCTGATGTCCGGCCTCGATTACGAGCGGACGGTGCTGGCCGGAATCCAGCTCGGGATCATGCAGGCCTGCCTCGACGTCGTGCTTCCCTATGTGCGCGAGAGGAAGCAGTTCGGCCAGGCGATCGGCGGCTTCCAGCTGATGCAGGCGAAGGTCGCGGACATGTATGTCGCGCTCAATTCGGCCCGGGCCTATGTCTACACGGTCGCCAAGAATTGCGATTCCGGCAAGACGACCCGCTTCGACGCCGCGGGGGCGATCCTGCTTGCGTCCGAGAGCGCGGTGAAGGTCAGCCTCGAGGCCATCCAGGCCCTGGGCGGGGCCGGCTATACCAAGGACTGGCCGGTCGAGCGCTTCATGCGCGACGCCAAGCTGCTCGACATCGGCGCAGGCACGAATGAGATCCGGCGGATGCTCATCGGCCGCGAGCTGATCGGGGCAGGCTGAGGCGGGGCAGCAAGGCGCTCGAATGCCTTCACCCGGCGACGCGGTCGAGTCCTTGTACCGGCCAATGGAGCAAGGTGGCTGGATGGTCCGCCGCTGGGGGAAGGACATCCCGCTGCGCGGCTACTGGAGTCCCGCGCGTCTCGTGTCCGGCGTCATCTCGCTGGACCGGGGCAGCGACACCTGGATGTCGCTGATGCCGGTGGAGGTCGAAAGCCAGCAGATCGGAGTCGATTGCGCTTCCGGACACGTCGCGGTGTTCGGGCTGGGCCTCGGTTGGTCGACGGCCTTATGCGCGCTGAAGGGCGAGGTGGAGTCGGTGACGGTGGTGGAACGCGACCCCTCGTTGATCGCGCTGCACGGGAAGCTCGGCCTGTTCGACCGTCTCCCCGGGGGCACCGGCGCCAAGGTGAAGATCGTCGAAGGAGATGCCTTCAGCTGGCAGCCGGACCGCTCCGTCGATCTGCTGGCGGCCGACATCTGGCTTCCGATCGTCGGCGGCGACCGAGTCGCCGAGGTTCGTCGCATGCAGGCCAACGTGCGTGCCCGCCGCGTTTATTTCTGGGGGCAGGAGCTGGAGATTGCGCGGCATGGGGTCGCCGCGGGGCGATGCCGGCTCGACGATCGCGAGATTGCCGACACCGCCCGTGAGTTCGGCCTCCCGCTCGCGGGCCTCGATTCGCCCGGATATGCCGCCCGGCTGCGTGCGGCGGCCGACCAGTGGATGGGGGACCATTGGCTTTCGGAGCTTCGGCCGGACGGATTCGTGCAGCCTTTCCAATCGCCCGCCCGCCCGCTGGAGAAAGACTCATGATTGCACACAAGTCGCCATCCCGGCGGAAGCCGGGACCTAGACGAGGATTGACGCCAGCGCTTTTCACCCCACGAGGCCCCGGCAGTCGCCGGGGTGACGGGGAGCTACCACACCTTCACGCGCTTCTCCGGCGCCAGATACAGCTTCTGCCCCGGCTTGACGCCGAACGCATTGTACCACGCATCCAGGTTCCGCACCGTCAGCGCCCGGAACTGCCCGGGCGCGTGGCCGTCGGTGAGGACGCGCTGGCGCAGGGTCGGTTCGAGCATCTTGCTTGCCCAGGCCTGGCCGTAGGCGATGAAGAAGCGCTGGTCGCCGGTGAAGCCCTCGATCACCGGCGCTTCCTTGCCGCCCAGAGAGGCGCGATAGGCGTCATAGGCGGCGGCGAGGCCGGCGACGTCGGCGATGTTCTCGCCCAGGGTCAGCTTGCCGTTGACCCGAAGGCCGGGAAGCGCTTCGTAGGTGTCGTATTGCGCTGCGAGCGCTCCGCCGGCCTGCTGGAAGCGCTGGAAGTCCGCCGGGGTCCACCAGTTCCGGAGTCGCCCGGTCGAATCGAACAGCGCCCCGTTATTGTCGAAGCTGTGGCTGATCTCGTGGCCGATGACGGATCCGATCGCTCCATAGTTGAAGGCGGCGTCCGCCTTGGGATCGAAGAAGGGCCGCTGGATGATCGCGGCGGGGAAGTTGAGCGCGTTCTGCACGGGCAGATTGACCGCATTGACCAGCTGCGGCGGCATCCACCATTCGTTTCGGTCCATCGGCTTGCCGATCTTCGAAATCTGGTAGCGATATTCCGCAAGGCCCGCATTCTTGCTGTTGGCATAGGCGTTGTCGCCGCTGACCTGGAGCGAGGAATAATCACGCCACCGGTCCGGATAGCCGACCCCGACGACGATCGAGCGGACCTTCTTCAGCGCCTCTTCCTTGGTCGAAGGCGCCATCCAGTCGATCGCCTGGACGCGGCGGGCGAAGGAGGCCTTGATGGTGTCGACCATCTTCTGGACCTCGGCCTTGGCGGAGGCCGGGAAATATTTGTCGACATAGGCCTTGCCGACGGCGTCCTGCAGGGCATTGCTGACCGCGTTGAGGGCGATCTGGTCGCGCGGCCGCTGCTGCTTGGCGCCGGTGAGCGCCGTTCCGTTGAAGGCGAAGCTTGCATCGCGGATCGGCTTGGGAAGGACGCTCGCCTGCTGGTTGAGGGTGTGGAAGGCGAGCCAGTCCTTCCAGCTCTGGAGCGGTTCGGAGCCGACCAGCGCCGCGAGCTTCGGGATCGCTCCGGCATGATAGGCCTGGAACTTTCGGGCGCCGCCGAGCTGGGCGGCTCCGAGCAGGGCGCCCCAGTCGATTCCGGGCGCCCGCTTCTCGAGCTCGGCTCGGCTCCACACCTGGGCGCCCTTGGCGAAGTCCTCGCTCTCCTCGCGGGTGGCGTGGGCCCTGGCGATCTTCGTTTCGAGATCGAGGATGCGGCCGGCCGCGGCCTCCGGGTCGGCGGCGCCCGCCGATTTCATGATCGTCGCGACATAGGCGCGATACTGACTTCGAAGCCCGGCCATCTTGGAATCGCCGCCCAGATAATATTCGCGCTCGGGGAGGCCGATCCCGCCCTGCATCAGATAGGGCAGGGTCTCCCCGGGCGTCGCGAGGCCCTGGGTGACGAAGATTCCGAACAAATTCTCGGTCTGGTAATTGGTCGCGTTGAGCGGGTCGGTGTCGGCGCGCAGGGTTGCGCCGATCGCAGCGCTGAGCTGCCTTTTGTCGGCGATGGCGGCGATCGAATCGAGGTCGGCCTTCGCGGGCGCCATTCCGGCCCGGTCGATCGCGTCCGTGTTCAGGAAGGCGTTGTAATAATTGGCGATCAAGGCCTCGTTGCTTCCGGCGGCGGGTTTCGACGCCAGGATCGAGGTGAGGAGCTCGCGGGTTTGCCTCTCCCGCTCCTGGTCCGCGATGTAGAATCCGCCGATGCTGGAGCGATCCTGGGGGATCGGCGTATTTTTCACCCAGGTCCCGTTTGCGTAAGCGAAGAAGTCGTCGCCCGGCGAGACCGTCTTGTCCATCGACGCGGCGACGATTCCGGCCGCCGTACCCGGGGTCTGCGCCGAGCCTTCGCCGCCATTGCCGGGCCCGCCCGGCGAGCAGGCGGCGGTGGCGAGGAGAAGAGCGAGGACGAATGACCGATTCATCGCGAGACCTTTCGAAACCTGATGTAGTCATTCCGGATATAGGCAGTTTGAGCGTCGCGCCAGCGCTTCCAATCCTGACGCTCAGCCGTTAGTCAGCCTCGCCATGACGGGAGCCGACACATGAGCAAAGGGCTGATCGACGGCCTCGAATGGTACGGGTCGATCGCGGGCGCCCTGGCGGCCCTGATCGTGTCGCTGGACCTGGGACGCCGGGCGACCGGATGGGCGTTCGTGATCTTCTGCACCTCGTCGGTCGCCCTGGTGACCTGGGGATTCATGTCCGACAAGGCGGAAGGGATCGGGACCCAGAACATCTTCCTGTTCGCGATCAATGTGATCGGGGTCTACCGCTACCTGATCCGAAAGAAGCCGGTTCATCCGGAGCCGAAGCCGGCATGACTACCGATCCGTCATCCCGGCGGAAGCCGGGACCTCGGGCCGCGAAGGCGCGGCGCCTTTCACTCCACGAGGCCCCGGCTTTCGCCGGGGTGACGGTGAGGGCATGACGGAGATCGTCTCCAAAATCGATCCGGGCTCCGATTCCTACCGCACCTACGCCGAGCACAATCGCAGCCTCGCCGAGACTCTGCGCTCGAAGGTGGCGGAGACGGCCAAAGGCGGTCCGGAAAAGCATCGCGAGCGGCATGTGTCGCGCGGCAAGCTGCTCCCGCGCGACCGCGTGACTCGCCTCCTCGACCCAGGCTCGCCCTTCCTCGAGATCGGCCAGCTCGCGGCCAACGGCATGTACAATGGCGAGGCGCCCGGCGCGGGGATGATCGCGGGGATCGGCCGGGTCTCCGGGCGCGAGACGATGGTCGTGGCCAACGATCCCACGGTGAAGGGCGGGGCCTATTTTCCGACCACTGTGAAGAAGCACCTTCGGGCGCAGGAGATCGCTCTCCAGAACCGGCTTCCCTGCGTCTATCTGGTCGACAGCGGCGGAGCCAATTTGCCGCATCAGGCGGAGGTGTTTCCGGACCGCGAGCATTTCGGCCGGATCTTCTACAATCAGGCGCAGATGTCGTCCCAGGGCATCGCCCAGATCGCCTGCGTCATGGGGAGCTGCACGGCGGGCGGGGCCTATGTGCCCGCGATGTCGGACGAGAGCGTGATCGTCCGGAACCAGGGCACGATCTTCCTCGGCGGACCTCCGCTGGTGAAGGCCGCGACCGGAGAAATTATCTCCGCCGAGGATCTGGGCGGCGGCGACCTTCACGCGCGCAAGTCCGGAGTCGTCGATCATCTCGCCGAGAATGACGAACATGCGCTCGTGGTCGTTCGAAGCATTCTCGGCCGCCTCAACACGGTGAAGACGGTCGGCGTGGACCTCGCCGAGCCGGTCGCGCCGAAGCTCGATCCGGAGGAATTGTACGGGATCGTCCCGGACGACGTTCGAACGCCCTATGACGTCCACGAAGTGATCGGCCGGATCGTCGACGGCTCGGACTTCCACGAGTTCAAGGCGCTCTACGGCTCGACCCTGGTGTGCGGTTTCGCTCGAATCTGGGGCATGCCGGTGGCCATCCTGGCCAATAACGGGATCCTTTTCTCGGAGAGCGCCTTGAAGGGCGCCCATTTCATCGAGCTCGCCTGCCAGCGCCGGACGCCCTTGCTTTTCCTCCAGAACATCTCCGGCTTCATGGTCGGCGGCAAATATGAGGCGGGCGGGATCGCCAAGGACGGGGCCAAGCTGGTGACCGCGGTGGCGACGGCGCAGGTCCCCAAGGTGACGGTGCTGATCGGCGGGAGCTTCGGAGCGGGCAATTACGGAATGAACGGCCGAGCCTACGGGCCGCGTTTCCTCTTCACCTGGCCCAATTCGCGGATCAGCGTGATGGGCGGCGAGCAGGCGGCGAGCGTGCTCGCGACGGTGCACAAGGACGCCGAGACCTGGACAGCCGAGGAAGCCGAAGCCTTCAAGGCCCCGATCCGCCAGCGCTACGAGGACGAGGGCAATCCCTATTACGCCACCGCCCGGCTGTGGGACGACGGGATGATCGACCCGGTCCAGACGAGGGACGTGCTCGGCCTCGCCTTCAGCGCCTGCCTGAATGCGCCAATCCCGGAGCAGGCGCGCTTCGGGTTGTTCAGGATGTGATCGGGATGGAGATCAACCTTGAGGGCGACGAGATCCGCAGCGAGTCTGCCTTTCACGATGCGATCGCGCAAGCCGCTCGGTCGGTCGGCTTCGAAGGCTATGGACGCAATCTCGATGCCCTGTCGGACCTGCTCACCGGAGTGCTCCCCCGGCCGCTTCGAATTCGCTGGTCCGATGCCGATGTCTCGAGGCACGCCATCGGGCCGCGCTTCGACAGGCTTGTCGAGACGGTGCGCGAAGCGGAACGCGAGCTCGGTCCGTGCGAGCTTCAACTGGCGATGGAGGCCTGACGCTATGTCTTTGATCCTTGCTGTCGCACTTGCCGCTGCTCCGGCCGATAAGGGCGCGGACCAGGTTCGCGAACTGATCCTCGAGGGGGCCAAAGCCTGCGCGGCCGGCCGCCCGGAGGAGGTGGTGGCGCATTATTCGCGCGATATCGTGCTGAGCTATCCGGGCGTTCCCGACCGAGATTATTCGGACATCCTCGCCGGCTACCGGCGGCTGTGCCGGGGGGAGGGCGAGGACACGGTCGAGTCGACCGTCCCGACGTTTCACGAGGTCACGGTGATGGGCCAGGTCGCGATCGCCCGGCTGACCTGGACGACCCGGTTGAGGGGGATGCCGGCCGGAGCGACCCGTCAGCTCACCGACTTCCAGGTCTGGCGCCGGGGGAAGAGCGGGTGGGAATTCGTCCGCGGCGTCCATTATCCCGCCCGAAAGCCCGGCTGAGCCTATGATTTGCGCCTTTTTCATCCTGTGCAGGATGTGTCGATGAGCGATCCCGAGGTCAGAATGGATTCCGCGACGCACGAGCGGATCGCCGCCTTGTACGGCGAGGGCGAAAAGCTGGTGCAGGACGGCCTTATCGGCTCGGCGCTCGAAAAATATGGCGAAGCCTGGTCACTCATCCTGGAGCCGAAGCAGGGATGGAAGATATCCACGCCGCTGATCTCGGCCATCGCCGACTGCTGGTTCCTCGCCGGCAAGCATGACGAGGTCCTTCGGGCGCTGGAGTTCGGGATGAATTGCCCCGATGCGGTCGGCAATCCGTTCCTTCATCTCCGGCTTGGCCAGGCGCTGCTCGAGCAGGGACATGAGGATCGCGCGGCGGACGAGCTGATGCGGGCCTACGAGGCCCATGGCGAAAAGATATTCGCCCAGGAGAATCCCAAATATCTCGCTTTCCTCGCCGATCGTGGACTGGTGAAGCTATGATCCGCTCCAGTCGTCTGCGGGGTTGCTCCGATTCTCAACGCGCCTATCCCGGAGCGGGAGCGACTTGGCGCGTTGGGGATTTGAGGGGATGACTGCAATGCGAATGATCCGGATCGTCGTGCCCTCGTCCTTGCTTCTGGTTGGAGTCGCGGCCGCGACTGGGGCCCCCGCGCCCAAGCCGCAGCCGGTGAAGGCCGCCCCGGCGTCCGCGATCGTGCGGCTGCTGCCGCTGAGCGACAAGGACATGATGAGCACTCGCCAGATGGGCTGTACCTGCGCGTTCGACTCGAAGAGCGGCACCCTGATTCAGGCGATCGGAAACGAGCTGATGGTCCGAACCCAGGCCGGCCTCAAGGTCTGCCGGATCGGCGAGGCCCAGTTCCAGAAACTGGCCGACGCGTCGGGAGTCCATTCCTGCGGCGGAGTCCGGATGAGCCTTCGCCGGACCGGGAAGGTCGATGCCTCCATCGAAAGCGACAGCGCCTCTTCCCCGGCTTCGATGACCCTGGGCGAGGGCCCTTCGAAGCGGAGCGTCAACGGCACCTGGGGCTGCGCCTGTTGAGGCCTCGATGATCAAGTCCCTCCTCATCGCCAACCGGGGCGAGATCGCCTGCCGGATCATCCGCACGGCGCGACGGCTCGGCATCCGGACGGTGGCCGTCTACTCCGACGCCGACCGCCAGGCGCTTCACGTCCGCGAGGCCGACGAGACGGTCCATGTCGGTCCGTCGCCGGCGCGGGAGAGCTATCTGGTCGGCGAGAGGATCATCGCCGCCGCGAAAGCGACGGGCGCCGAGGCCATCCATCCGGGCTACGGCTTCCTTTCGGAAAATGCCGAGTTCGCGGAGGCGGTCGAAGCGGCGGGGCTGGTGTGGGTCGGGCCCAAGGCGGGGTCGATCCGCGCGATGGGGCTGAAGGATGCGGCGAAGAAGCTGATGATCGCGGCCGGGGTCCCGGTTACTCCCGGTTATCATGGCGAGGACCAGGATCCGGAGCGGCTTCGGTCGGAAGCGGGTTCGATCGGCTATCCGGTGTTGATCAAGGCGGTCGCGGGCGGCGGTGGCAAGGGGATGCGGAGGGTCAACTCGGCCGCCGAGTTCCAGGACATGCTGGCGAGCTGCAAGCGCGAGGCGGCCGCCTCGTTCGGCGACGACCGGGTGCTGATCGAGAAATATGTCGAGCGGCCGCGGCATATCGAGGTGCAGGTGTTCGGCGATACGCACGGCAATGTCATCCACCTGTTCGAGCGCGACTGCTCGCTGCAGCGGCGTCACCAGAAGGTGATCGAGGAAGCGCCCGCGCCCGGCATGGACGAGGCGACGCGCGCGGCGGTGTGCGGCGCGGCGGTGAAGGCGGCGCAGGCGGTCGACTATGTCGGGGCGGGCACGATCGAGTTCATCGCCGATGCTTCCGAGGGGCTGCGGCCGGACCGGGTGTGGTTCATGGAAATGAACACGCGGCTCCAGGTCGAGCATCCGGTGACCGAGGAGATTACCGGGCAGGATCTGGTCGAGTGGCAGTTGCGCGTGGCCTCGGGCGAGCCGTTGCCGCTGCGCCAGGACCAGCTTCAAATCCGCGGCTGGGCGATGGAGGCGCGGCTTTATGCCGAGGATCCGGCGCATGAGTTTCTGCCCTCGACCGGCCGGCTGGACCACTTCGTGCTTCCGCGCGGGGTGCGGATCGATACGGGCGTCGAAGAGGGTGACCGGATCAGCCCCTATTACGATCCGATGATCGCCAAGGTGATCGCCCGCGGCGCGACTCGGGAGGAGGCGGCGGAGCGGCTGGCCGATGCGCTGCACGAGGTGGAGGTGTGGCCGGTTCGGACCAATGCCGGGTTTTTGGCACTGGCCGCGGCGGATGAGGATTTCCGCTCGGGCGATGTCGACACGTCGTTCATCCCGGCGCGGATCGATCGGCTGGTGCCTGGTGTCGCACCGGGCGACGGCGTGTGGAATCTGGCGGCGACGGCGTTGCTTGCTTCGGACTTCGGCAATGGCGGGGAGGGCGATCCCTGGGCGGCGCTGCAGGGCTTCCGGCTGAACGCGGCCGACGATGTACGGGTGGCGATCGCCCATGGCGGCGAGACCCGGCTGGTGGACGCGGGCGGCGATCCGCCGCTTGAAGGGGTTGCGACGTCAGAGGGGGAGACGGTGCTGGTCTTCTCGGCGGGGCAGGCCTTTGCGTTTACCTTGCCGGGTGTTGGCGGCGGCCGGGCTGCGGGGGCGGCTTCGGATGGGGCCTTGGTGTCGCCGATGCCGGGGCGGGTGATCTCGGTGGATGTGGCTGAGGGCGCCCGGGTGGCCAAGGGGCAGAAGCTGGTGACGCTTGAAGCGATGAAGATGGAGCATAGCATGGTGGCGCCGTTCGACGGCGTGGTGGCAGAGCTTGCGGTGGCCGAGGGCGCGCAGGTGACCGAGGGGACGATGCTGGTGAAGGTGGAGAAGGAATGACTGCAATCGACATCCGTTTGCCTCGAGCGAAGTCGAGAGGCGCCTTCGAGCACAGCGGACAAGCTTGCACACGGGTCCTCGGGTGCGCTTCGCAGGGTGTCTCGACT
>DASVSX010000057.1:0-9908 GCA_036387875.1 Allosphingosinicella sp. | reverse complement strand
ACATGGCGTTGGGCAGCAGCTCGACCACCTGCCCGCGCATCTCGAGTAGCTCTTCCTTGGCCATTTACCCTCTTGGACCGGCTCGCAAAAACCGCGACGGCATAGCGGCTGGGCGTCGGCTTTGCTAGAGGGCGGCGGTGCACAAGCTGTTCACCATCGGCTATGAAGGCAAGACCCAGGCGGAGTTCCTCGACGAGCTCGAGGCCGCTGGGGTCGAGCTCGTCCTCGACGTTCGGGCCGTCGCAGCCTCGCGGCGGCCGGGCTTCTCCAAGACGGCGCTCGCCGGCGGCCTGAGGGAGCGCGGGATCGGCTATCTCCACCTGCGCGCTCTCGGTACCCCGGCCGACGGACGCCAGGCGGCTCGTGCGGGGCGGGTCGCCGAGATGCGGGCGATCTATGCGGTGCAGCTCGACACTCCTGAAGCGGGCCTTGCGATGGAGCAGGCGCTTGCCGAAGCCAAGGCACGTCCGTCCGCCCTGCTCTGCTACGAGCGCGGAGCGCCCGAGTGCCATCGCTCGATGCTGGCCGGGCGAATGGTCGAGCGGGAGGCGTTCGAGGTTCGGGATTTGTAGCTCCTCGTCGCGCCGGCGAAGGCCGGGGCCCCAGGGGGTGAAGACCGCGGCGCCTTTCACCCGCTGGGATCCCGGCCTCCGCCGGGATGACGGCCCGCCTACCTCGGCCTTCGCTCCAGGTGGAGATAGGTCGGATCGAACTCCGCGACGCGCTGGAGCCGCTCCCAGTCGCCGATGGTCACCGTCCCTCCGCGAAAGGTGAGCAAAGCCTCGTCGCGAAGCTTCTTGAGCATTCGGTTGACGTGAACGGGGGTAAGTCCGGTCGCGTCGGCGAGGTCGGCCTGGGTGAGGGGCAAGGCGTAGCCATCGTCCTCCGCGAGGCCGACGATTCGAAGCCGGACCAGGAGCTCGCAGAAGATATGGGCGATCCGCGCCATCGCGCTTCGACGGCCGATCGACAGGATCTTCTCGCGGTGGATGGCTGCGTCGAGGAGGGTCGAGAACCACAGCATCCGGCCGAGATGGGGGTGGGTCTCGGTGATGCCGCGAAGAGCCTCGTGCGGGACGCTCGCCACCCGGACCGGGGTCATCGTCCCGACATTGTGGTCGAGCTGCTTGAGCAGAAAGCCGTGAAGGTCGACGAAGTCGCCGGAGACGTGAAGCTCCATGATCTGGCGCTGGCCGTCGGCGAGGTCCTTGTAGCGGCACATGATCCCGTCGACGAGGAGGGTCGAGGCGCTGAGCGTCGTGCCCGTCTTGACGATCGTCCGTCCCGCCGGATATTCGCGGATGTCGGAAATCGAGGCGCTCAGAACCTCCTCTTCCTCGCCGGAGAGCAGGTCCCGCGCCCCGAGCTTGAGGAGCAGACCCGCAATGGCGGAGGCGGCGTCGGGATCGGCCATCTCAACCGGCATCTCCAGCGCCCTCCCTCCGCTCCGGCTCCACCCCGGCGTCGGCGAGGTCCGAGTCGAGCCGCCCGGTCGCCCACCGCCAGGCCATCTTGAAGTCCGCGGCCAGGGACCAGAGGGGGTAGGTGAAGGTCGCCGGTCGGTTCCGCTCGAGTGCGGCGTGGCTGAACCAGGCGAAGCCGTAGCCGGCCGGCGGAACGGCGGCGAAAAGCCGCCAGTCCCCGCTCGCCGCGGCCGCAGCCCCGAGGGCTAGGACCAGCCCCGTGCCGGCATAATGGAGCCTTCGGGTCGCGGGCCGGGAATGTTCGCGCAGATAATGCGGCCAGAAATCGCGGAAGCTCGTGTAGCGGGTCATGCGCGCGTGGCGAGCACGATGGCCGTGATCAGCCTGTTCATCGTCGCTCCTTGTTCTGAGCCGCGCCTATAGCACGGTTCCAGGCGGGGCACCCACTAGCCGTTGACCACCTCGCCACCGTTCGGGTGAAGCACCTGCCCGGCCATGTAACTAGAATCCTCGCAGGCCAGGAACAGGAAGCTCGGCGCGACCTCGTTGGGCTGACCCGGCCGGCCCATCGGCGTGTCCTTGCCGAAGTCGGGGATCTTCTCGGGGGGCTGGCCGCCGAACGGGTTCAAGGGGGTCCAGATCGGCCCCGGAGCGACCGCATTGACCCTGATGCCGTCGTCGATCAGATTCTGCGACAGCGAGCGGGTGAAGGCGGTGATGGCGCCCTTCGTGGCCGAATAATCGAGCAGTGCTTCGGAGCCCTTGTACATCGTCACCGACGTGCAGTTGATGATCGCGGCCCCCTCCTTGAGGTGCGGCCGAGCCGCCTGGACCATGAAGAAATAACCGTAGAAATTGGTCTGGAACGTCCGCTTCAGCTGCTCCTCGGTAATGTCGGTTATCTCCTCGTCGGGATGCTGCTCGGCCGCGTTGTTGACGAGGATGTCGAGCTTGCCGAGTTTGTCGAGCGTCTCCTTCACCGCGCGCTCGCAAAAGGCCTTGTCGCCGACATCGCCGGCAATGGTGATGGCCTTGCCGCCCTCGCTCTCGACGATCTGCTTGGTCTTCTTCGCGTCGTCATGCTCGCACAGATAGAGGATCGCGACGTCGGCGCCTTCCCGGGCGAACAAGGCGGCGACCGCGCGGCCGATTCCGCTGTCGGCGCCGGTGATCAGGGCGACCTTGCCCTCGAGCCGGCCGGAACCCGGATAACGCGGCGCCCAGTCGGGCTTGGGCTCGAGCTCGCTCTCGCGGCCGGGGAGAGAATCCTCGTGGATCATCTCGACGGTTTCGGTATCGCCCATCCCCTATTCCTTCGGCGCGATTCCCGCGCCTTCCTCGCCGAAGGCCTCGATGGTCGACTGGTCCTGCTCGTCCTGCGCCGGCGCCTTCTCGGCGGCGGTCTTGCCGCCGTCGCGCCCGGTCGTGAACGACTTGCGGCTGCCGTCGCCCGGATCGTCGGACAAGGCGTTGTTCTGGTTCTGGGACTGGTCGAATCCGGAATTGTGGTTGCTCTGGCTCATTTTTGCTCTCTCGAAGTGGAGTTCAGGAAGGAAACCGCCGCTTCGCAAAGGGGTTCCGAGCAATGACCCCGCTCGTCACCCTGAACTTGTACGGCTTCGGCCCTTGCGACATGGGGCCGGACTTCGAGCCCGTCATCCCGGACTTGATCTGGGATCCATGAACACATTGTCACGATATTTCGAACGGCAGTGTCCATGGATTCCGGCCTTCGCCGGAATGACGGACGGGAACCGGAGCCTCAGCTCCGGATCGGGCTTACCTTGAGATCGGCGCGCCCGGGCCCGGGAACCCGGATCTGGTTCGCCTTGGGCGGATTGGGTTTCGCGCCGGCCGCGACGCATTCCGCTGCGACGACCGGAAAGTCGATATCGGTGTTCTCACTGAGCGCCGCCTCGGTGGCCGCGGTGCAGGCCGCCTGGCTCTCGTAGCGCGCCTCGAGCGTCTTGACCTGCTGGCACGGCGCGTCGCCTTCGCCGCAGCCCATGATCGCGATGAGGAAGATTGCCGGTCCCATGTTCAGCTAAACCCGTGTGAATCCTCGCCGTTCCAATTGTTTCGCAGGCGATTCGGCGAAACGGCGATTTCGTGTGCTTCGGCCTGGCGGCCGTGCCGTTACGTCTGCGCTCGGCGGGTCACGCCGCTGTGTCGCGCCAAGGGATTTCTTGTGTCGATTGTTGCAGCCCTGAATTTGTTTTCAAGGCGGGGCCATGCGGCCGCGAGCCGCAGACATTGGATGCTGAAACAAGAACCAGGGTCGGTGCTTGGGGAACGCCTTTCCCGGTCCTACCTATAGTCCGATGCGTCCCCTCGAATCCTCTCCCGACACCACCCCCAAAGCGGGCTGGGGCGCCATGCGGCGGTTCCTGCCCTACCTCTGGCCGGAGGGGGAGCCGGGGCTCAAGGCCCGGGTCGTCATCGCCTTCCTGCTGGTGCTCGTCGCCAAGGGAATCTCGCTCAGCACCGGCTTCGTCTACAAGGGCGCGATCGACATCATGTCGGGGAGCGCCCGCGGCGCCGACGCGGCGGTCGGCCTCGCCGTCGGGCTGGTCCTCGCTTATTCGGGCGCCCGCTTCGCCGGAGTGCTGTTCGAGAATCTGCGCAACGCGATCTTCGAGCGGGTCGGGCAGGACGCGGCGCGGCGGCTTGCGGAAAAGGTGTTCGCCCACATCCACCGCCTGTCGCTCCGATTCCATCTCGAACGTCGGACCGGAGCGCTCACCAAGATCGTCGAGCGCGGCACCAAGAGCATCGACATGATGCTCTATTTCCTGCTGTTCAACATCGCTCCCACGGTGGTCGAGCTCGCGGTCATCTGCGTCATCTTCGGTGTGAAGTTCGGCTCGGGCCTGGTCGTCGCGACCCTGGTCATGGTCGTCGCCTACATCGCCTTCACCCGCTTCGTTACCGAATGGCGGGCGAAGCTGCAGCGGCAGATGAACGAGGTCGACAACCAGGCGATCGGCCGGGCGGTCGATTCGCTTCTCAACTACGAGACGGTCAAATATTTCGGCGCCGAAGCCCGCGAATCCCAGCGCTACGGAGTCGCGATGCGCGCCTTCGCCGACGCTTCGGTCAAGAACGAGACCTCGCTCGCCTGGCTCAACATCGGCCAGTCCTTCATCACCAATTTGATGATGGCGGGCGCCATGGGCTATACGGTGTGGGGCTGGAGCCGGGGCGAGTTCACCACCGGCGACGTCGTTCTGGTCAACACCCTTCTCGCCCAGCTCTTCCGGCCGCTCGACATGCTCGGCTGGGTCTACCGGACCATCCGCCAGGGGCTGATCGACATGGAGGCGATGTTCGCCCTGATCGACACTCCGGCCGAGGTGAAGGACGTCGAAGGCGCCCCCGCTTTGCGACGGGTGCAGGGCCGGGTCCGCTTCGAAAACGTAAGTTTCGGATATGACGGGAATCGACAGATATTGCATGGAATCGACATAAATGTGGAGCCTGGAACAGTCACCGCGGTGGTCGGGCCGTCCGGGGCCGGCAAGTCCACCCTCTCGCGGCTGCTGTTCCGATTCTACGAGCCGACGGGGGGGCGGATCACGATCGACGACCAGGACATCGGCCAGGTGACCCAGTCGAGCCTTCGGGCCGCGATCGGCATCGTCCCCCAGGACACGGTGCTGTTCAACGATTCGATCGGCTACAATATCGGCTACGGCCGCGACGGCTCGACCCAGGAGGAGATCGAGGGCGCGGCGCGCGGGGCCTCGATCCACGATTTCATCCTGAGCCTGCCCGACGGCTATGAAAGCCAGGTCGGCGAGCGCGGCCTGAAGCTCTCCGGCGGCGAGAAGCAGCGAGTCGCGATCGCCCGAACCCTGCTCAAGGACCCGCCGATCCTAATCCTCGACGAGGCGACCAGCGCCCTCGACAGCCGGACCGAGGCCGCGATCCAGGAGACTTTGCAGAGCGTCACCGCCCGCCGCACCTCGATCGTCATCGCCCACCGGCTCTCGACGGTGGTCGACGCCGACCAGATCATCGTCCTCGACGAGGGCCGGGTCGCGGAGCGCGGAACGCATGTGCAGCTTCTGCGCAGGAACGGCCTCTACGCCGACATGTGGGCCAGGCAGCAGAGCGAGGCGGAGGAGAAGGCCGAGGCGGCGGAATGATCCCGTCGCCCCAGCGAAGGCTGGGGCCCCGGCGGGTGAAAGGCGCCCCTCGCCCTTCACTCCCTGGGATCCCGGCCTTCGCCGGGATGACGAAAAATGCGGATATCCAATGTTCTACGACCCGCCCCGCCGCCCTCGACAGCCCGTTCCCCCATCCGCTAGCAGCACCGGGTGACCCCCCTTTCCATCCTTCACGAGACCTTCGGCTTCCCCGCCTTCCGCGGAGTCCAGGAGCAGGTGATCGGGCGGGTGATGGCGGGGAAGCACAGCCTCGCCGTCATGCCCACCGGCTCCGGCAAGTCGCTCTGCTACCAGGTGCCGGCGCTCGCCCGGAAGGGCACCGCACTGGTCATCTCTCCGCTCATCGCACTGATGCACGACCAGATACGCTCGGCCACGAGCTTCGGGATCCGGGCGGCGTCGCTGACCTCGGCGGACGAGGACCGGCAGGAGACCCTGGCACGTCTGAAAAGGGGCGAGCTCGACCTTCTCTACGCCGCGCCGGAACGCGCGAGCACAAGCGGGTTTCGCGAGCTCGCCGAACGCACCCCTCTCTCCCTCATCGCGGTGGACGAAGCGCATTGCGTGTCCGAATGGGGCCATGATTTCCGGCCCGACTACAGGCTCCTCAAGCCGCTGCTCGACGCCTTTCCGGGCGTTCCGCGCCTTGCGCTCACCGCCACAGCCGACCGCCAGACCCGGGCCGACATCCTCGTCCAGCTCGGAATCCCCGACGACGGGCTGATCGTCGCCGGCTTCGACCGGCCCAACATACGCTATCACGTCCGGCCGCGCGACCGAGTCGGCGCGCAGCTCAAGGCCCTTCTCGCGGAGCAGCCGGGGCCCGGAATCGTCTACGCCACCAGCCGCGACAAGACCGAGAAGCTCGCCGTCCAGCTCGGCGAGGGCGGGCGCAAGGTGCTCCCCTATCATGCCGGTCTCGACCCACGCGTTCGCGCCTCCAACCAGCAGGCCTTCGTCTCGTCCGAGGACATGGTGATGGTCGCGACCATCGCCTTCGGAATGGGGATCGACAAGCCGGACGTCCGCTTCGTCGCCCATGCCGGCCTGCCCAAGTCGATCGAGGCCTTCTACCAGGAAACCGGCCGGGCCGGGCGCGACGGCGACCCGGCCGAGGCCTGGCTGTTCTGGGGCGCCGAGGATTTCGCCCGGGCCCGCCAGCGGCTCGAGACCGAGGTGCCCGAGGCGCGCCGTCCGGGCGAGCGCCAGCGCCTCAACGCGCTCGCCGCGATGGTCGAGACCGCCGGCTGCCGCCGTGCGCTGCTTCTTCGCCATTTCGGCGAGTCGCCGCCGACGAGCTGCGGCAATTGCGACAATTGCCTCGCCCCGCCGGTCACAGTCGACGCCACCGAGGCGGCCCGCAAGCTGCTCTCCGCCGCCTTCCGGACCGAGATGCGCTTCGGCCTCGGTCACCTCACCGACGTCCTCGCCGGCCGCGACACGGAAAAGGTGAGGAGCTTCGGCCACGACCGGGTCTCCGTCTTCGGAATCGCGGGCGAAGAGGAGCTGGCTCTGATGAAGCCGGTGGCGCGCGCCCTGCTCGCCCGCGACGCCTTTCGCGCCGACCCTTATGGCGGCCTCAGCTTCGGCCCGGCCGCCAAGCCGATCCTGCGCGGCGAGGAGAGGCTGGAGCTGGTCCTGCCTCCGGCCCGCCCGGCCCGCAAGCGGCGCGAGCGCGATTCGAACCTGCCGCACGACCCATTGTTCGAGGCGCTCCGAGCCCGGCGCCGCGATCTCGCCAAGGAGGCCGGAGTGCCGCCCTATGTCATCTTCCACGACAGCACCTTGCGGGAGATGGCGGAGCTTAAGCCGGAGACGCTTCATGCCCTGTCGCGCGTCTCGGGGGTCGGCCAAGCCAAGCTGGACCGGTACGGCGAAGCGTTCGTCGAAGTGGTTCGGGGTTTCGCCTGACCCGTCATCCCGGCGGAAGCCGGGACCTCGGGACCAGAAGTCTCGGCGGGTCTCCCCGAGGTCCCGGCCTGTCGCCGGGATGACGGGAGGGTGCGCTTGCCGTAGGAACTTGTCATGCGCAAACTCGATGAAACCACCTTCGTCTCCGTCCGGCAGCTCAATGTGGACGATATCGACGAAGCCGCCGCCCTCGGCATTCGCCTCATCGTCAACAACCGCCCCGACGGCGAAGAGCCCGGCCAGCCTTTTTCCGCGGAGATCGAGGCGGCGGCGGGTGCCGCGGGTCTCGGCTACCGGCACATCCCGATTGCGGGCGCTTTTCCGCCCGAACAGGTCGAAGCGATGGCGTCCGCGCTGGAGCAGGGGCCGGTGCTGGCGTTCTGCCGCACCGGCACCCGCTCGACCTTCCTCTGGGCGCTGGCCCGAGCGTCGCGAGGCGCGCCGGCCGAGGACAGCGTCGCGGCGGCGGCAGCGGCCGGCTACGATCTCGCTCCCGTCAGGCCCCTACTCTAGGGGCGTGATCGCCTCACGATGACTCGCTCCGTCATTGCGAGCGCAGCGAAGCAATCCTGCACTGCGCTGCCGCCAACTGGATTGCTTCGTCGCTTCGCTCCTCGCAATGACGGATCAACCTGAGGCGAATGCTCTAATTGATGTCCTGGCGGCCGAAGGCGGCGAAGGTCGCTCCCCACAAGGCGGCGGTCCAGGCGAGGAGAATTCCGAGCGAGGCCGTGCAGGAGAACTCGACGACCCGGCCGCCCGGAAAGTCGCGCTTCAGGGCCGCGCCTTCGCGGATGCACTCTGAGATATTGGCGATGTGGTGGCCCGGAAGCACGTGGTAGAGCGGCCAGACGATCGACGGGAATTTGGTGTAGAGCTGAGGCCCGAAGCCGACGACGACCTGCTCGAGCGTGGTCGCCACGATGGCGATGACGAGGGCGGCGATCGTCGATCGGGTCAGCACCGCGGCGAGGCTGGCATAAGCGATGGAGATCAGAATCGGCGCAACCGCCGCGAGCGCGGCCTTGCTGTGCGAATCCCAGAGCAAGGCCGCGGTGAGGCCGGCCGGCGCAGTGTCTCCGGTCAGCGCGTCGTCGGCCAAGTTGAGGATGGTGAGGAGTAGGGCGGTCAGGAGGAAGCTGATCGCGAACAGAAGGACGGTCAGCGCATATTTGGCGGCGATCAGCGAGGCCCGGCGGCGGTGCGGAACGACCAGCTTCCAGGTGTTCCAGCCATATTCGCCGGCGAAGATGACCGCGACGAAGGCGCAGATGAGGTAGCGCCCGACGGCGTTGTTCGGGATGAACCAGATCAGGGTCGTATCCTCGATCCAGTCGGCGATCCCGGGCCGATCCGGCGGGTCGAACCCGAGAATCCCGGCGCCGATCGTTATCAGCATCACGATCGACAAGGCGATCGGGAACAGCCAGACCAGGAACCACGTCGCCTTGTGAGTGCGCATCTTCAGAGCTTCGGCGGAAAGGGCCTCAAGCATCGTCCGTCTCCGCCTGGGTGATGGAGAGGAAGACCTCCTCCAGGTTGCGCTGCTCGGGAGCCAGCCGGAAGAGATCGGCGCCGGCGCCGACGAGCCGCCGGACCACCTCCGGCGCCTCCGCCCGGGTGGCCCGGACGACGAGCGAATCGCCGTCGCGCTCGACCGCCCAGCGCGAGGCGAGCGCCGCCTCGGCGACCTCGAACGGAGCGGCCTCGATCCGAAGGCCGTCGTCCTGGCGAAGAAGCTCGGCGATGGTCGATTCGCGAACCACCTCGCCCTTCGAGATGATGGCGACCCGGTCGCAGACCTGCTGGACCTCGTGGAGAAGGTGGCTGGAAAGGAAGACGGTCTTGCCGTGGTCGGCGGCGAGGCCCCGGATGAGGGCGCGCATCTCCTGGATTCCGGCCGCGTCGAGGCCGTTCACCGGCTCGTCGAGGATGACGAGATCCGGGTCGCCGAGCAGGGCCGCGGCGACCCCGAGGCGCTGCCGCATTCCTGTCGAATAGCCTTTGACCTTGCGCTTCCCGTCCTTGGCCAGGCCGACCTGCTCGAGCAGCGCGTCGATCCGGCCTTCGCCTTCCCCCTGGGTCCTGGCCAGGACCTCGAGGTTCCGCCGGCCGGAGAGAAACGGGTAAAAATTGCCGCCGTCGACCAGCGATCCGACCCGGCGGAGGACATCCGGGTTGGAGCGCAGATCCTCGCCGAACAGGCGCGCCTCGCCGGAAGTCGGGGCGATCAGCCCGATCAGCATCCGGATCGTGGTCGACTTGCCGGCGCCGTTCGGTCCGAGAAATCCGTAGACCTCGCCCGCCCCCACCGAGAGGCTGACGTCGCGGACCGCCCGGACTCCGCCGCCCCGCCGGCCGTAGGTCTTGCTGAGGTTCGCGAGCTCCAGGACCGGCGATGAAA
>DASVSX010000056.1:0-8347 GCA_036387875.1 Allosphingosinicella sp. | reverse complement strand
CACCCGCTCTACGGCAAGATCATCAAGCGGTCGAAGAAGTACCACGCCCATGACGAGGGCAACGAGTTCAAGCAGGGCGAGACCGTCCGGATCGAGGAGACCCGGCCGATCTCGAAGCTGAAGACCTGGAAGGTGATCGATCGCGTGGACACCCACGCGACGCCTGAAAAGGCCGACGTGGCGTAAGTTGGAGAGGGCTGGGCAGACGGACCACACACCGTTCGCCCTGAGCCTATCGAAGGGCCTTCCTTCTTCCTTGGTGAAGAAGCGAAGGAAAGGGCTTCGACAGGCTCAGCCCGAACGGGTTTGGTTTAGCGGTCCGGCATCAGCCGGGCCAGAATGAAAAAGGAATTGGATCGATGATCCAGATGCAGTCCAACCTTGAGGTCGCCGACAATAGCGGCGCCAAGCGCGTCCAGTGCATCAAGGTGCTCGGCGGGTCGAAGCGCCGCTTCGCGGGAGTCGGCGACATCATCGTCGTCTCCGTGAAGGAAGCGGCTCCGCGCGGCCGGGTCAAGAAGGGCGACGTCCACAAGGCCGTCATCGTCCGTACCGCCAAGGACATCCACCGTCCGGACGGATCGACGATCCGCTTCGATTCCAATGCGGCCGTCCTCGTCAACAACAATGCCGAGCCGATCGGCACCCGTATCTTCGGTCCGGTGGTGCGCGAGCTGCGCGCCAAGAAGCACATGAAGATCATCAGCCTGGCGCCGGAGGTCCTGTAACCGTGGCTATGAAGATCAAGAAAGGCGACCGAGTCGTGGTCCTGTCCGGCAAGGACAAGGGCAAGCACGGCGAAGTCACCAAGTCGATGCCCAAGGAGGGCAAGGTGATCGTCGCCGGCGTCAACGTCGCCGCTCGCCACCGCAAGCCTTCGCAGACCAACCCGCAGGGCGGGGTCGAGCGCCGCGAGGCGCCGCTCCATGCTTCCAAGGTTGCTCTGGAGGATCCCAAGACCGGCAAGCCGACCCGGGTCCGTTTCGAGGACCGCGACGGCAAGAAGGTCCGAGTCGCCGTGAAGTCCGGGGAGCTGATCAATGGCTGAAGCCAAATATACGCCGCGCCTTCGCGCGGATTATGACGAGCGCATCGTTCCCGCGATGATCGAGAGGTTCGGTTACAAGAACCGGCTCGAGGTCCCGCGGCTCGACAAGATCGTCCTCAACATGGGCGTCGGCGAGGCGACCCAGGACAAGAAGAAGGTCGAGACCGCCGCTTCCGAAATGGAGCTGATCGCCGGCCAGAAGCCGGTGATCACCAAGGCCAAGACCTCGATCGCTCAGTTCAAGCTTCGCGAGGGCATGCCGATCGGAGTGAAGGTCACCCTTCGCCGCGAGCGTATGTACGAGTTCCTCGACCGCCTGGTCACGATCGCGCTCCCGCGGGTCCGCGACTTCAGGGGCCTGAACCCGAAATCGTTCGACGGCCGCGGCAATTACGCGATGGGTCTCAAGGAGCAGATCGTGTTCCCGGAGATCAACTATGACCGCATCGACAAGGTGCGCGGCATGGACGTCATCGTCGCGACCACCGCGAAAACGGACGACGAGGCGCGCGAGCTGCTGCGCCTCTTCAACTTCCCGTTCCCGGCCGAGGAGGCCGAGAAGCAGGCGGCGTAATAATCACCCGTCATCCCGGCGAAAGCCGGGACCTCGGGCCGGAAGGGGCAAGGTGCCTTTTCCTCGCTGAGGCCCCGGCTTTCGCCGGGGTGACGACCTAGAAGAGAAGAAGAGAGCTTAAGTCCATGGCGAAACTGAGTTCCATCAACAAGAACGAGCGTCGCAAGAAGCTCGTTAAGAAATATGCGGGCCGCTATTCGAAGCTCAAGGCGATCGCCGAGGACGAGTCCCTCGACGATACCGAGCGTCTGATCGCGCGCCTCAAGATGGCGGAGATCCCGCGCAACGGTAACCCGACCCGGGTCCGCAACCGCTGCGGCCTGACCGGCCGTTCGCGGGCGAACTATCGCAAATTCGGCCTGTCGCGGATCATGATCCGCGAACTGGGCAACAAGGGCCTGATCCCAGGCCTCACCAAGTCGAGCTGGTAGGGTATAGACATGCCATTGACCGATCCCCTGGGTGATATGCTCACCCGAATCCGCAACGGCCAGCAGGCGCGCAAGGACAGCGTGACGTCCCCGGCGTCCAAGCTGCGCGTGCGTGTCCTCGACGTGCTGCAGCGCGAAGGCTATATCCGCGGCTATCGCGAAGAAGCCCTCGGCCAGCATCCGGGCCTTCGAATCGAGCTCAAATATTTCGAGGGCCAGCCGGCCATCCAGCACGTCTCCCGGGTCTCGAAGCCCGGCCGCCGGGTCTATTCCGGCGCCCAGGAGCTTCCCCGGGTGCGCAACGGCCTCGGGATCACGATCGTCTCGACCCCTCGCGGCGTGCTTTCCGACGCGGAAGCGCGCGAGCAGAATGTCGGCGGCGAAGTCCTGGCGGAGGTGTTCTAAGATGAGCCGCATTGGAAAAGTGCCGGTCCCGCTGCCTTCGGGCGTGACGGCGACCACCGAGGGCCAGATCCTCTCCGTCAAGGGCCCCAAGGGCACCCTCACCATGCCGATGCTGGACGATATCAGCTACGGCATCGAGGACGGCCGGATCGTCGTGAAGCCGGCGAACGAGACGAAGCGGGCGCGCTCCTTCTGGGGCATGCACCGTACGCTGGTCCAGAACCTGGTCACCGGAGTCGCCGAGGGCTTCACCAAGGTGCTGGAGATCACCGGCGTCGGCTACCGCGCCGCCGCCCAGGGCCGCAACCTCAGGCTGCAGCTCGGCTACAGCCACGACGTCAACATCGCCGTGCCCGAGGATCTCGAGGTGAGGACCCCGGATCCGACCACGGTCGAGATCATCGGCAACGACCGGCAGCGCGTCGGCCAGCTCGCCGCCGAGATCCGCCAGTGGCGCAAGCCGGAGCCCTACAAGGGCAAGGGCATCAAGTATCGCGGCGAATATATCTTCCGCAAAGAAGGCAAGAAGAAGTAGCCATGGCGAAACTCACCCTCTTCGAACGGCGCCGCCAGCGCGTCCGCACCTCGCTCCGCAAGCGCGCCGGCGCTCGTGCGCGCCTCTCCATCCATCGCTCCGGGCGTCACATCTACGCCCAGATCATCGACGATTCCGAAGGCCGCACTGTCGCTTCCGCCTCGACTCTCGAGAAGGACGCGCGCGGCTCGACCGGAGCGACCGTCTCGGGCGCTCAGGAGGTCGGCAAGCGAGTCGCCGAGCGCGCCAAGGCGGCCGGAGTCACCCGCGTGGTCTTCGACCGCGGCGGTTTCCTGTTTCACGGCCGAGTCAAGGCGCTGGCCGATGCCGCCCGCGAAGGCGGATTGGAGTTCTAAATGGCTGACGAAAACACCATCGAAGGCACCGAGGTCCAGCCGGGCGCGGTTGCGACTCCGGAGGCCGGTCCTGCCGAGGTCCGCACCGAGGGCCGCGGCCCGCGCGGCGGCCGTGGCGGCGGCGGCGGCGGGGGCCGTGGCGGCGGCGGCGGACGCGGCGGCAACGATCGCGGCGGCCGCGGCCGGCGCGACGAGCGCGGCGGACGTGGCGGCAATCGCGACGACGACGGCGGCGAGGAGCTGATCGAGAAGCTCGTCCACATCAACCGCGTGTCCAAGACCGTGAAGGGCGGCAAGCGCTTCGGCTTCGCGGCTTTGGTCGTGGTCGGCGACGGCAAGGGCCGCTGCGGCTTCGGCCACGGCAAGGCCCGCGAGGTGCCCGAGGCGATCTCCAAGGCGACCGCCGCGGCCAAGAAGGCCATGGTTCGGGTTCCGCTTCGCGAGGGCCGTACGCTTCACCATGACGGCCTCGGCCATTTCGGCGCCGGACGCGTCTATGTCCGCTCGGCCCCGGCCGGAACCGGGATCATCGCCGGCGGCCCGATGCGCGCCGTGTTCGAGAGCCTCGGGGTCGCCGACGTGGTGACCAAGTCGATCGGCACGTCCAACCCCTACAACATGGTCCGGGCGACCTTCGAGGCGCTCAAGGAGCAGACCAGCCCCAAAGCGGTCGCCCAGCGCCGAGGCCGCAAGGTCGCCGACCTGATGGCGCGCCGCGAAGGCCTGAGCGGCGCTGAGGCTTCGGCCGAAGCCGAGCTGGTGACGGAGTAATATGATGGCCACGATCAAGCTGACCCAGACCGGATCGCCGATCCGCCGCACGCCCGACCAGCGCAAGACCCTGGTCGGGCTCGGCCTCAACAAGATGCACCGCACCGTGGAGCTGACCGACACCCCCGAGGTGCGCGGAATGATCCGCAAGGTGCAGCATATGGTGAAGGTGGCGGAGTAGTTCCCGTCATCCCGGCGAAAGCCGGGACCTCGGCGAGACCCGCCGAGCCTTTTCCGGCCTGAGGTCCCGGCTTTCGCCGGGACACGCGCGACCAAAGCGAAAGCGAGTGCAAAGACATGAAACTCAACGATCTCAGAGACAATAAGGGCGCCCGCAAGTCGCGCGTCCGGGTCGGCCGCGGAATCGGTTCCGGCCTCGGCAAGACCGCCGGACGCGGCCAGAAGGGCGCCAAGTCGCGCTCGGGCGTCAGCGTCTTCGGCTTCGAGGGCGGCCAGATGCCGCTCCACATGCGGCTCCCGAAGCGCGGCTTCAACAACATCTTCGCCAAGGATTATGCCGAGGTGAATATCGGAATGATCCAGAAGGCGATCGACGCCGGAACGCTCTCCGCCGACGGCACGGTCGACCAGGAAGCGCTCCGCTCCGCTGGACTGTCGCGCGGCGGCAAGCACGGCATCCGCCTTCTCGGAAAGGGAAGCCTCACCGCGAAGCTCGCCTTCCGGGTCGCCGGAGCCTCCAAGGGCGCACGCGAGGCGGTCGAAGCGGCGGGCGGCTCGATCGAGCTGATCGAGGTCGTCCCGGCTTCCGAGAAGGCCGCCGCGAAGAAGAACAGCGTCAAGAAGCGCAAGGACGCCTGAGCTCGTCATTGCGAGCATAGCGAAGCAATCCAGTGCAGCGCTTCCGCCACTGGATTGCTTCGTCGCTTCGCTCCTCGCAATGACGGAGCGAGGCCTTATATGAGCCCGAGCGTCTAGGGGAATCTCCGAACATGGCATCCGCAGCCGAATCCATGGCTTCCAACATCAGCATGGCGAGTTTCGCCAAGGCGACGGATCTCAAGAAGCGCCTTTGGTTCACCCTGGGAGCGCTCATCGTCTTCCGGCTGCTGAGCTTCGTTCCGCTGCCCGGGATCGATCCGCGCGCGCTCGCCAACCTGTTCGACACGACCCGCGGAGGCGTGCTCGATTTCTTCAACATGTTCTCGGGCGGAAGCCTCGAGCGGATGAGCCTGATCGCCTTGGGCGTCATGCCCTACATCACCGCCTCGATCGTGGTTCAGCTCGCGACCTCGATGTCGCCGGCGCTCGCCACCCTCAAGAAAGAGGGCGAGAGCGGCCGGAAGAAGATCAACCAATATACGCGCTACGGCACTGTCTTCCTGTGCGCGATCCAGGGCTATTTCATCGCCGTCGGACTCGAAGGCTGGGGCCAGGGCAACAGCGGCTCGGCCGTGCTCGACCCGGGCATGATGTTCCGGGTCACCACCGTCGTCACCCTGGTCGGCGGAACCATGTTCCTGATGTGGCTCGGCGAGCAGATCACCAGCCGGGGGATCGGCAACGGAGTCTCGCTGATCATCATGGCCGGGATCGTGGCGCAGCTGCCCACCACCCTCGTCCAGGTCTTCGAGAGCGGCCGCACCGGCACCATGTCGCCGCTCGCCATCCTCGCGATCGTCGCCCTCGTCGTCGTCCTGATCCTCTTCATCTGCTTCATGGAGCGGGCCCAGCGCCGGGTCCTCATCCAATATCCCAAGCGCCAGACCGCGCGCGGTCAGATGCAGGCGGAGAAGTCGCACCTTCCGCTGAAGATCAACACGTCGGGCGTGATCCCGCCGATCTTCGCCTCCTCGCTTCTCCTGATGCCGCTCACAATCGCCCAGTTCGCCGGCAACCGGACCTCCGGCGAGAGCATGTGGGGCGACATCCTGATCAGCGTCACCACCGCTCTCCAGCACGGCGCGCCGCTCTATATGGCGCTCTACGCGGCGGGGATCATCTTCTTCTGCTTCTTCTACACCGCGGTGGTGTTCAACCCGGAGGAGACGGCCGAGAATCTGAAGCGCTACGGCGGCTTCATCCCGGGGATCCGCCCCGGCAAGCGCACCGAGGAATATCTCGACTACGTCCTCACCCGGATCACCGTCATCGGTGCCGCCTACCTGACGCTCATCTGCCTCCTTCCCGAATTCGTCATCGCTCGGATGGGGATCGGCTTCTATCTTGGCGGCACCTCCCTGCTCATCGTCGTCAACGTGACGATGGATACGGTGACCCAGATCCAGAGCCATCTCATCGCCCACCAATATGGCGACCTCATCAAGAAGGCGAAGCTGAAGGGCGGGCGCGGCCGGTGAACATCATCCTCCTCGGGCCCCCGGGCGCGGGGAAGGGCACCCAGGCCGGCCGCCTGATCTCGGAGCGCGGGCTGGTCCAGCTTTCCACGGGCGACATGCTGCGCGAGGCGATCAAGGCCGGAAGCCCGATCGGCCTTCGCGCCAAGGCGATCATGGAGGCGGGGGAGCTGGTTCCCGACGAGGTGGTGAACGAGCTGATCGCCCACCGGCTCGATCTGCCGGAGGGCTATTCCGGCTCCGGCTTCATCTTCGACGGCTACCCGCGCACCGAGGCGCAGGCGGTCTCGCTCGATTCGCTGCTCGCCGAGCGCGGGATGAAGCTCGACCACGTCATCGAGCTGCTGGTCGATGCCGACGCCCTGGTCGACCGGATCACCGGCCGCTTCTCCTGCGGCAAGTGCGGCGCGGGCTATCACGATCGCTACAAGCTGCCGAAGGTGCCGACCTTGTGTGACGTTTGCGGCGCCGAGGAGCAGTTCCGGCGCCGGCCCGACGACAATGAGGAGACGGTGCGGAACCGCATGGCCGAATACCGCGCCAAGACCGCGCCGATCCTTCCCTTCTACGAGGCCAAGGGCCTCGTCACCCGCGTCGACGGCATGGCCCCGATCGGCGAGGTCTCGGCGACGATCGAGGCGATCCTGGGGAGTTAGGCTCCCTGCGCCTCCGCCGCGCGCGATTTCGCCGCCCGCTTCCATTCTCCGGAATCGTGCTATGCTCTCGCGCGACCGCGAGTCCCGCAGGAAGGATCGCGGCATGGGGCGATGCAAAGGGGAGACGGCGTGATGAACAGGGGCGGCGGCGTGCCGAGGAACGAACATGTCGATCTCGACGGCTTCATCGACGGGGTAAAGCGCCGCAATCCGGGCCAGCCCGAATTCGTGCAGGCGGTGACCGAGGTCGCGCAGGACATTTTCGAGTTCATCGAGGGCAAGCCCGAATATCACGAAGCCCAGATCCTGCGGCGCATTGCCGAGCCCGATCGGGTGGTTTCCTTCCGCGTCTGCTGGGAGGACGACAATGGCAATATCCGCGTCCAGCGCGGGTACCGGGTCCAGAACAACAATGCGATCGGCCCCTATAAGGGCGGCATCCGCTTCCACCCCTCGGTCAACGAGTCGATCCTCAAGTTCCTCGCCTTCGAGCAGACGTTCAAGAACGCGCTGACGGGCCTGCCGATGGGCGGCGGCAAGGGCGGCGCGAACTTCAATCCCAAGGGCAAGAGCGTCAACGAGATCATGCGCTTCTGCCAGAGCTTCATGACCGAGCTCTATCGCCATATCGGCGCCAATATCGACGTGCCCGCCGGCGACTTCGGCGTCGGCGCGCGCGAGATCGGCTACATGTTCGGGCAGTTCAAACGGATCACGAACAGCTGGGAAGGCGTGCTGACGGGGAAGGGCCTCGAATATGGCGGCTCGCTGATCCGCACGGAGGCGACCGGCTACGGCGCGGTCTATTTCCTCGTCAACATGCTCAAGACGCGAGGCCTCGACCTGGTCGGCAAGCGCGCCGTCATTTCCGGCTCGGGCAACGTCGCGACCCATGCGGCCGAGAAGGTGGTGCAGCTCGGCGGGAAGGTGCTCACGCTCTCCGATTCCGAAGGCTTCGTCCACGATCCGGATGGCATCACCCAGGAGAAGATCGACTGGGTGAAGGCGCACAAGACCAAGCGGCGCGGCCGCATCTCGGAATATGCCGACGAATATAAGGGCGCGACGTTCCATGCGGGCGAGCGGCCCTGGGGAGTGGAATGCGATGTCGCGCTCCCCTGCGCGACCCAGAACGAGCTGCTTGGCGAAGACGCCAAGACTCTGGTCGCCAACGGCTGCATCGCGGTCTCCGAAGGCGCCAACATGCCGACCGACCTTGCCGGAGTGCACCATTTCAAGGACGCCAAGATATTGTT
>DASVSX010000055.1:0-1654 GCA_036387875.1 Allosphingosinicella sp. | reverse complement strand
GTCGGCGCATAACCTCAGCACTCGTTCATCGCCACTCGACTAATATCACTCAACTTTCCAGGAGATCAGTATGCGCCTCGCCCTCGTCGCCCTTGCCGCTGCCGCCGGCAGCCTCACCGCCCCCGCCATCGCCCACCCCGGCGGCCACGACGACCAATACCGCTCAGAGCGTCGGCCGATCACCGAGATCGCTCAGGAGTCCGTGGTTAAGCTCGTCACCCAGGCGAAGCTGCCGGTGAGCTGGTCGAAGGCGAAGGTCGTGAAAAGCGAGCTGCGCACCCGCGCCGGAGCCCAGCAGTGGGTCGTCACCTTCCAGAACCTTGCCGAACGCAACCGCGCCAAGCGCGTGCTCTACGTCATCATGAGCACCGACGGCACTTTCATCTCGGCGAATCACCGGCTGACCTGATCAGCCTTTTGCTTTGTGTGCCGAATGCACCGTGGACGTTCGCAACGACTCATCATCCGCAAGGGCTACAGCGTGGCGTAAAAGAACGGCACTCAGTGTCGACCGAAAAAAGTGACATCAGGTCCGGCTCAGCGACCGTAGGAAATGCGGTGTTCCCGCCTCGTCGATGACCTTTACCGCCGTTGCCCCGAACCGGCTCTGCATGTCGGACATGCGATCGGTGGCATAGGCGGTCGCGGCGGGGAGGTCTTCGAACGCCTCGGCTCCCATCGTCAGAGGTCCTCTCATCCACATCACTTTGAACGTCATCGATCGCTCTCCATTTCGATCTAGGCTGCGCAGGCCTTGCGTGGCTCTTCCACGCGGATGATCTTTCCCGCCTCGAGGCGGAGGACCAGATCGGCCTTCGCGATCAGCGCTGGCCGGTGGGCGATTACCACTCGGGTGACGGGGAGGCTCGCGAGCATGGCCGCGATCGCCGCCTCGTTGGCGTCGTCGAGATTGGCGGTACCCTCGTCGAGGAACAGGGCGTCCGGATCCCGGTAGAGCGCCCGGGCGAGCATTATGCGCTGGCGCTGGCCGGCCGACAGGGCCGAGCCCATGTCGCCGATCAGGCTCTGATAGGCCATCGGCATCCGCACGATGTCGTCGTGGATCCGGGCCATTCTCGCCGCCTGCTCGACATTCGCCTGGTCGAGAGTGGGATCGAAGAAGGCGATATTGTCGGCGAGGGTTCCGGTGAGAAGGTGATCGTCCTGCATCACCGCGCCGATCCGGCCGCGCCAGGCCGAGGTGGTGGCGGGGCCGAGCGGCACCTTGTCGATCAGGATCTGCCCGGAGGAAGGCTGCAGCAGGCCGAGCAGGATCCGCATCAGGGTCGTCTTGCCCGACCCCGACGGGCCGACGATGGCAACGAACGCGCCGGCGGGGACCTCGAAGTCCAGCTTCTCGAAGATCGGAGCCTCGGCAGGTCCGTAGGCGAAGCTCAGTCCTTCCGCACGGATCGCGGGGGCCGGCAACAGCCCGCGGCGCGGCGTGAGCCTCAGCGCCTCGCGCTTCTCCGCGACCACGTCGGACAGCCGCTCCAGATGGAGGCCGAGCAGGCGCCAGCTCTGCAACTGCTCGATGAGCGCGATCGCGCTGGTCGTAAAATTGGTCCGGTAGGCGAGGAAGGCCAGCAGGAGGCCGATGGTCATTTGCTGGCCGAGCACGGCGAGCGCCCCGGCATAGACGACGATCAGGAAC
>DASVSX010000054.1:0-23451 GCA_036387875.1 Allosphingosinicella sp. | reverse complement strand
CTGTTCCTGCCGCCCACGGCCGGCGGCAAGGGCTCGAAGGAGACCGGCCGCAGCTTCGGACTCTCGAACGGCGACTACGCGCCGCTGGCCGAGATCATGGGCCGCGTGCCCTGGTCGCCCGAGGTCTTCAACTGCTCGGCGCCCGACACCGGCAACATGGAGGTGCTCCACCGCTACGGCACGGTCGAGCAGAAGGAGCAATGGCTGCGGCCGCTGATGAACGGCGAGATCCGCTCCGCCTTCCTGAAGACCGAGCCGGGCGTCGCCTCGTCCGACGCGACCAACATCCAGTGCGAAAACCGCCGCGAAGGCGACGAGTATGTCCTGACCGGCCGCAAATGGTGGTCTTCGGGCGCCGGCGACCCGCGCTGCAGGGTCGCGATCGTGATGGGCAAGACCGACAGGCAAGCCGACCGCCACCGCCAGCAGTCGATGGTGCTGGTGCCCTTGGACGCGCCCGGCGTCACCATCGAGCGCGCGCTCACCGTCTACGGCTATGACGATGCGCCGCACGGCCACATGGAGGTGGAGCTGAGGGACGTCCGCATCCCCGCCTCCGCCATGCTGCTCGGCGAAGGCCGCGGCTTCGAGATCGCGCAGGGCCGGCTCGGCCCGGGCCGCATCCACCATTGCATGCGCACCGTCGGCGCCGCCGAGGAAGCTTTGAAGGCGATGGTCAAGCGCCTCCAGAGCCGCACCGCCTTCGGCAAGCGCCTCGTCGAGCATTCGATCTGGGAGCAGCGCGTCGCCGCCGCCCGCATCGATATCGACATGGCCCGCCTGCTCTGCCTCAAGGCGGCGGACCTGATGGACAAGGCCGGCAACAAGGCCGCCGCCGCCGAGATCGCGATGATCAAGGTGTATGCGCCCAACATGGCGCTCAGGATCATCGACGACGCGGTGCAGGCCCATGGCGGAGCGGGGGTGAGCCAGGACTTCGAGCTCGCGAAGAGCTGGGCCGGGATCCGAACCCTGCGTTTGGCGGATGGGCCGGACGAAGTGCACAACCGCGCCATCGCCCGGATCGAGTTTTCCAAGCATGCCATGTGACAAAGTGAAGCGGGCGCAAAAGGCCGTCGACCCGGCGAAAGCCGGGAGCTCGGGGAGACCCGCCGAGACTTCTCGACCCGAGGTCCCGGCTTTCGCCGGGATGACGGGGCACCCATGAAAGCCGCCTTTCTCCGCCAACCCGGCACCCCCCTCACCATCGAGCAGGCCAAGCTCGACTCCCCCGGCCCGCGCGAGGTGCTGATCCGCACCGCCGCCTGCGGCCTGTGCCACAGCGACCTCCATTTCATCGAGGGCACCTACCCCCACCCCCTCCCCTGCATCCCGGGCCACGAAGCGGCGGGGGTGGTCGAGGCGGTCGGGAGCGAGGTCCGAACCGTGAAGGTGGGCGACCATGTCGTCACCTGCCTCTCGGCCTTTTGCGGCCATTGCGAATATTGCGTGACCGGGCGGATGGCGCTCTGCCCCGGCGGCGACACTCGCCGAGCCCGCGGCGCCTCGCCCCGGATCACCGCCGAAGACGGAAGCCCGGTCAACCAGATGCTCAACCTTTCCGGCTTCGCCGAGGCGATGCTGGTCCACGAACATGCCTGCGTCGCAATCGACCGGGAAATGCCGCTCGACCGCGCCGCCGTCATCGGCTGCGCGGTGACGACCGGCGCCGGAACCATCTTCAACGCCTGCAAGCTGGTCCCCGGCGAGACGGTGGCGGTGATCGGCTGCGGCGGAGTCGGACTCGCGACCATCAACGCCGCCCGGATCGCCGGCGCCGGCCGTATCATCGCGGCCGATCCGGTGCCTGAGAAACGCGAACTCGCCCGCAAGCTCGGCGCGACCGACGTCCTCGACCCCCTGGAGGAAGGCGCCGGCGCGCGTATCGTCGAGATGACCAAAGGCGGAGTCGACCATGCGATCGAGGCGGTCGGCCGCCCCGCGTCGGCAGCCCTCGCCGTCAAGGCGCTCCGCCGCGGCGGCACCGCCACCATCCTGGGGATGATGCCGCTCGACCAGAAGGTCGGGCTCGGCGCGATGGACCTGCTCTCGGGCAAGAAGCTGCAGGGCGCCTTCATGGGCTTGAACCGATTCCCGGTCGACATCCCCCGCCTCGTCGACTTCTATTTGCGCGGCCTGCTCGACCTCGACTCGATCGTCGCGGAGACGATCCCCCTCGAGCGCGTCAACGAAGGCTTCGAACGGATGAAGCGAGGCGATTCGGCGCGAAGCGTCGTGGTGTTCGAGTAAGAGGGGTGGTGCCCCCCACCCGTCATCCCGGCGAAAGCCGGGACCTCAGGTCACGAGGTCACGGCGGGTCTCCCCGAGGTCCCGGCTTTCGCCGGGATGACGAGAAAGGAACGAGAATGTCTCTCTTCGACCTCACCGGCAAAGTCGCCGTCATCACCGGCTCCTCGCGCGGGATCGGCCGGGCGATCGCCGAGGCCATGGCCGATCAGGGCGCGAAGGTGGTCATATCCTCGCGCAAGGCCGAGGCCTGTCAGGAGGTCGCCGACTCGATCAACGCCAGGCATCCGGGCTCCGCGATCGTCGTCCCCGCCAGCATCTCCTCCAAGGAAGCCCTTCAGAACCTCGTCGACGAGACCCGCCGGCAATTGGGCCGGATCGACATCCTCGTCTGCAACGCCGCCTCCAACCCCTATTACGGCCCGATGGGCGGGATCACCGACGACCAGTTCCGAAAGATCCTCGAGAACAACGTCATCGCCAACCACTGGCTGATCCAGATGGTCGCCCCCGAGATGATCGAGCGCCGCTCCGGCTCGATCGTCATCGTCAGCTCGATCGGCGGCCTCAAGGCCTCGGCGGTGATCGGCGCCTACAACATCTCCAAGGCCGCCGACTTCCAGCTCGCCCGCAACCTCGCCGCCGAGTTCGGCCCCCACCAGGTCCGGGTCAACTGCATCGCCCCGGGCCTCATCCGAACCGACTTCGCCAAGGCGCTGTGGGAGAATCCCGACACGTTGAAGGCCGTCACCGCCCACACCCCGCTCCAGCGAATCGGCGAGCCCGAGGAGATTGCGGGAGCGGCGGTGTTCCTGGCGTCCGACGCCTCGACGTTCGTCACCGGCCAGGCGATCGTGGTAGACGGGGGGAGCACCACGGGGGTTGGCCTCTAGCGTCATCCCGGCGAAAGCCGGGACCTCGGGGAGACCGCCAAGCCTTACCGACCTGAGGTCCCGGCTTCCGCCGGGATGACGAGGAGAAGACCATGAGACTCGCCGACAAGATCGCCATAATAACCGGCGCCGGCTCCGGGATCGGCCGGGCGAGCGCGATCCGCTTCGCGGCCGAGGGCGCGAAGGTGATCTGCGCCGACTTGAAGGGCCAGGACGAGACCGCCGCCGAGATAGGCGACGCCGCCGTCGGGATCGAGGCCGACGCCGGCAGCGAGGAAGACGTGCACGACCTCGTCCAGGCCGCGCTTCAATATCACGGCAAGCTCGACATCTTCTTCGCCAATGCCGGAGTCTCCGGCGGCCTCGCCTCCCTGTTCGAGCAGGGAGTCGAGGACTGGCAGGAGATCCTTCGGATCAACCTGATCGGTCCCTCGCTCGCCATCAAGCACGGCGCCCCGGCGATGAAGGAGAATGGCCGAGGCTCGATAATCTGCACCGCCAGCGTCGCGGGTCTTCGCGCCGGCGCCGGCGGCCCGGCCTATTCGGCGTCCAAGGCGGGCGTGATCAACCTCGTCCAGGTCGCCGCCACCCAGCTCGCCGGCGCCGACATCCGGGTCAACGCCATCTGCCCGGGCCTCATCGAGACCGGAATGACCCGGCCCGTCTACGAATGGGCGCGCAAGACCGGCAAGGAAGACAGGATCGGGCACCTCAACCCCCTGAAGCGCGGCGGAATCCCCGACGAGATCGCCGCGGCCGCCCTCTTCCTCGCCTCCGACGAAGCCAGCTACGTCAACGGCCACGCCCTCGTCGTCGACGGGGGCCTGTCGATCAGCCACCCCTACAACCACCAGGAATATGGACGGACGGCGGTTTGACCGTCCCGTCGTCCCAGCGCAGGCTGGGACCCCAGGGGGTGAAAACCTCCGACGCCTTTCACCCGTCGGGGCCCCAGCCTTCGCTGGGGCGACGGAGGCCTACCGAGCCAGCCACCTGTGCCGGTTCCATTCGTCGATCACCGCGTCCGCCCGCGCCTTCTCCGCGCTGCCGGGTTTCAAATCCGAATAACGCATCCGCCGCTTGCTCTCGCTGAACCCCACCTCTTCGGTCTCGAGCTGGAAGGTCGTCCAAACCTCTCCGCCCGCCACCAGCCCGATCGCCGCGGGCGCTCCGAGCTGGCTGATGTGCTGGAACACAGGTCCACGCCGCTCCGGCACCTTGGCTCCGAGCGAGCGAAGGATCAGCGAGCGATAGTCGGCGAGCCCGATCGGCCGCGGAATCGATATTCCGGGCCGGCTCAGGATCAGCGGGATCTGGGTCTGCTGGCGGTTGATGACGTGGCCGTGGCCGAGGAAGGAGTCGTCGAACAGCGACTCGCCATGATCGGCGGTGACGAGCAGGAGCGTATCCTCCCACACGCCGAGCCGCTTCAGCCGCTCCACGAGCTGGCCCACCAACCAGTCGTCATAGGCGATCGCATTCCAATAGGTTCGCTCGACCCAGGCGCGATTGGCCTGGCCGATCTCGCCGCGCGGGATCGGCCGCCCCGGCAGGATTTGCGGCATGCCCGGATGAACATAAGGGAAATGCGCTTCCTGGAAGTTGAAATAGGCGAAGGTCGGCCGCCGCCAGCCTTCCGCCGAGCCGAACGCCCCGTCGAAGGCGCCAAGCACCTTCTTCCCGTCGAGCAGAAGCGACGCCGTGGCCGCGAAGCTGAAGGCCCGCTCCGACTTGAGGGTCTCGGCATCGACGAACACGTCGGCGGTCTCATGCATTCCGGCGGTTTCGGCGATCCCGCCGAACCGCTCGGCCTGGCCCGAAAAGACCCCGACCCTGTAGCCGTTCGCCTTGAAGTCCCGGAACAGGGACGGAGAGCCGGGGCGCGGGGCCAGCGCTCCGCCGAACAGGCTCTTCAGGGATTCGGTGGTGAAGCCGACATGGCTGTAGGCCTCGCGGGCGTAGCTGCCGTCGCGAACAAGCGCGTTCATCACCGGAGTCAGCGGCCGTCCGTCCACCATCTTGCCGATCGCGTCGCCGCGGGCGCTCTCGAGGACGACGAGGACGACGTGCTTGCGGTCGGGGATGACGGGCGCCGGGAAGCTCGCCGGCGCGCCTTCGAAGCGGAAGTCCCCGCCATAGCCGTCCTCGTCGACGCCGTTATTGGGCAGGTCGAGGACGAACGGGTGCCGCGACGGATCGAACGGCGCGCTGTCGCGCTGCGGGGTGAACCAGGAATAGCCGTCCCGGTCGAAATCGCTCGCCCGGCCCAGCCCCTGCTGAGCGAGGCCCGGCGCGGTGAAGCGGGCGAGGCCGTAACGCGCGTCCGGCTCGCCCCCCGCCGCGTAGAGCAGCAAGGGCAGCGGCAATCCGACCCAGAGCAGATGCCGCCACTTCAGCGCTGCCGTCGGCACCGTCTCCGGAAGCCACCGCCGACCGAGCCTCAGCGCCAGCCACCAGCCCAGGACGGCGCCCGCCCCGGCGAGCAGCATCAAGGCCGCCTCGCTCGCCACGTACAATGCCGCCTGGGCGAGGCTTCCGCCGCCCAGGCTCTTGATCAGCTCGAAGCCGAGCGCGTCGCTGAAATAGCTCAGCGCCTCGAACTTGGCGACGAGCGCCGCTGCGAACCCGCCGACCGCGAAGAACAGGAAGTTCAGGAGAAAGACCGGGCTGTCCCGCCGCCGCCGGTGAAGGGCCCGGACGAGGAGGTAGAGGAGCCCGATCAGAAGCGCATGGGCGGGCACAAGGGCGAGCAGGAACAGCCCCGCTTCCGCCGGCCGGTCGATCACATGCGACGCCCCGAACCCGCCCGCGAAGACTCCGTACTTGCGCTCGACCAGCGCCGCCTCGAGGACGAGCGTGACGAAAAAGGCGAAGGCGAGGGGCCACCAGGGTTTGAGGCGCGACATTGAGAGTGCTGTAGCAGCGCCGGCTTGAGATTTTCTTTCCTCCCCATCGGGAGATGGGGAGGGGACCGCCAATCTTGGCGGTGGAGGGGTAACTGGCGCCGGAATCAGTAGGTTCACGCGCGATCCTCAGAGGTCTGTGCTCCTCCCCCTCCACTATGCCCAGCATATGACTTCGGAAAAGCCGCCCCCACCGTCACCGCATCAGCCGCGGAACGTCCCGCTTCACACCGCCAGGCAAATCTCACCGCCGGTGAGCGTCCCGACCTCCTCGTCGATGGCCAGCTCGATCTTCAGCGCCAGCGCCATTTCCGGCGCCCGAACCCTCGTCAGCCGAAGCAGCGCGGCACACCGCCGATGCGCCGTCGGGACATCGGGACGTGCCTGCAGCGGTCGTATGGCGATCGGGGCCGGAACGACGGGCGGGCTTGCGGGTGCCTTGGAGCACTACTACACTAATACACATGATGGAATTCCTGAAGCCCTCGGCCGGCAACTGCCTCCCCTCCGGCAGGCCAGGAGAACTGGGATGATTCGGAGCGAGGACGTCGGGTTCAGCGGCCTGGTTCAGCGATCCGCCTCGGCAGGGATGTTCAACATCTCCCAGTGGAGCCAATGCGCCGAGCCGCTTCAAGGAGAGCATTTCCATGCCGAGGCCCATTTCATCTTCGTCACGAGCGGCACGTATCAGAGCGCGGCCAAGGGCCGCCCGCCGGATTTGAGGACTCAACTGATCTACAATCCTCCGCAAACGGTCCATGGCGATCGCCTTACGACCGGTGCAGGAAGCTTCCTGACCATCAGCATAACGTCTCCCCTGCATGAGGAGCTGACCGAAATGGGGCTCCCGGAGAACCCTGTCCACCTTTCCCGGACCCGCCCTCAAATGGTCGTCAGGAGACTTACGAAGGCACTGGCCTCGCCCGCCCAGGACAAATTCGCCATCGAGTCTCATTGCGTCAACCTGATAGGCCATTGCACTGCGCCGGCCGCGGCGGACAGCCCGCCCAGCCAATGGTTGGCGAAAGTCTACGAAGCCGTCAGCGAGATTTCCGAATTCCCAGTGTCGATCGGCGGATTGAGCCGCGACGTCGGCGTGCATCCGGTTCATCTGGTCCGGTCCTTCAAGAAAGCGTTCGGCTGCACTCCTGGCGAGATGCGGTCGGCGCGCCGGGTGTCGGTGGCCGCGGACCTGCTGACGACGACTCGGCGCCCGCTGGCAGAGATCGCCGCCGACTGCGGCTATTCGGATCAAAGTCACTTCACCAACGAGTTCGGGCGTTGCCTGGGCTTCGCTCCCGGCCGGTTCCGCCGGCTTACGGCCGGATGAAAGGTTTGAATCTTCCAAGACGCTGCGATCGGAAACGGGCACTCGTCGCTCAGTTTCAAGTCGGAGCCGGTTCATGTCTGCAGTGCCCAATTCGATCCACGAGCCTGCCCAGCGACGAGGGCTGAGTTTCGCCTGCTTCAGCACCGCGTTGGCGCTTTCGATGGCTGGGCCGGCTGTTCTTCCGACCAGCCAGGCGGAGGCGCAAATGTACGATCCTCGATCCGGAGCATCCCCGCTAAGCCTGCTGGACGGCCCTTCCGATCCGCTGGCCTATTACCGGTTGAAGGAGCGGGTCCGCGCCCTGGTCGCTGTGAGCAAGCACAGTTATTCGGTGGAGGAAGGCGAGGTGGCGCCGGGCGCCGCCGCCGCCGCGGAGCCGCTGGCGGAAGCCCTCGTCCGCGCCTATCCGCGCGATGCCGAGAACTGGCTATTGCTGGCGACCACGAAGAAGCTGCTGAAGAAGCACGGCGAGGCCGCGGCCGCTTATGAGCGGGAAGGCGCCATTTCGGGCTGGGACCCGAGCTCCGCCGTCAACGCGGCGGTGAGCCATCTCGCGGCGGGGAACAGGCGGGCGGCGATGGACATCGTCCGGCGCCAGATCGTCGAGCGCGGGACGGCGGATCGCTTCTATTATTTCCGGATCGAGGGGCTGAAGGCGCTTCGCGGCGATCCGGAGTTCCTGGAGCTGGTCGGCCAGCCGGACCCCTCGGGCTGGACCCGGGACGAAGGCTGGACGAACGACCTCGCTTTCCTGGTCGCCGAAATCGAGCGCGCCAATTCGGAATATCGCGGCCGCCCTCTCCCGGCGAACTTCGTTGCGGCAGTCGAGAAGCTCAGGCGCGAAATTCCCCCGTCCGGCAACGAAAAGATCCTGGTCGAGATGAACCGGGCGCTCGCGATCCTGAATCAAGGGCATACCGACTTATGGGAGCCGAAAGGAAACGGCCCCATTCCCGGCCGAATCCTGCCGGTGACGTTTCACCTCTTCCCGGAGGGCCTCTTCATCGTCAACGCCGCGCCGCAACACCAGGATCTGATCGGATCCAAACTGATCGCGATCGGCGGCACGCCCGCTCTCGAGGCGCTTCGCAAGGTCGCCGAGACGATAAGCGGCGACGGCGACATGGAATATGTCTGGAAAGGGGCCTACCTCACCTCCTACGCGCCGTTCCTGAAAGGGCTCGGAATCCTCGACACGCTCGATTCGGCGGAACTTACGCTGGAAGGCAAAGGCGCGGGCCGGCGGAAGATCGTCCTTCAGACCACGTCCGACCTGAGCTGGTTCAACGCCGCCGCTCCAGGCAAACAGGTCGTCAGCCTGAACGGTTACCAGGGTATTCAATACCATAAGGAGCGGGCGGTCCCCGAGCATGACGCACTCTACGTGCAGTTCAACCAGGTCCGCGACGACAAGGAGGAAACCCTTGCCGCTTTCGGGCGGCGTCTGGACGAGGTCATCCGCGCGTCGCGCCCGAAGAATATCGTGCTGGACATCAGGTTCAACGCGGGCGGAAGCACGGCGACCTATTCCAACCTGCTCCGGACCCTGATCGGCTTCAGCCTGGGCGCCGGCAACCAGATTTATGTGCTGACCGGGCGTCGGACCTACTCGGCCGCTTCGAATTTCATCACCGAGCTGGAGCGCCTTGGAAATCCGATCTTCGTCGGCGAACCTCCCAGCCAGTGCTGCAATCTCAACGGCGATTTCAGCAGCTTCGTCCTGCCCTACAGCAAGGTCGGCGGGACCATGCCCGTCGTGAAGTGGAACCTGAGCCACCCCTACGACACCCGCCGGGAGATCAGTCCCCACGTGCCCGTGCAACTGACCGCCGAAGACTATTTCTCCGGCCGCGACACGGTGTTGGAAACGACCTACAGGCTGATCGCCGAAAAGCGGCGGCAGGGAGGTGGCCTGCGGCCGGGCAGGGGCGGTTGGTAGAGGCTTGCGCCTCAAAGCCGAGTGAACCGTCCCCGGACCTGATCCGCCCCAAATCCTCCCCTGCCTTTGCAGGGGAGGGGGACCATGCGAAGCATGGTGGAGGGGCCTTCCCGAGTCCGAAGAACCCCTCCACCGCGCTTCGCGCGGTCCCCCTCCCCCGGGAAACCGGGGGAGGAATTGCATAGCCCCCTCACCGCATCAGCCGCCGAACGTCCCGCTTCACCGCCGCCAGGCAGGCCTCGCCGCCGGTGAGGCTCCCCACCTCCTCGTCGATGGCCAGCTCGATCTTGAGCGCCAGCGCCGCCAGGTCCGGCGCCCGAACCTTCATCAGCCGAAGCAGCGCGGCCGTGTGCTGCCCGAGCAGCGCCATATAGACCGGCACCAGCGCCTCCTCTTCCTCCGCGGTCCCGCCCGCCGTCGCCCGCGCCACGGCCCGAACCTCCGCCTCCGCCGCCTGGAGGCGGGCGAGGGCTCGCTGCCACTTCTCCTCGACTTCCATCGAGCGACCGCTTTTGCTGGCACCTGAGCACATGGATCGTGGGTATGATCGGCAGCTAGAAAGCTCCACACATGATCAGTGTGAATTTCGAAGCGTGTCGCTGATGCACCTGCGCGGCAACTCTCGCCGCTGTGAAGGATGGTCCAGCGTGCTAGCCTGCGAGGCGCACCGTCTGCGCGAGGCGCTCGACCTGCCCCACGAGGATTGGCCGACCGCGTCGGCCTCCGCCCAAACTATATCGGCAGGTTCGACCGGCTAAAGCGACTCCGGCGTGAAGGCGCCGTTCAAGCTGGCGCGTGAGGCGAGAGCGTCCACCACCTCAAAACTGTGGATAACTCATCACCTGGAGCGATATCCTATCTTGCCAGCTGACCGGTCTTGTGCTTTTGCATGGGAGCGATGGTCGCTCAAGCTGCACCCGTCAAAAGCTGGGGCCACAAGCCCTGCGGAGGTGAGATTCCTCCGACGACCACCTGTGTCTCGGGAGGCCGGCGGCGCGCCGCGCCCGCCCGGGGCCGGGCGCGGCAACCCCGAGGTAAAACGCTCCTGAACAGCGCACTCAAACTGGCCTACGGGCGCCGGCAAATTTCTGCCGGTGTGGCCGAAAGGAGTGCAACCAATGAGCAACGACCCTCGCAAGCAGCGGCATCAGCCGCCGGGGCCGTCGCATTGGCTCCTTCTCATGAAGGCGGTCATAGCGATTGGTCAGGTGGTGTCATTCGTCAGGCACTTTTTCCTGCACGACTGACAGATGACCTCGGGACAGCCGTAGAATGATGAACCCCAAGCGGCCGATGATCAATGAAGCTCTTCGGCTCCTGCGCCTCTACTGCGGGTTCTCGCAAGCAGACATGGCGCGGCGGTTATCCGTTGCCCAGTCGATGGTTTCGGACGTCGAAGCCGGACGCAAGAACGTGTCGATGGACCTGCTCGAAGCTTACAGCCGAGCTACCGGCGTCAAGATGTCGCAGCTCTTGTTTTTCGCGGAGGAGATCGACGGCGAGCCGATCGCTCGCCGTGGTCACCTCATCATCGCAGACAAGGTGCTGAAGCTGCTCGAAGTCATCAAGCCGGTGAAATGTGAGTAGTAGGGCTCGTTATGAACGCTACGCCTTCGAGGCGTCGCCATGGGTCCAAGACCTCAACCAGCGCGATCTGGCGGAGCTACTGGGAACTACGAAGGGTCGTCTAGAGACGATTATTGCTGAAAAGGACAAGTATACGAACCGCCGGACGGTGCGGATCGGATCGAAGGACAGACAGTTGGCCGTGCCTGTCGGTAGGCTTCGAACCGTGCATGAACGCCTCAAGTTCCATCTCAACAAGGTCAAGCAGCCGGAGTATCTGTTTAGCCCGCGCAAGGGCAGGGGTCAGCGCGACAACGCCGAATACCATGCTGGACAGAACCAGTTTCTCGGTTTGGACATCAAGCAGTTCTACCCCTCAACCACGCAGGAGCACATCTTCCGGTGGGCCTATCATGTCGCGGGGTTGAAGGCTGACGTGGCGGGAATGTTCGCGAAGCTGGTTGCCATTGACGGCAAGATGCCGTTCGGCTCGCCGGTCAGCCCGGTCCTGACTACCCATGTACACCGCGCAGTGTTCGACGAAATATTCGGGCTATGCCGAGCTCGCGAGCTCAGGATGTCGCTGTGGGTCGACGATCTCACCATATCAGGGACATTCGTCACCGGCCAGCTGCTGGAGCAAGTCCGATCAGTCATTCGTAGGCACGGATTCCAGACCCACAAGATCCAGTTCAAGACCGGCGCTCGGACCGTGGACGTTACCGGTGTGCCCATCCGGGGCAAGCGAATTGATGCACCACGGGCGCTCCACAAGCGCATTCAGGATGGCTACGGCGAGCTACGGCAACCGTTAAGCGACGCGGAACGCGTGCAAGTGATGGATCGGCTGTTAAGTGCGCTCGGCACCTATCGTTATCACCTGGGCCGCAGCAGTCCGGAAGGGCGAAAGGCGGCGGACCGGATGCAGGCTTTGCGACAGCGCCGAGGCCCGTTGAAACCCGTCTATATCACCGGTGCGTTAGTGCCGGAGACCATGCCCGCGGTCGAGGCGAGTGACGAGGAGGTACCGTGGGCGTAGCCGCAATTTCACAAAATTGATGCCAGGCGGAAAAATTAACCTGTCAGGGCATGGAACTGTTACGCTTTTTCGTGAAGGATAGGTCGAATGGAGCTGAAAGATTTCATCAAAAATTCGTTACTGGACGTGATGCGTGCCGTGCAGGAGGCACAAAGGAATGGCAAGAGAGCGGTTATATGGGGGCCATCAATCCTTTATGGGCCACTGTCGACAAGGAAAGTTTTCGCGACATTAGCTTCGACGTGGCGGTCACCGTCGAGAATGCGACTGCCGGGAAGGTTGGAGGCGGTATTCACGTTGTAGGCATAAAAGTGGGCGGCGACACAAGTGAAACGGTGTCGAGTTCGAGCGTGAGTCGGCTTCAGTTTTCTGTTCCCATCGTGCCCCCTGCTATCACCGTAGTACCTCAATATCAGGGCTCAGGTCCGATTGACTACGGCGTCGTCTAAACCATCCAAGGTTCACAGGAGACACCAATGCCAGCTACGTGCCAGGCACGTGACTAGCACCGGCACCGCCCCGCCGTTGCATGGCCACGATTCTGATGCGGCACGGTAGTGAGGCTCAACGATGATTTTTCCGACACCAGATGCCGTTCTCGAGAGTCAGGTCGAACGAGTGGAACAGCGTTTTCGGCTTTTCCTCGCCGAGCCGGAGGCATTTTTGAGTCTCGTTGCCAGAGGGCTCACTTTCCAAGCATCGACACACCCCAGTGAGAAGTTAGGGCTCGCCAAGCTCGGGTTCTTCTCATTGGAAATATTGCAGGCGATGATTTCGGGAGGCTCCGAGTACCGGATGGAAAGTATTAGCTTCATCTGGGATCGTCTCGTTGCCGCGGAAGTGGTAGCCAAGGCATTTGCGCACCTACCCGGTGCATTTGCTGACCACATTTTGGATCGCAGCAAGTTAGCGCAACACCTTGGAGATAATACGTTTGTAAACCTATTCTGGCCGCCTTCATCTCTGGTGCGGCGGTATGCCACCTCTGTCATTGCCATCGACGTGCTCAAGGACGGTTCTGCTTACCGCGGAAGCGGCTTCATTCTGCACGTGAACGGACCCCTGCTCGTCACATGCAAGCATAATGTAGACCCTGCCGAAAAGATCGAGATTCAACAGCTGTCCAATGCGGCTGGAGGCACGCTTCCGTTGCTCGAATTCAACCTGCACGAGAAGTTCGACCTTGCGATAGCCCGTTTGTCGAGCGACGTGGCTGAACCTCACTTTCGAGCTGGCCCAAAACCGCACATTTTCGATTCCACCTTCACCATAGGATATCCGAACGTCCCCCACGCTGAGGCGGGAGTGGTCGGACACCGAGGAGAAGTGAATGGCTTTGCTCAGCTGTATCTGACTCGCTGCCCCATCGTGCTGATCTCGAACCTAGTTTCCCCAGGCAGTAGCGGGGGGCCGGTGCTTTCTTCGGATGGGCATTGCCTCGGCATGACGGTGCAGTGGCTCGAAGGAGAATACGAAGGGGGCCAAGCTCGATTTTCTGCGGCGATCCCGGTTCGGGAAATCGTAGCTTTCGCAGCAGCATGATCCTTTGAGGCTCCGCGGCACCGAAATGCCCATGCCCGTTGGCAAGACAGCGCGAGGCTCTGGCTCTCGACTTTGTAACACCGTCGCTGCACTGGCGTAAGCCGGAGCCAAGAACGAGAATTCCCCGCGGGTCTCCCCGAGGTCCCGGCTTTCGCCGGGATGACGGCGGGCAGTTGACGTTCACGTAAACACCCGGCAATCCGCCCCTCGAAGGAGACCCCCCAATGAGCCCGATCAGCACCCGCCGTCACGGCGACATCCTCATCGTCACTTCGAACAACCCGCCGGTCAACGCGCTCGGCCATGCGGTTCGCGAGGGGCTGGTCGCGGCGATCGCCGAGGCGGACGGGGACGAGGGGGTGAAGGCGGTGGTGATCATCTGCCAGGGGCAGACCTTCTTCGCCGGCGCCGACATCACCGAGTTCGGGAAGCCGATGCAGATGCCGATGCTTCCGATGGTCGTCGACATCATCGAGAATTGCACCAAGCCGGTCGTCGCGGCGATCCACGGCACGGCGTTCGGGGGCGGGCTGGAGGTCGCTCTGGCGAGCCATTACCGGGTCGCCGTGCCTTCGGCGAAGCTGGGCGTTCCCGAGGTGAAGCTCGGGCTTCTGCCCGGGGCCGGCGGGACTCAGCGGCTGCCGCGGGTGGCGGGCGTCAGGAAGGCGCTGGAGATGGCGGCGACCGGCAATCCGATCGGCGCGAAGGAGGCCTATGAGGCGGGGCTGGTCGACCGTCTCATCGAAGGCGACCTCGAGCAGCACGCGGTCGCCTATGCCGACGAGGTGAAGGCCGTCCGGCCGATCCCGAAGACCAGCCAGCGCGACGACAAGCTCGCCGAGGCGCGCTCCGACCCGTCCGTCTTCGACGAATTCCGCAAGGAGAATGCCCGCAAGTTCAAGGGCTTCGAGGCGCCCGAGAAGAACATCCAGGCGATCGAGGCCGCGGTCGCCAAGCCCTATGCGGAAGGGGTGCAGGACGAGCGGCGGCTGTTCATGGAGCTGATGAGCGGGACCCAGGCTCGGGCCCAGCAATATTTCTTCTTCGCCGAGCGCCAGGCCGCCAAGATCGACGGCCTTCCCGATGGCACCGCGCCGCGGGCGATCGAGCGCGTGGGCGTGATCGGCGCCGGGACGATGGGCGGCGGCATCTCGATGAACTTCCTGTCGGCCGGGATCCCGGTCACCATCGTCGAGATGAAGCAGGACGCGCTCGACCGCGGCACCGGGGTCATGCGCAAGAATTACGAGGCCTCCGCCGCCAAGGGCCGGATCAGCGCCGAGCAGGCGCAGGGCGCGATGGGCCTCCTCAAGCCGACGCTGAGCCTCGACGACCTCGCCGACTGCGACCTCATCATCGAGGCCGTGTTCGAGAATATGGACGTCAAGAAGGAGGTGTTCGGGAAGCTCGACAGGATCGCCAAGCCCGGAGCGATCCTCGCCTCCAACACCTCCTACCTCAACGTGGACGAGATCGCCGCCTCTACCTCCCGGCCGCAGGACGTCGTCGGACTCCACTTCTTCTCGCCCGCCAACATCATGAAATTGCTCGAAGTCGTCCGCGGCGCCAGGACCGCGCCCGATGTGCTGATGACGGCGATGCAGCTCGCCAAGAAGATCCGCAAGGTCGCGGTGGTGGCGGGAGTCTGCTACGGATTCATCGGCAACCGGATGCTGATGCCGCGCCAGGTCCAGGCCAACCGGCTCCTCCTCGAAGGCGCAACCCCCGAGCAGATCGACCGGGTCCATGTCGAGTTCGGGATGCCGATGGGCCCCTTCCAGATGGCGGACCTCGCCGGGGTCGACATCGGCTGGCACCGCGATCCCGCCCGGATCGAGAACGTCCGCGACGCGCTCTGCGCCGCCGACCGCTGGGGCCAGAAGAAGGGCGCCGGATTCTACGATTACGACGACAAGCGCCGCCCCTCCCCCTCCCCCGATGTCGCGAAGATCATTGAGGATTTCCGGGCGAAGGAGGGAGTCGAGCCCCGCGACATCACCGACCGGGAGATAATCGAGCGCACCCTCTACACGATGGTCAACGAAGGCTCGAAGATCCTCGAGGAAGGCATGGCCCAGCGCGCCTCCGACATCGACGTCGTCTGGGTCTACGGCTATGGCTGGCCGGTCTGGCGGGGAGGGCCGATGTTCTGGGCCGACACCGAGGGCCTGGCCAAGATCGTCGAGGGCCTGCGCGGTCAGCAGGACCGGCTCGGGAGCGACTTCAGCCTGTCGCAGCTCCTGGTCCGAAAGGCCGAGGCCGGCGAGAAGCTGAGCCGCTGAGCGCGCCGAGCCGCGCAGGGCGGCGAAGTTCGGGCAAGTGGAGGGAAGTTGAGGGAAGGTGAGGAAAGCGGTCGAAGTGGATTCGAAATGGCTTTTCGACCACTTTTGGAGCGCGTTTTCCGCCCTTTCAAGCCGCCCGCGCAGAGGGGAAACGGCCCTGAAGCCCTGTCGCCCGAAGCGCCCGGGATCGCGACTCTTCGCCATTAATCGCCACTAATCGCCACGAATGTGTAGGCCCGCGCGGCGCCGCGGGCGCTCAGCCTTCGCGACCAACTCCGCCGGCTCGACTCATCGCTTTATGCATATTATAGTCTCCACAATTGCGCTAAGCGTGGAAGTAGAACGGCGGGAGCAACGATTCGTGATGCGATCGGAGGACGCGGGACCGACGCTCGGGCTTCTCGCGCTCGACGCCTGCCGGCTGGCGGTCGCGCTCGTCGGAGCGGCCGAGGCGGAGGCTCTGCGCCGGATGACGGGGCACGGCCGGATCGAGGTCTCCGCCCGCTTCGTCCGAGCCCTGATCGCCGCCCGGCAGCTGCGCCCGGAGCGCTTCGGCGCCCTCCTCGCCCCCGACACGGGCTGGAGCCTGATGCTCGCCCTCTACGCCGCCAGGCTCGAAGGCTGGGAGCTCAACGAGACCCAGCTCGCCGAAGCCGCAGGAACCGCCACCGTCCGAACCCGCCTCCCCGCCCTCGAAGCCAAAGGCTTCCTCCACCGCCGCCCCGACCCCGAAGACCCGCGCCAAACCCTCGTCGCCCTCACCGACGAGGCGGCGGCGAAGATGCGGGAGTATCTGCAGGAAGCGAGGGAGATCTGAAGCCTGCGGGGCTGGCTTCAGCCTGAGCCCGGGAGATTTGAGGCCTTCCGTCGCCCTGAGCCTGTCGAACGGGACCTTCTTGCTTCGATCGAAAGAAAGCGGCTTCGACAGGCTCAGCCCGAACGCTGGTGGGAGAAGCCGGTGTTCCCTCAGCAGGCTTCAGTGCAATGACGCCCCCGGGACCAGCAGCGCCAGCGGATCGACCCCGAGCCCCCCGGCCAGCGCCTCGAGAGTCGCGATCGTGATATTCCGCTCCGACCGCTCGATCCCGCCGATATAGGTCCGGTGATAGCCGCACACGTCGGCCAGAGCCTCCTGCGACAGCCCCTTCCCTTCCCGCAACCGCCGCACATTCGCCGCGATCACCGCCTGGAGCCCACCCTGCTTCCGAACCTTCGGCATGCCGCCATGGGAGGCGGATGCAGACTATCAGTCTACACTCTATAGGATGAGGTTGGGAGGCCTGATTAGTCGGAATGCGCTGGTGTTGAAGGTTTTCCGGCAGTCCGTAGCGCTGCTAGCCTCGAATTCGAAAAGCGGATGGGGGCCGAGGTGGCGAAGGGCGTATTCCTGCACAAAGCGGACTCCGTCTACGACGACCGGCCCGAGCAGCAGTATCAATTCCCTCAAATGTATCTCGACCGGGCGGCCCCGTTCATCGGAGACTGGATCGTCTACAAGGGCACGGAGAAGAGCGCCCACCCTGGCTATTTTGCGGTAGCCAAGGTCCAGACCATCATTCCGGACCCGTCGGCCCCGGGTCGCCACCTCGCGATGATCGACCCCGGCTCCTATCTCGATTTCGAACGCGTGGTGCCGCTTCGAACCGCGGAGGGGGCGGTGGAGCGCGAAGCCCCGAACCTGCAATGGGCGGTCCGCCCACTCTCCATCGCCGACTTCAATCGGATCCTCGCCTTCGGCTTTCCAGACGAGGAGCCCATTCTCCCCCGCATCGGAAGCTCGATCGAAGCTCCGTTCGTCCCCGGCGTTGCCGAGCCCCAGGCCCCCTTCCAGCTCGACGTCGAGCGTGACCGGGTGAGCTACCTCAGCTCCCGGATCGTCCGCGATCGGGTTTTCCGCAAGATCGTCCTCGAAGCCTATGACTGCCGCTGCGCGATTACCGGCCTCAAGCTGATCAACGGCGGCGGCCGAGCCGAAGTCCAGGCCGCCCACATCAAGCCGGTCGAAGCCAGCGGCCCCGACATCATCACTAACGGCCTAGCCCTGTCCGGCACCGCCCACTGGATGTTCGACCGCGGGCTGATCAGCCTTTCGGACGAGTTGGAGGTGCTGGTCTCACGGCAGGTCAACGACGCCGACAGCGTGTGGGCGCTGGTCAATAAGACCGGGCGGGCGGTTGTGCCGGCGAGCTCGGCGCTGCGGCCGCACCCAAGCTATTTAGCTTGGCATCGCGAGGTTTGTTTCAAGCGGTGAGCGTCACGCGACGCCGAGGATCGCCGCGGTCGCCCATCAGGCGCTTAGGCGCCATGAGGACCTTTAGCTGGGCAATGACGCGCCAAATTTGAACCGAATACAGTAGCCGACCGAACGAACTTGCTGCCACCCTTAAGTTTTCCACAGAAATCACAGATGGCAACGAATACATGTTCACCTGAACAGAGAATAATGATACCCTCTTGCCGAATTGGGGAAAACAGCAACCCCTGCTGGTGGGCCGGGGCGGGTGAACCGCCGTAAATATTCGGAAGTTAGATGAAAACACAAAGCAAGTCCCACCGAGAAACGCCTATGGACGCTCCGGGCGGGCCCGCCCTTGTGTATCAAACGGAACGCGGTCAAATGTACTGTGGCGACACTTCTCAACTTCTTGATGGAGAAGTAGGGGAGTCTCTTCAAGGTACGGCGCAGCTAGTTTTTACGTCACCGCCGTTTCCTCTCAACGAGAAGAAGAAGTATGGAAATCTTAAGGGGGAGGAATACATAGAATGGTTCTCCGACTTTGCGCCCCGGCTAACTAAACTTCTGAAACCTGACGGATCGATCGTTATCGAGATCGGCCATGCCTGGGAACCAGGGCGGCCCGTCATGTCAACGGTAGTGCTACGCGCCCTGTTGCAGTTCCTCGACGCGGCCAATTTACAGTTGTGCCAGGAGTTCGTTTGGTACAACCCCGCCCGGCTCCCTTCGCCAGTTCAATGGGTAAACGTAGAGCGTATCAGAGTGAAGGACGCCTTCAGCAAAATTTGGTGGATGGCGCCCTCAGACCGCCCAAAAGCTGATAATCGCCGGGTGCTCAAGGAATATAGCGACAGCATGAAACGGCTCATAGATACGGGTCGGTATAATCACGGCAAGCGGCCGTCAGAGCACAACATTGGCCGAGATAGCTTTGCCAAGTCCAACGGTGGAGCAATCCCACCGAACGTCGGCGGTGCGGACGAGGCTCCTTCTTTGGGCAGCTTGCTCAAGGGAACAAACACCCGGTCAAATGAGCAATATCAAATGCTTTGCCGGGAGCAGGGCCTAACCTTGCACCCGGCAAGAATGCCGAAAGAGCTTCCGGAATTCTTCATCAAATTCCTGACGGAAGAAGGGGATCTGGTGTTTGACCCATTTGGTGGGAGCAATACGACCGGCGCCATGGCAGAGAATTTGAAGCGCCGCTGGATATCATGCGAAGCTGAGCTGAATTATGCTACTGCTTCACTCAATAGGTTCGAAGCTTCAAATCTAAAATTCATCTCAGACGTAGCCAATCCGCCCTCGACGCCTCAAGCGTCTTCGTCCTCCTCATCAGCAGCAGAGCCGCTTTTCACCTCCTGACTTGCCATCATTGCCGCGATCGTCGCATGGCGGCTTCGCTCCTGCCTATAGACCTCAGCCTCGGCCTCCTCACCGAGCCCTTCGATCTTTTGGCTATCCGTCTGCTGATGCAATATAAGAGCGTGAACCGCGAGCCAAGTTTCGTAGCGAGACCTAAAAGACTTAGCTACAGCCTCCCCCTGCTGTTCAAAAGAACGTAGCTCGGACGAAAAACGAGGATAAACTTCTGAATAATACACGTGAAGCTTTCCTGAGTTCACTACTGCATTGCTTGCATGTTTACGAACGTTTGTGTCATCGGGATCATCTACAATAAACTCCCATTGCTCGTCTTCGGGCCCTGAGACGGGTATCACGATAAACTCAGGCAGGGTATTTTTCTTCTCTTTCTGCTTAGCCTCAGGCACCTCCGTAACGACATATTCTTTCTCATCGCTGAGCGCTGGCAGCCCCGTCCTGTACAGCTCGACCCGAACCGATCCTTTCGATCCCACTGCAACACCGTCAAGACACTCGACTCCAATTCTCATGCGTCCGCCTTTAAGCGGGCTTGTGCCGAACACGCGCAGGTCGTCTCCAACCGCAATATTAATACGCGATTTTGTTGGGTCATCGGCATCATGGTAATCTGAGTTGGCATCCGTTTCGACACGGATGTACCGTCGCCGCCCAGCGTGAAATCGGATGGGAGCTTCGCTCTCCCAACGGATGGACACGTAGGTGGGAGGCTCGGACGGTGTGATGGGAAGAGGTTTTACCCTGGGTCCACGACGACCGCCTTGCTGCCCATCGCCTTTACCTTTGCCACCACTCTCATCAGCTGCAGACCCGACCAAGTTTAGAAGCTTTGCGACACGGCGCCGGATGCGGCGCTCCGCATCCTCATCTCTCTCCTTCAGGCTTTGCTCTCTGGCTTCCTCGTTGAGCCGCACGAGCTCATCGTCGGCGCGCAATGCGCCAACAATTTCAGACCGCAGCCGGTCCAACATAAAGCCTTCCCGAGACTGTTCTCGCGTGCTGGAGAACAGTTGCCGCTTGGCATTTGCACTGAGACGGTCGCAGTTTACGTGGCAAATCAACCGTCCTTGGGTTTGCAGGAACGGGAGATCGGCGTCGTCTCGGATCAGCCGGCCGGAGAGCTCTCCCTGGTTCTGACCGTTGTGCGTCAGGACGATTGGCTTCGTTGAGTCTACGAATGCATCCGCTGGCTTGGTTCGCCGCCGCTTACCGTCCTTCGTCTCAGGCAGCGCTAGAATCCAATATTCAATTCCCACGCTGCCATAATCTCCCAAGGCAACGCTAAACATCGGAACATGGTGGTCGAGTGTTGGGCCCTTGCCGTCTTCGTCACCTTCGTCGACTGCGCCATTTAGCGCATTCCGTGCGCCCTTAATTGTCCGGTTATAGTTGTGGACTCTGTTCTCGAATCGGACCGGGGCCACAGGGTCAAAGAGTATACGTCCTAAAATGCCGTAGACGCTGCGCGGTCCCAGGGGTGAGGTGTATCGCGTCAGGTCATAGCCAAAGTGCCGCACTATAGTGCCTCGTGACGGGTCCCCCTCTTCAGCGAGCACGTCCAACGGAGCGTCACTCTCACCCAGAAAAACATATCGGCCAGTCTTGTATTCGTCAGCTGGCAGATCTTCATAACGCACAACAGTGAAGCCGATATGGCTTGAGCCCTCACGTCTTGAGACAATCACCACGTACTTGCAGAATGCGAAGGTGCTGGAGCCACCTTGCCCATAGGTGCCTGCAAGATAGTGCTTCTGAATTTTATTGCTTTCGTTGAGACTAAGAATTGTACCTTCAAGCCGCTCCGGTTCTATGCCAATGCCTCTGTCGATTACCGAGACCAGTCGAGACTGCGTGCCCTCCCCTGCCTCCAGCCGGACCACCGTGTTGATGGCCAAGTCTTGCCGCTGCTTATTGCTGAGACCAGCTAGCCCCTCTTTTTCTGGAACACCCAGCCAAGCACCAGCGGCCTCACGGGGAGATTTACACGACGGGGTCCCGCTATGTAGTTCATGCTCGAGTTCTAAGAGTGCGTCATGGGCATTCGTTACTCTTTCGATTAGAGAACGACCCGGATCCGTGGCAACCTCGATGGCTCCTCGATTGTTGGGACGCCTGCCCACGGCGATATAGGAGAGGGATAGCTCTTTCCCTTCGAGGAATGACGCGATTGCCGCTTCAACTTGAGCAACGGTCTCTGCGCTTAGCAGAGCATTCAAGAGCGAGCGCTTGTCCATGAACCCTATGTCACCGGATTCGCAATCGCTTGCTAGCCTTTTTTGTTAAGAACGAAACGTGTCTCGCCGATAGGACTTGCTGTTCGGGGAGGACAGTGATCGTGCTACTATCGTTTGGGCCTCGTCCCAGGCGGGAATGAGACAGCTTCCGCTGCATCTCAAACGCTCGCCCAGCGAACGTGAAGGGTCGATCAATCGGAAAACCTCCTGCTCCATTGCATGAGCGAGGATACTGTTTTCCCACCTTCGCGTGGTAATAAGACACCAACTAATTCCGAGCACTTCCACAGGAATATGCTTGTTCACCTGTGATACGCGCTTATCGATATCGATAGTGTGCCCGACCTTCCAAACGTCCGTTTCGCCCCATCGCAGGACGTACGTGACCGCCGGCTGCAGATTGTCTCTGCTCACCTGACCGGACCAAGCAGCGGGCTTTGGCCCCGTTGTGGGACCACTAGCAAACCGTCGTATTTTCGCTCTGCGGCTTGCTTCCTTCTGCTGCACCCTCCGCAAGGGCCGCAGCGCCCGGTTTAGAGCTACAATCTGATTGGCTGAAGCATGAGTGAGAATGGTATCCTCGCCCGATGACGTCAGGAGCCATAGTCCAGCACCCGCGTCACCGATAAGGCCTCCGTCAAACAGCTCCTTACGGGAAAAATCGACGTGCTTTTTGAAACGCGTGCCTCCGTCGGTCTGGACCACATCCAGATCCACTTGACGCGCAGTCCCTTCGCTAATCATGTACTCAAAAACAGTGGAGCGATGCGCCACTCCGCCAAGCGCTCGGAGGACGTCGAGCAGCTTGATCATATAGTACGGGCGAGCTGGAATGGGTGCTGCCAAAATATCCCTCGAACGAGGGAGTCTAAGCGCGCCGGGAACGAAGCCAAGTCGCGGATATGTTGAAGACAGACTGTGGATTTATCTAAAATCGATTAGTCTGATATTACTACTCCGCAAGCTCGCACGCACCCAGTCGCGCGGGTTATGGGTCCCCACGCCCCCGCTCAGCCTCGCCAGCATGCGACAAAGTGAGCCAAACTCCCCGGTATGTCGGAGGCTGAACAGCGTCGGGCTTTCCTTCGACAGGCTCAGCTCAGGCTTATTTGAAGTGGACCACCCTCAGCCCTTGATCCGCTCCCGCGGATGGCCTTTGGCCACGCCGCCCGACAGTTCCGCTACGTGGGGATACAGCTTGGCGACCTCTTCGGTGTACCCGAGGTTGAAGACGGTGGGGCTTTTGTTGGGCCGCTCCGGCCGATCATAAAAAGTCCCGAACGCCCGGTCCCACAGGAAGCTCGTGATCCCGTAATTGCCGTTCTCGTCGTGGAAATGGTGGGCCATGTGGCGCTTCTTCATCTCCGCCAGCCACTTGCGCTTGGGCTTGTAGGCGAGGTGCTGGATGCAGTGCACGAACTCGTAGAAGCAAGTCGTCCCCAACCCCGTCCCAAACGCGGCGGCGGCGGCGCCCCAGGCGGCTTCCTGGCCCCAGGGGCTGCCTATGGCGTAGCCGATGGGGAGGGTCGCGACCGCGATGGTCGGGAGCGTGGTGTGGAGGGCCCCGAACAGGACCTCGAGATGGTTCGGATCCTGGTGGTGGTCGTAATGGATGCGCTTCCAGGTCGGGGCGAGAAGTCGCGACTTCCACATCCACTTGCTGTGAAGGACGAAGCGGTGGAGCATGTACCAGACGAACGGGTAGATGAGGGTCGCGACCCCGATCGAGACCAGGGTCGGGGCGAGCGGGGCCGGGCGGGCGGCGTAGAAGGCGGCGGCGGCCGCGGACAAAGCCAGATAGGCGATGATCGCGGGGTATTGGAAATAGGCGACGACCAGCTCGCGCAAAGTCATCTT
>DASVSX010000053.1:0-2011 GCA_036387875.1 Allosphingosinicella sp. | reverse complement strand
CCTCGTCAACGACAAGACCGGCGAGATCTATGTCGAGGCCGGCGACGAGATCAGCTCCGAGAATCTCGAGCGCCTCGACCAGGCCGGGATCGACCGGATCGAGCTTCTCGACATCGACCATGTCTCGACCGGCGCCTGGATGCGCAACACGCTGAAGGCCGACAAGTCCGAGGACCGCGACCAGGCCCTCGCCGACATCTACAGGGTCATGCGCCCCGGCGAGCCGCCGACGAAGGAGACCGCGGAGGCGCTGTTCGGCGGCCTGTTCTTCGATCCGGAGCGCTACGACCTCTCGGCCGTCGGCCGGGTGAAATTGAACATGCGCCTCGACCTCGACGTCGAGGACACGGTGACGACCCTTCGCAAGGAGGACATCGTCGCGGTCGTGAAGACCCTCGTCGGCCTGAAGGACGGCAAGGGCGAGATCGACGACATCGACAATCTCGGCAACCGGCGCGTCCGCTCGGTCGGCGAGCTTCTAGAGAACCAGTATCGAGTCGGCCTGCTTCGCATGGAGCGCGCCGTTAAGGAGCGGATGAGCTCGGTCGACGTCTCGACCGTGATGCCCAACGACCTCATCAACGCTAAGCCGGCGGTGGCCGCGGTCCGCGAGTTCTTCGGCTCCTCGCAGCTGTCGCAGTTCATGGACCAGACCAACCCGCTGTCGGAAGTCACCCACAAGCGCCGCGTGTCGGCGCTCGGGCCGGGCGGCCTCACCCGCGAGCGCGCGGGCTTCGAGGTCCGCGACGTTCACCCGACCCATTATGGCCGCATCTGCCCGATCGAGACTCCGGAAGGGCCGAACATCGGCCTGATCAACTCGCTCGCCAGCTTCAGCCGGGTCAACAAATACGGCTTCATCGAGACCCCGTACCGCAAGGTCGTCGACAACAAGGTGACCGACGACGTCGTCTATCTGTCGGCGATGGAGGAGGCCAAGCACACGATCGCCCAGGCCAATGCCGAACTGACCGACGACAAGAGCTTCGGTGAGGAGATCGTCTCGTCGCGCCGGGCCGGCGATTTCCTGATGGCGCCGCGCGACCAGATCACCCTGATGGACGTCAGCCCCAAGCAGCTCGTCTCCGTCGCGGCCTCGCTGATCCCGTTCCTCGAGAACGACGACGCCAACCGCGCCCTGATGGGCTCGAACATGCAGCGCCAGGCGGTGCCCCTGATCCGCGCCGAGGCGCCGCTGGTCGGCACCGGCATGGAGGAGACGGTGGCCCGCGATTCCGGAGCGGCCATCGCCGCCCGGCGGACGGGCGTCGTCGACCAGGTCGACGCGGCTCGCATCGTCGTCCGGGCGACCGGGGACGTCGAGGCCGGCAAGTCCGGAGTCGACATCTACACCTTGATGAAGTTCCAGCGTTCCAACCAGAACACCTGCATCAACCAGCGTCCGCTGGTGAAGGTGGGCGACCTGGTCAATGCCGGCGACGTCATCGCCGACGGCCCCTCGACCGACATGGGCGAGCTCGCCCTCGGCCGGAACGTGCTGGTCGCGTTCATGCCCTGGAACGGCTATAACTTCGAGGACAGCATCCTCATCTCCGAGCGGATCGTGAAGGACGACGTCTTCACCTCGATCCACATCGAGGAGTTCGAGGTGATGGCCCGCGACACCAAGCTCGGGCCGGAGGACATCACCCGCGACATCCCGAATGTGGGCGAGGAAGCGCTTCGCAACCTCGACGAGGCGGGGATCGTCTATATCGGCGCCGAGGTCGAGCCGGGCGACATCCTGTGCGGCAAGATCACGCCCAAGGGCGAGAGCCCGATGACTCCGGAGGAGAAGCTCCTCAGGGCCATCTTCGGCGAGAAGGCGTCGGACGTGCGCGACACCTCGCTGAGGCTGCCCCCGGGCGTCTCCGGCACGGTGGTCGAGGTCCGGGTGTTCAACCGCCACGGGATCGACATCGACGACCGTACCCGCGCCATCCAGGCCGAGGAGAAGGACCGCCTCAGGAAGGACGCCGACGACGAGCGCTCGATCCTGAAGCGCGCCACC
>DASVSX010000052.1:0-6643 GCA_036387875.1 Allosphingosinicella sp. | reverse complement strand
GGCCCCCTCCCCTTGCACCGCCACCGGCCAGACGAGGACATGGGTGGGGCAGCGATCGGCGAGACGATGCAGGATGTCGCGGATCACCGCGCCGGTGGGGGAGGTCACCACGCCGATGGTGCGCGGCAGGAAGGGCAGCAGCTGCTTGCGGTCGGCATCGAACAGCCGTTCCGCCGCGAGCGCCCGCCGCCGCTTGTCGAGCAGCGCCATCAACGCACCCTGCCCGGCCAGCTCCAGCCGATCGACCACGATCTGATATTTGGAGCGGCCGGGATAGGTGGTGAGCTTGCCGGTCGCGACCACCTCGATCCCGTCCTCGGGACGGAAGGGAAGCGAGGCGGCGGTCACCTTCCAAAGCACTCCGTCGATCACCGCTTTCTCGTCCTTGAGGCAGAGATAGCAATGGCCCGAGGCGGCGCGCTTCCAGCCGCTGATCTCGCCGCGCACCCTCACGAAGCCGAAGGCGTCTTCCACCGTGCGCTTCAGCCGCAGGGACAGCTCGGACACCGAAAGGGCGGATGCGTTGTCGCCCGGCCTTTCCGTTGCTAACAGCCCGGTTTCGGCAAGAGGGTCGTTTCTGTCCATGAATGTCCTGCTACTCGGCTCCGGCGGCCGCGAACATGCGCTCGCCTGGAAGCTCGCGCAATCGGAACGCCTCGGCAAGCTGTTCGCCGCGCCGGGCAATCCCGGGATCGCCGAGCACGCCCAGATAGTGGGGATCGACCCCGCCGACCACCGCTCGACGGTCGATTTCTGCCTCAAAAATTCGGTCGAGCTCATCGTCATCGGGCCGGAAGCGCCTCTGGTCGACGGGCTCGCAGACAATCTTCGGACGATGGGCTTTTGCGTGTTCGGCCCGAACCGGGCGCCGGCCCGGCTCGAAGGCTCGAAGGGCTTCACCAAGGACCTGTGCGCGAAGCACGGAATTCCCACGGCGCGCTACGCGAGGGCGTCCGACAGGCTCGCCGCCGAGGCGGCGCTCGAGGATTTCAATGCGCCGCTCGTGGTCAAGGCCGACGGCCTCGCGGCCGGCAAGGGCGTGATCATCTGCGCGACCCGCGGGGAAGCGGAGGCGGCGCTCGACACCATGTTCGACGGAAGCTTCGGGAGCGCCGGGAGCGCGATCGTCATCGAGGAATTCCTCGAAGGAGAGGAAGCAAGCTTCTTCGCGCTCACCGACGGCATCACCGTCCTTCCGTTCGGCTCCGCCCAGGACCACAAAAGGGTCGGCGACGGCGACACCGGCCCGAACACCGGCGGGATGGGCGCCTACAGCCCCGCCGCCGTCCTGACTCCCGAGCTCGAGGGAAGGGCGATGGACGAGATCGTCCGGCCCACCGTCGAGGCCCTCGCAGCCCAGGGAACGCCTTATTCGGGGATCCTCTATGCCGGGCTGATGCTGACGGCCGAGGGCCCCAAGCTGATCGAATACAACGTCCGCTTCGGCGATCCCGAATGCCAGGCCCTGATGATGCGGCTGGAAAGCGACCTGCTCGAGCTGATGTACGCCGTCGCCCGCGGCCGCCTCGCCGAGGCGGAGCCGCCCCGCTTCTCGGAAGGCGCGGCTCTGGCCGTGGTGATGGCGGCGAACGGCTATCCGGACACGCCGGAGACGGGCGGATCGATCGAGGGGCTGGACCGGGCCGCGGAAGAGGGCGTGAAGGTCTTCCAGGCCGGCACGGCGCTGGATGGCGACCGGCTGGTGGCGCGCGGCGGCCGGGTCCTGGGGGTTACCGCGGCCGGCGGATCGGTCGCCGAGGCGCGCGGCCGGGCCTATGGGGCGGTCGGCCGGATCCGCTTCCCCTCCGGCTTCTGCCGAAGCGACATCGGCTGGCGGGAGATCGCCCGCTCCGGCGGGAAAGGCTGATGGCGCCGACGCCCGAGCTCACCGCGATCGCCACGGACGCGACGTGGCTGCCCAACCGCTACGACGAAAGCCGGGACCTCGTTCATTTCGTCCGGCTGACCCGCGAAGAGCATCGCGCCGTCACCTTCATCACCGACGAATATATCCCCGCCGGGGCGGCGAGGCTGGTGCTGAGGCGAAGCGACGTCGCCGCCGCGGCCGGGCCGCCCGCGCCGCTGCACTTCATCTTCCATTCGGCTTATTGCTGCTCGACCGTCCTCGCCCGGGCCTTCGACATCGAAGGCGTGTCGATGGGTCTCAAGGAGCCCTTGATCCTGAACGACATGGTCGGCTGGACAAGACGCGGCGCCGACCCCCGGCAACTTGGTGCGATACTGGATTCGACCCTCACCCTTCTCGCTCAGCCCTTTGCCCCGGGCGAAGCCGTCGTCGTGAAGCCCTCCAACGTCCTCAACGGCATGGCAGCGGCAATGCTCGGGCTGAGGCCGCGATCCGGCGCGCTCCTGCTCTACGCCCCGCTTCCCGATTTCCTCCGCTCGATCGCCCGCAAGGGGCTTTGGGGGCGGCGATGGGTGCGCGAGCTGTTCATCGGCCAGCTGCGTGACGGGATCGTCGACCTCGGCCTCGGGGAGCAGCATTATCTCGACCTCACCGATCTCCAGGTCGCGGCGGCGGGCTGGCTGGCCCAGCAGGACGTCTTCGCCCGGCTGGTCGAAAGGTTCGGCGAGGCGCGGGTGCGGACGCTCGACAGCGCCGCCCTGATGGCCCGACCGGGCGAGGCGATGGAGCGGCTGTCGGACCTTTTCGGCCTCGGCCTCGACGAGCAGGCGATCGCACGGGTCCTCGCCGGTCCCGCCTTCACCAGCCACTCCAAGTCCAATACCGGCTTCGGCGCCGAGGATCGCCTCGCCGAGCAGCGCGACGCGGCGCAGACCCATGCGGACGAGATCGAGAAGGTCGCGATCTGGGCCGAAGCGGTCGCCGCCGCCGCCGGAGTCTCGATGGAGCTCAAGGCGCCGCTGCTGTAATTCGGTGCCTGACCTATCCCGATTGAGTGACCCCAAGCTTTTCAACGACTTAAAAATCGGTGCCTGACACCGAATTTTGACGGGAGGACTGGACGGCGGGCGGGGCCCGCCCCGGAACGCGACTCAAGAGCTTGCGCGGCGCGCGATTTAGGGAAATGGGGGGCTCATGCCGCCCGTCCTCAAAGCGACAACCGGTCTCTTCCTCGCGCTCGCCGCCGCGTGGATCTGGCACGCGCCCCTCGGCCATGGCGGGCGGCTGATCGACCGGCTCGAAGGCGAGGCCAGGCGAGAGATAGCGAGATCGGAGCTGCCCGGCATCCAAGTGAGGCTGTCGCGCGACCCGCTCGCCCGCGCGGCGACACTGAGCGGGCCCGCCAACGACCTCCAGCGCGAAGGCCTCGGAAGCCAGAAAGGCGTCAGCGACTATGCCCGCGACGTCGAAGGCATATCGGACGTGCGCTGGGCGGACGAGCCCGGCGCCGGACGGAGGATCGTGCCGCTGCTGCTCGAGGTCATGGGCCTCGCCGCCCTCGCCTATCTCATCGGCCTCGGCCTCGGCTGGCTCGTCTGGGGCCGGCGGCGGCGCGAGGGCTTCGCCTGATTCGAAGAAGGACCTGACCGAATATGTGGACCGTCGTTCAAGACAATCTCATTCTCGTCGTCATCGCCTTGCTGATCGGCCTCGCGGTGGCGCTCTGGGCCTTCCGGAGGAGCGGCGGCGAAGCGAACCTGACGTCCGACGCCCGAGCGGACGGGCCCGAGGGCAACGGCCTTCAGGACGAGTTCTCAGCGGCCACCAGGGACGTCGCCGGCGAGATCCTCGGGGTCGACGCCCATCCCGACATCCCCGGGCCCGGCGGGCCGCCCGACGATTTGCGGCTGATGAAGGGGGTCGGGCCCAAGATGGCCGCTCAGCTCAACGAATTCGGGATTACCCGCTTCGACCAGCTCGCCGGCCTGACGGAGACCGAGGTCGCGCTGCTCGACAAGCGCATGGGCGCGTTCGAGGGCAGGCTCGCCCGCGACCGCGTCGTCGAGCAGGCGCGCTACCTGGAGCGCGGCGACAAGGACGGCTTCGAAGCGACGTTCGGCAAGCTGGGCGGCTGAAAATCCTCCCCGAGATTTCTCGGGGAGGGGGACCAGGCGAAGCCTGGTGGAGGGGTTCTTCGGAGTCGGCCAAGGCCCCTCCACCGCGCTTCGCGCGGCCCCCCTCCCCGCGAATCACGGGGAGGAATTATCGGCTACCTCCCCGCCGCTTCCTCACCACTTCGCTGGCGAGCAGCTTGTCGATCTTGAAGCCGTCCATGTCGACGATCTCGAACTGCCAGCCGCCGAAGGCGAAGCGCTCGCCGACTTCGGGGATATGCTTGAGGACCGACAATGCGAAGCCGGCCGTCGTCGCATAGTCGCGATCCTCGGGAAGGCCGATCCCGAGCCGGTCGGACAGAGCGTCGGCGGAGAGCGAGCCCGACACCCACCAGCTTCCGTCCTCGCGCTCGACCAGGGGCGATTCCGGCCCGCCCTCGAACCCGCCGGCGAGAACTCCGGAAATGGCGTTGAGCAGATCGGCGGAGGTCACGATCCCTTCGAAATGGCCGTATTCGTCATGGACGAAGGCCATTCGGGTCTCGCTTGAGCGAAGCACCGCGAGCGCGTCCATCGCGTCCATCTGGTCGGGGACGACCGGCGCCTCGCAGCTCAGTGCGCGCATATCCAGCGGCCGCTCCTCGATCAAAGCGGCGACGAGGTCGCGCGCCCGGACGATTCCGATCAGCTTGTCGACCGAGCCTTCGGCCACCGGGATCCGGCTGTGCGGAGTCTCGAGCAGGGTCCGGCGGATTTCTTCCGGGCTCGCCTGTGCGTCGATCCAGTCGACCTCGGTTCGCGGGGTCATCACCTCCCGCGCCGGCCGGTCGGCGAGCCGGACGACGCCAGAGATGATCGCCCGCTCATATTCCTCGAGGACTCCCGCGTGGTGCGCCTCCGCGACCACCAGGTGAAGCTCCTCCGCGGTCACCTTGTCGGCATTGTCGCGGCGCAGCCTGAGCAGGCGGAAGATAAGCGCACTGGTGCCGTCGAGCAGCCAGACGAGCGGCGCCGTTGCCTTCGAGGTCCACAGCATCGGCGGAGCGATGACGGCGGCGATCGGCTCGGGCGACCGCAAAGCGAACTGCTTTGGGACGAGCTCGCCGATCACCAGCGAGGCGTAGGTGGTGACGAAGATGACGATGACGAAGCCGAGGGTGGCCGCCGATTCCGGAGCGAGCCCGAGCGGGGCGAGCCGGGCTCCGACCGGCCCCCCGAGGCTTGCGCCCGAATAGGCGCCGGCGAGGATCCCGATCAGGGTGATCCCGATCTGGACCGTGGAGAGGAAGCGGCCGGGATCGGCGGCAAGGTCCAATGCGGTCTGGGCTCCCCACCGGCCGGATTTCGCCATCGCGTGGAGCCGCGGCTTGCGCGACGAGACGATCGCCATCTCCGCCATCGCGAACACGCCGTTGAGCGCGATCAGCATCAGGATGACGACGACGTCGAACCAAGGGAATGGCGGCAAGGGGGAAACGGGCGGCATGGCGCCCAAGGCTCTTAGCCGGGAAGCTTTCGCCGCCACAAGCGGTTCATCGTCATCCCGGCGAAAGCCGGGACCTCGGGTCGAGAAGTCTCGGCGGGCCTCCCCGAGATCCCGGCTTTCGCCGGGATGACGTGTTAACGCCGCTCCCTGAAGAAGGCCTTGAGCATCTCGCCCGCCTCCTCCTCCCTTATGCCCGAATAGACTTCGGGCGAGTGATGGCAGGTGGGCTGGGCGAAGAGCCTCGGCCCGTGCAGCACCGCGCCGCCCTTCGGGTCGGGCGCGGCGAAATAGAGGCGCGACAGCCGCGCCAGGGCCATGGCTCCAGCGCACATCGCGCAGGGCTCCAGGGTCACCCACAGGTCGCAGCCGTCGAGTCGGGACGTGCCCAGCGCGGCCGCGGCGGCGCGAATCGCCACCATCTCGGCATGGGCGGTGGGGTCGTTGTCGAGTCGCATCCGGTTGCGTCCGGAGGCGACGATCGCCCCCGCCCGGGTCACCACCGCCCCGACCGGCACCTCGCCGGCCGCGGCGGCGGCGCGCGCCTCGTCCAGCGCCCGGCGCATCGGTTCGGAGAAAGCTGCGGTCATGGGCCCGTCATTGCGAGGAGCGAAGCGACGAAGCAATCCACTGAGCGGCCGCGCAGCACCGGGTGCTTCGCAGTTCATGCTGAGCGCCGGCCCAGGCGGCGTCGAAGGCTCGCGATGACGTTCCTATTGCTGGTTGCCCTGCTCGCTTCCGCCGACGCTGACCCTCGGCACCTCGACCTGGACGTTCTTCGTGGTTGTGCCCACCTCGACCGGGTTGACCTTCACCTCGAACCTCGGCGCCTGGGCATTCTGGGTCTGGTTGAGGTCGAGCAGGCCGAGCCAGACGGCGCCGATGACGAGCAGGATGACGAGGGCGACGAGCAACAGGACAGCGCGTAACATGGATCAGCTTCCTCCTGGCCCTTGGCTACGCTATTCGATCGTGGGTCCGCAACGACCTTTCGTGGAGGCCGCTTCCAGCTTCAGGTTGACGAAAGCGCCGTGCGCGGCTATCCGCCCCGGCTTTCCGGGACCGTCTTACGGCCTCGCTTCAAATCAGGACGAGAGATCATGTCGCGCATTTGCGAGCTGACCGGCAAGGGCCGGCAGGTGGGCCACAACGTTTCCCACGCCAACAACAAGACCAAGC